>CACFYN010000001.1 GCA_902570525.1 uncultured Pelagibacteraceae bacterium
AGAGATATGTGGTAAGGATATTTCAAAAAAAGAACAGCAAAGTGATTGGGGTAACCCAAAGTTATCAGAAAAACAAATAAGCTACGCCGCTCAAGATACTGAATATTTATTTCAAATTAAAAATAAACTTTCAGAAATGTTGGAAAGAGAAAATAGGAAAGATTTATATGAAAAATGTATTAAGGTAATTCCAATTTTAGTAGATATAGAATTATCTGGATATAAAATTAACGTTTTTGAACATTAATGAAAAATAGTACTTATAAAAAAATTGCAAATAAAGTAATTGAACTTGAAATTGATGCATTAAAAAAATTAAAAAAATCAATAAACAACTCATTCGATAAAGCGGTTAATGCTATAGTAAAATGTCAATCAAAAATTATACTTTGTGGAGTTGGAAAAAGTTATTTGATTGCATCAAAAATTGCTGCAACTTTATCGTCTGTAGGTTGTCCATCTTTTTCTATTTCAGCAAATGATTGTTCCCATGGAAATCTTGGAAGCATATCAAAAAAAGATCTATTGATAGTTATTAGTAATTCTGGAAATACCCAAGAACTAATACCGGTAATTAAATTTGCTAATAGATATAAAATTATATTAATTGGAATAGTTTCAAAAAAAAATTCTCTGTTATACAAAGCGTCTGATATTAAGTTAGTTATACCAGAGGTGAAGGAAGCTGGGCTGGGAATTGTTCCTACTAGTAGTACATCTGAACAGCTTGCGATAGGTGATTGTTTAGCAGTTGCTGCATTAAATAAAAAAAGATTCAGTAAACAAAATTTTAAAGAATTTCATCCAAGTGGTAGTCTTGGCGCAAAACTTAAAACTGTAGAAGATTTGATGATCTCAGGAAAAAAAATACCATTTGTTTATGAGAATACAAATATGAAGAAAGCGCTTGAATTAATTACTCAAAAAAAATTAGGAATTCTTATAGCAATTAATCAAAGAAAAATTACTACAGGTATAATTACTGATGGTCAAATAAGGAGGAGTTCACACAAAAATGAGTCATTAATAAAATCATCAGTTAAAAAAATTATGACAAAAAATCCTATAAGTGTTGATAAAAACATGCTTGCAGTAAAAGCTCTTGCAATTATGTCTGATAAAAAAATAACAAGCCTTTGCGTTCATAAAGGAGCAAGACGTGGAAAAACTATTGGTGTTCTTCATATTCACAACATATTAGACGGAAATATTAGCTAAATGACTAGATCGCACTTTATACAATTTGGTATAATAGTTCTAATTATTTTACTTTTATATTTAACTTACAATTATATCAATAAATCTAGAAAAGATTCAAATATTGTTGAAAAAACCCAATTAAATGAATTGGTGGAGGAGAAAATTAGTAAGGATGAGGAAACATTGGATAAAAATGTTATTTCCGAGCTTACATATAAATCACTTGATGATAATGGAAATATTTATGAAATTAATTCTGACTCAGGCTCAATTCAGGAAAATGATAAAAGTACACTTCTATTAAAAAATGTGGAGGCAAAGATCTTGGTATATGGCTATGGAAATGTGTATATATTTTCTGATAATGCATTATATAATAAAGTTAGTTTAGATACTCATTTTTATGAAAATGTAAATTTAATATATCAAGATCATGATATAAAAAGTGATGACCTTTTCTTAAAGTATTCAGATAAAAAAGTGAAAATCTCAAATAACGTGTATTATGAGTCTGAAAATAGTAAATTAATTGCGGACGAAGTTACGATGAATTTGTTAAATAAAGTATCAAAAATTTATATGACAAATAAAAATAAAAAAGTTAAAGCTATAATTAATAACTAAATGGCAATAATTAAAAAGTTTAGGATCAAATCTTTTAAAAATACTGATCCGTTACTTGAAATTAGAAATATATCGATATCATTTGAACAAAGAAAAATATTAGATAATATATCTTTCAAAATAAATCCTGGGGAAATTTTAGGTTTGTTAGGTCCTAATGGAGCAGGAAAGTCTACAATATTTAATCTCATTACTGGCTTATTAAAACCAGACTTTGGAAAGGTATTATTTGGAAGCAAAGACGCTACTAATTTCCCAATTTATACAAGAACAAGAAAGTTTAAAATCGGATATGTCCCACAATATGGTGGCTATTTTGGTGATTTAACAACATATCAGAATCTTAAGGCCGTTGCTGAAGTACTAATTAAAGATAGTAGAGATCAAAATACCAGAATTGAGTATCTGATTTCCAAATTTGAACTTGATTACATAAGAAATATTAAAGCTTCAGTTTTATCTGGAGGCCAAAAAAAAAAGCTAGTTATTGCTCTATCTTTATTGGGCGATCCTAAAATACTTCTTTTAGATGAGTGTTTTGCAGCATTAGATGTCTTAACAATTCAGATGTTACAAAAAATAATTGTAAATTTGCAAATGGAGGAAAGAATTGGGATTATAATCTGCGATCACCAAGCTAGAGACTTATTATCTTGTGTTGACATAGCCATGATATTGTCAGATTGTAAAATTATTGCACAAGGAACCCCTAAAGAACTGGTAAATAATCCGATAGCCCAGAATGCATATTTTGGAAAAACTTTCAAAATAAACTAAATTTATGCGTTCTAATTATTTAGTTATAAAAAATAAGATTAATAAGTTTAAAAAGAAAATAAATGTAGATGGTGATAAAAGTCTTTCCATAAGATGGGTTCTGCTTGCATCTCAAGCGATTGGTATATCAAAAGCATCAAACTTATTAAAATCAGAGGATGTTTTGAGCGCCATAAACTGTCTTAAAAAATTAGGGGTAAAAGTAAAATTTATCAAAAATACCTGCTTGATTGAAGGCAGAGGTATAAATGGTTTTAAATTTAAAAAAAAATTAGTACTTAATGCAGGTAATTCTGGAACAGTTGGAAGACTAATATTACCACTCCTTATAAAATCACCCAATAAGATAAAGATTATTGGAGACCAAAGTCTTTCGAAAAGAGATTTTTCAAGAGTTACAAAACCGTTGAGCAAAATAGGAGCAAGTTTTTTTCCAATAAATAAAAGTAAACTTCCAATATCAATACTAGGAAGTGATTATTTAAGACCAATTAATTTTTATGAAAATAGAGGTTCCGCACAATGTAAAACTAGTGTGATGTTTGCATCTTTAAACACACCAGGAGAGATGAAAATAATTGCGCATAAATCTAGAGATCATACTGAATTAATGTTTAAAAACCTCAAGATACCAATAAAAGTTACTAAAGGTAAAAAAGTCGATTTAATTAAAGTATCAAGTCCAAAATTGATAAGTAATTTTAATATTAAAGTCCCTGGTGATATTAGTTCTGCATCTTTTTTTATAGTTTTAACTATTTTATCAAAAAAATCTGAGCTCATTTTGAAACATATAAATTTAAATCCATCAAGACTAGGGGTAATCAAAATTTTAAATAAAATGGGTGCAAAAATTAAAACTAAGAATATTAAAAATTATAATGGAGAAAAATGTGGAGACATCTATGTTAAAAGTGTTCAAAATTTAAAGGGCATTAATTGCCCATCTTCACTTAATAGTAGTGCAATTGACGAATTTTTGATAATCTTTTTAGTAGCATGTAAAGCTAAAGGAATTTCATATTTTAAAAATTTATCAGAACTTGATCAAAAAGAGAGTCCAAGGTTAAAACTTGGTTCAAAAATTTTAAATATGATGGGGATTAAAACCAAGCTAACAAAAAGCTCTATTAAAATCTATGGCAATCCTAATTTAAGTCTAAATAAAAATTTCGTAATAAAGAATTATTTAAAAGACCACAGAATAATGGCATTATGTACCATTGCTGCTCTAACCCTTGGTGGAAATTGGAAAATATTTGATCCAAAATCAATTCAAACATCATTTCCATCTTTTTTTAAAATTCTAAAAGAAAATTTTAAAGCAAAAATTATATGAAAGAAAAAAAACTTATTACAGTAGCTATCGACTCACCAGCGGCCGCAGGAGCAGGAACTCAAGCAAAACTTATAGCTAAACATTATAATTTATTTAAGCTTGAAACTGGAATGATATATCGACTTATCGGTGATATGAGGCTGAAAAATCCAAAAAAATTTAATTATACTTCTGTAAAAAAAAAAATAAATAATTTAAAAATTTATGATTTGGAAAATAAAAATTTATTATCTGATAAGATCGCGATTTCAGCCTCAGTTGTAGCTAAAGACAAGAATATTAGAAATATAGTTTATAAATTTCAACAAAATTGTGCTTACCATCCACCAAAAAAATATGCAGGATCAGTACTCGATGGACGGGATATAACTAGTGTGATTTTGAAAGATGCTATGTTTAAATTTTATATAACCGCAAATATAAATGTTAGAGCTAAAAGAAGATTTAAAGAATACAGGTCATTAAAAAAAGGTTTAAACTTTAAAGAGGTATTAAAAAGCCTCAAAAAACGGGATAAATCAGATAAAAATAGAAAATATGGACCACTTAAAAAAACCAAAGATTCAATATTGATTAATACAACTAAACTTAGTAGAAAACGATGCTTTAAAAAAATAAAAGCAATTATGGATAGGAAACTAAAATTAAATGGAAATTTATAATAATTTAGAAAGCAAAGCGTCTAAAGAATTTCAGGAACTACTTAATAGCCAGTTATCAAAAACCAAAAATCTAGCAGAGGGAAAAATAATTGAAGGCAAAATCACTAAAATTACTGAAAAATTTGTTTTTTTATTTATAGAAGGACTTAAATCCGAGCCTGTTGTAGATATCAATGAATTAAAAAGTTTAGGATTAATTGAAAACGTTAAACTAGGGAACAAATTATCAGTTCTTCTTGAAAGAATCGAAGATAAAAATGGTGAAGTGGTAGTTTCAGCATCAAAGGCTCTAAAAATTAAGGGATGGGATAAATTAGTTGAAGCTTACGAAAAAAATGAACCGATAATTGGAAAAATTACATCGAAATGTAAAGGAGGAGTTATAGTTGAACACACAGATACTGGTTCTTTAATGTTTTGTCCAGGATCGCAGATATCAGATAAACCACTTAAGGATATTTCACATTTAATGAATGAACCGCAGAAATTCGCTTTGATAAAACTGGATAAAGTGAGAGGCAATGCATGTGTTTCTAGAAGACAGATAATTTCATCAAATAAAAAAGAAGATAAAGCAAAAATAATTGAAAAATATAAAGTTGGTGATGTTATTAAGAATGCAATAGTTAAAGGTTATTCTTCGTTTGGTTGTTTTTTTGATGTAAATTCAGAACTTGATGTGCTAGTTCACCTTCAGGAAATTAGTTATTCTCGTGTTAACCATCCAGAAGAAATTTTTAATATTGGTGAGCGACATGATCTTCTAGTAATTGATGTTAACAAAGAAAAACTGCAAGTTGGTTGCTCTATTAAACAATTATCTCCTGATCCATTTGAACATATTTCTAATTACGAATTAAAAAAAGAATATAAAGTTAAAGTTGTAAAATTAATGGACTTTGGTGCTTTTTGTGAATTGGAACCAGGCTTAACTACTTTACTTCACTCAAGTGAAATTAGTTGGACAAAAAAAAATCCCTCTGTTAAAAAAATCTTCAAAGTCGGGGATGAGATTTCATGTGTTATAACCGAAATTGATAAAGATAAAAGAAGAGTATCGATATCTCACAGATTAACTGAGGAAAATCCATTCTCAGTGTTAGAAAAAAAATCACCGGTAGGTTCATTAGTTGAAGGTAAAATTACATCTATAAATGATTATGCGATTTATGTAAAAATAGACGGATACGATATTGATGGATTTTTGCATTCGAATGATTTGACTTATGACAAAAATCCGGAGGAGGAACTAAAAAAATATAAGAAAGATGAAAAAATTAAAGTTAAAATTTTAGAAATTAAGCCTGAACAACAAAAGGTAAGAGTTGGGTTAAAACAAACACAAGCAGATCCATTTGAATTTTTTAAAGATAAGAAAGTAAACGATGTAGTTACTGTAAAAGTGCTTGAAACGGATAGTAAAGGAATTTTAGTTTTACCTGAGGGTGCAAAGGTTGAATTACAAATTAAAAAATCACAAATTGCAATAAATGCAGCAGATGCAAGACCAAACAGGTTTATAAAAAATGACAGAATAGATGCAGCTATTCAGGAATTAGATCTTAATAAAAGAAAAGTGTCTTTAAGTATCAAATTACTTGAAGAAATTCAAAATAAGGAAGCTGTATCTAAATTTAGCTCTCCATTATCAGGTAAAAACCTTCCTTTTTCTTCACTTTCAGATAAACTCGAAAAAAAAGAGAATAAGAAAAAGAAAGAATAATTTAAATTGGCTCTTGTAAAATCAAAGCTTCTAAAAAAAATTTATCAAAACTACCCAAACTTCTACAAAAAGGATTTAGATAAATTTTTTGATATCATCTTAAAAGAGATAAAAAATTCTTTAAAAAGAGGAGATAGGGTAGAATTTAGAGGTTTTGGAACTTGGGCTTCAAATATTCAAAAGGCTCGATTATCAAGAAATCCAAAAACCGGCGAAAAAGTAAGTACACCTGAAAAAAGAACAATTAACTTTAAAATGTCAAAAGATTTGTTTAAAAAAATAAATAATGAAGAAGAATAAAATATTTGTCGCGTGTGATACCACAAATATTAAGAAAATTAAAAATATAATAAAACACACAAAAAATTCAAAGATTACAATTGGTTATAAATTCGGACTTCAATTTCTCAATTCAAAAAATGGGAGACAATTTGTATCCAAATTAAAAAATAAAATAATTTTTGCTGATTATAAGCTTCATGATATACCAAATACCTGCGCCTCAGCAATAAAAGCAATTAGGGATCTAAAGGTAAATTATCTTACAATTCATATAAGTTCAGGCCTTCAGGCTCTTAAAGCTGCCAAAAAGGTTTCTGGAAAAATCAAACTTGTTGGTGTAAGCATTCTCACATCTTTAGACGATAAATCAGTGAAACAAATTGGTTTTAGTAAAAAAGTAAAAGATTTGGTAAAATATCAAGCAAGACTGGCATCAAAAGCAAAATTAGATGCGATGGTATGCAGTCCACTCGAAGTCAAATTGGTAAAAAAAACATTTAGAAAAGAAATTATAACACCAGGCATACGATTTAAAAAAAAATCAGATGACCAAAAAAGAATAATGAGTCCAAAAGAAGCTTTTAAAAATGGAAGTGACTGGTTAGTAATTGGAAGACCGTTAACTAAGGGAAATATAAAAAATAATTTAAAAAATTTAAGTGATCATTTAGAACAATGACACTTAAATGTAAAATATGTGGAGTTTCTAACTCTAGAATTTTAAACTTTATTGTAAATCATAAATATCCTCCTCAATTTATAGGTTTCATTGTAAATTATCCAAAATCAAAACGTTATGTTGATTTAGAAAAACTTAAAAGATTAATAAGCTCTGATAAAAAAAAATCCAAATTTGTAGCAGTCTTAGTTAAACCTAACGATGAAATACTCGAAAATATAAAAGACTTAAAATTTGATTACTATCAAATCTACGATTGTACCCCTGAACAAATTAAGTTTATTAAAAGTAAATACAAAAAAAAAATTATTTCTGCTATTACAGTTGAGACTAAGTCGGATATAGAAAAATATAAACAGTTTTTGCCTATTTCTGAAATTATATTATTCGACTCTAAAGGATATGAGAAATCTATTGGGTTCGACCACAATATGTTAGAAAACTTAACAGATAATTTTAATAAAATGATTGCTGGAAATATTCAAATTAATGATATTTTTAGATATAAAAATAAAAAATATATAATTGATATTAGCGGAGGACTTGAAGACGCTAGTGGGGAAAAAAATATTTATAAAATTGATAAATTTTTGAATGAATTAAATAAAGTATGAAATTAAAAAAAAAAATATCTGTTTTAGATCAGCATGACAAATTTGGATTTTGGGGAGGAAAATTTGGTGGAAATTTTGTTCCCGAAACATTAAAAAAACCTATTAACGATCTAGAAATCTTATTTGATAAATTAAAGAATGATAAAAGATTTTTACAAGAAAGAGATAAATATTTCAAAAATTGGATTGGGGCTCCAACAAGGTTTATTAAATTAAATAATCTTACAGATTTTGTTGGTGGGGCTCAAATTTGGTCTAAAGTTGTGTCTGATGCAAATGGTGGTGCACATAAAATTTATAATGCAACAGTTCATTGTTTGTTAGCTAAAAGATCGGGTAAAAAAGTTATTTGTGGTGATACTGGTGCAGGTTATGCAGGTAAAATGTTAAGCATGGCTGCAAAGAAATTTGGATTAAAATGTAAAATTTTCATGGGTGCAAAAGATATTGAACGACAGCAGCCAAACGTAAAAGCTATGAAAAAAAATGGAGCTGAGGTAATTCCAGTTTATACTGGAAGCCAGACATTAGTCGATGCAGTTTCCGAGTGTATGAGATTTTGGGTAGCAAATTGTGACACGACTGCAATGTGTGTTGGGTCAACTGTAGGACCAAATATTTTTGTAAGAATATGTGGATGGTCAACCAGCCAAATTTCAAGAGAACTTAAAACTCAAATTTTAGAAGAATTTGGAAAAATGCCAAAAAAATTAAAACTGTATAATTGTGTTGGGGGAGGAAGTTCAAGTTTTGGTTTTTGGAATGAGTTTATGGACTATGATAAACGGCAAGTTGAATTCATAGGTGTTGAAGCTGGAGGACCTTCAAGGAGTAAAAGACATGCAGCACCATTGACCTATGGATCAAAAATCGGTGTTCTTCATGGTGCAGCGCAATACGTTAATCAAAATTCGGAAGGTCAAATAGAGGAAACAGAATCTATTTCTGCAGGTTTAGATTATCCGGGTGTATCACCGCTACATTGTTTTTTAAAAGATACTAAACGTGCAAGATACACTGCAGCTAGTGATGAAGATGCTTTAAATGCTTTTAAAATAGTTTCAAAATATGAAAATTTAAGACCTTCTTTAGAACCAAGTCACGCTTTCTCTATAGCAATAGATGAAAGTAAAAAACTTTCTAGGGATACCATAGTTGTGGTCAATAGCTGTGGGGATGCTTATAAAGACAGAAAAATACTAAAAAAAAAATTAGGCGTTTCATTATGATTAGCTCAATAAGCAGAGCATTTAGTATTGCAAGAAAACAAAATAGACCTGCATTATTAACTTATACTGTTGCAGGGGATAATACTAAAAAAAAATCTTTAGAGATATTAAAATCAATTTCAAGACATGTTGATATTTGTGAGTTAGGATTTGCACACAATACTCCTATAGCAGACGGAGGACAAATCCAAACAAGTGCTTACAGAGCTATTAAAAATGGAACAAGATTAAAAGACGTTTTTCAAATTGTGAAAAAATTTAAAAGAAGCAAATTCTCAAAACCAATTATTCTTATGGGATATTATAATATGATATTACAGTATGGAGAGAATACTTTTTTAAATGATTGCAAGAAAAATAAAGTAGATGGCTTAATCGTGGTAGATTTACCTTGGCCAGAGAATAAAAATTTTGCAAAAAAATGTAAACAAAGATCTATATGTTATGTTCAGCTTCTTTCACCTACAACATCTCAAAAAAGACTAAAATTAATAGTAAAAGACTCTCATGAAATGATTTATTACATTTCGATGCTTTCAACAACTGGAGGTAAATTAAAAGTTTCACCATCTAAAATATTAACCAATTACAAAAAAATAAAAAAAATCAGTCGATATAAAAACTGCGTAATTGGTTTCGGAATAACAAAAACCACTATTTCAAAATTAAAGTCAGCTGATGGATTGGTTGTAGGAAGCGCAATATGTAAAGAAATTACTAGAAGTTTACAAAAAAGACAAAATCCTGTCACAAAAGTAGAGAATATGGTAAAAAAACTTAAATCTAAAATTATATGAATTGGATAAAAAAAACTCTTCGAATTGGTGAAAAAATAAAAAGACTTATCAATAAGCACAGACCTACCAAAGAAGAGATGGAAAAAAGTGATTGGACATCATGTTGTAAAGGTCCAATATTAAAAAAGGATTTAGAAGATAATTTATGGTGTTGTAATTTATGTGGTAAACATCATCGTATAAGCTCACGCCAGAGGTTTGATGTTTTCTTTGGAAAAAATAATTATGAAATTATTCAGACACCAATTCCAATCGATGACCCAATTTCCTGGAAAGATACAAGACCTTATACAAAAAGATTAAAAGATGCCCGAAAGAAAAATGATCAAGAGTGTGGTGTATTGGTCGCGAAAGGAAAAATAAATAATATTGAATTAGTTTGTGCAGCTATGAACTTTAATTTTATTGGCGGTTCTATGGGTACTGCTGAAGGAGAAGCAATTATATCCGGTATACAGCACTCAATTGATAATTCAGTTCCATTTGTAATTTTTACATCAACTGGTGGTGCCCGGATGATGGAGTCTGGTTTAAGCTTAATGCAAATGACAAGAACAGTATTAGCAGTTAATGAACTTAAAAATAAAAAATTGCCTTATATTGTATGTATGTGCTCGCCAACAAGTGGAGGGGTAACTGCTTCTTTTGCAATGCTTGGTGATATTCAAATAGCAGAACCTGGAGCGGAAATAATTTTTGCTGGGCGTCGTGTAATAGAATCAACCATCAAAGAGGAGTTGCCTGAAAATTTCCAAACTGCAGAACATACGATGAAATGTGGGTTTGTTGATACTATAATAGCAAGAAAAGATTTACCTGAAAAAATAGGGACACTATTATCAATATTGCTTAACAAAAATTCTGAGGTAAATTCTACTTCAGAAAATGAAACTTCAGAAAATACTCAGCAACTTTCAAAAGTTGCATCCTAAAGAGATTGATCTTAGCTTAGATCGTATAAAAAACCTCTGCGAAAAATTAGGGAATCCTCAGAACAATATAAAATGTATTCAGGTTTGCGGAACTAACGGAAAAGGAAGCACAATTTCTTTTTTACATTCGATACTTAAGGAGGCTAAAATAAAGTGTAATGTTTACACCTCGCCTCACGTAAGGTCAATTAATGAGAGATTTATTTATAATGATGAAATTATAAGCGACGATGAACTTGCAGAATTATTGAAGAAAGTGGAGGATATCAATGATGGTCAACCTCTTACATATTTTGAGGCTCTTACAGCAGCTTTTTTTTACGGATGTCGAAAATATAAAAATAATATCGTTCTTGCAGAATTTGGTCTTTTTGGAAGGGGAGATGCAGTTAATATCTTAAACAAAAATCTTTGTAATATTGTTACATCAATTAGCGAAGATCATTTAGATTGGTTGCCAGAAAATGAAAGAAATATAGAGAGAATTATTTTTGAAAAGACATCGTCTTTACTTGATTCGAATATAATAGTTGCAAAACAATCATCTAAAGAAATTACTGAAAGTATTAAAAAAAATACTTCAAAAAATAAAGCGAATAAATATTTTTTTAACGAAGACTATAGTTTTGTTATTAAAGAAAACGATTTTTTTTATTACGAGGATAAATATGGAGGTTTAAAAATACCAAAACCAAGCATGAAAGGTCAGTTTCAATTAGAAAATGCATCTACAGCAATTGCCTCATTACGAGTATTAGAAAATTTAAATATCAAAGATAAACACATAATAAATGGAGTAAAAAAAGCCTACAATCCAGCTAGGCTTGAGGAAATTAAATCTGGCAAACTCAAAAATTTAGTAAGAGATAATACTCTAATTGTTGATTCATCTCATAATCCTGGCGGATCCAAATCTTTAAATGAGTATCTTCAAACTTTAAATTGCAATAAGCACGTTATTATTGGAATGATGGAGAACAAAGATCATGAAAAATTCATAAGCTATTTTAAAGACATTTCATCATTGACTGTGATTGATATACCCAATCAAGTAAATGCAATCAGCGGAAAAAAGTTAAAAGAAAAATTTAAAAATTTTTCAAATTTAAGTTTTAGTGAAAACATTGAGCAAGCTTTAAAAGATTTACAGATAAACCAAAATGATATCGTTATAATAACTGGATCTATTTATTTAACAGGAGAAGTGCTAAATCTTAATTAAAGATTTTCTTTTAAAAAATCTCTCATTTGTTGTTCAGGCAAACCACCAACTTTTCTTGCAACTTCGACACCTTTTTTATAGACGACTACTGTAGGTACTCCACGCACAGCCGCTGCAGATGCTGAATTAATTGCCTTCTCATCTATATCTGCATAGTAAAAATTTGCTTTGTCTTTAAACTCATCTGAGAGCTTTTCCATAATCGGTTTTAGAACTTTACAAGGCCCACACCAAGAAGCTGAAAATTGAAGAATTGAAACATCTTCGTTTTTTACTTTACTCTCAAAGTCGCTGTCTAAAAAATCTATAAGCATTTAATTTTTTTAAATTATTACAGTCGAAAGTCAACTAGGCATTTTCATATTTTTGCTCGACAGTTTTCGCAAATTGATCGTGCTCATCAAGCTGTTTAAGTTTTTCTTTATCATTTTCATCATCATATTTATCTCTAAGCATATCTATTTCGCTGTAAAGTTGTCCAATTGTAATCCATTTTTCATTTGCTTTGCTTAATATTCTTTTTGCTATCTTTCTTTTTATTGATTTTCGCAAATCCTCAGGGAGCACTTCTGGTGCTTCTTGATATATCATTTTTTGTGCAAACCAGTGTAATCGCGTATCCTCAAACTTTGGAATTAATCTTAATTTATCTTGCCAATTTGCAGCGTGCCACTCAGTAAAGAGAAGTTGATCCTTTTTGGGTGAAAAATTATTATAGATATCCTCTTCTGGATAAATATCTTCTTGGGACTCTGATTGCTTTTTGTCCTCTGCTATCTCTTTTACTGCAATTAAAATATTTTGTGATAATTTTTCATTTTCTTTAACAAGTTTTATTTTTTTTTCAATTTCCTCAAACGACATTTCATTGTAAGGCTTCTCTTGCTTTGCAAATTTAGGATCGAGCAATATGGGTCCTTTGTTGCTACGAATGGTTCTTAGAAATTTTGGAACTTTTTTCATCTGAGCCTTCAATTCATTAATCGACATGTTCATTAAAGCTTCAATATCTGACTTAACATCAATTGCTAAAGCCCATTTATAGATAGGATGGATACAATGATTTTTGTGTAACGGAATAATTAAATAGTTATGGACACGTCCATAAAAAAATTCGCTTAGAGTTAAGAGATCATGACTTTTGACGATTGTTTCAGTTTCTATTTTGCTAGATGTTTTAAAAAAACTATCCCAATTTTCTGGTTGTTTATTTTTAATTAAACTTAATATGCGTGCAGTGTTTGATGCATCTGTAAACGCTGTATGGCTGGTAGATGTATCAAAACCTTGCATGCGACTTAAGCTTTCGAGCTTAAAAACAGGGTTGGACTTATGATTCAGCTCAACTTTAAGAATATTAGGATCTATTCCATATGCTGCACGGGCAATGTTCAAACCGTCATGGCGCCTATTTGGAGAGCTATTTAATAAATACGGATATCTTAACCCTCTGAAAAATTCCTTTCTAAGCATTTCATCGTCAAAACCTATATTAGACCACCCTAAAAAGATTGTAGAACCTTGCCTGCCCCATTTCTGAAATATTTTTTCTATTTGATCTATTAATTCATAATGACTTAAGTTTACTTGAGTCAATTGCTTAATTGATGTGCGATTAACTAGCAATGCCATACTCTGAAATAATTCCCCTTCAGGTAATCTTCCTCGTAAATTAAATCTATCTAATTCTTTGAAATTTTCGTCTACCAAAATTCCACCAGCCTCTAAAATAAAACCAAAAAAAGTGTCTGATGAATTAGTTTCTAAATCCCAAATAGCATAACGCATATAAATTTAATTAAGCTTATCTGGGTTATCGTCTTGATTGATTTCATCTAAAGTTTTTTGATCAAGATCTAAATTCAAGATTTTTGAAATGTGTTTTCGTATTTTTTCAACTGAGGTTCTGGACTGTCTAAATGATTCAGAAATTTGAGAATGTTTTGTATCTGCATCTGTAATTCTTTTTGTCAATCTTTCAATATCTTCGTCTAAAGCAAAAACTTCTTTTTGAATAATTCCTGATAGAATATACATCTCTCTATTTTGTATTAATAGTCTGTAGGTTCTTAAAAAGCCAAAGATTGTATCTGGAGATACAATTACAACATTTTTTTCCCTAGCTTTTTTAATAAAATTATATGGGTGCTTGGAAATATCTCTAAAAACCTCCTCTGCTGCTACAAACATCAGCGATAAGGGGGCTGTTTCACCAATAATTATATATTTATCAGCAACCTCTTTTATATGCTGCATTATATCTTCTTTAAAAGCCTTCGCATGAGACTTTCTGATTTCTGGATTTTTTTCTTCATGCATTTTTTTATAGTTTTCCCAGCTAAATTTAGAGTCTATACAAACAGACTCTTCAGGGCTACCAAAAGTAAGGAAGCAATCAGGTCTCTTACCGTTTGATAAAGTATGTTGAAATTTATAATGTTTTTTATTTAGTGCATCTCTTACTAAATCTTCCAGATATTCTTCTCCAAATTTTCCCCTATCAGATCTGTTATTAAACAAATTTTTAAAATCAACCATATCACCCTGCAAATTTTCCATTGTTTTCTTAGCTTCGACAATAGTTTGAAGTTTAGTATCTATATTAGTTAATACAGTGTCATCTCCCTTTGTATTAACTTTTTGATAAATTAAATAGGCTAATACTGCTATTACAACTAAAATTACTATTATTATATATTCAATCATTTATCTGTATCTACGATTTATAGTTTAGGGGGAAGTTTAATTTTTGAAACTAAACACCATCTAAACAAGTAGGTGTTGAATCATATATAGTTTTTAAAAAAGAATTGTCAAGTGGCTTTAGATTGAAAAGTAGTATTTATTAATTTTTTTATTTATATAGAAATTGAATTAATTAGTATCATAATGATGTCGAATTTAAAATTTATAGATCTATTTGTAGGCTGTCTAGGATTATCACTAGGTTTGAAGCAAGCAGATTTTCATCCATTTTACGTAAATGAATTAAAAAAAGAAGGCAAGTTTAAAAAATTTATAATTATTTTTTTTAAGTAAATGTCTTCGAATAAAGAAAATAGATATAATAAAAATAGCTTCTACTTTAGTATCACAGAAGAAATATGGTGTTGGAAGCAGACATCCGCTGGAAAAATATTTAAAGCTAAAACTAAGTCTGAACTTTTGAATATTAAAAATAGAAAATTTATAGGCTCAGGTAATTATTCAAGAGAATATAAATTAAATAAGAACTTAATTAGCACGGAGCAGTTTGGCAAAATAAGCGGTGTAGGATCGAAAGAATATGTAAGCATGCTTTTAAGAAGAGGCACTAAGCCAACAAACAAATACGAAAACAAATCTGGAGGGCAAGGGGTTCACAGACCTGAAAATAGAAGGAAAAAAGGTCTGCACTTTATTGATTGTTTAAATAAATCAAATATAAATTTTGACAGAGTTTTAAATCAATTCAATACCTATGTTTGGGTATTTAAAAATGTAACGGTTGAAAAAATTATTCGATTTAAAAATTATTGGAAGTAAATTTAATTAGTATTCAATTCTTGAAATTTTTTTAGTCTCCCTAAAAATAAATTTTGGTACATTTCTAAAACATCATTTTGTATAACAAATTTTTGAAAGTAATTATCTACTGTACACATTAATATCACTCCCTGTTTTATGTTAGTTTTATAAACGAAATTATGTGCAAGGCTGTATGCTGAAATTTGGAGAAAATAATCTTGAATATAACTTTCTTTTTTTGGTTTATTTGCTTGTTTCAGGTCAAGAATTGATTCGACGCCATCATAAATCCCAACAATGTCTGCCTGTCCGCCAAATTTTTTTGGATAATATAAATTGCATTCAACACCCCATATCTCTGTTAAGCTTCCTTTAATTCCATTAGTTATAATTTGATTAGCCATACATTTGTATTGCTCATCACTTTCAAAAAAAAAACTCTCGTTTACTCTTCCTTTCAAGAAGTCCTCAACATATGCGTGAAGAGCGCTTCCTCTAGCTGATGCCTCATTCTTTATTTTTTTTGCGTTTGTTTCACCAACACGCTGCTCCCACAATTTCAACGAGGCTAATTCTTCTGGACTCCTTGTTGCTGCAAGCACAGAAGTCACACTTGGGAGTTTTTCGTTATTAATTACATATTTTCTAACCCCATTTTCAATAGATCTAATTGTGCGAGGATAGCTAAATTTATTATTCCAAATCATTTTAAGTTTGTTTTAATTAATATATTATTAATTTAATGGATATAAGTAATATTTTTTATCTAATAATGTTAATAACTCTAAGTATCAGTCTTTTTGTTTTTATTAGAAATCTTGATGTGATTAAAATTATTATTAGGTATTTCATTGAAAAATTACTTAGCAAGTAATTTTATAATCTTTTTTACAATGGTGTTATTTTTGTAAGATTTTGAAACAAATAAACTCGCTGATGTTTTAAGAACTGATTCTATTGGTTTAAGATTATTTTGTAACAGAGTTTGACCTGTTGAGCTCAAATCTGATATCAAGTCTGCTTTTCCAATTATATGTGAGTTTTCTGTTGCTCCTAATGATGAAATAAGTTCATATTGTGTGATGCCCTTCTCATTGAACCATTCTCTTGTTAAGTTTTTAAATTTAGTTGCAACCCTCATTAATCTTCTCTTTTTTTTAAAAAATTCAAATGAAATTTCTTCCAAATCAGCAGAGTTAACGCAATCAATCCATTCAGCAGGAACAGCAATTACAAGATCGGATTTTCCCCAATCGTATTCTTTGACTAAAGATATTTTAGATTGAATTCCTGCATCACTTTCACGCCAAAGGTCTTTGCCACTTATTCCTACTGCACAAACTCCCTTTCCTAATGCTTCTATTATTTCTGTTGCATTCATATACATTACACGAACCATAGGGTATTTTTTTATCGAGCCAATCAAAGATCTTTCGCTTGTTTTTGAAATACTTAAACCGCATTTCTTGAAAACTTTTTCTGCCTCATTTTTCAGTCTTCCTTTTGATAAAGTTGCGATGTTAATTATTTCATTTTTCATAATAAACTTGTATTAATTGCAGCACCAACTGCAGTTGTATCCTTTTTGCTTCCAAGATTTTTTAATAATTTATCGTAGCGACCGCCAGAAATTAGAATATTTTTTTTTCCTCTTTTAACTACAGAAATATTAAAAACCATTCCTGTGTAATACTCTACAGAACGATTTATATTCGGTGAAAATTTAACTTTTAAATTTTTTTTTAAATTAGAATTTATTGGAAAATAATTTTCGTAAATAAACAAATTCAATTTATTTTTTTTGAAAAATTTGTTAAGTATTCTTGGGGCATGTTCAATAGGACAAGATATTTTCAAAAAATCTTTAATAATTTTTACATTTTTTTTATCTGTTTCTAATCTGGGCTCTTTATAATTTTTTAAATCAAAACGATCTAAAATATCCTTGAGCGATCTTCCTGAATAAATAGTATTAGGATTTAGTTTTCTTAACTTGTCTGCAATTTTTTTATCTTTTTCCACTATTACAGGATTTATATCAGTTCTACTTGAAAGCTTGTTTAGCAATTGATTAAAGTATTTTTCTCTACAAAAATGTCTTTTTATTCTTTCCTTCCAACGAACCTGTAAAGATAATCTATCTACCAATGCATTGAATATTTCAATATTACTCAAATTAATCTCCGCTTTTTTAAATTTTGATTTTTTGAATATTTCTAAAGATGTGTTAACAATTTCATAGTCATCTTTAATTTTATTCTTTGAGGCAAATATTTCAAAACCTGTTTGATTTATAATAGGAGAATTTTCATTTTTATTTTGTTTTCTATAAGCTTCTCCTGAATAAAACCATTTTGTTTTACTTTTAATATTATTTTGAATAAATTTAACTACACTACTTACTGATAAGTCAGGAACTAATGACCATTCTTTGAGGTTTTGATCATAAAAAGAGAACAAAAATTGTCTAAAATTTCCACCAGATCTTTTAAGAATGTATTTTGACTCAATAATATTATCTAGTTCAATATTCTTAAATCCTCTTGTTATAAGAATTTTAAATAAGTTTTTTGATTTCATTTACTAGATTTTCTTTTGGAATGGACACTTGGTCATTCTCTTTTTTAGACTTTAATTTTTTTACTAAAATCTTATTTTCTTTTATTTCGTTTTCTCCAATTATGATTGCTAAATCTGTATTTTTGCGGTCGGCATATTGGAGCTGTTTCTTTAGATTTTTATTTTGATCAAGATAAATTTCTGAATTAATTCCTTTTTCCCTTAATTGATTAATAATTCCATAACAATTTTGAATATATTTTTTATCTAAAATACAAACTAGTACTGGTGATTGTGGATTTACCTTTATTTCATCAATTTGGTTAAGCGCATATAATAATCTGTCAATTCCGATGCTCATACCGGTGCCTTTGTAATCAGCCCCTTTGAATCTTGAAATTAAACTATTATAACGCCCACCAGATCCACAACTACCACTGTTCACCTCTTTTCCTTTAGCATTTTTAATTTTAAAATTAAGATTTGTTTCAACCACGAAACTATTATAGTAAGACAATCCGCGAGTAATACATATATTTGTTTGAACTCTTTCTAAATTATTACCATAAGAAAGAACTTCATATAATTCCTCTAACTCTTTAATACCTGTAATACTTAATTCATTTTTTAAATTAGACTTTAATTCATTTAAATTCTTTGAATTTATTGTAGTTTTAATTTGACTAACTTGATCATCAGATAATTTACATCCTGCAATGAATGCTCCCGAGCCATCTGTTCGACCATCTTTTAATAATTTTTCTACACCCTCAAAACCCAGTCTATCTAATTTATCAATTGTCTTTAATACTTGATATTGCTTTTCCTCTGGTATTTTGATCTCTCTTAATAATCCTTCAAGTATTTTTTTATTTGAAACATTTATTACAAACTGCTCCTTTTTAAGACCACACTCTAAAAATGAGTCTGCAATTAAATTACAAATTTCAGCATCTGCCTGAGCTTCATTCACATCACCAATTATATCAGCATCAAATTGTGAAAAAGATCTAAATCGTGCTACATCGGCTTTCTCTTGTCTAAATACATCTCCATAAGCATATCTTTTAAAAGGAAAAACTATATTCATGTAATTTTGAGCAATGAATCTAGAAAGTTGAGCACTCAAATCGTAGCGCAATGTAAGTGACTCTTTTTCATCATTAAAAGTAAAAACATCGCTCATTGGATTATTAGGATCTTCTGCCAGAAACGAGCCAATATTTTCACTTATTTCTAACGCTGGACTCTCTAAAGGTTGGTAGCCATAATTTTTGAAAATATTTTCAATTTTAGAAACAATTTTCTTTTTTGTTTCAAGTTCGGAACCGTACCTATCTTTAAACCCCTTAGGTAGATTTGGTATTAATTTTTTTTCTTTATCCATTTGGCTTACTCCCGAGTTGAATTGAACAACTACCTTTTCTTCCACAGAGAAACGTGACTACCATTACACCACGGGAGCATCTCCTTTCAATGTTTTATACTAATTGTGGTTAATTTTAAATTTATAATATGATTAAACTGCTAGCGTGCAGCCAGCATGGAAATGATGTCTGTGTGAATTTGCGATTTTGTAATTCTTCTTAACCATAAGTGAGTTAAATACCTGAAAAAATTTTAAATGCAACAGTTAATTGTATAGGGATATGGAATTTAACCACTCATCCCTATTACAATTATTGATTTTTAGAAAATTAAGATTTCTTTTGAACCAGTTTAACAGCCGACGGTCCTTTTGGTCCATCTTCTATTTCAAACTGTAATTCGTCACCTTCATTTAGGAAACGAAGTCCTGCTTCTCTTACCGCGCTTGCATGTACAAACACGTCCTTTTCTTTATCATCTCTCTCAATAAAACCGTAGCCCTTTTTACCATTGAACCACTTTACCTTGCCGTTTAATGTACTCATACTTATTTTACTCTTTCTTCTTGTTTTTTACTTATAGCTAAATTAGCTGGGGACTAATTATTAGATTTTAAAATTTATTGCAAGCGTTTAATTATTAATTTTTGATTTGGGTCCCCCTGGAAACGAACCAGGTCCTAACGCTTTTCAGGCGTTCGTGCGCACCAGCTACACCAGAGACCCATAAACTAAAATCTAAAAATTATTCTTCCAAGTTGAAGATTATAGGGTGAGATTTCAATTTTTACTTTATCACCAAGAAGACATCGAATCCGGTTCTTACGCAAACGCCCACTAGCATGTGCTAAAACTGTGTGCCCGTTTTCGAGTTTCACCCTAAATTGTGCGTTCTTTAATAATTCAATTATTACGCCGGAAAATTCTAGGGTCTCTTCTTTTGTCAGTTTTTTTTTCTCCTTATTATTCTAGATTTTATGCTTTGAGTATGACCATGTAATTGTTCAAACTCGGAAAGAGTTATAGCTGGATTTGCAATTTTTTCTACCCCTAATTTACTCAAAGTCACAATTGATATTTTTTTAGTAAATTCGTTTAAATTTAAACCTGAGCTAAATTTTGAGGATCCTGCAGTTGGCAAGACATGATTGGTTCCAACTGTATAATCTGATGCACTCATTGGAGTATTTGGTCCATTGCAAATACTTCCAGCATTTTTAATCTTATTTTCGTAGTTTTTAAAATTTTTTACGTTAAGCTCGAGATGTTCTGGGGCTATCTCATTTATTGTTTCAACTATTTGTTTATCATTCTTTACGAGAATAAATAAGCCATTTTTTTTTAATGACTTTGAAGCTATTATTTTTCTTGGTAAATCGCTTAAGACTTTTTTAACCTCTGTTCGAACTTTTTTTATCAAGTTTTTATCTTTAGTAATTAATATACACTGACTATCTGGGTCATGTTCTGCTTGAGAAACTAAGGATGTTGCAACTTGAGATAAATCTGAATTTTTATCAGCAAGAACACATATCTCAGATGCTCCAGCATACATTGTTTCTGTTCCTATAATCTTTCCAGATAATTGCCTCTTAGCTTCAGCTACATACTTATTACCTGGACCAACCACTTTGTTTACTTTTTGAATAAATGCTAGACTCGCAATTGCTTGAGCCCCTCCCATTGAAAAAATTTCTTTTATACCTAATTTTTTTGCTGCATATAAAACAGCAGGGTTTAATTTATTATTTATTTTTGGAGTAGCTAACACCATTCTTCTTACTCCTGAAATCTTAGCAGGGATACAATTCATTAATAAAGTTGAGGGTAAGTTACCAGGAACGTATACTCCAACTGAATCTATTGGTATAGACTTATACTCCAATTTATTTTTGTATTTATCTATAAATTTAATTTTTTTAAAATTTTTGACTTGGAGCATGTGAAATTTAAAAATTCTTTCATAAGCATAATCAATAGCCTTTTTAACATTTTTATCCAAATTTTTAATTGTATTACTAATTTTTTTTTTTGATAACTTAATTTCCTTATTTTTTGAATATTTATTCTCGTATTTTTTTAGAGCTTTAAACTTATTTTTTTTGATGTCATTAATAATTTTATTTACAAGATCTACATCAGTATTTTTAGAATTTCTCCTTCTATCAAGAAAGTTTTTCAAGTAATTGTGCCCTGATCCATTTTTATATTTTATAATTTTAATCATTTATTTTATTTTGATCTTCTAATACTGCCTCAATAATTTCTGCAGTTAATGTTATAATTCCATTATTCGAAAATAATAGTGTTATTTCATAATTTTTATTATTTTTAAAAAGGTTGATTGCGGCTAATTCAACAAATGTTTCAATTTTTCTACTATCAATGTTTTTAGATTTTGATTTTTCAATATATTCAAATTTAACAATACTTTTTACCTTTTCTTTTGTATTTCCTTTTTCTCTGGCAATTCTTTCAACTAAAAATAAAAAAATTTTGTTTTTTGGTAAATATTTAATTTCATCAATTTTTATTTTTCCGCCTTCACAACATGCTGAAATCACTTGTAAATCTTGTGGAGATTGGGCAATGATTTTTTTGAGATATTTTTTAGCCATTAAGATAGTCTTTTAATTTTTACTCCAATTTTTTTTAGTTTATTTTCAATTTTTTCATAACCTCTATCTAAATGATATATTCGCGAAATTATTGTTTTTCCTTTAGAAACTACACCTGCAAGCACTAGTGCGGCTGAAGCACGAAGATCTGAACTCATAACCTCTGACCCACTGAAATTTGCATTGCCCTCGATTATTGCAGTGCTATCTTTAATCATTATTTTTGCTCCAAGTCTCTGGAGCTCCATGACGTGAATAAACCTTCCTTGAAAAATATTTTCAGTAATTGTACTAATACCGTTTGCTTTACAAAGAAGTACCATAAATTGAGGCTGGAGATCTGTTGGAAAACCCTCATATTCTTTAGTAGTTATATTTCTTATGCTTTTAATTTTTTGTGGTCCGTGTATATGGATTTTGTCTTTAGAAGTTTTTATTTTTGCTCCAATTTTTTTTAATATATTCAATTCTGTTTGAATTAAATTTGGATTAAAATTTTTTATAATTAAATTTCCTTTTGCTAAAGTTGCTAATACACAAAATGTTCCTGTTTCAATTCTATCACCCATAACAGAGTAAGTAGTTTGATTTAATGAATTAACACCTATGATTTGGCAAGTTCTTTTTCCAATCCATTTAATGTTTGCTCCTGCAGATTTTAAAAAATTTGTTAGATCTTTTATTTCTGGTTCAATTGCGCATTGCTTGAGCAAGGTTTTACCCTTCGCCAAAACTGCAGACATTATTAGTTGCTCAGTTGCCCCAACACTAATTTTAGGGAACTTAATAGTAGTACCTTTTAATTTTCCATTAGATTTTGCATAAATATATCCCTTTTTTATTTCATACTTCACCCCAATTTTTTTTAACGCATTTAAATGTAAATTAACCGGCCTACCTGAATTACCATTTAAAATACAACCACCCGGAAAACTACAAATTGATTTGTGGTACTTAGAAACTAATGGACCAAGAATTAATATTCCAGCTCTCATTGTTTTAAGAATTGAGTATGATCCAAAATATTTTTGTTTTTTTGTTTTATAGATCTTTACGGTTTTTTTATTTTTTGAAAATTTAATTTTGGAACCAAGTGATTTAAGAAGATTTATCATTGTGTCTATATCTCTTACTCTTGGAAGGTTTTCAATGGTAACTGGTTTATCAAATAATAATGTTGAAGCTAAAATTGGTAAAGCAGCATTTTTTGAGCCACTAATAGAAACTTCTCCCTTGACTCTACAAGGACCTGTTATCAAAAACTTATCCATTTTATTTTATTTTAGCGACCTGAATGGTTGTTTGACCCTGATATTTTCCGTTCTTAGATTTATATGTTGTGTCTGGTTCGATTTCTGATTTAAAAAATAAAAACTGCGCTATTCCTTCATTAGAATATACTTTTGCAGGATTAGGAGTCGTATTGCTTAGCTCGATTACAATATTGCCTTCGAATTCATTTTCAATTGGAGTGACGTTACAGATTATCCCCGTTCTAGCATAAGTGCTTTTACCAACACAAATACAAAGAACATCTTTTGGTATTCTAAAATATTCAATAGTTTTAGCTAGAGCAAAAGAATTGGGTGGAATAATGCAGTGAGGTCCTTTTTTTTCAATGAAATTATCATCAGAGAAATTCTTAGGATCAACTAAAGAATTGTTAACATTGGTAAATATTCTATACTCATCTGAAATTCTTACATCATAACCTAGACTACTGAGGCCATATGATATTTTCCCCTCTGAAACTTGATGATCTAAAAATGGTTCTATCATATTATGTTCTTTACACATTTTTTTAATCCAAGAATCTGGTTGAATAGACATCTATTTATTTTTTTTTTGTTTCTTTTGAAAAACTTTTCTTTTTTTTAAATTTTTTTTTAAAGCAAGTTCAAGTCTATAATACTTATCCTTTTTTGAATTCATTAGATTACTTTTTATTTGGATTTGTAAGATCTTCTAACGTAATCGTTTTTGAGATGTCATGCATTTTTGTATCTTGATTTTTTGAGGTCAAACCTTTTTCCTCTGCCTTCGCTTGTTTCTTAGCTCTTCTCTCGGCAAGTTTCTTTTCTCTTTTAGCTTGCTTTTCCATAGCCTTGGCGCCCCTGGTGCTCTTAAAATCATAGTGGATACCACAATGAGAAATCTTACCTGCATAGTGGAAAGATTCTTCCTCTATTACATTATTATTTTTATCAAAAAGTATTTTAGTATATATTTTCATGACTATTTACTCGATAATTGTTATATCTTAATAGAATAATATGGCAATAATTAGCAATTTAAATTGTTAATAAAATGTTAATTTATTATCTGATCAATGCCCCTTTAACTCAGGTAGCAGAGTATTTTCATGGTAAGAAAAAAGTCGTCCGTGCAAGTCGGGCAAGGGGCACCATATTTACTTTTTGTAAAATATTTTTCTTAGGAAAATTGTAGTAATTATCAAAATAAAAAAAGCTCCTAATGGAAAATAAATTTCGGATGAAAATATTATATCCATTACACCGGGTGGTTTTAAATTTTGACCAATTATTGTTTCTAAACCACTACCAATAGACACAACTAAAAAAACTTGTGGGATTATACCTATTAATGTTGCAAAGAAAAAGTTAATCACTCGCACATTAAACAAAGTTGGTAATATACAACTTAATTGCCATGGGATACCCCCTATAAATCTATAAATGAGAAGATACATAAATTCTGATTTTTTAAATTTATTTTCCAAATTTTGAAATTTATTTAAAAATTTATCTTGTACAAAATCTTTTAAGAAAAAATTCGCGAAAATATATAAAAAAGATGCACCGATGCTTAATCCTAGAATAACCACAAAAGTCCCAAACCATTTACCAAGTATGAAACCTGCTAATAAGGCAATAGGTGATCCAAATCCTAAAAATGGAAAAACCCATAAGATCGTAAAAATTAAAAAAAATAAAGATAATAAAAATATGTTTTTTGTTTTTATCTCTGAAAAGTACTCAATATTATCTTTTATAAATTCATAAGATGAAAGCTCCTGTAAACTGAATTTAGAAAACAAAAAATAAAGAAATATTCCTACAGTCACCAGATAAAGTAAACCAATGTATATTTTAATTTTTTTTACTTTTTCCATAAATTTTAATTGTAAATTTAAAATCTTCTATTTGCTATTTATATATTTAATTAATATAAAGGGCGAAAATTATTAGAAAATTAAACCATATTTTATGAAAAGAACATATCAACCAAGTAGACTAGTGCGAAAAAGACGTCATGGATTCAGGTCAAAAATGAAGACCAAAGGTGGAAGAAAGCTTCTAGCAAGAAGAAGAGCAAAAGGGAGAAAAAAACTTACAGTTTCATGAAGGTAAGAATTTGCTCTTTATCAAAGAATGAGGATTTTAGATCCATTCTTAATGGAAAAAAAATAAATAATAAATATTCTACAATTTTTTTTAAAGAAATAGATCGTTTGAACTCCAAACAATTAAATATTAGTTTTATTGCAAAAAAAAAATTGGGCAACGCTGTTATAAGGAATAAAATTAAAAGAAGATTGAAAAATATAATGAGAGATATAATTAAAAATATTAATATTAATTGTAAATACTCTTATTTAGTTATTGCAAAAAAAATTGTTTTTAATCACAAATTTGAAGATATAAAGAAAGAGTTATTTCTTAATTTTAAAAAAATAAAATAAAATGAAAAGTGTTCTGATATTCATTATAAAAACTTATAAATATTTAATTTCTCCATTTATAGGCAATAATTGCAGATATCTACCTACGTGTTCAGAATATTTTATTGATTGTCTAAATGAATTTGGAATTATTAAAGGTTGTACAAAAGGGGTAAAGAGAATTTTAACATGCCACCCAATTAAAACTCTTGGTGGTGGTGATGGTTATGATCCCGTAATTAAAAGAAAAGGTAAACAATAATGGATACAAAGAATGTAATAGCAGCAATATCATTGAGCGCAGCTGTAATAATTCTTTACAGTTTATTTTTTGCCCCAAGTCCGAATGAATTAAAAAAGATAGACGAACAAAAATCATCTATGAGTTCAGAGGCTCCTAAATTGGAAGAGTCCGAAAAAATAGTTGAATTATCTAGAGATAAAGCGTTAAAAGAAAGTAATAGAGTTGAATTCGAAAATCAAAACATCAAAGGTTCAATTTCTTTGATGGGTGGAACAATTGATGATTTAATTTTTAAAAATTATACTGAGACTCTCGATGGTAAAAACAAAATAACCTTATTAAACCCAAAAAAATATAGTGAAGGATATTTTGTAGAAACTGGCTGGGTATCTAGTAGTAAAAATATTGAGTTACCAAATTCTAATACAAATTGGAAGGTAGAAGGAAACAATAAACTTACACCTGGCAATCCAGTGACTTTGGTTTGGAATAATAATCAAGGCATAAGTTTTAAAAAAAAAATAAAAATTGACGAAGAATTTTTATTCTCAATAGATCAAATAATTACAAATCAATCAGAAAAATCTTATGACTTTTATGCATACGGTCAGATAATAAGAAATAAATCACCAGAAGTAACAAATTTTTATATTCTGCATGAAGGTTTAATTGGTGTTTTAAATGACCAGCTTGTAGAAAAAGATTATGATGATATTGAAGAAAAAGAGTTTTCACAAAAAGCAGAGACTGGGTGGCTAGGTATAACTGATAAATATTGGATCACTACCTTAATTCCCGAAAAAAATAAGGAATTTAGGGCAGACTTCAATTTTAAAAATAAATTCAGAGCGAATTTCATTGAGACCAAACCCTTGGAATTGGAGTCAAAGGGGACTGTTTCAAGCAATGTAAGGGTAATCGTAGCTGCAAAGGAGGTGGATGTTATAGATAGTTATGCAGAAAAATCTAATATATCTAAGTTTGATCTAGCAATTGATTGGGGATGGTTTTATTTTTTCACAAAAAATTTCTTTTTCGCAATTGATTATTTCTTTAAACTCACAGGTAACTTTGGAATAGCGATAGTATTAATTACAATTTGTATAAGAATACTATTTTATCCTTTGGCAAATTATTCATTTAAATCTATGGCCAAAATGAAGGTTCTACAACCAGAAATGACAAGACTTAAAGAGTTGCATAAGGACGATAAAATGAAACTACAGCAAGAAATGATGGCTTTATATAAGAAAGAAAAAGTAAATCCTGTATCAGGTTGTTTACCAATTTTTATTCAGATTCCTTTCTTTTTTGCTATATATAAAGTTCTTTTTGTTACTTTAGAAATGAGACACCAGCCATTTTATGGTTGGATAAAAGATTTGTCTGAGAGAGACCCAACTTCAATTTTTAACCTTTTCGGCTTAATTCCATGGGACCCTCCATCATTTCTTATTATAGGAGTTTGGCCTTGTCTTATGGGCTTAACAATGTATTTGCAGCAAAAGTTAAATCCTACTCCTCCAGATCCTATACAACAAAAAATTTTTATGTTCTTTCCTTTATTTTTAACAATTATATTGGCACCATTTCCATCAGGCTTAGTTATATATTGGACAATAAATAACGTTTTAACTATGGCTCAACAACTTGTGATAATGAGACAAACCAAAGTTAAAACTACTTAGAATTTAATGGATCTAAATAAAATTTTGCCTAAGGATGGTCCACCTATAGATCAAGTTAAAAAATATATAGAAAAATATAAAAATGACTTAATAGTTATTAAATATGGAGGAAATGTTTTTATTGATAGAAACATTTTTAATAACTTTATAGAAGATATAAGTATTTTAAATAAACTGGGTCTGTCAATCGTCGTAATTCATGGTGGAGGACCTAGAATAAAAAGAGAGCTAGATAAATCAAATATCGTATCAAAGTTTATTAGAGGATTACGAGTGACAGATGCAAAAGTTATAAATATTGTTGAAAAGGTACTAATTGAGTTTAATGAAGATATAGTTTCTTCTTTAAAAGAAAAAGGTGTTAAAGCTATATCTTTAAATACAAAGCAAAACTGTGCGATTGAAGTGATACCGGAAGCTAAAGAGCTAGGATTTGTTGGAATACCAGACAGAATTGATGTTGATACTATTAAGGATAAAATTGAAAATAAATTAATACCAATAATATCTCCTCTTGGACTCGGAAGTAATAATCAAGCATTTAATATAAATGGTGACATTGCAGCTGGAGCTATTGCCAAGTCTCTGAGCTGTAGAAGATTATTACTAATGACAAATGTTGAGGGTGTATTAGATAAAAATAAAAAACTAATACAAGAAATAACTTCATCAGAAATCTTAGATATGGTTAAAAATGGTACTATCACAGAAGGAATGATACCCAAGATTAATACTTGTTTAGATGCAATAAATAATGGTGTTACTGCAGTTGCTATTATAGATGGAAGAAAGAAACATTCTGTACTATTTGAAATTTTCTCAGATAAAGGTTCGGGGACTTTAATTAGGTAATTATTTAAAATGAAAGAACTTAAAACTAAAAAAAATTTATTATTAGATTTAGATGGAACTGTTTATCAAGACTTAGAGGCCGTTTTTGGACAAGTTTCCAGATTAATGACAAAATATATTTCTGAAAAATTAAATATAGATTTAATTAAGGCCAAAGAATTACAAACCAATTATTTTTATAAATATAATACTAGTCTCAATGGATTAATGATACATCATGATATTCAACCAAAAGAATTCCTAAAGTATGTTCATAATATAGATCTTTCCTTTATGAAGAAAGATACAGTTTTGAGGGAACAACTAGAGAATTTAGATATGAGAAAATTAATTTTTACAAATGGAAGTACTGATCATGCAAAGAATGTGCTTACTCATTTAGGTATTGAAGATTTATTTGAGGGGATATTTGATATCAGCGATGCTGAGTACAGACCTAAGCCAGAACCAAAAGCATTTGATTTAATGGTAAAAAAATTTGGGATAGATCCAAATAACACAATTTATATAGAAGATATTGCTAAAAATTTATCAATAGGCAAACAAAGGGGTTGCACAACTGTTTGGTTAATAAATGATGAACAGTGGGGCAAAATGGAGTCCGACAAAGATTACATTGATTACAAAATTGAAAATCTATCTTTATTTTTAAAAGAAATAAGGTTATTAAAAAGTAAATAAATTATGACTATTGAAAAAATTATAAATGAAGCTTGGGAAAATAAAGATCAAGTAAATCAGAATTCTGATCAATCCTTAAAAGATGCTGTTAATCAAATTATTGATGATTTAGACAGCGGAAAAGCAAGAGTAGCTGAAAAGATTAATGGTGAGTGGAAAACTCATCAATATCTAAAAAAAGCTATCATGTTAAGTTTTAGAATGTATCCAATGGAAAATTTAAATGGTCCATACAGCAGCTGGTATGACAAAGCTCATTTACTAAAAGGAAAAACAGCTGGATGGACAAAAGAAGATCATGAAAAAGCTGGTTTTAGAATGGTTCCAAATTCACCAGTAAGAAAAGGATCATTTGTTGGAAAAAATGCAGTTTTGATGCCGTGTTATGTAAATATCGGAGCATATATTGATGAAGGGACAATGATGGACACGTTTAGTCGTGCTGGAAGCTGTTGTCAGATTGGAAAAAATTGTCATATCTCTGCAGGTTCTGGAATTGGGGGCGTCTTGGAACCCGCTCAAGCATTACCAACAATTATTGAAGATAATGTTTTTGTTGGTGCGATGTCTGAGGTTGTCGAAGGTGTGATAGTTGGAGAAGGCTCTGTATTAAGTATGGGAATGCTGATTACTCAAAGCACTAAAATAGTAACGCGTTCAACAGGTGAGATTACTTATGGAAAAATTCCTCCATACTCAGTTGTTGTACCAGGTTCTTTGCCAGATAAAAACAATCCATCTGCACCATCTTTAAGCTGTGCAGTGATTATTAAACAAGTTGATGAAAAAACGAGATCTAAAACATCAGTTAACGATCTTTTAAGAGAGTAAAAATGCAAAAAATTAATGAGCTTCAATTAGCTAAAGAGCTAATAAGGTTTCCATCTATAACACCAACAGATGCTGGTGTGATGAGATTTTTAGAAAAGAAATTAAAAAGACTTGGTTTTAAAACAAAAATATTAGAATTTAGAGAAAAAAAATCTAAACCAGTTAAAAATTTATACGCAAGGTTGGGGAATAAAGCGCCTAATTTTTGCTTTGCTGGACATTTAGATATTGTGCCTCCAGGTAATATTAAATACTGGACAGTTAACCCTTTTAATCCATCTGTTAAACAAGGTCACCTAATTGGGAGGGGTGCAAATGATATGAAAGGTTCTGTTGCTGCTTTTGTTTCGGCTGTGAGTATATTTTTAAATAATAACAAAAAATTTAAAGGATCAATTAGTTTTTTAATTACTGGGGATGAGGAAGGCGATGCAATTAATGGAACAAAAAAAGTTATAGACTATCTTAAAAAGAAGAAGGAAAAAATTAATTTTTGTTTAGTGGGTGAGCCTACTAATCCAAATAGATTAGGTGAAATGATTAAAATAGGTCGTAGGGGTAGTTTAACTGGAATACTTACAATACTTGGCATTCAAGGGCATGTTGCTTATCCACATAGAGCAAATAATCCTTCAACAACATTAATAAAAATTTTAAATGAATTAAAAAATATTAAACTTGATAAAGGAACAAAAAATTTTCAACCATCAAACCTAGAGGTTACAAAAATTAATATAGATAATAATGCTGATAATGTTATTCCAAGAATGGCTCAAGCCACTTTTAATATTAGATATAATGATAAACATTCATCAGATTCTTTGAAAAAAAAACTTAACAAAGTATTTAGTAAAATTAGTAAAAAAAATAAATCTAAATTTAAAATAGAATATAGAGTATCTGGTGAAGCTTTTTTAACAAAACCAAATGCAACAACATTTATGGTTCAAAATATCGTAAAAAAAATAACAAAAATAAAACCAAAGCTTTCTACAACTGGTGGAACTTCAGATGCTAGGTTTATAAAGAATATATCTCCTTGTTTAGAGTTTGGATTGGTTGGTAAAACTATGCACAAAGTTGATGAAGCAGTATCTTTGAGTGATTTGAAAAAATTAACAAAAATTTATTCTTTAATTTTAGATAATTATTTTTCGTGAAAACTGCAATAATTTCATCGGATACCTCTATAAATCATTTAACAGGCGATGGTCATCCAGAACAACCAAAAAGAGTTTTAGCTATTAAAGAAAAATTAAAAAAACATAAAAATTTAATTTGGGATAAGCCAAGTACTTTTGATCATGATATTTTAAAAAAAGCGCATAATGAAAATTATATTGATATGGTTAAAAAAAGTTTTCCAAATGAGGGAATAAAATTTTTAGATGGAGACACTATTATCTCTCCTGGTAGCAAAGATGCTACAATTGATGCTGTTGGTTCTGTGATTAAAGCAATTGACGGGGTTGAAAATAAAAAATTTAAAAATGCATTTTGTGCAGTACGTCCACCTGGTCATCATGCTGAAAAAGATAAAGCGATGGGATTTTGTATTTATAATAATTGTGCTGTTGCAGCACATTATCTTATTGATAAATTTAATTATAAAAGAGTAGCTATATTCGATCCTGATGTTCATCATGGAAATGGGACTCAAGATATTTTTTATGATAACAAAAACGTTTTATACCTATCAACCCATCAATATCCATTTTATCCTGGAACTGGAAGCGACAAAGAAAAAGGAAATCATGATAATATTTTCAATGTACCACTGCCAGCAGGAACAAATACCGAAGAATATTTAAGTGCATTAGATAAAGTTTTAGATAAATTAGCAAAATTTAGGCCAGAATTTTTGATTTTTAGTATGGGTTTTGATGCAAATATAGCTGATCCACTTGCTCAATTTGAATTACAATCTGAAGATTTTTATGAAATTACAAAAAGAACACTTAAAGCAACTAATGAGTTTACAAAAGGTAAAGTTATATCAGTATTAGAAGGTGGGTATGACCTTAATGCTCTTGCTCAAAGTGCCTTCAATCATGTAAACGCTCTATCTGAAAACAAAACATGAAATTATATAAAATAAAAAAATCAAATATCGACAAAAAAGGTCTTTACGCTAAAAAAAATATTAAAAGTGGTACTAGAATAATTCAATATAAAGGGAAAATTATAACTAATAGTGAAGTTGAGCGTAACCCCAAATATGATAATGACAAAGATATATACTTATTTGATATTAATAAAAGGTATTCACTAGACGGCGATTACTCGTGGAACGTAGCTAAAAATATAAATCATAGTTGTGATCCAAACTGCGAAGTCGATGGTACTGGATATAAAATTTATGTAACAGCAATAAAAAATATTAAAAAAAATGAAGAGCTAACATATGATTATGGATTTTCATATGATGAGGATTATAAACAGTTTCCATGCAAGTGCCGCGCAAAAAATTGTTGTGGTTATATAGTAAGATCAGAAAGTCGATGGAGAATAAATAAAAAATTTAGAAAAAGCTCTAGAATTAATAAATAACTTTTTTAAGAAATAAGCCACTAGGTGGTGCTGGAGGTGCACAAAATATTCTTTTTTTTGATAAAGTTACATTTTTAAACTTCTTTAAATCCCATTTTCCCTCTCCTAGATATTTAAGACAACCTACCATTGATCTAACTTGTGTTTGAAGAAATGACCTAGATCTAAATTCAATGAATATTTGATTTTTTTTTTTTAATATTTTTACTTTTTCTAAAGTTCTTATGGGGCTCTTTGCTGAACATGAAGAAGCTCTAAAGGTTGAAAAATCTTTTTTTCCAACTAGAAATTTTGCACCTCTTTTAATATTTTCTAAATTGATTTTTTTTCTTATATGCCAAACTCTATTTTTATTAATTGTTGGAACACTTTCTCTATTTAAGATTATATACTGATATATTCTAGCTTTAGCTGAATATCTTGAATGAAATTTTTCATTTCTTTTCTTTATATTTAATATTGAAATCATACTTTTATTAAGTAAAAAATTTAATCTGTTTAGAAATCTATTAATATCCAAAATTTTAATTTTAGTATCAAAATGAGCAGACTGTGAAATTGCATGGACACCTGCATCTAATCTTCCTTGACCAACTACTGATATTTTTTCTTTCAAGATTTTTTCTAATGATTTTTCAATGGTTTTCTGAACTGATTTCCCTTTTGGTTGAGATTGCCAACCAATAAACCCTGTTCCAACATATTCTATAAGAATCTGATATCTAAACATTATTTAGGTTTGAACCTTTTTTTATCCTTGATCCAAGTAAAAATTCACCTATTTTTTGAACTTTCTTTCCCTCTCTTTGAATTTCAGCTATTTTTAAGGATCCTTCCTTACATCCTATCTCTAGATTTTGGCCTAAAACAATTCCTGGCTCACCCTTTGAATTTCCTACCTCTGCTTTAAGTATTTTATATCTTTCTCCTTTAAAGGTAAACCATGCTCCAGGAGATGGAAATAATCCATTTATTAATCCTAATATTTCCTCTGCCTTGATATTCCAATTTATTTTACCTTCAGTCTTTTCAATTTTATTTGCATAAGTTGCTTTATCATGTTCTTGCTCTATAAAATTTGCTTTGCCGTCTATAATATTATCTATTTCATCAAGTATTTTTTCTGATGCGATTAACGAAAGTTTTTCAGATATTGTCTCAGAATTATCTTGTTTTTTAATTTCAATTTCATATTTATTGCATACTGGACCAGAATCTAGTTTATTATTAATTTTCATTACACTAATTCCAGTTTTTTTATCTAAATTAATTATTGCTCTTTGTATTGGTGCAGCCCCTCTCCAACTTGGCAAAATTGATGCATGAATATTTATAAATCCTTTTTTTGTTAAATTTAAAAAACTTTCAGGCAATAATTTTCCATAAGCGACCACTATTGCAAGATCTGCATCAAGGTTTTTAAGAAAGCTTTCTTCTATAGAATTTCCTTTTAGGACATCTGGAGTTCTAGCTTCAATGTTTAAGGTTTCTGCCATAAGATGAACGGGAGATTTTTGAGTTTTCATTCCTCTACTTGATTTTTTAGGAGGTTGAGAATAAACAACAGAAACTGGATATCCATTTTGATATAACGATTTTAATATAGGCACAGCAAAAATTGGTGTTCCCATAAAAATAATTTTTTTAAGCATTCTATACAACTATTCTATCTGGATTTTTTTTCGCTTTAGATAATTTTTTAATAATTAAATCTTTTTTTAATTTTGATAAATAATCAATTATAAGTTTACCGTCTAAATGATTTATTTCATGTTGAATGCAGGTAGATAAGAGATTATCACATTCCATCACTTTTTTTTTTCCTTTAATATCTATGTATTCAATTAGACAGGTCTTAGGTCTCTCAATTTTAATAAAGGTGTCAGGTATTGATAAACAACCTTCCTCGTATACAGATTTTTCACTACTCATTTTCCTCACTATTGGATTGATAAAACATAATGGTGTTTTTTTTTCCTCTTTTTGCGAAACATCTAAAACAATTATCCTTTTTGGTATTCCAACTTGGATTGATGCTAAACCGATTCCTTTATGATGATACATTGTCTCAAACATATCATTCACCAGTTTCTTTTCATCGTTTGTTATTTTTTCAATTGGTTGAGATTTTTTACGTAAAACTTCGTCTGGCACAGTGATTAATTTTTTAATGGTCATAAAACTTATTCTTTTATACTTTTACAGGAATAACTTGAAGAATGATATCATTTCTAATTTTATCAATATTAAGTTTATTTAAAGTACTAATGATGAAATATAATGTTTCTGTCCCAAGATTTTTTAAATCATCCTCTCCAATAATTTCAACTAATCTCAGTAAAATCATTGCTGTCTCACCGTCGTTAATCATAACTTCAATATCAGTCGGAATATTTGATTTATCTAAATCTAAAATACTCTCATACTTTTCAGGAATTTCAATCCCATCAGAAATTAAGGACTCAATAACTATGTTATCTTTAGTTGAAAAAAAATATTTTTTATTTTTCTTTAATTTTTTAAATCTTTTATTTAAATCTTTTTCTACTTTGTCTTTAGAGATTTTGCCATCAAAGTAGTTGATTAATCTGGATTGGTGTAAAATTTTATTATTATACTTTATTTTTTGGTTTTCATCTTTGACCCTTGCTATTTGTATGTTGTAAAAATCTAAGGCTTGGTTTGTCAAATCATCTTTATTAATATTTCGAATTAATTTGATTAATTCTTTATCAAAAGCATTATTGAGATTATCGTCATCAAACTCTTTTTTAAGAAGTTCTAATAATAACATTTGATTTTGAGGTTCTTTAGAGACTAAAAAGGCCTGATATAAAAGTGCTCTAGCCTCATAGCTTGGTAAAAGTTTGTAAGCGTCAAATACAGAAACTAACTGATAAATATTAAACTGAAATCTAGTATACAAATCTAATAAATCAGACTCCTTATAACTTCCATTATTTGTAGCATTTTCAAATGATCTTATTTTTTCTCTATCATCTAAATCAACTTCATTTGCTTTTGTTAATAAATTATTAGACGACAAATACTGCCAAATAATTTTTTTTGTTTTTTTATTTGGTTCGAATGAAAAATTTTCATTTGCCAAATATGTTAAGTGGAATTCTAATAAACTTTTTTCAGATATATCAACTTCAATATTTTCTGAATATCCAATCAAAAAATTAAAAATATTATCAAAAAATTCATCCTCATACCCACTTTCTTTAAACAAGTCGTATTGTAGCTGAGCAATTTCTTTTTTATTCTCATTGATAAGGCAATATATTTGGAATTTAGTAATATAATTATCTTTTGGAAGGTTTTTTATAAAAGAAAATAACTCACAAGATTTCTCAATTTTTGCAAGAGATAAATTTTGATTTAAATAATATTTTATTAGACTAAGGTTATAATTTTCATAATCATTTTTTACCAAAAATTCTTTAATTAACTCTAAATCATTATTTTTAATTAACCAATTTATTTTTAAATTAATAAAATCTTGAGTATTTATATTCTCGTTTGGAGGAAAAGAATTTGTTAAAATTAGTTTATTATAAATATTTTTTGCGTCATATGATAAATTCAATTTATGTATTTTTTCAACTATTTGAATTATTTTATCTCCATCTGACTTTTCCCACATATCAATTGTTAAGTCATTTTCGTCAGGATCATACAGCCCAACTAAATTATTTTCATCTTGATTAAATTTCTCATCTTGCTCAACAGAAATTAAATTTGTTGAATTTAAATTATTTATTGATGTTTGATTATTATTCTTATTTAAATTCTCTTTTTTTTTAATTATTTCATTATTTTTTTTATTATTTTCTAAATTCCAAATATCTACAGTTTCATTTGCAAAAGATGGTGAAATAATTAAAAAGTAGCTAAAAAGAAATATGAAAATATTTCTACTTAACAATTTTAAAATTTTCATTAGGTATTATTTTTTCAATATTTTTATTTGGTGCAGGAAAATTAATTTGATCTACCATAATTAATATTATAAAAAAAAGAAAAACTATTAAGGATAATTTTATAACCAATTTAATGTAGTTGTTAGATTTACCTATGGTTGTTTTTTTATAAAAATGCATATAACTTTTAATATTTTCAAATTAAGACAAATTTGTGTTTTTTCAATACCGAAACTGAAAGAATGAAAAAAAACCTAGTATTAGTAGGCATGATGGGCAGTGGTAAATCCACAATTGGAAAGGTAATTTCAAGAAAGAGTGGGTTAAAGTTTATAGATACTGATGAGTTAATAGAAATTCAGGAAAAAATGAAAATTAGAGAAATATTTAAAAATAAAGGCGAAGATTTTTTCAGACAAATTGAGGAAAAAATAATTTTAAAAGTAATGAAACTAGATGGGCATGTAATAGCTGTTGGTGGAGGAGCTTTTATAAATCCAAAAGTAAGAAAAGAAATAAATAAAAATGGTATATCTTTTTGGTTAAATTGGAAAGAAGATGTATTAATTAAAAGAATTAGATATAATAAAAAAAGACCAAAAGTAACCGATCTAACTTTGCAAGAGCTTAGAAAATTAATAGTTTCAAGATCTAAAATTTATATTAAAGCGGATTTTAAAATAAATTGTGATAAATTAGATAAGTTCCAAATTACAAAAAATATTCTTGAGTTTTATGAAAAATAGAAAAATAATTATAAACACAAATGAAAATAAATATCCAATTTTAATAGGAAAAAATTTATCATTTAAATTAGGAAGCATACTTTCCAAAAATTCAATTACACCATCCAAAATATTATTTATTATTGACAATAAAGTGCCAAAAAAAATAATTAGTAAAATTACAAAATCTATCAAAAAAAAATATCAAATATTATATTTTAATTCTAATGAGAAGAATAAGTGTCAGAAAAGTATTAATAAAATAATCGATATACTGCTTAAAAACAATTTTAATAGAAATGATTGTTTAATATCCATTGGTGGAGGTATTACTGGAGATACAGCTGGATATGCAGCTAGTATTTTTAAAAGAGGAATGGTTTATATTAATATTCCCTCAACTCTTCTTGCTCAAGTAGATGCATCGATTGGGGGTAAAACTGGTATTAATACTAAATATGGAAAAAATTTGATTGGTTCTTTTTATCAACCAGCACTAGTTATATCAGATACAAATTTCTTAAAATCTTTACCAAAAAGAGAAATTTTATGTGGTTATGGTGAAATTTTTAAACACTCAATAATATTTGATAGAAAATTTTTTCTTTTTTTAGACAAAAATTTAGACAAAATTCTAAAACTACAAACACCATATATTGAAAATTCAATATTAAAAAGTTGTATTATAAAAAAGAAAATTGTCGAGAAAGATTTTAAAGAAAAAAATTTGAGAAAAACACTTAATTTAGGTCATACCTTTGGTCACGCATATGAAGCTTGCTTGGGATATTCAAGAAAATTGAATCATGGGGAGGCAGTTATACTTGGTATTGCTAGTGCGACAGCCTTTAGCTATTTAAATAGATTATTAAATTTTTCAAATTATAAATTAATTTTAAATCATATTTCGAAAATAAGTAAAAATCTTGAGATAAAAAAATATTTTAATATAAAAAGTAAAAATAAAATACTTAAATATATGGTAAATGATAAAAAAAATTTTGATAAAAATATCAATCTTGTTTTAATCAACAATATAGGAAAGGTTAATTTCAAGAATAAGTATGCTTTATCTAAAATTAACAAATTCCTCACTCATCAACTAAAATCAATCTGAATCGAATGTATATAATTTTTTAGTTCAAACTCTAAAATTTTGTAAATCTTTTTAGTCGAATCAATTTTTTTCATTTTAGACAAACTTTCTGATTTAATAAAAATTTTAAGGTGAAACTTACTTTTTTGGAAATTTTTATGTTTCACATGCAAAAAAGTTTTATCTTCAATCTCTATATCATCTATTAAAACTTCTTTGGATATTTTTTGTTTAATAATATTATTTAATTCATTTATATTCATAATAAAAGTCGTATTATTATACATTATGAAAACAATTTGTGACTGGAATAATTGCTTCGAAATTGGGAGATATCGCGCACCTGTAGAGAAAGATAACAGTAAAAATTTTAGGCTACTTTGTTTGAAGCATATTAAAGAATTTAATAAAAACTGGAACTATTTTTCTGGCATGAGTGACAGAGAAGTAATTGAATTTTTAAAATCAGATATGACATGGCACAAAAAAACACAAAGTTTCAGCTCTTCAGATAATTTTTTTAAGGTTTTATGGAATAATGTTTTAAATGAAGGCATGGAGGATCTGCATTTGAAAGATAAATTTATAAGAAATAAAAATATACCATTTGATAAAGACGATATTAAAGCTTTCAGCATTTTGGGAGTTAAGGTAGGTTTAAAGTGGGACAAAATACAGCAGAAATTTAAAAAACTTGTTAAAAAATTTCACCCTGATATTAATGCTGGTGATAAAAACTATGAAGAAAAGTTGAAAGTTATTACTTTAGCTTATACACAGTTAAAAAATACATATAGGCAAAAAATTGGAAAATAATCTAAATATCAAACCAGACATAAAGATATCAGTAAACCAAACTTTTGGTATTGATAGTGATATGGAAATTGAGGCGTTTTCAAAAAAAAATGATTATGTTCCTGAAATCGACAAAAATTATATTTTTGATAGAGATACAACTCTAGCAATTTTATCTGGTTTTGCATTTAACAAACGTGTTTTAATCCAAGGATACCACGGAACAGGAAAATCAACTCATATAGAGCAAATAGCAGCAAGATTAAACTGGCCGTGTGTAAGAATAAATTTGGATAGCCATGTAAGCAGAATTGATCTGATTGGAAAAGATGCAATTATACTTAAAGATGGAAAGCAGATAACAGAATTTAAAGAGGGGATATTGCCTTGGGCTATTCAAAACTCTATTGCATTGGTTTTTGATGAGTATGATGCAGGAAGACCAGATGTTATGTTTGTAATTCAAAGAGTTTTGGAAGCAGATGGAAATTTTACTCTATTAGATAAAAATAAAGTTATTAAACAAAATAAATTTTTTAGACTTTTTGCTACAACAAACACAGTTGGTCTAGGAGACACTACGGGACTTTATCATGGTACTCAACAAATTAACCAAGGACAGATGGATAGATGGAATATAGTAAGCACTCTAAATTATTTAAGTTTAGAGAAAGAAATGGAAATTGTTTTAGCAAAAAATAAAAATCTTAACAATGCAAAAGGGAAAGAAAAAATTGCTAATATGATTAAAGTGGCATCTCTTACAAGGAAAGGTTTTATGTCTGGTGATATTTCAACGGTAATGAGCCCTAGAACTGTGCTACACTGGGTAGAAAATTCAGATATTTTCAAAGATACTGGATACGCATTTAGAGTAACGTTTTTAAATAAATGCGATGAAGTTGAAAAAAATATTATTTCTGAATATTATCAAAGATGCTTTGGAGAAGAATTGCCAGAGTCTATGGTAAATATTCAGGCTTAATGAGTAAAGAGAATAATATCAAAGAAAAATTTAAAATTGCATTAATTTCGACTGAAAAGGTAATTTCAGGCGATTACTTGATAAAAAATAAAAAAAGTAAAAATGTTAAGAAAAACATTGATTATTTTGAAATAGATACTTTAAATTCAAAAAACGAGTTTGTTAAATATAGAGCTGAAAGTGATTCCAGAGCTTTACTCAAAAAATTTTCAAATGAAGAGATATTCAAGTCAAATCACCCTAAAAATATTGCCTGTAAATCATTATATGAGTTTTCTGAAAAAATAAGATGTGAACTGCTTGGTTCTGAAATGTTGAAGGGGACAAAGCTAAACTTTTTAGAAAATTACAAAAATACTCTTTCAAAAATTAAAATTGAAAATATTAAAAGTAAAGAGGATGTAAAAATATCTGAGGCTTTTGAAATTTATATTCTGAAAAATTTTTTTAATCTTAATCTAAATAATAATTGTGAAAAAATATTAAGTTATTGGCAAAAGGATTTAAGAAATGCTTTCGATAAACATGTGCGATTTTTCAAAGAAAACTTACAAAATCAAAAAATTTACAACTCCAAAATATCAGAAATACTCAAAGATATGGATTTGTTTGAGAGTAATGATGAGACACAGAATAATAATGAAGATCAAGATGATGCAAACAAATCTGAAAATAAAGAAGAAAATCAAGACCAAAATTCAGATCAGGATCAGAGTTCCCAAGAAACTCAAGATGAGAATCAAGGTATAGATACTGAATATGATTTTTCTGAACATCAGCTAGAGGAGAATTTATCAGATGCAGACACTGAAAAAGAAAATTCTGAAAACTTAATGCAAAAAATTAATAACAGTTCTTCAGATCTTGAGTATAAGATTTTTACTACTAACTTTGATGAGATTGCTAAAGCTGAAAAACTTGAAGGTTTAGATGAGATAATTAAATTAAGGAAAAATTTAGATCAGCAATTAGTAAGTTTTCAAGATCTGATTACTAAATTAGCAAATAAACTACAGAGACAACTACTGGCTAGTCAAAAAAGAGCTTGGGAATTCGATTTAGAAGAAGGTTTATTAGATACATCTAAACTCACAAGGGTAATAATAGATCCATATAGTTCGCTATCTTTCAAAAAAGAGAAGGACTATGAGTTTAAGGATACTGTTGTAACCTTACTGATTGATAACTCTGGTTCAATGAGGGGAAGACCAATTACAATAGCAGCAATATGTGCTGATATCTTATCAAGAACATTAGAAAGATGCTCAGTTAAAGTGGAGATCTTAGGTTTTACAACTAAAAATTGGAAGGGTGGTCAATCTAGAGAATATTGGAACAAAAATGGTAAACCAAAATCACCTGGAAGGTTAAATGACCTTAGACATATAATTTACAAAAGCGCTGATACGCAATGGAGAATAAGCAAAAATAATCTTGGACTAATGTTAAAAGAGGGTTTGCTCAAAGAAAATATTGATGGAGAAGCTATAAACTGGGCTTTTGGTAGACTTAAAAAGAGAAAAGAGGAAAGAAAAATTTTAATGGTTATTTCAGATGGTGCTCCAGTTGATGACTCAACTTTATCTGTAAATTCAGGTGATTTTTTAGAAAAACATCTTAAAAAAACGGTTAAATACATTGAAAACAAAGGCGATGTAGAGATTTTGGCAATTGGAATTGGACACGATGTTTCGAGATACTATTCTAAGGCTATAAAAATAACTGATGTGCAAGAACTAGGGGATGTGATGATCGAGCAATTAAGTGGTTTATTTGTAAACAAAAAGAAACTTAATTAATTATATTTTTCTTAAATCTTTATCTCGCCACTCAATAAGAACTTCTGCACCCCCTATAGTTTCTGAATTTTTAAATTTGACAGATGCAAAGTTTTTCTCGAGTAAAGTTTTACCAATAAAAGTTCCCAATCCTAAACCTTTGGATGAAATATTTACGTTATCTAGAGTTCTTATGTATGGCTCTCCAAGTTTATCTTTATTGAGTAAATCATTTGGAAAACCTTTTCCATCATCAATTATTTTCACAAATGTACTTTTGTTTTTATTAAATAGAAGTATCTTAATTTTATTTTTAGTAAACTTATTTGCATTCCCTATAAAATTTCTTAGTCCATAAATAATTTCTGGGGATTTATTAATAGTTATTTTATTTGTAAATTTTTCAGTGTTTACTTCAAATTTTTTTTTACTTATTTCTCTAAACGATTTTACTATTTCAATTATATAATCACTTAAATTTAAATTAGCATTAATAAATTCGTCATTTATTCTCGGGTTAAGAGATAGTTTTTTTAATATTTCACTACATCTTTTACTTTGAGATACCAATAAATCTAGATCTTTATTCAATTTATTATCGTGCTTAAATTCTTTTTTTAGCTCTTTTGCCGTCAAAAGTATTGTGGATAAAGGAGTCCCTAATGAATGAGCTGCTGCTGCGGCCTGACCACCTAAAGATAATAATTCATTTTCTTTTGCCATTATTTCTTGAATTTTATCAAAGGCTTTTTTTCTTTTTCTGTTTTGTTCACCAAACTGTACAGCAAAATAAACTAAAAATAACAAACCAATTAAAATAGAAATTGGGATTGCATACAAATAGTAGTCTGGAACGTGAAAATGTAATTCTCCTGGATGAGGAAGTTCGATGTAATAAAAAGTCAGAAATGATATCGATGAAATAGTTATAAGGACTAAAATAACAGAGCTTGCGATTGTAAGATATTGTGAAGAAAATACTGCAGGGATTATTAACAAAAAAATAAAAGGATTTGTAATCCCTCCAGTCAAATAAAATAAAAAACTTAGCTGCAGAATATCGTAAGTCAAATATGATAATGATAAAGAATTACTAATTTGATTTGCTTTTACTTGAAATTGTAGCAGTATATTTGTTATCGCTCCTAATGTAATAATACCAAGGCAGGGGATATAATTAAATTTATATTCAAAAATAAATTCTACTATTAAAATAGATATTATTTGACCTAAAAATGCTATCCATCTTAAATTTACATAAGTAGATCTATTTAAAGTATAAAGTTCTGAATTTTCAAAAAACTTCATTACTAAATATCAAGATTTTGTATATCAATAGCGTTTGAAACTATAAAATCTTTTCTTAAAGACACATCATTCCCCATAAGGGTATGGATTATTTTTGCGTCTTTATCTACATTTTTTGAATATTCAATTTTAAGTAAATTTCTAGTAGCAGGATTTAAGGTTGTATTCCATAACTCATCTGGGTTCATTTCACCAAGCCCTTTAAATCTTTGAATATTCAATTTAGATTTTTCTTGAGAATAATATTTTTGAAATTCTTTTGATCCTTTTTTAAACTTTTTAAGTTCCTTAGAGTTGTTATTAATAAATTTTTCCAGCTCCTTCTCGTCTTTTATATAAGTAATTTTTCCACCTTTATTTATTTTAAATAAAGGAGGTTGAGCTAGATATATATTTCCATTTTTAATTAATTTGTTAAATGGTTTATTGTTAAAAAAGGTTAAAAGCAATGCTCTAATATGTGATCCATCAACATCTGCATCAGTCATTATAATTACTTTTCCATATCTTAGATTTTTAATATCAATTTCATCATCTTTAGGATCAAGCCCCAAAGCATTGATTAATGTCATGATTTCATTTGATGAAATCATTTTTGATAATGTTTTTGTTCTTATCTCATTTTCTCCATTTTTTTTACTGTTCGTTGTATCTACATACGTATTTAAAATTTTTCCTCTTAAGGGTAATACTGCTTGAAATTCTCTATTTCTTCCCTGTTTAGCAGATCCACCAGCTGAATCTCCCTCCACTATAAAAAGTTCAGTTCCAACTTGGCTTGAATTTTGACAATCAGCAAGCTTGCCTGGAAGACCTGTTAGCTCTAGCGCCCCTTTTCTTCTTACAGTCTCTCTCGCCTTTCTAGCAACATCTCTAGCTTGCGCTGCTTGTATTATTTTTGCAAGAACGATTTTTGAAATAGATGGATTTTGATCAAACCATAATGACAGTCTTTCATTTACAATTGTTTCTACAATATTTCTAATTTCCGAAGATACTAACTTGTCCTTCGTTTGAGATGAAAATTTTGGATCAGGCATTTTTATAGACAAAACGCATGTTAATCCCTCTTTCACATCATCGCCAGAAATGGATATCTTATTTTTCTTAAGTAAATTTAATTCACCAGCATATTTGTTTATTACCCTAGTTAATGCACTCCTAAAACCTAATAGATGTGTTCCACCATCTTTTTGAAATATATTATTCGTATAAGAAAATGTATTTTCGCTATAGGAAGCATTCCATTGAAGAGCACATTCAACATCTATATTTCCTTTTTTTCCCTCAATATAAATAGGTTTTTTAAATATAAGATTTCCATTTTTATTTGTTAATTTGTCTTTTTTTTCATCTAAATCATTAGCAAATTCTAATATACCACCATCAAACTTGTAGTTTGTTGTTTTGATTTTTTTTGAAGAGTGATCTTCAATAATAATTCTAATACCTTTATTTAAAAATGCCAATTCTTTCATTCTTTTATGGATTATACTAGGAACAAATTTAATCGAGGAGAAAATCTCTTTTGAAGGCACAAATGTTATTTTGGTTCCAGTATCTTTTGTTTTACCAATTACTTTTAGTGGTGCAATTGAACTCCCATCTTTGAATTCTATAAAATGTTTTTTACCATCTCTGTAAATTTCTAATTTAAGCGTTTCGGATAAAGCATTAACAACTGAAACGCCTACTCCATGTAAACCACCTGAAACTTTATAAGAATCATGATCAAATTTTCCGCCCGCGTGGAGTTGTGTCATTATGACTTCTGCAGCAGATTTTTTTTCCGATTTATGAATATCAACTGGAATACCTCTTCCATCATCTTTAACTGTAATACTTGAATTTGAATTTATTATTACTTCAATTTTTTTACAATAACCTGCTAATGCTTCGTCAATTGAATTATCTACAACCTCATAAACCATGTGGTGAAGACCAGTACCATCATCTGTATCTCCAATATACATTCCGGGTCTCTTTCTTACCGCCTCAAGACCTTTAAGAACTTTAATCGAGTCTGCTTGGTAAGAAGAATTATTAATTTTTTGTGTCATTTTAATTTTTTAGGAAAAAATAGTTATAACATTTTTATGAAATTAAATAAAATCTGAAATTAAACTAATGCTCTAAAAGTATTGATAAATATCAATAATCTTGCATTTTTTTATTAAATTTTCTTAAAAGGGTAAAACCCTTAAAAAATGGCGGAGAGAGTGGGATTCGAACCCACGAAAGAGTTGCCCCTTAACACGCTTTCCAAGCGTGCGCCTTAAACCACTCGGCCATCTCTCCACATTATTTAAAATATTTTAAACCTATTTCTATATCTATTTAATGTTTTCTTTTGTCTATCTAAAAATCTTAATAAGATATTTCTTTTTTTATCTCTTCTCGCAATAATAGGAAATTTTTCAAGATGTGAAAATGTTCTGACTTTATTTTCGTTCAATGCCCATTCTGACTCGTAAGCAGAAACTAATTCACAATTGTTCATTTTAAATAGAATAGACAAAACACTTTGGGGATGTTTGTGGTGGATATATCCTTTGCAAGATTTTTCTATAAATTTTGACTCATCATCATCAATTAAATCAAATCTATTTCTACATAAATTGTAATGCTCTGCCATTACTTCCTCTGCAATTTGACACTTTTTTAATAAAAAGGATCCACCCCATAAAGCAGGGCTTTGAATAATTTTATCCTCACAAGTGAGATTGAAATATTTTATCAAATCAGCTTTTGTATACTGATACTCAAAGAGCTCTGGAAATTCATAATTTGAATATTTAGGCTCAAAGTGAGGCTTTGAATAATCAAAACCTAGAATTCCACTTTTACTATCTGAAACGATATTAAAATATTCTTTTAATCTATTTACTCCATTTTTATTTAAATGATTTCCAATATCACTCCATTGATAAATATCATTTTCTTCCATTTTAGATAAAACCAATCTATGAAAATATGATTGCCATACCCAGTAGCCAAAGCCTAGTTTTTTTCCTCTCCTTATTAAAGAAAATACATAATCTCTATATTCCTCACTAAGATCATTTTCATTGAAAATATTAATTTCATGATAAATACCAATTTTTTCTGCCTGTTCTCTAAATCTTTCTGCAGATCTTGATAAGTCAGAGCTTGCAAAAGATGATAAATAAATTTTCATTTATAAATTTCTAAACTTTAAATATTTTTAAAATATATTTTTGGTTCTTAAATTTAAAAAAAGCTGGATACCTCTCATTGTCACAAATTCTTAGAAGATTAAATTGAGACTTTATTGATTTTTTAATATTTATTTCGCTATCGTTAGAGTTACGTTTTCTGTTATAACTTCCCTTACCTTTTTGTTTTTTTTTATCAATTTTAGGATATTTCTTTAAAAATTTTTTTATTAAATTCAACCTTGCGTATGCTTGTCTTTCTCTCAACTCTGGCATTAGTTCATCACCATTTAATTTAAACTTGTCAATTAAATAAATATCACCAGTATCAATTTTTCCAGCAGCCTCAATTAGACATATATGAATTTTTTTTTTATTTTTTAAAACTTGATAATGAATAGGCGCTCCTCCTCTATCATATGGAAGTTTACTTTCATGTATGACGAGATTAAGTTTATTTTTTTTTAGGAACCAATTGGAGAGTAACCTTCCATACCCTAATATGAAAACTAAGTCTTGACCTTTAATTTTTTTATGGTTTTCCTCAATATTATAAATGTACTTATTTTTATATCCAAAATTTGTTTTTTTTATATACGTATGAAACCAATTATTGGATTTGTCTAATAAAAAAGTTACTTTAGTTTTTTTTTTACTCATTATTAATTAAAATAATATATATATATTCTTTAAATAAAAAAATATATTACTTTGTTTCTAATCATCTAGTATTCAATTATGAAAAATATTTTAATTTTAGGATCTGAGGGTTTTCTGGGTTCCGTTTTAGTTCCATATATACTTAAAAATAATAATTATAATGTAATTGGAATTGACAAATGTTTTTTTGGAAAAAATAATAAAAATACTAAAAATTTTAAGTTTTATAAAAAAGATTATAACCAGTTGAGCAGTAAATTTTTTGAAAAATTCGATTATATAATTGATCTTGTAAATATTTCAAATGATCCAGCATCCGAGTTGAACCAAAAATTTACCTACTTAACTAATTTTTCGAATAAAGTTAAATTATACAAAAAAATAAAAAATTTGAGTAAACTTTCTAGATACATTTACATGTCATCTTGTTCTGTTTATGGAAATAACAAAAAATTAATTAATGAGAAATCATTACCAAAACCAATATCTTTATATTCAAAGTTATGTCTAAAATACGAGAATTATTTAAAGTCTGAAAATAAAATACCTTTTACTATTATGAGACTTGGAACTTTATATGGTTGGTCTCCAAGAATGAGATATGACATCGCAATAAATAAAATTATAAGGGACATGGTTTTTTTAAAAAAAATTGAGATTTTGGGGGGAACCCAATTAAGATTTTTTTGCTACAACTTATTTGCGTGTAAGGTAATAAATAAATTAATTAATGAAAAATCCAAAAAGAAAAATAGTAAAATATTCAATGTTGGAAATTTTAATACGAACATTGTTCAACTTTCAAAAAAAATACTATCTTTAACAAAAATAAAAGGTGTTAATGTATTTCATGAAACAAATACGATAGACAAAAGATCTTATGAAGTTTCAACAAAATCATCCAAAAGGTTAATTAAAAATTTAAATTTTAGTAAATTCACAAATAATTCAATTATTGAAACATTTATTAAAATAAAAAAAGATAAGTTTCCCTTTTCAGATAATAAGATAACTTTATCAATATATAAGAAATATTTAAAAAACCATAAGGTATGATCTCATTCTATAAACACAATTTGAACAAAAATAAAAACTACCTAAACAAAACAATTAGTGGTCAATACTTAACATCAGGACCTATGTGTGAAAAGGTAGAAAGCTTGCTAAAAAAAAAGTTTAGTAAAAAATTTGCTTATCTCACAAATTCTTGGACTAATGCCGCTATCGCAATTCTTCTGGCTTTAAAAATTAAAAAAGGAGACGAGATAATTATACCTGCATGTACATTTGTGGCATGTGCTAACGTAATCGAAATGATTGGAGGCAAAGTAATATTTGCAGATATCGATGCAAAAACTAAATTGATGGATATAAATGATTGTTTAAATAAAATTACAAATAAAACTAAGGTTATAATGCCTGTTCACCTTTATGGAAATTTATTTCCAACATTTAAGCTTAAAAAAAAAATTAGAAAAAATATATTTATAATCGAAGATAGTGCTCATGCCTTTTCAGGAGAATATAACAATAAACCATTAGGATTTTATTCAGACTTTTTAATTTTTTCTTTTTACGCTACAAAAAGTATTACATGTGGCGAGGGAGGAGCAGTTTTATCAAATAACAAAAAAACGATGGAAAAAATTCGTTCTATTGCAAATAACGGTATGTCAAAACCGGCATTCAAAAGGTTTGAAAATAATAAATACAAACCATGGGATGTTGAGAGTTTTGGATTCAAGGCCAACTTGAGTGATATAAATGCGTGTTTATTAAAAGATCAGATTTTAGGTTATAAAAAATTATCAAATAAAAAGAAAAAAATATATTTCAAACTTAAAAAAAAATTGTCTAACTTAAAACAAATAGAATTTCCAAGTAATTTGAGAAATAACGATAGAGACTTCTATTTATTTCCTATAGGTGTAAACAGAAAAATAAGAAATAGGCTAATTGAACATTTAACCTCAAAAAAAATATTTGTAACAGTAAATTTTAAATCAATAACTAATCTGAGTTTTTATAAAAAAAAATATAAAGTAAAAAATTGCTTAAATAGTATTAAATGGGGAGAGGAGACTTTAAGTTTACCATTTCATGCAAAAATTAAAGAAAAAGAAATCAATACAATTTACAAAGAGATAAATTTTTTTTTTAAAAATCAAATTTATTAATAAGTTTTTAGTTAAAGATTTTTATTTAATATTTTAGAAACACAATTGTATAGTTTTTTATATCCTGCTTCATTAGGATGTCCGTCATAATTATAAAAATAGCTAGGATCATCTTCAAAATTACAATGAAAATGTTTATCTGTTAAACCAGTGATAAATTTTTTCCCATAAATTGAATTATAATTTTTTCCTTTATTATGAATTTCATCCAATGTCTGTATCTGGATAAATATAATATCTTTACCATATTTATTTACTAAATTTCTTATTGAATTGAAATTTTTAGTAATTTTTTCATTTTGTGATTTATAGAATTTGTTTTGTAAAAAATCTCTTGGAATTCTTATAATATAAAGATTTGCTAATGAATTTTTAATTTTTCTTCTTATTTTTTTCCATGTTAATTTGCTTTTTTTATCGTCTCTATATTTTTTTAATTTTTTAAGAAAATTGGTTGGATCTTTTTCCTCTAGTGGAAAACCATAAAAATTTTCAGGTCCTTTGCAATAATTATGATTTTCTAAACATTTTAAATTTTGTTTAGAAAAATTAAATGGATCTCTGGTTATATCTCCACCTATATATAATACAATTACTTTTTCAATATCATAATGCTGATCTATATGTTTTTCTAAAAATTCAAATTGTTGCGGACCTGTTCCGAAAATTCCACCGTTAATAACTTGGTAATTATTTACTTTACCTCCAAAATAATTTACCCAACTAGGTGCCCCCATACCTTCAGTAAATGAGTCACCTAAAAATAAAATTGAAGGTTTGCCTGAATAAATATCATTATCCTGTACTAATCCAAAGTTATTAGTCTTTATTTTGTAGGAATATTCTTTAATAAACTCATTATTTAAATCAAAAAAAACTTCATGCCTGACTGATAAATTAGGTTCAAATTTAAAGAAGTTATCTATATTTTTGAATATTTTTCCTTGATCCCAAAGTCTATATATTACTTTGTAATATTTATTCACATAATGTTTTGGTAAAAGTAGGTTAAAAAATATTTCGAGAATTATTAATGTAAACAATATGCTATAAATTATCAGCCAAAAATTATGTATTTTTTTTTTCATTTTAAATTGCTAAAATTCTAAGTTTCTCAAATTATTTTAATTTTTAATCTTTTTATATTTTTTTCCCACTTAATTGAGCTAAGAAGAATATTTTTGATATTATTATATTTAGGCTTCCATTTAAGTGTTTTTTTAAATTTTTTTGTATTTGCGTAGACTTGAGCTATATCCCCAGGTCTTCTTTTTTCATAGAGAACTCTACAATTTTTTTTAATTTTTTTAAAAATATTAACTACTTCCTGCACAGAATAACCTTTTCCGTATCCACAATTTAGTGTGATAGATTTTTTTTTTTCAAATAAATAATTAATACATTTAACGTGAATATCTGCTAAATCAGATACATGAATATAATCTCTAACGCATGTACCATCTTTGGTATTATAGTTTTTCCCGTAGACCCTAATCACAGGATTTTTTTTTAAAGCTTGGATAGAAATATTTTTAAAAAGTTGGCCATGTGATTTTTCTATTTGACCTATTTTTTTTGAAGGGCTTGCACCAGCAACATTAAAGTATCTTAGGATTGCAAAATTATAACCGATTTCTTTTGAGTATTTTTTGATTAAATTTTCACCTTTATATTTTGTAAAAGCATAGTATCCCATTGGATTAGGTTTTTTGTGTTCACTCACTGAACCTACGGTATTTCCGTAAATTGAACATGAGGATGAATAAATTATATTTTTAACTTCTGAGTTTTTACAAGCCTCAACTAAGTTTTTAGTTCCAATTACATTATTTTTGTAATATTTTTTTTTATTACTTTCTGCTTCACTTACATTTAGATATGCAGCTAAATGAATTATAGTATGTATTTTATTCTTTAAAATTATATTTTTTAAATTTTTTTTATTTTTTAAATCTGCATTAATAAATTTTGCTTTTTTATTTATTAGTCTTTTATAACCTGTAACTAAGTTATCTATAATTATTATATTATTTTTTTGATTCACTAGTTGTTCAGCTATATGACTTCCAATATATCCAGCTCCACCAGTTATAAGAATTTTTTTTTTATTATACATATAATTTTTAAAAATATTAATTATCTATAAATCTCCAAGGCCATTCTAAAAATTTAGTTTTTTTTCTAAACCAAAAAGATAAATATCTTTCAGCTAAATAAGCATACAACCTTTCGGAGTCATACCCATAAAGATCTTTAAACCCGAAAGTTTTCTCACAAGCAAATAACCATTCAAATAAATCTTTAAACCATTCATTCAATATATGATTCTTTGAAATAACCATTATATGAGGATTATATTCATTATTATTATTTACATAATCTTTAAAATCATTTACATGATCTTGTTTAACTAATTCTATTGCTTTCTCTAATCTTCCATTGCCATGATGCATATCAAAATGTATTTTTATTGTTTCTTTATTTTCATTAAATAATAAACTTGGATTTTTAAGTAAATTTCTCCATCCTCTTTTTATTATTTTTATTTTTTTTGCCCCTGAAACTTTAATTGGCTTACATAATATGGCATCAAAATCCGTCCAAGAAGCATCGGCATCAACAAGCATATGCGACATGAGGTTATCTTTATTAATTTCTACACCTACTGACTCTTGCTTAATCCAATATCTTCTCTTTTGACAAAAACCAACCCACTTATCATCATTTAAATTTAATAAATTTTTCCAATACCAGTAATGAAAAGTCAATTCAGAATAATATTTTTCTTTATCAAATATATTTTGTTTAATATCAGATCTTTGATAATTTTTGTGTGTGAAATTTTTTCCAACAGAACACAATTTATAACTTGAGTTCTCTAAAAACTGTATTCTTTTATTAGTCACACAATAAATATCAAGATTATTCATTAATTATTTTATTACATATATTTTGTTGTAGATAAAACTAAATTTTCATAATAATTCTATTTAAAGATGACTTCAAAATTACTAAAAAAAATTATCGGTGCTGCAGGTTATAAACTTTTTGATAAAAACTACGTAGAAAATAGTAGATTAGTAAACCAACACTCATTTTTAAGTATTAGGGAAATACTAAAATTTTTTTTTGAAAAAAAAGAAATTACGTCCTTAATACAGATTGGTGCTAATGACGGTGAAAGTTTTGATGAATTATCATTATTTATTAAAAAATATCAGATTAATTCAATCCTTGTTGAGCCGATAGATGAGCACTTTCAAAACCTTAAAAAAGTATATTCATCGTTAAATAATGTGATCTTAGAAAAAGTAGCAATTTCTGATGACGAAAAAAAAAAATATCTTTATTCAGTTAAAAATGAAGAAAGAAAAATTTATGGCTCTCATGCAAAAGCGATAAGCTCGTTTGATCTTAATCATCTTACTAAACATGGAATAAAAAAAAAACATATTGAAAAAGTTGAGATTAATACGAGCTCTATTAAAAAATTAATTGAAAAACACAAATTGGATAAAGTTGACCTATTTTTTTGCGATGCAGAAGGATATGACGGACAAATTATTTTAAGTTTTTTAAACTGCTCCATTAATTGTAAAATAATTATTTTTGAATTTATTCATATTGAAAATAAAATTTTAAAAAAAGTTATTAATAACTTAGAGAGGGAAAATTTTCGACTGTTTCCAATAAATGAAAACCTTGTTTGTATAAAAAAAAATATTGAAATTATCTTAAAAAATTAGTCTAAAATATAATCTTTATACTTAAACTGGTTATCAATTAAATACTTTGGAAGATTGTTATCTATAGGAATTTTTTCGTATTCGTGTCCTCTTTCAAAAAGATCTATTTTTTTTTCAATTTTCTTCTTTATAGTTTTAACAGATGAGTATTTGTTGTCTGCATATTCTGAGTGAGCAAATGTTCTTAGTTTTAATGAAATTTTTTCGGCAGACATCACATTGTTGAAATGCCATCCACCATCTTTAAAAATTTGAATATTTCTCTCCTTGTCAAATCGTAAAAAAGAATAATTCAAATTTTTTGATTTGATTTTTTGTCTCATAAAATCTATGGATTTGAGATTTTTTTTCATACAAACTCTGGTACCCTCCCATGGAGTTTCATATTTATTAAATAAATTAAATTTGTAATTAAAGCAGTTTTGAAAAAAAATTCCGTATTTTTTCTTTAAATTAAAATTTTTCAACAAGTGTGGGTTGGGTATTTCGTCTGGATCTGAAAAGAAAATATAGTCGTTATCCTCAAAATTATTTAATTTTTTTAACAAATATTCTCTTTGAAAAGCTTGATTTTCCCAAATATTATTTTTTTCTGGAAATGGCTCCTCTAATAAAAAATATTTTACTTTTTCTTTATTAAAATAATTTTGATTAATAAAATTAATCTTTTTTTCTTTATTTCTATGATCGTATTTGGACTCACATATAACAAAAAAATCAACAAAATCCTTTAAAACATTGTATCGAAAATCAAACATATAATTATTATCAAAAAAAGTTATGCAATCGATAATTCTACTTTTCATATATTAAGCCATTCATTGATTATTTTTGTATTTAGAAATGTTTCGTCAAAATTCATGCCTGGATATTTAACCTTAAAGTTATTTTCTAAAATATTTTCGGAAAATTTTTCAATTTCATAAGCATAAATGCTTTTATTAGAATCTATATTAAAAACCTCATTATACTTTCCTTCTACGAATATTTTTGATGGTTCACCATGCCAAGTATCCTCTATTTTTATGGTTCCATCCTCACCCTTTATGACTGTTTTTTTTCCTAGATTATTTTGAAAAGACGTTCCGATATAAGATACAAAATCATTATCAAAATTAAGTGTAGCAAATGAATTTATATCAACACCAGTTTTATAATAATCTAATTTTTTGTCTTTAACTTCAACTTTTTTAAAATGAGATTTTAGAGATGCTATTAAAATACTCATAGAGGACGGATAACAACCAAGGTCAAGTACAGCACCACCCCCAAGATTTTTATTAAATAATCTATCGTTTTTATTTATTGTTTTATTTTTTGTAAAAAAAAATAAAAATTTTTTTTTCATTATATTAACTCCATAATACGAGTTCATTTCTATCAAATTACCAATATAATTATTCTTTATTAATTCAATAACTTTAGTCAACTGGGGATGATATCTGTACATAAATGCTTCAGCAAAAAATATTTTATTATTAAAATTATTTTTTAAATTTTTTATCTCTTCTAGACTTATTACAGCAGGTTTTTCTATAATTACATTTTTGTTACTTTTGAAACATTTTAAAATGTTTTCATAGTGCATAGAGTGTGGAAGGGTAATATAAATAATATCTATATCGCTACACTCAATTAAATCATTATAATTTGAAAAACAATATTTTTTATCTAAATTAAATCTTTTTTTAAATTTATCTATTTTGTCATTGTTTTTGCTGGCGACACCTTTCAATTTTGCATTTTCCACGTTTTTAAATCCTTCGACAAAGCTTTCTGCAATATTACCTAGTCCTAACACTCCCCAATTTATTTTTTCCATTTCTATTCTTTATTAATTTTTAAAACACCTATAAATGCTTCTTGAGGTATTTCTACTTTGCCAAACTGCTTTGATCTTGCTTTACCTTTTTTTTGTTTGTCCAACAATTTTCGCTTTCTGTCGCGCGCTCCTCCTCCATGTATTTTGGTCAATACATCTTTTTTAAAACCTTTTATTGTTTCTCTGGCAATAATCTTTCCCCCTATTGCTGCTTGAACAGGTATCATGAAATTGTGTCGTGGTATTAGATCTTTCAGTTTTTCACATACTTCTCTACCAATAGTTTGGGCAAAATCTTTGTGCACCATCATTGCTAATGCATCTACTGGCTCTGTGTTTACCAGTATTGACAATTTAACTAAATCTCCCTCTTTATGGTCAATTATCTCGTAGTCAAAGCTAGCGTATCCACTTGTTATTGATTTAAGTCTATCATTAAAATCAAAGACAACTTCATTAAGAGGTATTTCATAATTTAAAACTGCTCTATTTCCTGAATAATTTAAATTTGTTTGTACGCCTCTTTTACTTTGGCATATTTTAATAATTGATCCAAGATACTGATCTGGTGTTATTATTGTAGCTTTTATCCATGGCTCCTCTATTAATTTAATCAATGTAGGATCTGGTAAATTTGATGGATTTTGTAAGTCCATAATTTTACCATTGTTTAAGTGAACTTTATAAACAACTCCTGGAGTAGTTGTTAAAAGATTTATATCAAATTCCCTCTCCAATCTTTCAGTAATAATTTCTAAATGTAAAAGCCCGAGAAATCCACACCGAAAACCTAAGCCTAAAGCAGAGGAAGATTCAGCCTCGTAAGAAAAACTTGAATCGTTTAGCTTAAGTTTGGCTAAACCATCTTTTAATTTCTGATATTCAGAGCTGTCCACTGGAAATAGGCCGCAAAATACAACTGGTTTGCTTGGTTTAAATCCTGGTAAAGCTTGTTTTAAAGGTTTGGATGTTTCGCAAATTGTATCACCTACTTTAGTTTCAGATAAGTTTTTGATTCCTGTGATTATAAACCCTATCTCACCTGAGTTTAACTCCTCTACATCTTTAGGTTTTGGGGTAAAAACGCCTACTTTTTCAACAACATATTCTTGATTTGTTGACATCATTTTAATTTTCATATTTTTAGTTATTTTTCCGTCTATAATTCTTACAAGAGTAACAACTCCTAGATAGGAGTCGTACCAACTATCTACCAAAAGACATTTAAGATCATCATTTTTGTTACCCTTTGGGGGAGGTAAGATTTTAATAATTTTCTCTAAAATTTCGTCTATACCTTCACCAGTTTTTCCTGAACATGGCACAGCATTTGATGTTTCAATACCAATTACATCTTCTATTTGATTTTTTGTTTTATCTATTTCTGAGGCTGGTAAATCAATTTTATTGAGAACTGGAATTATCTCATGATCAATTTCCATTGCTTGGTAAACATTTGCGAGTGTTTGTGCTTCTACTCCTTGAGTACTGTCTACAATTAATATTGATCCTTCGCATGCATAGAGAGATCTGCTTACTTCATAACTAAAGTCTACATGTCCTGGTGTATCTATAATATTTAAAATAAAATTTTTTCCCTCTTTTGATTTATAATTTAATTTAACCGTTTGAGCTTTAATTGTAATGCCTCTTTCTCTCTCAATATCCATAGAGTCAAGAACTTGTTCTTTCATCTCTCTTTCTGTTAATCCTCCACACCTATGAATTATTCTGTCTGCTATTGTAGATTTGCCATGATCAATATGCGCGATTATTGCAAAATTTCTTATATTATCAATTGTAGACATTGTTTATGATCTTATTTTAGCACCAGATTTTGTCTCAACTGTTGAAATAATCAATTTATTAATTTTTTCTAAATCATGATCATTCAATGATTTATCCATCGATTGAATTGTAACATTTAAAGCAATCGATTTTTTATCATTTGGAATATTTTCTCCTTCATATAAATCAAAAACTTTTACATCCCTTATTAAACTATTATCAATCTCTGAAATAATTTTAACTAATTCTTGAACTTTAAAAGTTTTATCTATTATAAATGCAAAATCTCTTTCTGATTTTTGAAAATCTGAAAATTGATATTTCCTTTTTTGATCTTTCAATTTGTTTTTGCTAAGTTTAACTCTATCAAGATATATTTCGAATAATATAAGTGCTTCTGTTTTTATTTCTAATTTTTGCAAAATATTTGGATGAATTTCTCCAAAGTAAGCAATTGGGACTCTTTCACCATTATTTTGATTTATAGATCCTGATTTTCCTGGATGGTAATAACTCGGCGCCTTAGATGTTATTTTAAATTTATTTTGATCAAGCCCTATTTCGACTAAGCTTTGAATTACATCCCTCTTGGCGTCGAAAACATCTAATTTTCTCTCTTTTTCTATCCAATTAAGTCTAGAAACCAGTCCTGACCTCAATGCACCGATTACTATCTCTTGTTGACCAGGTTTATTTCCATAAAATGTAGGACCAATTTCAAATAATGATATATCCTTTATATCTCTATCGAGATTTTTCTTTAAATAAGACAGCAAGTTTGAAAAAATTGAGCTTCTCAAAACATTTAAATCTGAACTTATTGGATTTACTATTTCCACACTCTGTTTATCCCCTTTAAGCATATCGTTTATACGCGAGTCTGTAAATGACCAAGTTATAGTTTCATAATAGCCTTTAGAGGCTACAGATCTTTGTAAAAGATGAAACAACTTTTGTTGTTTATTAAGTGTTGGTTTTTTTCTAGTTTTCTCAGGTATCTCCATTTTGATTTTGTCATAGCCTTTAATTCTTACTATTTCCTCCACAACATCTATTGCTTGAGCTATATCATGCCTCCAAGATGGTACTGTAAGATTAAAATGTCCCTCATTTTGTTTCACCAAAAAACCTAAATCTTTTAATATTCTAATTATTTCATTACTCTTAATTTCAAATCCGGTAATTTGTTTAAACAAACCTATTGGAAACTTTACGTTTTTATTTTTAAATTTTTCATTTTTAACAACATCTAACTTACTGACAGTTCCACCGCAGATTTTTTGAATTAATTCTGCAGCTTTAACAAGTCCTTCTTCTATCGAATTCGGATCTATTCCTCTTTCAAATCTAAATTTAGCGTCTGTATCAATTCCAAGTCTTTTAGATGTTGATCTTATTGATTTTGGCTCAAAATATGCTGATTCTAAAAGAATATTTGTTGTTCCTAATTCTGTTCCAGACTTAGTTCCACCAATAATTCCTCCGAGACCTAAAACACCTGAATTATCAGATATAACACACATGCCTTCGTCTAATATGTATTTTTTATTATCTAAAGCATCTAATTTTTCGCCTTTTTTTGAGTTTCTTACAATGATGCCCTTATCAATTTTATCTGCATCATATGCGTGAAGTGGTCTATTAAGATCTATCATTATGTAATTAGTTATATCAACTACTGCTGAGATAGGCTTTTGGCCTAAAGATAATATTTTATCTTTTAGCCATTTTGGACTTTCTGTATTCTTTATTCCTTTAATTAAACAACTGCCAAATGAAGTGCATCCTTGGTTTTTTTCTTTTGTAATTTTTACCTTGATTTTCTGTGATCCTGAGAATTTAATTTTATGTAATTTTTTTTGTTTAAGTTTGCCAGCTCCAGCTGCAGCTAAGTCCCTGGCTACACCTTTTACTCCAAGACAATCAGCTCTATTAGGAGTTATTGAAAGATCTATAACTTTAGGGCTACTATTTTTAAAATATTTTTTTCCTATCTGGTTGCCATATTTTTTTACATTTAAATCTATTATTCCTTCACTCTCATTCGATATATTTAATTCTGATTCAGAACAGAGCATTCCATATGAAGTTACTCCTCTTATCTTGCTAACTGATAATTTCATTTGATTTTTAGGAATAATTGTTCCTGGTGGGGCGTATACAGTATATAAATTATTTTTTGCATTTGGTGCACCGCAAACAACTTTTACTGTTTCACTTTTTCCTATATCAACGTCACATAATCTTAATCTATCTGCATTTGGGTGTTTTTCTGTATTTACAATTTTACCTACAATAAAATCATCAAATTCAGATGTCTGATTTTCAAAGCTTTCGACCTCTAAACCTATATTTGTTAATTTATCAATAATCTTATGATCGTTTAACTTTGTATCCAAATGGTCTGTCAGCCAATCAACCGCAAATTTCATCTACTCAATCCTCTGTAGTTCGAGGGAACATCAAGAGGATCAAATCCAAAATGACTTATCCACCTATAATCTGTATCAAAGAAAGCTCTCAAATCATTTATTCCATATTTTAGCATTGCCAATCTATCTATACCTATACCAAATGCATAACCTTGATACTTCGAAGTATTTACTTTTACATTTTTTAAAACATTTGGATGAACCATTCCACAGCCTAAAATTTCTAACCATTTATCCCCTTCTCCAATAATTATTTTTCCATCTTTTAATTCGTAGCCTATGTCAACCTCTGCTGATGGCTCTGTAAATGGAAAATGACTTGGTCTAAACCTCATTTTGATTTTTTCTACCTCAAAGAATTCTTTTATAAAATGATTTAAACATCCTTTTAAATGTCCCATATTAATATTTTTATCAATGTGAAGACCTTCTACTTGGTGAAACATTGGCGCATGTGTTTGATCGCTATCGGATCTATAAGTTCTACCTGGAGCAATTATTTTAAATGGAGGTTTACCTTTCAACATTGTTCTTACTTGCACTGGAGAAGTATGAGTTCTTAATAAAAATTCTTTCTTATGATCTAAATAAAAAGTATCATGCATGTCTCTTGCTGGATGGTTATCTGGTGTATTGAGTGCTGTAAAATTATTATATTCATTCTCGACATCAGGACCTTCCTCGACACTAAAACCTATTTCTGAAAATATTGATGATATTTCATCAATAACTTGTGACACTGGGTGTATTTTACCTTGAACAAAACTTCTTTCTGGTAATGTTACATCGACTTTTTCACTTTGAAGTTTCGAATTAATTTGTTCAATTTCAAAATCCTTTATTTTTTTTTCAATAGCAGTTTGAATTTCATCTTTTGCAGAATTCACCTCAGATGCAAATTTTTTTTTTTCATCTGCAGATATGTTTGAAATTTTTTTAAATTCATTTGTAATTTTTCCGTTTTTGCCAAACAATTCTGACTTAATTTGATTTATATTTTCAAGACTTATATTTTCACTTAGTTTTTTTAGATACTCTTCTTTTAATTTTAAAATATCAGACATTTTGGTAGAATATTTCTTAAGCTAAGAAAAACAATAGAGAAGATTAGTTTAATGCTGCTTGAGCCTTTTTAACTATAGTTTTAAATGCCTCTGGGTTATCATATGCTATTTCTGCTAGAATTTTTCTATCAAGTTTAATACCAGATTTATTTAATCCATTGATAAATTTTGAATAAGTTAAGCCTTCAGATCTAACTCCGGCATTAATTCTCTGTATCCATAAGGACTTAAATTCCCTTTTTTTATTTCTTCGATCTCTGTAAGCATATTGCATGGCTTTTTCCATTGCTTGTCTAGCAACTCTGATTGTATTTTTTCTTCTCCCCCACTGACCTTTAACCGCTTTGAGAACTTTTTTATGTTTAGCTCGACTGGTAACACCTCTTTTTACTCTAGCCATTTTATCCTCTTAAATTGTATGGCATATAAGATTTTACTATTTTACCGTCTTGTTTTGCCATAATAGTTGTTCCTCTTTGTTTCCTAATTTGTGAATTTGTTCTTTTTATCATTCCATGTCTTTTACCAGCTTGTGGCATCACTACTTTGCCTCTAGCTGTTATTTTAAATCTTTTTTTTGCTGAGCTTTTTGTTTTTAATTTCGGCATATGTGGCCGATTTTATACAAATATTATAATTGAAATACAACCTTAATTATTGATTACAATGGCTGAATTACCATTATCATCTGTTTTCCATCGAATTTTGGTTGAAGTTCTATTTTTCCTACTGATGACATGTCTGTCTTAATTTTTTCCATTAACTCATTTCCTAAATGTTTGTGCTGCAGTTCCCTTCCCTTAAATCTAATTGTAAATTTTACTTTGTCGCCTTTAGTTAAAAATTTTTGAGCGTTTTTAATTTTAAAGGTGTAATCGTGAACTTCTGTAACTGGCCTGAGCTTAATTTCTTTTAAGTCAACTTTTTTTTGTTTTTTCTTAGCTTTGTTTGCTTTCTTTTGAGCATCATATTTAAATTTTCCCATATCCATTATTTTACATACAGGTGGATTTGCATTTGGAGATATTTCAATTAAATCTAAACCTTCTTCTTTTGCTATTGAAATAGCTTCATTAGTATTTAGTATTCCAAGATTTTCTCCATTGCTTGATATAACTTGAACCTCTGGAGAGAAAATTCTATTGTTTGATCTCGGACCTTTATTTTTATTTCTCCGCTGAAAATGATTTCTATGATGATCTGCCACTTAATTTAGGGATGCTTGATTTAAAGCAGAATATTTTTTGATAAAATCTTTTAGCTTCATATTTTCTTGTTTTTTATTATCTAATTCTCTAATAGTTACACTGTCACTGTCAACTTCTTTTTTACCACAAATTAGTAAAACTGGCACTTTAGACAGTGAATGCTCTCGAATTTTATAATTTAAATTATGATTCTTTAAATCTACTTCACAATTTAATCCAACATCTCTAAGTTTATCAGCTACTACTGAAGCATATTTATCGAATTCATCTGATACAGGTATAACTACTACTTGAAGAGGACTAATCCAAAATGGAAGTTTTCCTGCATAATTTTCTATGAGGATTCCGATAAATCTCTCTAGTGATCCAAAAAGAGCTCTGTGTAACATTACAGGAACTTTTTTTGAACCATCTTTGTCAACAAATGTAGCGCCTAATCTTTCAGGTAAGTTTAAATCAACTTGCAATGTTCCACACTGCCAATCTCTTCCTATTGCATCTCTCAAGACAAACTCAATCTTAGGACCATAAAAGGCGCCTTCGCCCTTATTGATTGAATATTCTAATTTTGTTGCTTTAACTGCATCTAACAAAGCTGCTTCTGATTTATCCCAAACCTTATCGTCACCTACTCTTACCTCGGGTCTATCTGAATATTTGAGTATAACGTTTTTAAATCCTAAATCTTTGTAGATATCTAATATTAAATTTGTTACGCTTAAAGACTCTTCTGTAATTTGTTCTTCAGTGCAAAAAATATGTGCATCATCTTGAGTAAATGCTCTAACTCTCATGAGCCCATGTAAAGCTCCTGAGGGTTCGTACCTGTGTACCTTTCCAAACTCAGACATTTTTAATGGTAAATCTCTGTAACTCTTTAATCCTTGATTAAAAACTTGAACACATCCAGGACAATTCATTGGTTTAATTGCAAATACTTTTTCGTCTGGAGTCTTTGAAGTATACATATGTTCTCCAAATTTGTCCCAGTGGCCAGATTTTTCCCATAAAGATCTATCTAAAATTTCTGGTGTATTAATCTCTTTGTATCCAGCTTTTCTTTGTCTATCCCTCATATAATTCACAAGCTTTTGAAATAAACTCCAACCTTTTTCATGCCAAAAAACTGAACCAGGACTTTCCTCTCGGAAATGGAAAAGATCCATTTCTTTTCCAAGCTTTCTATGATCTCGTTTTTCGGCTTCTTCAATTCTTTTTAGATAAGTATCTAGGTCTTTTTGATTGGCCCAACCAGTACCATATATCCTTTGAAGCATTTCATTTTTTGAGTCGCCACGCCAATATGCTCCTGAAACTTTTGTCAATTTAAAAGCTTTTCCAATTTTACCAGAAGACTCTAAGTGTGGGCCTCTACATAAATCATGCCAGCTATCACCATGATGATAAATTGTAAGTTCTTCATTTTCAGGTATGCTCTCAATTATTTCGGCTTTATATTTTTCGCCAATTTTTTTAAAATGATTAATTGCTTTTTCTCTTGCCCAGACTTCTCTTTTTGTTTTCACATTTTTGTCAACTATTTCTGACATTCTTTTTTCAATTTTATTCAAATCTTCACTTGTAAAAGGTTCCTTTCTAGCAAAATCATAGTAAAAACCATTTTCAATTACTGGACCAATAGTTACCTGTGTTCCTGGATATAGTTCTTGAACAGCCATAGCCATTATATGAGCAGTATCGTGTCTGATTACTTCTAAACCCTCAGGATCCTTTGCTGTAAAAATTTTTACAGTACTATCCTCTTTAATAGTATAATATAAATCTCTTAGTTCCCCATTCACACTCATTACTAAAGCTTGTTTTGCCAGAGATTTACTTATTTTTTCAGCAACCTCAGAACCAGTTACAGGTTTATCAAATTTTATTGTCTTACCATCTGGTAGTGTGATATTTGCCATTAATTAAATAATTTCTTGTATTCTGAATAAGTATTTAAACACATTTTTTCAATATTAAATCTATTTATAACATTCTTTCTACCTTCTTTGCCCATTAATTCCAGAGTTAAAGTGTCAAGATTTATTATCTCATTAATTTTTTTTGACAATGACTCAGCATTTCCACTCTCAAATAAAATACCAGTTTTATTGTCGATTATCGTTTCATTTGAACCTCCAATGTTACTTGCAATTATAGGTTTTTTCATTGATTGGGCCTCTACAGAAACTCTACCAAAAGCCTCGGGCTCTATTGAGGATGAGATCACAATATCTGCTAACATATAAGCCGCTGGCATGTATTCGCACTTACCAATAAACCTAAAATCATTGGTTAGATTGTACTGTTCAACTAATCTTTCAAGTTTTTTTTTATAAACTGTTCTACCTTGGTCGTTACCTAAAATAACAGCTGTAAAGTCCACGTCAGCATTTAATTTTTTGAATTTATTAATTGCCTCGATAAATAATTCTTGACCTTTCCAAGATGTCAACCTGCCTGGTAAAAGAATTACCTTACTATTATCTTCTATTTGCCAAAGAGTTTTCAATTTACTAACACTATTTTTCTTTAAGTTTTCTTGATCAAAATATTCAGTGTTAATGCCTCTAAAAATAACAAGAAATTTTTTTTTTGAATTTAAGTACTTGAGATAATTTTCGTTTATATGTGAAAAAATAAAGTTTGATCCAGCAATTAACAAATCTGATCTTACCATAACAGAATTATAAAATTTTTTAAAGTTAGAGCTAAAATTATAAGTCCCATGAAAAGTTGTGACAAGTTTTCTAAATGTGAGTTTAGTTGCAATTAAACAAGACCAGGCTGGTGCTCTACTTCTAGCATGAACAATATTAATATTAAGAAATAATATAATTAAAGTTAAAATAATACTGTTTAATAGTATTAAAATTGGATTTTTTGAGTGGACAGGTAATTTAATTATTTTTACTTTTTTTTTGTCTACATATTTTAAAAGTTCTCCACCACTTGTAGCTATATATGACTTGCAATCCTGTTCATACAAATAGTGTGCTAAGTCATAACATCCAGTTTCTGCGCCACCAAACCCCAATTTTGGTATAACTTGTAAAACTTTTATTTTAGAAGACATTGTCTAATGTTATATATTAAGAAATTACTCTAATAAACTTTTATGACAAAATTTAAATACCTTAAAATAAAGAATAATCAGAAAATAAGATATTTAAGTAATAACTATACAAAAAACCTTTATGTTGTTTTTTTGCATGGATTTATGTCAGATGTTGAGGGAGAGAAACCTAAAACTTTTTTAAGTTTTTGCAAAAAGAATAAAATTGGATTTTTAGCAGTTGAATATTCTGGGCATGGAAAATCATCTGGTGAGTTTACGAGAGGGAATATTAGCAAATGGACTAGTGATACTAAGTTGGTTATCAAAAAATTGGTCAAAAAAAACGATTTTATATTAATCGGTTCCAGTATGGGTTCTTGGATATCTACAAACCAATTTAGATTTTTCTCAAAACAAATAAAAGGATTTATTGGTATTGGCTCCGCACCTGAGTTTTTAGAAAGAGTCATGTGGAAAAAATTTTCTAAGAAAATGAAAAGAGAGACCATCAAAAATGGGGTTTATCATTTAAAACACGGTGAATATGAGTATCCTATTACTTTTCAACTCATTCAGGATGGAAGAAAAAACAAGGTATTGCATAAAAGAATAAATTTAAAAATACCAGTTACATTATTTCATGGTAAAAAAGATGATACAGTTCCAGTAGTTTACTCTCGGAAACTCCTTAAAATTTTTAAGTTTGCACAAAAAAAAATAATTGTGATAAAAAATGGTGATCATAGCCTATTTAAAAAGCAGTTTAAGTTAAAAATTTTAAAAGAGTTAAAAAATATTATTAGTAATTACAAAAATTCAAATTAAGTAATTTTTTTGTTAATATGTTTTAAACCCTCAACATATGTAGGAAATTTAAACTTATATTTAAAAAATTCTTTCGCTTTTTTGTTGCTTACTTTTTTGGAGTCATTGTAGAAAGATTTTAACATTTCGCTTTCAATTTGATCTAGCTTTATTTCTTTGGGTTCAGGTAAATTCAGAATTTTTGCGCCATATTGCATCACATCTTCAGAAGATGCGGGCTTATCATCTGAGATATTGTAAACTTCACCTTTTTTAAATTTATGTAGTGATATAAATAATAAGTTTGCAATATCTTCCACATGTATTCTTGAAAAATATTGATTTTTTTTTCTTATAATATTTCCATTGCCTGATTTAATTCTCTCTAACACGTTGTTTTTATTTGAGTAGATTCCTGAAAGTCTAAAAATTTGAAGCGGTATTTTATGTTCTTCGTGCATCTTAAGCCAACCATTCTCTACTGCTAATCTTTCAATGCCATTTTTAGATTTTGGTAAAGTTTCACTTTTTTCATCTACCCATTTTCCCTTGTGATCTCCATAAACACTTGTTGCGGATAAATATGTTATCCACTTGATATTTTGACTTAGAAACTCTTTTGAAAAATATTTCAAAACTATATCTATTTTATCTTTTGGAGGTATGGATATAAGTACATGATCTGAATTATTTAATTTTTTCGGAATATTTTTATCAATTTTTTCATTGTTAAATTCAAGATTTGAAACCTTTTGACCTAAAAATTCGATATCACAACTTGCTTGTCTTGTAGTTATTGAGATATTTAATTTATACTTTTCTGAAAGAAGTTTTTTTGTAAATTCTTTAGCAACTTGTCCAAATCCAAAAAAAAAAATATTGAGTTCTTTCAATTTAACTTACTTCTTTTACTATTGATTTAGTAGAAATAGGATTTTCTAACTTATCCAACATTTCTTTAGGACAAACTTGTAAAAAATTATTTAATTCATTTTCAAAATTATTCAAAATATTTTTTGAAATTTCAGATCCAGTATGTTTAACATGTTCTTCAATTAAGGATTTTAAATAATCTTTCCAGTAATCTGTTTCAGGAATTTGCCATACTACTGTTTCAGAATTAACTTTTTTGCTAAATAATTTATTCTTATCATAAACAAAACCCATTCCTCCTGTCATCCCTGCAGCAAAGTTATCACCGACATCACCTAAAATTACAACAGTTCCACCGGTCATATACTCACAACCATTTGAATCACATCCTTCAATTACAGAAATTGCCCCTGAGTTTCTAACCGCAAACCTTTCTCCTGCTTTACCTGAAGCATATAGTTTACCAGAAGTAGCTCCATACAATACTGTATTTCCTATAATAGTATTTTCAGAGGAGTTTAAACTACTTTCTTCTGAGAGTTTAATCGAAACTATTGCTCCAGACAAACCCTTGCCAACATAATCATTTGCATCACCTTTCAAATTTAAAGTTAAGCCTTTTCCTCCAAATGCACCAAAAGATTGCCCAGCTGATCCAACAAAATTTAGTTTCAAAAAATTATCTTCTAATTTTTCATAACCAAATTTTTTGTATAAATTATGTGAAATTCTTGTGCCCACAGCCCTATGGGTATTTTTGATTTCAAATTCTTTATCTATTTTCTCTTTTTTATCGATTTTTTCTTCAATTGATGGCCATATTTCTTGATCAAGGGTATCAGGAACAAAATTTATTGATTGATTCTCACAATAACGTTTATTTTTTCCGCTATCTGCTTGAACAAATAAAGGGTTTAAATCTAAATCGTCCAAATTTGGCGATCCTTTACTTACTTGTCTCAATAAGTCTGTCCTTCCAATTATTTCATTGATCGATTTAAAGCCTAATTCGGCTAATATTTCTCGGACTTCGTTAGCTATAAAAGTAAACAAATTTACTACTTTGTCAGGAGTACCACTAAATTTTTCTCTTAATTTATCATCCTGAGTGCAAACACCTACCGGACAAGTGTTAGAATGACATTGACGTACCATAATACAACCCATTGCTACCAAAGCAGTAGTTGCTACACCATATTCCTCGGCTCCCATCATGGCTGCGATTACAACATCTCTTCCAGTTTTAATTCCACCATCCGTTCTAAGTGTTACTGAGTCCCTCAAATTATTAAGTGTTAAAACTTGATTAGCTTCGGTTAATCCCATTTCCCATGGTATTCCAACATATTTTACACTTGTTTGTGGAGATGCACCAGTACCTCCATTGTGACCAGAAATTAAAATAATATCAGCTTTTGCTTTTGCTACACCAGCAGCGATTGTTCCTATTCCTGATGAGGCTACGAGTTTTACCCCAACTCTTGCCTTAGGATTAATTTGTTTTAAGTCATAAATTAATTGCGCAAGATCTTCTATTGAATAAATATCATGGTGTGGTGGAGGAGAAATCAAGGTCACACCAGGAGTTGAGTGTCTTAATCTAGCGATTTCATCTGATACTTTAAACCCTGGTAATTGACCACCTTCTCCTGGTTTAGCGCCCTGTGCAATTTTGATCTCAATTTCGTTACAATTGTTCAAGTAATTTATTGTTACACCAAATCTTGCAGAGGCTATTTGTTTCACTCTTGAGTTTGCGCTGTCTCCATTGTCCATTTTTTTAAACCTTACTTCATCTTCACCACCTTCACCGCTACATGAAGCACCTTTAATACGATTCATTCCTATTGCTAACGTTTCATGCGCTTCTTTAGACAAGGCTCCATGAGACATACTTCCGCTTCCAAATCTTTTGAGTATATTTTCTACTGGCTCAACTTCTGAAATATCTATTGGTTTGTTTAAGTATCTTTTTCTAAAATCAATAAGATCTCTCAAATTTATTGGTGGCAAATTATATATTCCTTCTGCATACTTTTTGTAAGCTTCATAAGAGCCTGAAGCAACAGCGCTTTGTAATAAATGTATTAATTTACCTTGATACTGATGAACCTCACCGTTCTTTCTATAACGATAAATACCTCCAATTGGTAATACTTTATCTTCATTGCAAAATGCTTTTTCATGTATCAATCTTAATTTTTTTTCAATACCACTTAGGCCAATCCCTGAAATTTTAGAAATTACCCCTGGAAAATATTCTGAAACAACTGTTCTGCTCAACCCAACAGTTTCAAAGTTGCATCCACCTCTATAAGAACTAATTACTGAGATACCCATTTTAGACATTATCTTTAAGAGACCGCTATTTACTGATTTTATATATCTGCTGACACATTCCTCGTATTGAAATTTTCCAAAAAGTTTTTTCTCAAATCTTTGATATAATCCGTCTAATGCGAGATAAGGATTTACAGTTGTAGCACCTACCCCAATAAGCGTTGCGAATGAATGTGTATCCATTGCTTCGCCTGATTGAACATTTATTGAAACATATCCTCTTAATTTATGTTTTATTAAATAAGTATTTACTGCACCTACTGCTAATAACATTGGTACTGGTAACCTATCATCTGAAATATTTTTATCTGATAAAACTATTTGTGTTGATCCTTGTCGAACAGCAATCTCCGAATCTTTTCTTATTTTTTCTAAAACAACATCTAGACTTTCTTCTTTTTTAAATGTGCAATCTATTAATTTTATTTTTTTTTTAAAAAAATTATTAAATTTTAAAAACTGAGAATTTGATAATATAGGGCTATTTAACACATAAATATTATCTTTTGTTAAATTATCAAAATTCAAAATATTGCCCAAGTTTCCAAATCTAGTTTTAAGACTCATAACTTTATTTTCTCTTAATGAATCAATTGGGGGATTTGTAACTTGACTAAAATTTTGTCTAAAGAAGTGATATAGAGGTCTATATTTATCCGATAGCACAGCTAACGGTGTATCATCACCCATAGAACCTGTTGCCTCCTTTGAGTCTTCAGCCATCGGGTGTAAAATTAATTCTAAATCCTCTAGACTTATTCCAAATACATACTGTCTTTTTTTAAGTTCATCTCCTGTAAAAAATGGTTTTTCTTCAGCCATGGCTAATTTTTTATCTAGATCAACAATTTGATTATTAAAGTGTTTGTAATCTTTAGCTAAATAGTTTTTAATTTTTTCGTTCGTAAATAATTTGCCTTTTTCAATTCTTACACCTATTATTTCACCTGGCCCTAATCTTCCTTTTGTAACTATTTTCTTTTCATCGATGTTTATCATTCCAGTTTCTGAACCTGCGAATAAAAAGTTATCTTTGGTAACCGTGTATCTTAGTGGTCGAAGGCCATTCCTATCCGTAGCTGCAATAACCCACTCATTATCTGTAGCTGCTATTGCTGCAGGTCCATCCCAAGGCTCCATTGTACTATTTAGAAAATTAAATAATCTTTGATGATCTTTTGGGAGCACTTCGCTTTTTTTTGACCATGCATCAGGTATTAACATAAGTTTCGCTAAAGGAGCAGGTTGTCCAGAAATATTTAATAATTCAAATACATTATCCAAAGAGGCCGAGTCTGAATTTCCTGGTAAAATTACAGGTTTTAAATTTTCAACATCCTCAAATACCTCGCTAGACATTTCTTGTTCGTGGACTTTCATCCAATTAACGTTTCCCTTAAGAGTATTTATTTCACCATTGTGAGCTAAAGATCTGAAAGGTTGGGCTAGGTCCCAGCTTGGCGCTGTATTTGTTGAAAATCTTTGATGAAAAATGGCATACCTTGAAATAAATCTTTCGTCTGCTAAATCAATATAAAAATCTGCTAATGCCTCAGCTAAAAACATGCCTTTATAAATGATGGATTTAGAACTGAAGGAGCAAATATAAAAATTATCTAAATGATTTTGTCTTACATTATTCTCTATTTTTCTTCTTGTCTCATAAAGTTTTATTTCTAATGCCTTGCCTGATAATTTTTGATTGTTATGTCTAAATAGAACCTGAGTAATTTCAGGTCTAGTCTGTTCTGCTTTTTCTCCCAAAACTTTTGTATTAACCGGAACTTGTCTCCAACCATAAATATTAAAATCATTTTGAGTCAACTCTTTTTCAACCAGTGTTCTACAACTTTCTTGTGCCTCATAATTATTTCTTGGTAAAAATATCATACCAATACAAATTTCAGAATTGTCATATACGTGTCCGGTAACTTCAATTTTTTCTTTAAAGAATTCTTTTGGGATTTCAACGTGAATACCTGCTCCGTCTCCTGTTTTACCATCGGCATCCACAGCACCTCTATGCCATACAGCCTTTAAAGCCTGAATTCCATATTCTACTACCTTTCTTGATTTCTTTCCCTCAGTCGATGCAACCAGACCTACTCCACATGCATCATGTTCCATATCCTTTGAGTAAACATTATTTCTTTCAAGTAGTTTCTTGTTTTTAAAATATCTCTTCATTACGCAACCTTTATTTTTGAAATTTCTTTTTGTTTCAAATGTTTAATAATAGACTCTGCAGCATCTCTCCCATCTTTGATTGCCCATACTACTAGGGATGCTCCCCTTACAATATCGCCAGCTGCAAAAACACCTGGAACATTGGTTTCTAAAGTTTCAAAATTAGTTTTGATTGTTCCCCATTTTGAAACTTGAAGATCGTTATTATCAAAAAGTTTTGGGAGATCTTCCGGGTCAAATCCTAATGATTTTATAACCATATCAACTTCTAAATTAAAACCTCCATCATTTTGTATTTCAGGTTTTCTTCTTCCAGTATCATCTGGTTCACCTAGTTTAATTTTATTTACACTTATTTTTTCGACTTTGTTGCTTCCGTAAAATTCCTTGGGACTAGATAACCATACAAATTCAACACCTTCTTCCTCAGCGTTTGCAACTTCTCTAGAAGACCCTGGCATATTTTCTTTGTCTCTTCTATATAAACACTTTACAGATTTTGCATTCTGTCTTACAGCGGTTCGAACACAATCCATTGCTGTATCACCACCTCCTATAACAACTATATTTTTTCCCTCTGCGTTTAGGGTACCATCATCAAATTTTTCGACTTTATCACCTAAACCTTTTTTATTTGACGCAGTTAAAAATTCCATCGCAGGAAAAATATTATTTAAATCACTACCTGGAATATTTATTTCTCGAGGTTTATAAACTCCGGTTGCAATTAATATTGCATCATGTTTTTCTCTTAATTGATTTAATGTTGCATCCTTACCAACTTCAAAATTTTGGAAAAAATTTATTCCACTTTTTTTAAGAAGCTCAGTGCGTCTTTCAACTACAAATTTTTCTAATTTAAAATTTGGTATTCCATAGATTAATAGCCCCCCAGCTCTATCATATCGATCATATATTGTTACTTGGTATCCTGATTTTCTAAGTTGTTCACCACATGCTAAACCTGCCGGGCCTGCTCCAATAATCCCGACGGTTTGTTGTAACTCTGTCTTCACATTTATCGGTTTGACCCATCCATTTGCCCAAGCGTTTTCGGTTATAAACTTTTCTACGGATCCAATTGTAACTGTTCCATGTCCAGATTGCTCAATTACGCAATTGCCTTCACACAGCCTATCCTGTGGACATATTCTTCCACAGACTTCAGGCATATTATTTGTGCTTTGTGACAATTGATATGCTTCCTCTAACCTTCCTTCAGCAGTAAGTTTTAACCAGTCTGGAATATTATTGCTCAACGGACAATGAACCTGACAAAAAGGAACTCCACATTGGGAACACCTGCTCGATTGCTCTTTAGCTTTATTGCTAATAAATTCATCATATATCTCATTAAAATCCTCTTTTCTTAAATCTACCTTTCTTTTAGGTGGATTTTGTTGACCTATTTTTACAAATTTAAGCATTTTATCTGCCATAATTTGAAGGCTTATATACTAAGGTTAAATAATAATAAACGTTAAATAGGACAACATATATTACCTATTTTGTTCAAAAACTAAGGTTTTTAATAAAAAATTCGTTTTTTGCATAGCACATATCTGCTCATGTTATTGCTTCAATTTAAGAATATATAGAATACAAGAAATTAAATGAATATTGATTTTTTTGAGATACTTTTGCTATCAGCAATTCAAGGTATATCAGAATTTATTCCAGTAAGTTCGTCAGCTCACTTGTTTCTTATTTCTGATATTTACAATTTTAAAGTTCAATCTCTGCTAACTGATATAGGCTTACACTTAGGTTCGCTATTAGCGATAATTACATACTTTAATTCAGATCTAGCTAATATTTTTAAAAATAAAAACTTGCTTTTACTTGTCACATTTGGTTCGGTTCCTGTTATTTTTGTTGGAGCCATACTTTATCAAACAAATTTAATCTTATATTTAAGAAATATTGAAATAATAGCTTGGACAACATTAATTTTTGCAATCTTATTGTATTTTGCAGATAAAGTTAAAGTAAACAAAAAGCTAAATACAAAGTTAGGTTTAAAAACAGTTATTATAATTGGCTGTTTTCAAATATTATCACTTATTCCAGGTGTAAGTAGATCTGGAATTGTTATAACTGCAAGCAGATTTCTTCAATTTGACAGATATGACTCTACTAAAATTTCATTTTATCTTTCTATTCCAGTAATTGCAGGAGCAAGTTTTCTTGGATTAAAAGACTTATATAAAGAAACTGCAGAATTTAACTCGATGATTATATTTACTGTATTTTTTTCTTATTTCTTTTCGTATTTTACAATTAAATATTTTTTAATATTTGTTAAGAAATTTGATCTTAAACTTTTTGTAATCTACAGAATTTTATTATCTATTTTTTTATTTGGAATTATTTATTTTTGATGTTGGAAGAATTTGTGACAATATAACTGCAAATAATATTAAGAAACATCCAATTATATTATTAAATTTTAAAAATTGATCTAGGATTATCCAGCCAGCTATAGCAGCAAAAACACCTTCTAAAGAATAAATAATAGCTGCAGGTGCTTCTTCAATATTTTTTTGTGCATACATCTGTAAAGTAAATGCAATACCACCTGATAATGCTCCTGCATACAATATAGAACTAAGCTCAAGTAATATTTTTGATAAAACCACTTCTTCAAATATGAATGCAAAAAAAATTGATAATGAAAAAACAAACGCAGCCTGTAAAGCAGCATAAAATACTGGTATATTAAATTTTTGCATAAATTTACCAGCAAAAATAATATGTAAGGCCCAAAAGATAGAACAAAAAATTACAAGTGTATCTCCTAACATTATTTCAGCATCAGAAAAATCTGTGAGAAGATAGACACCAACTATACAAAGAGCTATTGAGGGCCAAATACTCCAATGAACTTTTTCTTTATAAATAATGAACAAAATAATAGGTACAAAAGGAACATAAAAAACAGTAAAAAAAGCAGCATTTGCTATATTAGTATACTGTAATGCAGCCTGCTGTAAGAAAGTTCCCAAAAAAAGAGAGACTCCCATAAAAATTAAATATTTAATAAATAATTTTGTATTATTTTTTATTTCTTTTTTAATCTTATTTTTTTCTATTAGAATAGCGAAAGGTAGAATTGTAAGAAAACCTACAAAAAATCTGGAAGAATTAAATGTTAACGGACCAATATTATCCATTCCAGTGTCTTGAGCTATAAATGCTGTTCCCCAAATAAAAGTCGTGATTAAGGCGCAAAACATTGAAAATGATTTTTTCATTAATTAAAATTTTAAGATTAGATTAATCCATTTATTTTACACGAGCTATCGAAGTCTTCTTTGTTAATGTAGCAGCCCTTCATTTTTCTCTTACCGTTGAAGGATCCTCTTCCGTGTAAAACTCTCCAGTTATTGAATATCAGTAGTTCGCCAGGTTTTAAAATATGTCTCCACTGATATTGTTTTGAATTAGCTAAATTGTCAAACAAACTTATAGCTTCATAAAAAATTTTTGTAAGCACCGGATCTAATCTGAAAGGAGCTCTATCATAATTGTTAAAACTGATCTGATTTATATGATTATTATCATCTAATTTTATTATAGGTCTTTTAGCCTCTAGTATCACTCCATCACCTGTATAATTTCCAGGTACATTAATTTTTGTCAGAACGTCGTATAAATTTTGATTTTTAGATTTGATAGTCTCCGCAATTTTAAGCCCATCAACCATAATTGAATCACCACCTTTTGCATCATATTCACAACATAAAAGTAATTGTAGTCCAGGTGCATCATTGCTGTATGTAGAGTCTGTATGTGGTCTTAATTCTTCATTTGTATAAGCGCTATCTGCCATATCTGCATTAGACTCAAAACTCCATAAACCTCCAAAAATTGAATTTCTAACATAACCTATTTTTTTTGCCAAAAACTCAACAGAAGAAATATTTTTTTCACAATCTTTTATCACTGCGAAACCAAAAGAATATAATTTTGATAGTAAACTTTTAAAACCCTCATCACTTTTAATATTTTCAAAATTTAAAAAAATATCGTCTTTAATTTCTTTGTTTTCCCAAATTTTTATTTTATTTTTATCATTTGAATAATTTATAGAGTTTTTGTATAAAAACTCAGATGAATATTTAATATTATTAGAAGTATCTGACCAAATGATATCAATATATTCCCCCTGATTTGAAATATTTGCGTTTTTAATTTTTATTTTTGGATTTAATTTTGCTGTAAATGTTTTTCTCTGATTGCTTCGTTCATCCCAGTTATTTTCATCTTTAGCGTGATCCCTGAGCCATATATTTGGAAAAGTATCCTCAGACTTATTTGAAAAAAATACTTTAAGCCCTTCGCTTAAAATTTCAATTTTGTCGACATAATTAGATCTATTTTTGGTCATTTTTCAATGCAAAATTATATCATGATATTAAAAATGTTTAATAAAATAATGATCTTAGATAGAGACCAAAACTTAGATGGTAGATTTTGGATCCAGTCCTCACTATTAAAAAAATACTTAACATCTTTAAAATATTAAATATTTATATATATTTTAAAAAAAAAGTGTTAACTTGCGCCTGTAGCTCAATTGGATAGAGCGCTTGGCTACGGACCAGGAGGTTCTGGGTTCAACTCCTAGCAGGCGCACCAAAAGATTTAATTATGAAAATATCTTTACAGAAATCTGTTTTTTTATTTTTTTTTATAGTTTTAATATTCTTGTTACTATCCACTTTTATAATTTAATTTATGCCAGATAATTTTGAACAAATAAGCACTAAATCAGGTTTTATGAAACATAATGGTGGTTTATTGGTCAGAAAAGTTTCAGAGAATGAATTCCAATTTAAAGCCAAAGTCACTTCAAATCATCTTAATAGGGCGGGTATAACTCATGGTGGATACATAGCCTCTATAATTGATTCTGGTTGTGGTTCGGCAGCTCATAGATCAGTTGAGAATATTCCATGTGTTACGATATCTTTAGAAATTAAATTTATAGCTCCAACTAAAGAAGGAGATGAAATTTTAGGTACAGCTACTATTTCAAAAAAAACAAAATCTATGATTTTTTTAGTTTGTAAATTAGAATGTGATGGCAAAGTAACTGCTACAGCTTCTGGGGTCTGGAAAATTTTGAGAAATAAATCCTTTCCTAAGTAAGAGTAGCTATTCATTTTAATTCTGATAAAATGAATTTATAAATTCTTAAAATGAGAACTTTTTACAGACCGATTCGGACCTGTTTTAGTCCATTTTTGTTCTAAAGAGGTAACAACATATAGTAGCCAAATACAATCACATACAAATTATAGAAATGAGTAAAAACAAAATAGTTGCAGTTCTTGGTCCTACAAACACAGGAAAAACATTTCTAGCTATCGAAACTATGTTGTCATTCGACAGTGGGATGATGGGTTTTCCGTTGAGGCTATTGGCTAGGGAAGTATATGACAAAGTAATTAAAAAAATTGATCCTAGCAAAGTAGCTTTGATAACGGGAGAAGAAAAAATCATTCCATCCAACGCAAAATATTATTTTTGTACAGTTGAGTCTATGCCAATAGATAAAAAATTAGATTTTGTAGCTATAGATGAGATACAAATGGCTAGTGATCATGAAAGAGGGCACATATTTACAGATAGATTGTTAAACTTAAGAGGTGATAAAACAACTATGTTTATGGGGTCTAACTCTATAAAAAATATACTTGAGAAACTCGAAGAAGATATTGAGTATATAGACAGAAAACGACTCTCAAAGTTGACATATGCTGGACATAAAAAAATATCGCGAATAGAGAGGAAAAGTGCAATCATTGCTTTTTCAGCTGAGGAAGTCTATGCAATTGCTGAATTGATTAGAAGACAGAAAGGCGGTGCAGCAATTGTTATGGGATCATTAAGTCCTAAGACAAGAAATTCCCAAGTAGAATTATATCAATCTGGTGATGTAGACTATTTAGTAGCAACAGATGCGATTGGAATGGGTATTAATATGGATTTAGATAATGTTTATTTTTCAAATCTAAAAAAATTTGACGGGAAAAAGCTTCGAAGGTTAAAAATGTCTGAAATAGGTCAAATATCTGGAAGAGCTGGAAGATATTTAAATGATGGATCTTTTGGTATTACTGGTGATTGTGGTGAAATTAGCTCAGAGGAAGTAGAACTTTTGGAAAATCACAAATTTGATGACATACACACAATATTTTGGAGAAATTCAGATTTAAATTTCAAAAATGGGAGTTTGTTAATTAAATCTTTAGAAGAAAGACCAAATAAATCATGGTTAAAAAGAATTCCTGAATGTGAAGATGAAAAAGTACTGAAACATATTTTAAAAGATACAGAAAAACTTGAAATTTATAAAAACGAAAATGAGTTAGAGTTATTGTGGGAATGTTGTCAAATTCCAGATTTTGTGAAAAAAACTTATGGGAATCATCTTGAAGTTGTTGGACAGGTTTTTAAGTTTTTAAGAGAAAAGCCTGGACATATTAGTAATAACTTCATGAAGCAACAATTATCATCTCTTGATAAAATAGACGGAAACGTTGATTCTATATCAAATAGAATAGCTAATGTAAGGACTTGGTCATATGTATCAAACAAACTTAATTGGGTAGAAAATCAAGATTATTGGGTTGAGAGAACAAAAAATCTTGAAGATAAGTTATCAGATAGATTGCATGAAGAATTAACAAAAAGTTTTATAGATAAGAGAGCAAGTATACTAGCGAGAGGTCTTAAACAGGATATTACATTTAATACTAAGATAATAGATAACAAAAGAGTGATGATAAATAATCAATACATTGGCCAGCTGAATGGTTTAAAACTCGAGTTGGATTACAAAATTGGAGCTTTAGATACTGATATTAAATCTCTAAAGAAAGCAGCTAGGCAGAACGTAGCTCCTGAAATTCTAAAAAGGGTAGGAGAAATCATTAAAAATGATAACTTACAACTAAATGAGGACTTCAAAATATATTGGAATAATTACCCAATTGCCCATTTAACCCCTGGTAAAGATTATCTCAATCCAGATATAAAATTAATTATAGATGACATGATAGAAAATGATGATCAAGCTAAGTTGACAAAACATTTGGTTAGTTGGATACAAAATAAAATAAATTATGAATTAAAAAGTCTAATTGATTTAAAAAATATAGAAAATTCTAATTCACTTGTTAGAGCTTTAGCATTTAGAATTTATGAAGGAAATGGAGTAGTAAAAAGAAATGAGGTTGAAAATTTTTTAAGTCAACTTGAACAAAAAGATAGAAAAGTCTTAAGAGCTATAGGTGTTAGATTTGGCAGATATCATATTTTTCTTTACAAACTCTTAAAACCAAAACCAGTGATAATGAGGGTAATCCTATGGAAAAATTACTATCAAAAATATTTAAACTTAAATATTCCCAAATTTGGTTTAAATTTTTTACATAATGGAAAAAGTCTAAACCAGAATTTTATGCTCATTTGTGGATTTGAAAAATTTAATAATATTTATGTCAGAATTGATATCTTAGAAAGGCTATTTTTGATGATATTTGAAATTGGAAAGAATGAAAAAAATGAAATTAAATTAAAACCAGAAATGTTGAACTTGCTTGGTTGTAGCAAAGAAAACTTTATAAAACTAATTGAAAATATGGATTATAAAACCTATAACAAAAATGGTGAAATTTTTTTTAAATATTCTCCTAAAAAGAAATTTAGAAAGATTAATAAAAAAAACAAGATAACTGTAGATAATCCATTCAATGTTTTGAAAGAAATGAGTATTAAATAATGTTTAAACTATTCAACAAAGATGAAAATAAAAATCAAGATAATGACAAATTATCAGTAAAACTAGCAGCTCTATTAATTCATGTGGCAAGAATAGATGAAAACTATTCGAGTAAAGAGAAAGATATAATCAAAAAGACACTAATTGAGTTGGGAGAAGAAGAAGAAAAAATAGGAAAAATTTTTAATCAAGCAGAAGAATTAGAGAAAAATTCAAATCAAATTCTAGAGTTTACAAAGGAAATAAAAAATAAGGATGAAGCATTTAAGGTTATAATTGTTGAAGCATTATGGAAAATAATTTTCTCTGATGGAACTTCAGATATATACGAGTCAAATCTTATGCGACGATTAACTGGTTTGCTTTATTTAGATAATAAAATAGTTGGAGATATAAAAAATAAAATTAAAAATAAAATTAACAAATGACTTACTTAGTAAATGATAAATGTATTAAATGTAAACTAACGGATTGCGTAGATGTGTGTCCAGTTGATTGTTTTTACGAAGGAAAAAATATGCTTGTAATTAAGCCGGATGAGTGTATAGATTGTGGCGTTTGTGAACCGGAATGTCCAATAAATGCGATTATCCCAGATACAAACAACGGTGTAGAAAAATGGTTGGAAATAAATACAAAATATTCAGAGATATGGCCAAACATAAACAAAAAGAAAGATCCTCTAGAAGATCATAAAAAGTACGAAGATGAAGAAAATAAATTTGAAAAGTATTTTAAAGAAAACCTTTAAAAATAAACCAAAAGTTAAAAAATCAAAAAAAGTTAAAAAAATAAAAAAACCGAAAAAAATTCCATTAAAAAAACCAATAAAAACGATTAAGGTAAAAAAGGAAAAGATTAAAAATCTCGAAAAAACTAATAACACAAATTTAAAAGCCGTAAAACCAACCGATCAAAAACCCGAGATAAAGAAAATAAAAAAACAAGATACAGAAAAAAAAGATTATAAAGCTAAAGATTATGTTGTTTATCCAAAACACGGGGTTGGACAAATTTTATCTATAAACACTAAAACTATAGGTGGTATTGAAGTTCAGTGTTATGACATCAAATTTGAGAAAGACAAAGCGATGGGTTTATTACCTATAAATAAACAATCACACTTAAGACCTCTTTCAACAATAAACCAAATTAACAAATCAATATCAATTTTGAAGGGGAAGCCTAAAATTAAAAGATCAATGTGGAGTAGAAGAGCACAAGAATACGAGCAAAAAATAACCTCTGGAAAAATTTACGATTTAGCTGAAGTTGTAAGAGATTTAAATAAGGGTGATGACCTAATGGTAGATCAGTCTTATAGCGAAAGACAACTTTTTGAAAAAGCATATGAAAGAATACTTTCAGAATTTCAAATCGTTCTTAATTTGTCTTATGAAGATATTCAAAAAAAATTAAATAAAGCATTAAAAAGAAATTTAGAAAATCAAACTGCATCAGCAACCACTCAAAGTAAAAAAGTTCAGGTAGAGGAAACGGAAGATAATGTCGAGGGTGGAACAGATGATTTAGTGGAAGAAAATCCAGAGTAAAAAAAAACGCTTCTCACACAAGCGTTATGAGAAGCGTTTTAATTCAAGAAAAAACTATCTTCTTTTTTTTCTTCTTTTTTTAGCTTTTTTCTTTTTAGCTTTTTTTCTTCTTTTAGCCATCTTTAGCTCCCTTGTTGTTTAACGAATCATTTGATTCGCTATTTGTTATAATTTATTTTTTTAATTAAGTTATGTCAAACATTTAATTGATAACAAAAAAATTTGATGTTGAAAAAAAAATTAATAATTTTTTTTAATTCTTTAATTGTTAAAAATGTAAGAGTTTATGCGAATAATAATCAAATGTTTTTAATTAATTTAGTAAAGATTTTCTAAATCTTTTTTATAATTTTCTAAGATTATTTTTCTTTTTAACTTTAAAGTTGGTGTTAACATTCTATTTTCAATTGTAAATTCATCATAAATAACTAAAAACTTTTTAATTTTTTCAATTAAAGATAGTTTTGTATTAATAATTTCAATAAATTTTTTAATTTCTTGCTCATTTATATTTTTTTCAGCAACAATTAGTGCAACAAGGTAATTTTTTTTATCACCATAAACAAAACTTTGTTTAATGTTTTCACTTAAACATAACAAATTTTCTATTTTTGTTGGTGAAATATTATCTCCACCTAGGTTAACAATTAATTCTTTCTTTCTATCTGTTATTTTTAAATTTCCCTCTTCATTTATTTCACCTATATCTCCAGTGTATAGCCAACCATCTTTAATGATATCATCGGTTTCTTTTTTTTTATTTAGATAACCTAACATTACATTTTCTCCTTTAATCAAAATTTCACCATCTTCAGCAATTTTAACTAAATTAGTTTTAAAAGGTGGTCCTACGGTTTCAACTTGAATTTTACCAGGTATATTACAACTGACCACTGGTGAGGCTTCTGTTAAACCATAACCTTGAAGTGTTGGAAGACCTATAGAATTTAAAAATTCTCCAATTTTTTGATCAAGTGCACCACCTCCAGAGACAAAGGCTTGAAGATTTCCACCAAATTGTAGTTTAATTTTTTTTCTGACCAATTTTTCACAGAAAAAGTCTATAATTTTTTCATGATGTTTAAGTTTAATTTTTTTTAATTTTTTTGTTCCAATTTCAATTGTTAAATTTATCAATTTTTTTTTAAATCCTTTTTGTTTATTAAAATTAACATTTATCTTATTGAATAAGTTTTGATAAAATCTAGGAACAGCGGTCATTATAGTTGGTTTTGCCTCTGACATGTTACTCAATAGTTTTTCCAAACTTTCGGCATAGAATATTTTAGCCCCAATTAAAATCTGTACAAATTGTACAGTGTGTTCATAGGAATGAGATAATGGTAACCAAGTGAGGAACACTGGCGAAGTTTTTTTAATTAATGGCAATAGTAAATCATAGGCACCTTCGCAATTTGCTAGAATTCCGCCGTGACTTAAAATAACTCCTTTTGGATTGCCAGATGTCCCAGATGTATAAATGATACACGCTGGCATATTTCTTTTTAAATTATTATTAATTATTTTTTCGTTTAAAGTATCTTTAAATATATCTTCAATTAAATAACTTTTGGTATCTATTTTTTCAAAAGAAATTATTTCAATTGATTTATCGTTTACAAATTCTTTTATTTTTTCAAATTGATTATTATTTGAAACAATTACTAAAGTTGGATTACAATCCTCAAGTATAAATTTATAGTCGTTAGCTGAGTAAGTAGTAAAAATAGGCACTGAAATTCCACCTGCATTCATAATTGCAATATCAGAAATGAACCAATTTGGATTATTTTCAGAAAGAATTAAACATTTGTCCCCAGATTTTATTAATTTCTTTATTTTACTTGATAGTTTAAATATTCGTTCAGATATATCGCTCCAGTTATAAGTTTTTTTTTCAGATTTTAACGTGTTAAGAAGTGGTTTTTTGTTATCCACTTCCTCTAATTTTTTAAAAAATAATTCAACAAGACTATTTATTTTTGATACTTCCATAGTTTGGTGGGCGAAGAGAGAATCGAACTCTCACTTCTTGCGAAACACGATTTTGAGTCGTGCGCGTCTACCAGTTCCGCCATTCGCCCTGTATTTAAACAATTAATTTTATTTAAATAAATAGTATAAAAAGTTATTTTGTAATAAAACCAAAAAATGTTCAAAAAATTTTACGATAAATCAATAGAATTAGCGTCAAACAAGAGATCAAATCTTTACTTGGGCATTGTATCTTTCGTTGAAAGTTCCTTTTTCCCAATTCCACCAGATGTAATGGTTGTTCCAATGGTGCTTGCAAAAAAATCCTCGTATTTAAAAATTTTTTTGATTGCAACAATATTTTCTGTATTCGGAGGTATTTTTGGATACCTGATCGGCTATTTATTTATAGATTTAGCAATGTATGTAATTGAATTCTATAATTATGAAAACAAAGTTCTAAAGTTAAAAATGGATCTTTCTCAGGGAAGTGGAATGGTCATTTGGCTTGGCACTTTATTTCTAGCTGGTTTTACCCCTTTACCATATAAAGTTTTTACAATCACTAGTGGCTTAATAGGGTTTGATATAATGGCGTTTATAATTATTAGTCTGATATCAAGAGGTCTAAGGTTTTTTTTAGTTTCATTTCTTACATATAAATTCGGTGAAAAATTTGTAAGCTTTATTGAGCAAAAAGGCGCAGTGTGGTCTTCTGCAATTGGTATTATAATAATCTTTGTAATAGCTTTAATTTACTTAACTTTAATTAAATAATGATAAGTTCTCTAAAGTATAAAACTGAATTAAATTTAATATTAATTTTCTCAACATTTGCAATTTTATTCGCATTTTTTGTAGAATACGTTTTAGGACATAAACCATGTAATCTCTGTTTGTTGCAAAGAGTACCTTATATCCTAACAATTATAATGATTATTTTAATAACTATGTTTAAAAATTTAGAAAAATTATCTTTTTTATTATTGAGCATGATTTTTTTATCAGGGACATTACTGTCAATATACCATGTTGGTATTGAGCAAGGTTTAATCGCGGAGTCCTTTGTTTGTGGTAGTAATATAAATACAACTATAATTGACAAAACAGAAATTTTAAAACAATTAAAGAACAAACCTATAAGCTGTAAAGATGTTACTTTTTCAGTATTTGGAGTCTCACTTGCTACAATAAATACTTTTATTTCTGCTCTTATAATGATTATAACTTTTACTATATTTATTAAATATGAAAAAAAGTAATAAAAAAAAAATCGAGGAATTTATTAGAGTTGATCACGCGGGTGAAAGAGGGGCAATAAAAATATACGAAGGTCAACTATTAGCCTTAAACACCTTTGTTAAAGATGACGAACTGAAAAAAACAATAGAAGAAATGAAAGAACATGAACGTGAGCATGCAAATTATTTTGAACAAGAAATAAGGAGAAGAAGAATCAAACCAACAAAATTTTTACCACTATGGGATCTTTTAGGTGTTGGTTTAGGATTTGGGTCAACCTTACTTGGAAAAAAAGCAGCAATGCTATGTACAGCATCAGTTGAAGAAGTGATAGACGAACATTATCAAAATCAAATTGATCAAATCGAATCTGATGAGAAAGAACTTAAGGAAAAAATTATAAAATTTAGAGAAGACGAGCTACATCATAAAGATATCGCATACGAAAAAGGTGCATCAAAAGAAGGTGTTTATTCGATATTCGATAAAATTGTTAAAACCGGATCAAAAATTGCAATTCGTGTGTCTGAAAAAATTTAATTAAGGTTCAAGTTCAACATCCCAATAAAGATAATCTACCCAAGTTTTGTGAAGAAAGTTTGGTGGAAAATGTTTTCCATTCCGATGAAGATCTTCAGTTGAAGGTTGATAAGGCATCTGATTTAGACTCATACCAGACTTATTTAACAATCTTCCTCCTTTTTTAACGTTGCAGCTTGAACAAGCTGTAACAACATTGTCCCAATCAGTTTTACCACCCTTAGATCTCGGCAGAAGATGATCAAATGTAAGTTCTTTTTTACTACCGCAGTATTGACAACTAAATTTGTCTCTTAAAAATACGTTAAATCTTGTAAAATTAGGATTTGAAATTGGTTTAATGTAACTCTTTAATGCAATTACACTTGGCAGTTTCATGCTAAATGATGGGCTATGCACTATTTTATCATAATAGTTTACAATAGAAACTCTATCCAAAAAAACTGACTTAACAGAATCTTGCCAACTCCAAAGAGATAAAGGATAATAACTTAAAGGTCTATAGTCTGCATTTAAAACTAAAGCAGGGCAGTTATCTAAAGATGTATTTTTATCAATGAATGTCATGTTAATATGTTTAGAATAACTTATTAATTTTTAATAATCAATATTATCAATCAAATTATTAAAATTTTTTTTATATTATTTTTTTAATATATTTTAACGCTAAACTTAGTGCTTCAACAGGTATATGATGAGCACAATTTTTTATCATATTAACTTCTACTTTTATTTTGTTTCTCTCGAGAAAATCTTTTGCTTCTAGTAAACTTGATGGTGAGACAACTTCATCTGCGTCACCATGAAACAGTAATACATCTGTTTTTGAATTCATTCTTTCCTGTAAGTCAATTTTATTTATTATTTTTCCAGAAAATCCAATAACAGATTTAAATTTTTCATTACTTGTAAGACCTAAATTAATTGACATCATACATCCTTGACTAAATCCTGCTAAAATAATTTGAGAATTATTTAATTTAAATTTTTCCTTAATTTGATCAACATATTCAATTAAAATCTTTTCAGTTTTTCTTACTTCGGCAATAATATAATTTTGGTCATCTATACTTAAATCAAACCACTGAAAGCCAATTGGATTTAATTTACAAGTTTGTGGTCCATCAGGACAAAAGAAAATTGTATTATCTATAAAACGTCTCCATGTATGTGCAATTGAACTTATATCTGCGCCATCACCTCCATATCCATGAAGAAGAATTATAGCATATTTTATTTTATCTTTATTTTTAGACTCGATAATTTTTGAATTTAAAACAAATTCCATATCTAATTATAATTCGATAACCATTTAATAAAGTTTTGATCTCCAAAGTCAACGGACCCGATAATCCGTGCAAATTCATCGCCGTCTTTGTCTATAAAAATAGTAGTTGGAAGTCCTATCAATGAGAAAGTGTTGGCAAGTTTAACTGAGTCGTCATAATAAAGTTTAAGATTTTTTATTTGTAAATCATTAAAAAATCTTCTTGCTTTCTCCTTATTTTCTTTGCCAACATTAATCGGTAAAACAATTAAATCCTGGAAATTTTTATTTGATTGAAGGATATCTAAAGATGGCATCTCCTCTCTACATGGAGCACACCAGGTTGCCCAAAAATTTATAACAACTAATTTACCTTTAAAATTATCTAGAGAAATAGTTATATCCTCTGAATTCTTGAACATAATATCATTTACTTTCTTTGGTTCTTTGTGAATTTTAAGATTTTTTATATCTAGCTTTTGATCAGCGCTAGTAATTGATGGAAATAATAAATATATAAATAACAAAAATAATTTTAAGCTTAATAATCTCATTCTAAAATGTATAGTTACATATCATGAGTAAAAATAAAAACAATAAACCAGTTTGGAGCACCAGAATTAAAAAAAATAGCTCAAGTTTATTTGCAAAAGTTGGAAGCTCAATAAATATAGATAAAAGACTTTATAAGCAGGATATTTATGCATCCTCCGTACATGTAGAAATGCTTTTTAAAAAAAAAATTATTTCCTTACAAGTTAAAAATAAAATTATCTGGGGACTTAAAAAAATATTTAATGAAATAAATAAAAAGAAATTTACTTTTAACAATCAAAGTGAAGATATTCACATGAGTATTGAAAAAAGGCTTTTTGATTTAATAGGTGAGGATGCTGGATTTATTCACACAGCAAGATCAAGAAATGACCAAGTAATTGTAGATTTTAAACTTTGGATGATAGATGCCTCAAATGACATTATTAAAGAAATTGATATTACGATAAAATCAATAATTAAAATTGCTGAAAAAAATATATACACAATAATGCCCAGCTTTACCCATTTAAAAAACGCACAACCTATCTCATTTGCACATTATATCCTGGCCTATGTAGAAATGTTAAATAGAGATAAAAAGAGATTTTTATATAATAAGGAATCATTATTACAAAATCCTTTAGGTGTTGCTGCAATTGCAGGAACCAGTTTTGATATAGATAGAGAATTTACTACAAAAAAATTAAAGTTTAAAAACCCAACTAGAAATTCTGTCGATACTGTTTCGGATAGGGATTTTGTTTTAGATTTTCTATATTCAATCTCAGTCTGCTCAAATCACATATCTAGATTTGCTGAGGAATTTATCTTATGGAATTCAGATGCTTTTGATTTAATTAAATTAAAGGATAAAGTTGTGACAGGTTCTTCAATAATGCCTCAAAAGAAAAATCCGGATACTCTTGAGTATTTAAGAGGAAAAACTGGACATGCTTATGGAAATTTATTTTCAATGCTGACAATACTTAAAGGTTTGCCACTATCATACTTTAAAGATTTGCAGGATGATAAAGAGTTAGCTTTTAAATCATTTGATCAAATAAAAATATCTTTACAAATTATGCGAGAAGTTTTGAATAATTTTATTGTTAATAAAAAAAAAATGATACAATTAGCAGAAACTGGTTATACTACTGCTACAGACCTTGCTGACTATATTGTAAGAGAACACAAATATCCATTTCGGAAAGCATACTTAGTAACTTCAAAAATTGTAAATTTAGCAGAACAAAAGGGTAAAAAATTGAGCGAGTTAACAGTCCCTGAAATAAAAAGTATTGACAAAAATCTTAATGAGAGTGCGTTGAAATTATTTAATCTCGAAAATTCAGTAAAATCAAAAAAATCTTATGGTGGAACTTCTTTTGAAAATATAAAGAAAATGATAAAAAAATATAAAAAACATGTTTAAAAAAATATCTTTAATTTTATTTTGTGCAATAATTTTTTTTTCTTGTGGAAAAAAAGGTGATCCAGAATATCAGGGTCAAAAAAATCAGTTAAAAGTAATTAAATTAATTTAATGTATTTTAAAAAAAATAAACTTTTTATTGAGAAGGTTGATGCTTTAAAAATAGTTCGAAAATATGGAACACCAACTTATTGTTACTCACTAAATAGATTGCGGAATAATATTCGCAATTTTCAGCAAAGTTTTAAATCCATAAGCCCTTTAATATGTTTTTCTGTAAAATCAAATAATAACCGTCAAATTTTAAAAGAAATTAAAAAGTCTGGGGTGGGTGCTGATGTTGTCTCAAAAGGAGAAATGATGCAAGCTCTAAAGGCAGGTATATTACCAAAAAAAATTGTATTTTCTGGTGTAGGAAAAAAAACAGAGGAACTAAAATTTGCAATAGAAAAAAAAATTTTACTTATAAATACAGAATCCGAGAGTGAAATATTTGAAATTGAGAGATTAGCCAAGCTAAAAAAAAAAATTGTAAATATTGGAATAAGGTTAAACCCAAACATTGATGCTAAAACCTTAAAAAAGATTTCTACTGGCAAACACGAAGATAAATTTGGCCTAACAGAAAAAGCTTTCTTAAATATATTAAATAAATTCGAAAATTCCAAGTATGTAAAAGTAAAATGCTTAAGCGTTCATATTGGTAGCCAGATAACTGACTACAAACCGTATCTTAAAATGCTCAATGTTTTAGATCTAATTATTAAAAAATCTAAATATATTTTTGAATATGTGGATTTAGGTGGGGGAATGGGTATTCAATATGACAGAAAAACAAAACTATTTAATTATAAAAAATATAACAAAATAATAAAAAAATTTTTAAAAAAGCATAATGTTAAAATTATTTTTGAACCTGGTAGATCTATAATTGCAAACACAGCAGTTTTATTTTCACAAATTATTTATATAAAAAATACAAATAAAAAAAAATTTATTATTTTAGATGCAGCAATGAATGATCTAATGAGGCCTGCTCTGTATGGATCATATCACAGTATTATTCCATTATTAAAGACAAATAAAAAAAATAAAAAGATGCATGATTTCGTTGGTCCGGTATGTGAAACCACTGACAAATTTTTATCTGTGAAAAGTTTTCAGAATCTAAAAGAAAAAGAATTTGTAGCAATTTCAGATGTTGGTGCATATGGAATGTCTTTATCCTCAAATTATAATTTAAGACCTAAACCTTTAGAAATAATGATAAATAATAAATTGATGAAAGTGATCCTCAAAAGACAAAAGCTAATCAACATCATCTAATATAGATTTTAATTTATGACTAAAAAACTTTTTTCGATTTTTTTTTATAGTGGAGTTATTTTAGTTTGTATTGTATTTTTACCATCTTTATTGATGCCGAAAAATATTACTATCTTTGGCGGAAAAATATTAGGACATTGGTCAAAGCTTTGTTTAAAATTATTTCTCTCTACTAAAATTGAAATTATTGGTAAGGAAAATATTTTGAATAGTGAAAAATTTTTTATCGCTTGTACTCATCAATCAGCCTTTGAAACGTTTTATCTGCAAGCAATATTTAAAGGACCTAAGTTTATTTTAAAAAAAGAGTTGATCAAAATTCCAATTTTTGGGTGGTATTTAAAAAAAATTGGATCAATACCAGTGGAAAGAAATAAAATATCAAAAGAAAAAATTAATTTTGTAGATACAGTAAAAATCTCATCCCAAGATAATAGACCAATTGTTATTTTTCCACAGGGAACAAGGACCAATCCTAATGAAAGACCTGATTTTAAAAAAGGTGTTGCTAGAATATACCAGGAATTAAATATCAATTGTTTGCCTATCACAATTAATTCAGGTGAAGTATGGCCCAAAAATGGAAATCTTTGTAAAAATAAAAAAATAACTATAACAGTACTTAAACCAATAAGACCAGGACTTGAGGGCAAACAATTTTTGAATACACTGCAAAATACTATGTATGATGTTTTAAATAAGACTTCTAACCCTTCATCGGCATAACAACATAAATACTATCAAAATCGGAAGGGTCTTTAATTAATGCCGGTGAGCCTGTCTCGTTTAAGTATATTTCAATTTTATCACCATCCAATTGTGATGCTATGTCAATAAGATATCTCGAGTTAAAACTAATATCAAGTTCATGATCGAAATTTACATTTAGAGTTTCATTTCCGTCTCCACTACTTGCATTGTTCACTGATAAATCAAGTTTATCTTTTGTTAACTTAAATTTAACACTATCTTTTTTATCCATTGAAACAGATGCAACTCTATCTACAGAATTTAAAAATGGTTTTAATTCAACTTCTAATCTTTTTTTATTACTTTTCGGTACTACCTGAATATAGTTAGGGAACTTGCCATCAATAAGTTTTGATATTAGTACACTATCTTCCATTTCAAATTTTATTTTAGATTTAATATTTGATATTTTAACTTCCCCATCATAATCTTCTAATAAATTCACCAATTGAAATATTGTTTTTTTTGGTAGAATTATTGGTTCAAAATTTATTTTTTGGCTTAATTGCACTTTTGAAATCGACATTCTATGACTATCAGTAGCCACCGCATTTAAGTAATTTTTATCGTCTAGTTCAGTTTGATGAAAATAAATCCCACTTAGGTAATGCCTGGTTTCATCGTTTGAAACAGAAAACTTGCATTTGTTCAATAGCTTAAGAAGCTGCTTAGATTTAATGTTAAATTCATTTTCATTAAAATTTTCCTCTGTAACTGGAAACTCAGAAGCAGAAATACAATTTAGATTGAAAATTGATTTTTCAGACTCAAGTTTAACTTTATTTTCTCCCGACAAATTAAAATTTATTTTTTTTCCTGAACTAAATTTTCTTATAATATCATACATTGTCGAGGATGTTGTTGTGGTTTTACCCTCTTCTAAAATTTCAACATTTTTAATCTCATTAATAAATATCAAATCTAGATCTGTTGCAGTGATTTTTAATTTTGATCCGCCAGCATCTAATAGAATGTTAGAAAGTATTGGCAGCGTGCTTCTTTTTTCTATAACACCTTGGCAGTATCCTAAAGATTTTTGAAGATCATTTTGATTAACATTAAATTTCATTTTTCTGATTGTTGTATAAAATTTGATTTTTTAAAGTATCAATATTGTTACATAGCTCATTGTCATTTTTCTTTAAATTTTCAATCGTTTTTATAGAGTGTATGACAGTAGTATGATCTCTATTTGAAAAATCTCTACCTATTTCTGGTAATGATTTTGTAGTTAAAAGTTTAGTGAGATAGATTGCTGTTTGCCTAGGTCTAACTAAATATCTTGATCGTCTTGAAGATAACATCTCAGTTTTAGATATTTTAAAAAATTTACATACTAAAGATTGTATTAAATCAACTGTAACTTTATTCTCCGAGTAATTAAGCAAATCTTTTAAAATAATTTTTATCTCTGAAATGTTAGGTGTTTTATTATAAATTCTTGAAAATGAGACAATTCTATTTAAAGCCCCAACTAATTCTCTAATACTATTTTTAATTTCTTTGCTTAAAAAAAGTTGAATCTCATCAGATATATTTATTTGGTTTGTATAATATCTAATTAATTCTTCTGACTTAAACTTGATAATTTTCTTTCTTAACTCTAAATCAGGCTGCTGAATATCAATTACTAATCCTCCAGAAAATCTTGATTTTATTCGTTCTTGTATTCTAGAAAGTTTATTTGGCGGTCTATCCCCGGAAATTATTATTTGCGATCCTTTATCAAGAAGAGCATTAAAAGTGTGAAAAAACTCTTCTTGCATAGCCTCTTTTCCATTCATAAATTGAATGTCATCTATTAAAAATACATCAGCATTTCGAAAATAATCTTTAAATTTAACCATATCATTTGATTTTATGGCTTTTACAAATTGATACATAAATCTCTCGGCAGAAATAAGCATTACTTTATTTTCTTGTTTGAGTTTAAGTCCTATAGCATTTAACAAGTGAGTTTTGCCCATTCCAACACCTGCATAAATGTACAACGGATTATAGTGAGAGATCTTTTCAGTAACTTTTTTGGAAGCTTCAAAAGCCAACTTATTGCTATCTCCAGTAATAAAAGTCTCAAAACTTTTATTTGGGTCAATTCTGTTATATTGAAATACAAAATCTTTTATGAATGAAATGTTACTACTTGATTTTTCAATTTTATCTACATCCTTCGGTTCAAATTTTTCTTTAACTAAATTCGAATTTATAGATAGCTCTATTCTGCTTATTTCCGACTTATGAGATTTAACTGTTTGTAAGATTTGGTCAAGATACCTTGATGTAATCCAATCTCTTATAAATGGTGTTGTAACAGATAATAATATATAATTATTAAACTCTTCCTCAAAAGTAATTTTTCGAAGCCAGCTGTCATAAATATCATTTCCAAACTTATATTTCAAATCTGCTTGAATTTTTTCCCAAGAGAGCGGTGCTTGAGAGTTAGAATTAAGTGTTATTTTGTTATTCATGAGATATTTGTAAGAGTTTCATTTACAGACTTTTAAAAAATTTTATCAACAAAAATTTTTAAAAATTAAAAAAAAAATAAAATCTGCAAGTGTATTCCTAAATTAAAAATTAAATCTGTAATAGAATAAAAAATTAAATCTGTAATAGAAATTTTTTAAACTTAAGGTGGTAATTTTTATTAAAAAAAAAAGAAAAAGAAAAATTTTTCACGGGTTAAATTAATCTATATTTAGTATTTAAAAAAAAAAGTTTAAGATATTTAGTGTAAACCGAAAGTTGAAGATACTGATGTCGCTTATGGGTTGTTAAAGAGCGTTTATTTTTTTTGTAATTCTTGATAAATTTCTAGAGGCGTTTCCCTTTTTAATAATACCAGTTTTGGAAATTTTCATGATTTCTGAGTTCAATTTTGGTAAATAACTTAAAGCTTCTTTTTTATTTTTCTTTTCAATCAAAACGTTCATTTTTTTTAAAGCATTTTTGAACCTACTTTTTCTAAGCTTGTTCACTTTTGTTTCTCTAGATATTCTTCTAGTAGTTTTAATTGCTGATTTTGTATTTGCCATAACGCGAGGAGATATAACTGCTCAAATTAGCACGGTCAACTGCTTATTTTTATTTTTTTGACAATTATTGCAATAGAAAGTCGATCTATTCGAAATTACTATACGAACGATCTTACCATCACAATTAATTTTAGGACAGTTTTTACCCTCTCTTTCATAAACTTTAAAATATTTTTGGAAACTGCCAATTTCACCTGATGTATTAACAAAATTTCTAATACTTGAACCACCCCTTTTAATTGAATTTCTTAAAACAATTTTTGAATATTTCACCAAATTTTTTAATTCATTTTCCGAAAGATTGCATGATTTTTTTTTAGGATTTATTTTACTTTCAAACAAAATTTCTGATGCATAAATATTTCCAATACCAGAAACAAATTTTTGATCTAAAAGATAATCTTTAATATTTTTTTTCTTATTTTGTAGTCTACTTTTAACATAATTATAATTAAACTTTTTATTAAAAGGTTCAATGCCGTACTTTTTAATAAAATTTTTTAATTTTAAATGATCGTTCAAAATTTTGAAATATCCAAATCTTCTTGGATCATTATAAATAAGTCGCAATTTATTAAACATAAATTCAACATGATTATGTTTTTTTGGTAAAAATGGTGAGTGATAAAAACTTGAATTTGTAACCAAGTTTTTCCTTTTTTTTTTTATAATATGAATTGTTCCAGACATTCCTAAATGTAAAATGCAATATGATTTATTTGAAAGTTCAATAATTATATATTTAGAAAACCTTCTTATGTTTATAATTTTTTTATTTTGAAGAATGCTCTTAAAATTTTTTGGTATTCTAAATCTTAGATTTCTGTTTCTTACTATTACTTTTAGAATTTTTTGAGATTTAATGTTTTTTATAAGTGACTGTTTGACAATTTCTACTTCTGGCAATTCTGGCATTAAGTACTATATTATCAGATAATAAAAAAAAATAATGAAACAAATTTTACAAAATAATAAAGGACTTGTTCAGAAAGTCTTCGATAAAGTATCAAACAAGTACGATTTGATGAATGACTTTATGTCGCTTGGAATTCACAGACTTTGGAAAAAGGATTTAATAAATATGATGTCCCCATCTAAAAATTCAAAGCTAATAGATGTAGCATGCGGCACTGGCGATATTGGTAAGTTATTCTTGGACTCAGTTAATTATAATGGCATAGTTTACAATGTTGACCCAAATAAAAATATGATTAACGAAGGGAAAAAAAAATTCAAGAATATTGATAATATTAAATGGTATGTAAATTCAGCTGAAAATTTAAAATTTAAAAATAATTATTTTGATTTCTATACTATCAGTTTCGGATTAAGAAATACTAAAAATATCGATAAGTCTATAAAAGAAGCCTATAGAGTTCTTAAACCAGGTGGAAAATTTTTATGCCTTGAATTTTCAAAAGTTCAGAATGAAAATTTGAGAAAAATTTACGAGGAATATTCAAAATTGATACCAAAAATTGGTGATTTTGTTGTTGGAGATAAACAGCCATATGAGTATCTAGTTGAGAGTATAGATAAATTTATTAATCAAGAAGAATTAATCGATTGCATGAAAAGTAATAAATTTACAAATTGCAAATATAGAAATTTTAATGGTGGAATAGTTGCAATACATTCTGGCTGGAAAGTTTAATGCTAAAAAAAATTTTTATTTTACTCAGGATTGCAAGAAGATTGGCTAAATCCGATGCTGTAGAAATAGTCTCGAGAATACATCAGCCCCCATTAATTATTAAAATTTTATTAAATGTTTTTGCCTTTTCATTTTCCAAACAAAAAGATCCTTTTAATAATAAATCTGATGAAGATAAACTATGCGAGTCTATTCAGGGTATGGGAACGACATTTATCAAATTAGGTCAATTTTTAGCAACTAGGCCAGATATAATTGGCGAGGAAGTTTCAAAAAAATTAGAGAAACTTCAAGACAGATTACCTCCATTTACAATGTCAGAAGCTAAAAATATTTTAAAAGAGAGTTTGGGCTTAGATAATTATAATTCTATTTTAAATCTTAGCGACCCAGTGGCTGCAGCATCCATAGCGCAAGTCCACAAAGCACAAATTAATGAAAATGGAACCGTAAAAGATGTAGCAATTAAAATATTAAGACCCGAAATCAAAAAAGTCTTTAATGAAGAGATTGATGCTTTGATGCTTCTAGCCTACATAATTCAAAGTACAGTAACAAAAACTAGAAGACTTAAACTGGTAGAAGTAGTTTTTCTTCTAAAGGAAATTACTAATCATGAAATGGACTTAAGGTTTGAAGCAGCTGCTGCTAATGAATTTGCCGAAAATACAAAGAACGACTCTGGTTTTTTTGTACCTAAAATATACTGGAATTATACTAGTGAAAAAGTTTTGACTTTAGATTGGGTCGATGGAGTTTCTATAAGAGAAAGAGATTTAATTAATGAAAAAAATATAGATACAAAAAATATTGCATCAAATATTATACAACATTTTTTAAGACACGCAGTAAGAGATGGATTTTTTCATGCTGATATGCACCAGGGTAATTTATTTATAAATGAAAGCGGACAAATAGTGCCAATTGATTTTGGTATAATGGGTAGAATAGATAAACTTAACAGAAGATATTTAGCGGAGATTTTATTTGGTTTTATTCAAAGAGACTATAAAAAAGTTGCTGAAGTTCATCTCGTAGCAGGCTTAGTGCCAAATAATGTAAATGTTGATGAACTCGCTCAAGCTTTGAGATCAATAGGTGAACCAATTTTTGGTCAATCAGTTAAGGATATTTCAGGTGGTAGATTACTAAAACAATTGTTTGATATTACAGAAAAATTTGATATGCCAACTCAACCTCAATTACTTTTGTTACAAAAAACAATGGTAGTAGTAGAGGGAGTCGCAAGAAAACTTAATCCAGAAACCAATATATGGGAGACTTCGAGACCTGTTTTAGAAAAATGGTTAAGAGAAACAAAAGATCCAATTAATAATTTTACAGAAACTTTAAAGGATTCCGCAGAAGTATTAAAAAAACTTCCTGAATTACCACAAATGATGGAAAAAGCTAATCAAGCACTGACATTCCTTGCAAGTGGTCAAATTCCACAAAATACAAATTCTTACTCAGCAATGAAAAATAAAGAACTTGAAATGAAATCCTTTAGAAATCAGAGTATTATTGGTTTATTACTGCTTGTATTTATAGGTTTCATGGTATTTTAATCCAAAGATGAGTGAATTAAAAAATAAAAAAATATTATTAGTTATAACAGGAGGAATTGCAGCTTATAAAGCTTTAGAATTAATTAGACTTCTAAAGAAAAAAGGTAGCTCAGTAAAAACTATACTTTCCAAGAATGCTAACAAATTTGTAACACCTCTTTCTGTTACTGCTTTATCTCAAGAAAAGGTTTATACAGACTTATTTGATCCAAGTTCTGAAGCTGAGATGGATCATATAAAACTATCTAGATGGGCAGATATAATATTAATTGCACCAGCAACTGCAAATACATTATCAAAAATTTCAAATGCTAATGCAGATGACTTAGCTTCAACTGTGTTGTTAGCTGCAGATAAAGAATTTTATATTGCTCCAGCTATGAATGTTAGAATGTGGGAAAATAAATCTAATCAAAACAACGTAAATATTTTAAAAAATATGGGTCATGAATTTATAGGTCCAGATATCGGCGATATGGCATGTGGGGAATATGGCGAAGGTAAAATGACCGAACCACTAGAAATAGTTAATTATTTGGAGAAAAAATTAAAAGAATTAAAAAAAAATAATGGCCTCAAAGCACTTGTAACTGCCGGACCTACCAAAGAATTTATTGATCCAGTAAGATATATAACTAACAAATCAAGCGGAAAACAAGGTTATGAGATTGCAAATTCACTTAAAAGAAGTGGGTTTAATACAACCCTTATATCGGGTCCAACGCAACTTGATCCAATTAAAGGTGTAAAAATGATCAATATTAACTCAGCAAAAGAAATGTTTGATGCCGTAATTGAAAATCTGCCTGTAGATGTAGCAATTTTTTCTGCAGCTGTTGCCGATTTCAAAGTAAAAGAAGTATCCGAAACTAAAATTAAAAATAAAGAAAATTATAGCCTTAGTTTAGAAAAAAATATTGATATTTTAAAACATGTCTCAAATCATAATTCCTTGAGACCTAAATTGGTTCTAGGATTTTCTGCTGAAACCAATGATATAATCGAAAATTCACAAAAAAAAATAAATGAAAAAAGTTGTGATTGGTTAATTGCTAACGATGTTTCTAATAAAGAGATAGGCTTTGAATCAGACTTCAATGAAGTAAGCATCTTGTATAAAAATGGAGGAATTGAAAACATTTCCAAAGATAAAAAATCTGTAATTGCTAAAAAAATCGTAAAAAAAATTGTTTCAAATCTGGAATAATTAATGGTTAAGGTTCTAGTAAAAAGGCTTGATCCAAAAGTAAAGTTGCCAAAATATAAAACTAGCGGCTCATCAGGGATGGATTTAATGGCATTTATTGAAAATTCAATTAAAATCAAGCCTGGAGAATTAGCTTTAATTCCAACTGGAATCTCAATAGCTTTTCCTGAAGAATTTGAAGTTCAGATTAGACCAAGATCTGGATTAGCAGCTAAACAAAGGATTGGTGTTCTTAACACTCCAGGAACTATTGACAGTGATTATCGAGGTGAACTTAAAGTAATAATCTTTAATCATGGTGAAAGTGAATTTGTGGTAAATTGTAATGATAGAATAGCACAAATGATTCTCACACCAATATTAAAAATCGAATTTGAAGAAGTAAATGAACTTCCTGAAACAATTAGAGGAAGTGGAGGTTTTGGTTCTACTGGTAAATGAGGAAAAATCTTTCCACAAAGCAAATTGAAAAATATTCAAGACAGATAGTTCTGAAGAATGTTGGAATGATAGGGCAAAAAAAAATTCTTAGTTCAAATGTTTTGATTGTAGGGGCGGGTGGTCTTGGGTGTCCAATTATTGATTATTTATCTAGAGCAGGTGTAGGAAAAATAGGCATAGTTGATTATGACAAAGTTGATACATCAAACATACATCGTCAATCAATTTATACATTGAGAGATGTGGGAAAATATAAAGTCGAGGTATTAAAAAAAAAAATAGTTGATATTAATCCTGATGTTAAAACTAAAATTTATAAAACTAAAATAACAAAAAAAAACGCTAATAAAATATTAAATCAATTTGACATTATTGTAGATGGTTCAGATAATTTTAATACAAAATTTTTATTGAATCAATTTGCAAATAAATTAAAAAAAATATTTATAGCTGGTGCAATAAGTAAATACGATGGTCATATCTTTTCTTTTAATTTTAAAAGAAATAATGTGGCATGTTTAAAATGTTTCTATCAATCGGAAGTTAACGAAGAAGTTTTAAACTGCGAAACTGATGGAATTTTAGGTCCTGTTGCAGGAATCGTGGGGAACATACAGGCAAATGAAGTTCTTAAATATATATTAAATCTAAAAAGCGAATTAACAAATAAAATCTTGATAATAAATCTTTTAAATTTAACTTTTAGACAAACGAGATTCTCAAAAAAAAAGAATTGTATATGTGGAACAAAATAATTTTTTTTATTTTAATTTTTTTTTGTACTATTGCATTTAGTAATGAAAATTACTATTTAATGCTCAAAAATTCAAAAGTAAATGTAAGAATGGGTCCAGGTTTAGATTATCCTGTAAAATTTGTTTATAAAAAAAAATATTTACCAGTCAAAGTCATTGATAAAAAAGAGAACTTTCGAAAAGTAATTGACCATAAAAAAAATAGTGGATGGGTACATATTTCTCAATTGAAAAAAGTAAATTCTGTAATTGTTTTATCAAATAGAATTCTATTTAAAAAACCTAGTTTTAATTCAAGACCTATTGCAAATATTGACAGTGGTAGATTACTGATCTTAAAAAAATGCAAAAAAGATTGGTGCAAAGTTAACAGCCAAAATTACAAAGGGTGGATTAATATGGATGATGTATGGGGTAAAAACTAACTATTTTTTCCTACTTAATTTGCTTGTCCAGAGTTTATCTAGTACAAAGTACCATACTGCATTAGCTAAAGGCTCGACTATTGCATCTGTCAACGCAATCATAAATGACACGTCCGCTATTAACATTAAAACTGTAATAGCAATTGCAAAGTGTCCAATAGTATAGATTAAAGTTCTTAATAAAGAGCCCTTATTGTTATCGTAAAATGATTTACTAGTTTGAAATATGCCACGGGTTAACTCAGTCATACGATGATTATAGCTTAGTTAAGTTTTAAATCAAATCTGTCTGCATTCATTACTTTTGTCCATGCTGCTACGAAATCACTTATAAATTTTTTCTCTGCATCTTCACAAGCATAAACTTCAGCAATAGCTCTTAATTGAGAATTAGAGCCAAATATTAGATCTACTCTAGTGCCTTTCCACTTAACTTTATTTGTATTTCTATCTTTGCCGACAAATAGTTGCTCTTTTTTATCAACTTCTTTCCAAGTTGTGTTCATATCTAATAGATTTTTAAAATAATCATTTGATAATGAACCAGGTTTTTTTGTGAATACGCCATTATCTGATCCATCATAGTTAGCCTTCAATACTCTCATGCCGCCGACTAAAACTGTCATTTCTGGTGCTGTTAATCTCATAAGCTGGGCTTTATCTACTAAAAGTTCTTCTGCTGAAATATTTGTGTCTGAATTCAAGTAATTTCTAAATCCATCTGCCTTTGGTTCTAATAAACCAAATGAATTTATATCTGTTTGATCTTGTGATGCATCACCTCTACCTGAAGAAAAAGGTACATCAATTTTATGACCACCTTTTTTTGCAGCTTTTTCAATGGCAACACAACCTCCTAGAACTATCAAGTCGGCAATTGAAACATTTTTATTTTTACCATCGAATTGTTTTTTTATTTTATCTAATACTTTAATAACTTTTTCAGTTTTTGAGACTTTATTTACTTCCCAATTTTTTTGGGGTTCAAGTCTTAATCTTGCTCCGTTTGCTCCACCTCTTTTATCAGAACCTCTAAAAGTTGATGCAGATGCCCAAGCAGTAGATACTAGCTCTGGAACTTTAAGACCTGATTTGATTATTTGAGCTTTAAGTTTTTTTATTTCACTTTTTTTGATTTTATATTTTTGCTTAGGTACAGGATCTTGCCAAATTAACTGCTCTTTTGGTACGTCTGGACCTAAGTAGCACGCTCTAGGCCCCATGTCTCTGTGTGTAAGCTTGAACCAAGCTCTGGCAAAAGCATCGTGGAATTCTTTTGGATTTTTATGAAAATGTCTTGTTATTGGTCCATAACTTGGATCAACTTTTAATGAAATATCAGTAGTTTGCATCATTGGAGGATGTTTTTTTCCTCTCTCATGTGCATCAGGAACCATTTTGATTTCTTGACCATTTTTTTTTGGTGTCCATTGATGTGCACCTGCAGGGCTCTTAGTCAATTCCCACTCGTGACCATACAAACAATCTAAATATCCCATATCCCACTTAATTGGATTTTGTGTCCAAGCGCCTTCTATTCCAGAGCTTATAGTATCAACTCCTTTTCCACTTTTATAATTACTGTTCCAACCAGTTGCTTGTTCATGAATTTTTGAACCTTCTGGTTCTGGGCCTTTGTGAGACTCTGGGGCTGCCCCGTGAGATTTTCCAAATGTATGTCCACCTGCAACTAAAGCTGCAGTTTCGTAATCATTCATTGCCATTCTGCCAAATGTTTCTCTGATATCATGTGCTGCTAGTAATGGATCAGGATTTGCATCAGGCCCTTGAGGGTTAACATAGATTAATCCCATGTGAGAGGCTCCTAATGGCTGTTCTAAATCTCTTTTTCCACTGTATCTATTTACGCCTAACCATTCTTTTTCTGATCCCCAGTAAATATCTTCCTCTGGTTCCCAAATATCTTCACGACCAGCCCCAAAACCAAAGGTTTTGAAACCCATGGAGTCTAGTGCTACGTTACCAACTAAAATAAATAAATCTGCCCAAGAAATTCTTTTTCCGTATTTTTTCTTTATAGGCCATAGTAATAATCTTGCTTTATCTAGGTTAACATTATCCGGCCAACTGTTGAGTGGAGCGAAACGCTGATTACCCGTACCAGCACCTCCTCTTCCATCGCCAGTTCTGTATGTGCCTGCCGCGTGCCAAGCAAGTCTTATAAATAATGGACCGTAATGACCGTAGTCAGCCGGCCACCAATCTTGCGAGTCTGTCATTAATTTATGTAGATCTTTTTTGAGAGCTTTATAATTTAATTTCTTAAATTCTTTTGCATAGCTAAATTTTTTATCCATCGGATTTACTAATCTAGAATGCTGGCTTAGTATTTTAAGATTTAGACTGTTCGGCCACCAGTCCCTGTTGGAAGTTCCTTTTCCAGTTGGATGTTTTGGTGGTGTTCCAGCACCTGTAAAAGGGCATTTTGATTGTTCTTTTAAAATTTCTTTACTCACAATTCTAATTTAATGAGTTTGTAACATATGTCAATATATTAGAATGATTCTAAAGTGTTTTTTTGTCCTACTTTATTTAATGTGAATAATTATTGTTATTTATCAGACACTTTAACTAAAACCTCTATTGATTTAATTTTTTTTCCTGGGAGGCTTTTTCTCAATTTAATTTCTTCGACATCTTTATCATGAAAGTCAATAAGTTCACTAGTAGTCTCGTTATAAAAATGGTGATGATTTGTTACATTTGTATCGTAATATGTTTTATCAGAATTTAATGAAATTTCCTTTATGTAACCTTTGTTTTTAAAGGCATTTATTGTATTATAAATTGTTGCTTGAGATATTTTAATATCTAATTTCTTTTTTAAAATTTTTCGAAGATCATCTATAGTAAAATGAAAAGTCTTTTTTCTATCAAAAAGAATTTCACACATTTTTAATCTTTGCTTAGTAGTTCTTAAGCCTGCAGATCTTAATTTTTCCTCAAAATGAGTATTATTATTCATTATTTTGCCTAATTTATCAGTTCAAATCTGATTGTATATTGTAAATTATCTAAATACACTATTAAAGAACAACTTTATGGAAAAAAAATCATCATACAATTACAATGACCTAATAAAGTGCGGTAATGGTGAACTTTTCGGGCCTGGAAATGCAAAACTTCCTTTACCACCAATGCTGATGTTTGATAGAATTACTGAAATTGAGGAAAATAAGGGAGCTTTTAAAAAAGGTATTTTAAAAGCAGAACTAGACATTAAAAATGAATTATGGTTTTTTGATTGTCATTTTAAGGAGGACCCAGTTATGCCTGGATGCTTAGGACTTGATGCAATGTGGCAACTGGTTGGATTTTATTTAGGCTGGCTTGGAAACCCTGGAAGAGGTAGAGCGTTAGGAGTTGGGGCAGTAAAGTTTACAGGTGAAGTGTTAAAAAATGTAAAAATTGCAACATATGAAATTGATATGAAGAGAATTTTAGTTAAAGAGGGTACAACAGTAGGTTTAGCAAATGGAATTCTTAAAGCAGATGATAAAAAAATATATTCTGCTGAAAATTTGAAAGTTGGATTGTTTAAATAATGAAAAGGGTAGTAGTAACTGGAATTGGAGTAGTTTCTTGTTTGGGTAATAATCAAGAAGAAGTTTACAATTCTCTTATAAATTCAAAATCAGGTATTACTTTTTCTGAAGAGTATAAAGAATTTAATCTCAAGAGCCATGTTCATGGGTTGCCAAATATTAAATTAGAAGACCACGTAGATAGAAAAGTTATTAGATTTATGGGTAAAGGTTCAGCTTATAATTATATAGCTATGAATGAAGCTGTAAAGGACTCTGGTTTAGAGGAAAAAGACGTAAGCAATATTTCTACAGGAATGGTAATGGGGTCGGGAGGACCTTCAATTGAAAATGTAATTTTGGCTGCGGATAAAACTAGAGAAAAAAATCCAAAAAAAATGGGACCTTTTGTAGTACCAAGAACTATGGCAAGTACAGCCTCCGCAACACTGGCTGTACCATTTAAAATAAAAGGTGTAAATTACACCATAAGTTCTGCATGCGCTACAAGTGGACACTGTATCGGTAATGCAATGGAATTAATTCAATTAGGAAAACAGAATGTTATCTTTGCAGGTGGAAGTGATGAAGTTCACTTTGCAATGACAGCAATGTTTGATGCGATGACCGCTTTATCATCCAAATATAATGATACACCAGATAAAGCATCAAGACCTTACGATAAAACTAGAGATGGATTTGTTATATCAGGTGGTGGTGGAGTTTTAGTGCTTGAAGAATATGAACATGCAAAAGCAAGAGGTGCAAAAATTTATGCAGAATTAACTGGATATGGTGCTACATCTGATGGTTACGATATGGTAGCTCCATCTGGAGAAGGTGCCGTTAGATGTATGCAAATGGCGTTAAAAACAGCAAAAAATAAAATCGATTATATAAATACTCACGGAACATCTACACCTGTGGGAGATATAACTGAATTAAAGGCAGTAGGTGAAGTATTTAAGGATTATAAACCTAAAATAAGCTCGACTAAATCATTGTCTGGACATTCTTTGGGAGCTACTTCAGTTCATGAAGCTGTTTACAGTTTAATAATGATGAAAAATAATTTTATATCAGCTTCCGCAAATATTGTTGACATGGATGATGAAGCAAAAAAATATCCAATTGTAACAAAAGTAGAAAAAGATATTTCTTTGAATTCTATAATGTCTAATAGTTTTGGTTTTGGTGGAACAAACGCAACTTTAGTTTTCGAGAAAGTTTAATAATGAGTTTAATGAAAGGCAAAAAGGGATTAATAATGGGCGTTGCCAATGAAAGGTCTATTGCTTGGGGTATATCACAAAAATTAGCTGAAGCTGGAGCAGAATTAGCTTTTACCTATTTAGGAGATGCTCTTAAAAAAAGGGTAGTTCCATTGGCAGAAAAATTAAATTCAAATTTAACTTTTAGCTGTGACGTTGAAAAAAAAGAAGAAGTTGTAAAATTATTTGAGGATGTAAAGTCTAAATGGGGTGAGATTGACTTTGTGGTACATGCAATAGCATTTTCAGATAAATCTGAATTATCAGGAGAATATCTAAATACAACAAGAGAAAACTTTTTAAGGAGTATGTTAATTTCATGTTTTTCATTTACAGAGGTTGCAAAAGAAGCCTCAAAAATAATGAAGCAAGGTGGAAGCATGATAACTCTGAGCTATGAGGCAAATAAAGCTATACCAAATTATAATGTAATGGGTGTTTGCAAAGCTGCTTTAGAAGCAAGTGTAAAATATCTTGCAAGAGATCTTGGGTCTAAAGGAGTAAGGGTAAATGCTATAAGTGCAGGTCCAATTAAAACTTTGGCAGCATCTGCAATTGGTGACGCAAAATTTTTATATAAGTGGAATGCTGATCACTCTTTTTTAAAAAGAAATGTAGATAATCTTGATGTTGGAAATTCAGCTTTATATCTATTAAGCGATATGGCAGGTGGAGTTACAGGTGAAATTCATTACGTAGATGCTGGATACAATAAAGTCGGGATGCCTGACCCAAAAAATATAACATAATCAATGTTAATTCTGATCTGGTTTGTTGTTTGTATTATATTTTATATCGTTCAAATGATACTTGGCGACTCTGGACATGCGCTCGAAGTATTTGCTGTAGTAAGTGCTATTGCTATTTTCTTAATAAGTAAAATTAAACACAAAATAAATAAGTAGAGGCGTTCTGTTGCCAGGTGCCCTAACTTTGTTTGATTATAGCTAATTATTTTTTGTAATACTTCATTTCTATAAACTTAAAAGAAAAACTAGAAAAAAATATTACTAAAACATAAACAAATAAAGTATATAAGTTTGCTTCAAAAGTACTTAAATTTAAAACATATATTCCATCATTTAATTTAGTCTCATATTTAAATACATGTTTTAAAAGATTGTCGAAAATGAAGAAAACCGCTAAATGACACATATAAATACTATAACTGATTTTGCCAAGATAACAAAAAAAATTATTGAAAAAAATTTTAAATAAAAAAAATTTTTTTTTTAAGAAACATGAATAAAAAAATATGCAACCAAATAAAATAGAATATAGATATTTTTGTTTGATTAAATCAAAATAAAAAATTTCAAATAAGAATATTAATACTAAAATATAAAATATTATGTCACGATAAATTGTTGAGTTATAAAAATTATTAATTTTTTGAAACATAAAAAAAAATAAACAACCAATTGAAAATGAATACAAACCAGAGTAAAAAGCAGAGATTGAAAGATCTTTTCCGTATTCTGAATTTAAAAAAAGTATAAAAAATAATATATAAAGAATATATAAATATATTATTAAAATTTTTTTTCTAAAAATTAATGATAACAAACCAAAAGTTAAGTATAACATCATTTCAACTGAAATAGACCATGAGGGACCATTAAAGTTACTTTCGTTAGCAAAGTTCTGTACAAAAAATAAATTTAGTAAAAAATTTTTTACATTATTGTAACTAAAAGGAATATTATTTGTTTGAACGTCGAATTTTGTAACAAGTAGATATTTGATTATTTCTAATATTAAAAAAATTATCAAAAAAAATAAATGAAGAGGGTATAATCTTAAAAATCTCTTAAATATAAAACCAAAAAATTTATTTAAATTACTCAGATTTTGATGATAGTTGTATGCAATTACAAATCCACTTAGTGTAAAAAATAACTGAACAAACAAACCTTGAGCAAAATAATTATGAAAAAAACTGTCGTATGTAAAATGTACAGAACACACACTTAACGCTGCTAATGCCCTAAATACATCTAGTTGTTTTATGTGTTTATTTTTCAAATTATTTATCCAAGCAATTTTCAAAGGGCTTTATGTTTCGGCCTCAATTTTAATTATTAACAGAAAATAAGACTTTTTGGAAAGACTTCATTTAAGATAAAAACTGTTTATATTCTGTTAAAATTAATTTATTTAATTGTTTAAAATATTTTTAAATGTCAAAAATAAAAAGAAAATTTTATAAAAAGGTTTCACCTTTAATAGGAAATTTTCTTGACTCACTTTTTTTAACAGATTTTTCAAGAAGAGGACTCGATTATTATCATAATTATCATGAGAACGATTATTCATTTAATAAGGACGATGTTTGTTTGATTCACGTTCCAAGAACTGGTGGAGGATCCTTAAGATTTTATTTAGAAAAAAATAAAAATTTTTTTACACTTAATAAAGGTGCTCAACATTATCCAGTCTCTTTAATTTGCAATCCAAAAGAGTATAAATATGTATCTATATTTAGAAATCCAATAGATAGAGTAATATCACATTATAATATGCTTTTAGAAACTAAAACTAAAGTTGCGTCCTTTGGCTTTTCTAATTGGCTAAAAAACGACAGATTTTCAAAAAATTTATACTGTCAATATTTTAGTGGCCATGTATACGAAGATGTTAATGAGCAAATTTTCAATTCAGCGTTAGATAATATAAAAAATTTCTTTTTTATTATTAATTTTGAAAAATTTGAAAATGAAATAAAAGAATTATTAAAAAAATTAAATTTAGACCATAATATTGAGATTAAAAACTATAGTTACAGAATGCAAAAAAATTTTGATGAGGATATTAGCAAAATGAAAATTTTAACTAAAGAATATAATTCATGGGATCTAAAGTTATTTAATGAATTTATAAATTTAAAAAAAAAATAATTATTTAGAGGGACTTCTGTTGCCGTATGTCCTCAACTTCATTCAGTTAATTAGCAACAACCGCAACTTTTCTTCTGTTTTTTAGCTGTTGCAGTTTCAGATTTTATTTCTTCTAATTCTTTGTTCTGATCCTCTACAGCTTGTTTCTCTTTTAAAATTTTATCTTCAAAATATTCATAAAGTGAGGAAAAACCCAACTTAGTTGCTTTTTTTTCCTCATATGATTTTCGGCCTTTTAAATTTTCAATTATTTTTATTATTTCTTGATTTTGCATATTGTTAATATTAAATCGTAGCTTGTTTAATTGAAAGTTTTACTTTTCCTCTATCAAAACCAATTACTTTAACTTTAACTTCGTCGCCTTCTTTTACAACGTCAGTAACTTTTGCGACTCTTTTATCTGCAAGTTCAGAAATATGAACTAAACCATCTTGTTTACCTAAAAAGTTAACGAATGCACCAAACTCCATAATTTTCATAACTTTACCGTTATAAATTTTATTTAACTCAGCTTTTGCAGTTAAATCTTTAATCATTTGCATAGCTTTGTTTCTACAGTCTTCATCTGGAGCAGCAACTGTTACAACACCTTCATCATTAACATCGACTTTTGCTCCTGATTTTTCAACAATCTCTCTTATTGTTGCGCCGCCTTTTCCAATCACTGTTGCGATATCTTTTTTATCAACAGTAATTTTTTCCATTTTAGGAGTATGTTTTCCAACATTATCTCTTGATTTAGCTAAGGCTTTATTCATCTCACCAAGAATATGAATTCTTCCATCTTTTGCTTGTTTTAAAGCCTGCTCCATAATTTCAAAAGTAATTCCTGTAATTTTTATATCCATTTGAAGGGATGTGATGCCATCTTTAGTTCCAGCAACTTTAAAATCCATATCACCTAAATGATCTTCGTCTCCAAGAATATCTGATAGAACACTAAAATCATCACCTTCTTTAATTAAGCCCATTGCAATTCCAGCAACTGGCTCTTTTATTGGAACTCCTGCATCCATTAACGCTAAAGATGAACCACAAACAGTCGCCATTGAAGATGATCCATTGGACTCTGTGATTTCGGATACTATTCTAAAAGTATAAGGAAAACTTTCTTTTGATGGCAAAGATGAATTAATTGCTCTCCAAGCGAGTTTACCATGACCAATTTCTCTTCTTCCTGTTCCAATCCTTCCAGTTTCACCAACTGAAAAAGGTGGGAAATTGTAGTGAAGCATAAATCTTTCTCTTTGAAGGCCATCTAAGCTTTCGATCCTCTGTTCGTCATCTGAAGTACCTAATGTAGTAGTTACAATTGCTTGAGTTTCCCCTCTTGTAAAAAGAGCAGATCCATGAACTCTCGGTAATATACCTACTTCGCACATTATTGGTCTAACATCCGCTAAACCTCTACCGTCAATTCTATTTTTATTTTTTAGAATATCTGTTCTCACTATTCTTTTTTCTAAATTTTTAAGCTCGTAATTTACGTCCAGCTCAGTATAATTTTCATCGTGCTCATAGAGTTTCTTTGCTTTTTCAGCAATTTCAGATATTTGATTTGACCTGTCTTGCTTATCTCTTGTCGAAAAAGCTTTTTTCAGATCCTCAGTAAACTCATTTTCCAATTTTTTTTTCACTTCAGATAAATCTTTTTTCTCAACAACCCAATCTGGTTTTCTGCATTCTTTAGCAAGTTCCTCTATCATTTTAATTACTGGAACAAAATTTTCGTGGCCAAATTTTACAGCATTCAACATCTCTTCTTCAGTTAATCCATTTGCCTCGGACTCAACCATTAAAACTGCATCTTTAGTACCTGCAACAACAAGGTCTAATTTAGAATTTTCTAATTCTATTTTTGATGGATTAAGAACATAATTTCCATCGATGAAACCAACTCTTGATGCTCCAACTGGTCCAAGAAATGGCATTCCAGATATTGCCAAAGCTGCTGATGAGGCGATGATGGATAGAATATCAGCTTCGTTTTCTTTATCGTATGATATTACAGTTGGCAGTAATTGAACTTCATTTTTAAATTCATCTGGGAACAAAGGTCTTATGGGTCTGTCAATTAATCTTGAAATTAATGTTTCACTTTCAGTCGGTCTTGCTTCCCTTTTAAAATATCCACCTGGAATTTTTCCAGCAGCATAATATTTTTCTTGATAATTTACAGAAAGTGGGAAGTAATCGACTTCAGGATTTATTTTTTTAGCTCCTACAACAGTTGCCAAAACAACCGTCTCTCCACACGTTGCTATCACTGCTCCATCTGCTTGACGAGCTACTTTCCCTGTCTCTAATTTTATTTTTTTTCCGTTTAGATCAATTTCTTTTTTAAATATTTTAAACATTTTTTACTTTCTTAGATTTAATTTACTTATAACGTTTTTATAAGAATCAATTTTGTTTTTTTTTAAATAATCTAATAATTTTTTTCTTTTATTAACTGCTTTTAAAAGACCGACAGATGAATGTTTATCTTTTTTAAATAAATTCATGTGCTTTGATAACGCTTCGATCTTCTCAGTTAATAAGGCAATTTGGATCTCCGACGATCCATTATCTTTTTCATGAATTGCCAGTTCTTTCGCTTTCTTACTCATATTTTTCCTGACTGTTTGTTTGTTTTATTAAATTCTCAATTTTTTCTGCATAATCAAATGACTCATCCTTTACAAATAGTAATTTTGGTAAAAATTTGGTTGAAATTTTTTTTGATAACACTTTTCTTACTACAAAAGAAAATTCCTTCAATATATCTATTACTTCTGTAGCATTTTTTCCACCAAGTGGTAGTACAAAAGCCTTTGCTGTTTTCAAATCAGGACTCATTCTAACTTCAGTTACAGTTATATTGCTCGTTTCTAAATTAGGCAATTTTGCTTCCCCTCTCATGAAAATATTGCATAATGCTTGTTTAATCATTTCGCCAACACGCAACTGTCTTTGTGAAACTGTTTTAATATTTTTTTTGCTCATATTCTTCTTTCAGTGACTTTTGAGTTGTATGCCTCAATGATATCTTTTTTTTGAAAATCATTAAAATCTTTGAGAGTTATACCACATTCAAGCCCAGCACTTACCTGTTTTGCCTGGTTTTTTTCTCTAAAAATTGTGTTTATTTTACCATTGTATATAATTGCTCCATCTCTAATTACTCTTGCATTTGCTTCGTTTGATATTTCCCCTTCTAAAACTTTAGAGCCAGCAACCTTACCAACTTTTGACACTTTGAAAATTTCAAGTATTTCTGCTGAACCAATAATTTTTTCTTCAACTTCTGGTGCTAATAGTCCTGACATTTTAGTCTTTATAAAATCTAAAGCTTCATAAATTATGTTGTAAGACGAAATTTGAACTTTTTCTTGTTCTGCTAGTTTTTTTGCTTCTTTAGTGGGTTTTACATTGAAAGCTATTAATAACGCATTAGAAGCTTTTGCAAGACTCACATCAGTCTCTGTTATCATGCCTATGTCTGATAAAATAATTTTTGGTTTTATTTCGTCATGTTTTATCTGAACAACAGCACTTTTGATTGCTTCTGATGAACCATGAACATCAGATTTTATGATTATATTTAGTTCTTCAGAAATTTTATCTTTAAATGCTGATTCTTGAGTAACAAAATTAAGAGAACTTTTGCCCTCTTTAGACTCTTGAATTCTTACGTCGCACAAAGATTTAGCTTCTTTTTCATTTTCGAGAACAAGAAAATCGTCGCCTGACTTTGATGCTCCATTGATACCTAAAACCTCTACTGGTGAAGCAGGAAAAGCTTCAGGTATATTTTTACCAATATCGTTTATTATAGCTCTAACTTTACCCCATTTTAATCCACTCACAAAGTAATCACCTTTTTTTAAAGTACCACTTGTAATAATTATATTAGCTATAGGTCCTCTACCAACATCTATCTTGGATTCTAAAACTACTCCGTTAGCTTTTGTTTCATAATCTGTTTTTAGATCTAAAATTTCTGATTGAAGTGTAATTGCCTCAATTAATTTATTTAAATTATGTTTAGTCTTTGTTGAAATCTCAACCATAAGAGTGTCTCCAGATAATTCTTCAGCTATAAGCTCATGTTCTAAAAGTTGATTTTTAATTTTTTGTGGATCTGCTTCAGGTAAATCACATTTATTTATTGCAACAACAATTGGGACTTTTGCAGCTTTGGCATGTTTGATTGATTCTATTGTTTGGGGTTTAACTCCATCATCAGCTGCAACAACAAGTACAACTATGTCAGTTAATTTTGATCCTCTAGCTCTCATTTCTGTAAAAGCAGCATGACCTGGTGTATCTATAAATGTTATTTTATTTTTATCACTATGAATTTGATATGCTCCTATATGTTGAGTTATTCCTCCAAATTCGCCCGAAACTACATTGGTTTTTCTTAGAACATCGAGAACTGAAGTTTTTCCATGATCAACATGGCCCATCACTGTTACAATTGGTGGCCTATTTTTTAAATTTTCTGATTTTGTCTCTTTAATTTTTTTGATTATTTCCTCAGCTTTTTGCTCTTTAATAGGAATATGGCCGAATTCTTTAACTAAATATTCTGCCGTGTCTGAGTCAATCGAGTGATTGATAGTTGCTGTAACCCCCATACCAAAAAGGTGCTTTATAATGTTACTAGATTGTTCTGCCATTCTATTTGCTAATTCTCTTATTGTAATAACTTCAGGTATATTAATTTCTCTTTTAATAGGCTTTAAGTTTTCTCCAGAATTATCCTTGTCTACAGTTCTATTTTCTTTTTGTTTTGCTCTTTTTAAAGAAGCTAAACTTCTTGATCTTCCCTCATCATCTCCACTTAAAGCTCTTGAAACCGTCAACTTTAGTTCTCTTCTTTTTGATCCAATCTTGCCTTTAATTTCTTTTTTCTCCGGGTCCGCTTTTAATCTCTTAGTAGCTCTTTGTTCTGCAAGCTTTCTTTTTTCATGGTCATTATGAAGTGAATTGGGTTTATTTGTTGCTAATGGTCTAAATTTTGGACTGGTATTTTTTTTAAAATTAGAATCTGGTCTATTAATATTAAAAGGTCTTTTGTTCCCAAATTTTCCAGATTTTTTTTCAATTACAACTGAGTTTGTGCCTTGAGACTTAGCTCTTTCAATATTGGTAATAGATTTTTTTATATTTCCTGATAATTTTAATTTGGTTTTTTTTTTCTCCATAACTCATCTTTCAATCTTTATAAACTTTTTCTCTAGCAGACATAATTAAGTCATCTGCCTCTTTTTTTGATAATGCAAATTCTTCAAGATATCCTTTTATTTTTACTCTTTCTCCTTTGATCACATCAAAGCTTCCTGTAAGTTCATCGGATGCCAAGTCTGCAAAATCGCTAAGCGTAAGTATTTTTTGTTCACCTAGTGTTACTAACATACCTGGTGTTAGCCCTTCGTGATCTATCAAGCTGTTTTCAAGTCCAAGTTCTTTTATTTTTTTTGAAATTTCCTCTTGATCTTTCTTATGATATTCATTGGCTCTATCTAAAAGTTCTTTGGCAGTTTCCTCTTCTATTCCCTCAATTTTTATAAGATTATCAATTGTAGAGTCTTTTAAATCATCTATAGATGAAAATCCCTCAGCAACTAATAACTGCCCAAGTGTCTCGTCAAGTTCCAAATTTTTAACAAAATTTTCTGTCTTTTCCTTAAATTCTGTTTGTCGCCTCTCCGAGTCCTCTTGGTCAGTCATTATATTTATTTCATAACTCATTAATTTTGTAGCAAGTCTCACATTTTGTCCCCTTCTACCAATTGCCTTACTTAAATTTTCCTCAGTTAAAATTACATCCAACTTTTTATTTTCAATATCAACATTTACTCTTTGAACTTCCGCAGGAGACAAAGCGTTAGAAACAATAACTGCAGGATCTTCTGACCAATTTACAATATCTATTTTTTCTCCTTGTAACTCATTTACTACAGCTTGTACTCTACTTCCTCTCATTCCAACGCACGCTCCAACAGGATCTAAGGAAGTATCTATTGCCTTAACACATATTTTTGCTCTACTTCCAGGATCTCTTGCTGAAGAAATAATTTCTATTAATCCATCGTATATTTCTGGAACTTCTTGTATGAAAAGCTTTTCCATGAATTTAGGATGAGCTCTAGATAAAAAAATCTGCTGACCTCTTGGCTCTCTTCTTACATCGCTGCAATATGCTTTAATACGATCGCCTGCCTTTACGTTTTCTCTTGGTATCATTTCATTTTTTTGAATAATTGCTTCTGTTCTTCCAAGGTCAACTATAGCGTTTCCAAATTCTAATCTTTTTACTATGCCGCTTAAAATAGTATCCTTCTTATCTTTAAAATCATTATATTGTCTTTCTCTCTCAGCTTCTCTTACGTTAAAGCTTATTACCTGCTTTGCAGTTTGTGCAGCAATACGGCCAAAATCAAAAGATGGTAAAGGTTGAAATATTGTATCACCTATTTTTTTTTGCCTATTTTCCTCACTTAATTTAATAGCATCTGAAAGGCTTATTTCTGTATTGAAGTTTTCAGGTTTCTCGCAAACAGTTAATTTTCTAAATATACCTATTTCACCATTATCTCTATTTATTTGAACTTCAATTTCATTCTCTTGTCCAAATTTTGATTTAGCAGCTTTTGCTATACCAGTTTCCATTGAATTAATAATTAACTCTTTATCAATAGATTTTTCCAAAGCCACGGCCTCGGCAATTCTTATTAGTTCTAATTTATCTGCTCTTCTATTTAACATTTGCACCATCCAAAAAAAAATGGGCCGAAGCCCATTTTTGAAAATTCAATAATGTGAATTGAATATAGGTATTTTTCTTAGATTTTCAACTTTATTTACTTATTAAATACAGATGCTTTATCAGTTTTTTCCCATGAAAATGAACCATCGCTACCTGGTTCCCTGCCGAAATGTCCATAAGCGGCAGATTTTTCATATATTGGTTTATTGAGCCCTAGCATTTCTCTAATTCCTCTGGGGCTTAAATCAAAATTTTCTTTTATAAGTTTCTCAACATGAAGATTTTTTTCTTCATCGTTGCTAAACAAATCGACATAAATAGATAAAGGTTTTGATACTCCTATTGCATAAGCTAATTGTATCAAACATTTGTCTGCAATTTTTGATGCCACAATATTTTTTGCCAAATATCTAGATGCATATGCTGCAGATCTATCTACTTTTGTTGGATCTTTGCCTGAAAAAGCTCCACCACCATGAGGAGCTGCTCCACCATAAGTATCTACAATTATTTTTCTTCCAGTAAGTCCACTATCTCCATCAGGTCCACCAATTACAAAGTTTCCAGTGGGATTAATATATATTTCATTTTCATCAAGACTCCCAAGTAAATTTTTTGGAATAGACCTCTCAATATAAGGCATACATAATTCTTTTACTTTTGCTAAGTTCACATCTTTTGAATGTTGTGTAGAAATCACAACTGATTTTACAGCTTTAGGTGCACCATCTTTATATTCTATAGTTATTTGACTTTTTGAATCTGGTTCTATTCCTTTTAGTTTTCCAGACTTTCTATCCTCAGCCATAAGTCGTAGGATTCTATGTGAAAAATGAATTGGAGCTGGCATAAGTACATCGGTTTCATTACACGCATAACCAAACATTATTCCTTGATCTCCAGCGCCTTCATCTTTATTTCCAGAAGAGTCGACACCCATAGCTATATCTGCTGATTGAGAGTGTAAATGACATTCAATTTTTGTTGCTTCCTTGTAAGTAAAACCCTCTTGATCATAACCAATATCCTTGATGCAATCTCTAACCTTGGAAATTAATTTATCTTTTTTAATATCAGGTCCTCTTGTTTCTCCTGCTAAAACAACTTTGTTTGTTGTAGTCAATGTTTCGCATGCAACCCTTGCTTCGGGCTCCATACCTAAATATGTATCTACAACCATGTCTGAAATTCTATCGCAAACTTTATCAGGGTGACCTTCTGATACAGACTCACTAGTGAACAAATAATCTTTTTTCATTTTATTTCTTCTCCCTATTTGTTTTTAAAAAAAAAATTAAGCTAATATAAATAGTGATAAAATAAAAGAACATATTATTCCCATATTTAGAAAAAAAAGTTTTTTTAGGGTTTTTTATTTGATAAATTTCAATTACTCCCTCATAAGTTGACTCTGATATTTTAGAAACTTGTCCATAAGGATCGATTAAAGCTGATGTACCGTTATTGGTAGATCTAATAATACTTTTTCCCTCTTCTATAGATCGAAATATTGAATGAGAAAAATGTTGATGTGGGCCAATTGATTTTCCAAACCACCCGTCTTCTGAAATATTTACAATTAAATCGTAATTATATTTCTTTGAAAGTTTACCCGAGTATATAATTTCATAACAAATTAATGGCAGAAAGCTGATATCAAAATCGTGCTTTTGTAAATTAATTATATCTCTTTTCTCACCTGCTGAGTATGAATTATAAAAATTTGTAATTGTCTTCATGCCTAAACTTTTTAAAGATGTTTCTAAGGGCAGAAATTCACCAAAGGGAACAAGGTTATTTTTGTTATAAAATTCTATAAGATCTAAATTATTATTTACTACAGCTAGTGAATTAAATGTTTTTTTATCAACAGAATTGTTTATGCCGAATATAATTAAATGTTTATTACTAAATTTTTCTTTAAAAATATTTTGGTATTTTTTTAAATTTTTCAATTCTGTACTATTAAAAACCCCCTCTGGCCATACAAAAATTGTTTTTACTTCTTTATTTGGTTTACTTAGCTTAATTAAACTCTCAAGAATTTCCTGCTCATTTTCAGTATGGTAAAACCTTTCAATTCCAATTTTTGGAGAAATAATCTTTATGACAAAGTTATTACTCTTAAAAGTGGCATTTTTTGATTGATTAAGCTTTATGTGACCAAATATAATTCCAGAAATTAATAATATTCCAAATGATACTATAAAGTAAATATCGTATTTATTTTTTTTTAGATAGAAAAGTGAAGGTAATATAAATAATGTCACACAAATTAAATTAAAACTATATGTTCCGATCAATGAAAGTGTTTGCAACAAATACGAAAAGTCTGAAAAAGAAAATGATATTAAGTTCCAAGGAAATCCTGACAAAATATTTCCTCTTAAATATTCTAAAATTGAAATTAAACTTGAGAAAGCTAAGACTAAAGAAATATTACTAAACTTTTTAAAATAATAAAAAAAGTATGTAGCTAGTCCGTAAAATATTCCAAGAAATAATGGAATTAAGAAAAAAGCGATTGGTATTAGAATTTTAAATTCTTGATCAAATGTAAGTGATATGGTTATCCAATATAATCCAGACATGAAATAACCGAAACCAAATATCCAACCGTTTAGAAAATACTCCATTTTTGATAATGAAAATTTTTGTTTCACAAAAAAAATAAATAGTGCTGAAAATGTAAAAAAATTAATTAAAAAAAAGTTATAAGGTGGAAGACTAAATGAACTTAGTATCCCGAGAGAAAAGATATAAAAGTAAGATAATAATTTTTTTTTTACAGTTTTTTTCAAATCTTATTTTTCACCAAATTATAAATTTTATTTTCCTCTTTTTGCATTTTATAAAAATCCTTATTTTTCTTATGATCAAATCCATTTAAATGCAAAAAAACCATGAATAAATATTTTTATAACTTTTTTTTTGAACTCCAGTAATTTTATTGTTTTAGGCCTGTTCATAAATTCAAAACTTATAATTATGTCTCCAAGATAGAAAAATTTATTATCAATACTTTTTTTGATTGGAAAGGATAAAATATCTGTTGGCTTATTTTTTTTTCTAAAAATTTTATTCAATTTTTTTATTTTTGAATTACTTGATAATAGGACTGTTATTATTGTTTTCTTATTTTTTAAAATATATTTTTTGGGTAAATTTTTTAATATTCCATTAAATAATTTCGTAATGTTTGTTATTTTTTTTTTCCACTCTGCGTTATCAATGATAACTTCAGCTTTAATCATCTTTTTGATCTGAATAGGCTTTTACTATTTTTGAAACTAATGGATGCCTCACCACGTCTGAATGATCAAAATCAACTACTGAAATTTCATCTAGGTGACCTATAAGCTTTTTAGATTTATTTAAACCAGATAATGACTTGTTTGGCAAATCTATTTGAGATGGGTCGCCATTGACAACTATTTTAGAGTTTTCTCCAATTCTCGTCAGAAACATTTTAATTTGAGTATCAGTTGCATTTTGAGCCTCATCTAAGATTGCAAATGAATTTTTTAATGTCCTTCCTCGCATAAATGCTAGTGGTGCAATTTCGATATCACCAATCTCTATTTTTTTTTGAATTTTTTCAAAGTCCAACAAATCATATAAGGAATCGTAAAGCGGTCTAAGATAAGGATCAACTTTTTCTCTCATATCTCCAGGCAAAAAACCAAGTCTCTCTCCAGCTTCGACTGCAGGTCTAGATAAAATAATTCTCTCAATCTTTTTTTCTAAAAGCATAGTTAATGCAACAGCAACGGCTAGAAAAGTTTTTCCCGTTCCAGCAGGGCCTGTAGAAATAATTATCTCGCTCTCTTTTAAGGCTCTAACATACTTTTTTTGCTTTTCAGATCGTGGGATTACTGACTTTTTTGGTGTTTTAATTATGTATTCAATTTTCTGACCAGAATTACTATTTTCGTTAATCATAAATTTATTTATGGATGATAATATATCTTTTTTTTCAATCGTACCATTATTTATAAATTGATCTGAAAGAAACATGATAGCATTTTTTAAAATTTCATTATTCTTTTGATCGCTTTTGATTATTATAGAATTACCCCTAAAGTATAAATTTGTTCCCGTAAGTTTTTCAAGTTCTTTTAAGTTTTCATTAAATTCACCAACAACTCCCATTAACAAATCATTGTCTTGAAATATGACACTAAGGCTATCATTATCAGAATATACAAATTTTATTTTACTCTTAATGTTTTGTTTAGCCCTATTCAAATTTATGCTGCCTTAAATTTATTTTTTTCACTTAGTTCACCAATCAAAGTGTTTTGGTTAGTTTTTATTACTTTAACCTTAACAATTTTTCCGATTAAACTCTTGCTTCCCTCAAAAATAACTGAATTCATATATACGTTTCTTCCAAATAATTTATTTTGACCCTTAATTTCATTTTCTACCAAAACATCTATATATTTATCCTCGAATGATTTGTTTTTTAATTTTTGATATCCAAATAGTTTTTCTTGAATTATTTTAAGTCTTTTTTTAGAAATCTTCTCATCAATTGGCTTTAATTTTGATGCTGTTGTGCCTGGTCTTGCACTAAAAATAAAAGAAAATGAATTTATGAATTTGATCATATCAATTAATTTAATTGTATTTTCAAAATCTTCCTCCCCTTCTCCAGGATATCCAATAATAAAATCGCTTGAAAATTCAATTTTATTATTAATTTCCTTCAAATAGTTAAATGTCAAAATATATTCTTCTACTTTATGTTTTCTGTTCATTAATTTTAATATTTTATTAGAACCTGATTGAATTGGTAAATGTACTAATGGCATGAGTTTTTTTGAGTGTTTGTAACATTCTAATAAATCTTTGGTCATATCCCTTGGATGAGAAGTGGTATATCTTATTCTTTCAATGCCATTAATTTTCTCAAGGGAAATAATTAAGTCGGAAAGTCTGAATTCTTTATTTGCTTCATTGTAATTATATGCATTTACGTTTTGTCCTAGCAAAATAATTTCTTTAGATCCATTTTGAATCATTATTTTTGCCTCATCTATTATTTGAGTAAATGGTCTTGAGTATTCTGGTCCTCTTGTGTAGGGCACAACACAAAAATGACAAAATTTATCACATCCCTCTTGAATGGTTAAGAAGGAAGAAACTTTACTTTTCTTATTATATATTTTACTTAAGTAATTAAATTTTTCTATAGTATCGAAGTCAGTAATTTCATTTTTCAATTTATTTTTTTCAAACTGTAAAATGGTTTCGTTAAGCTTGTGGTAAGATTGTGGTCCAATAACCAAATCTATATAAGGCTCTCGCTTTAACATTTCAGTATTTTCGGCCTGAGCCACGCATCCTGTAACAATAACTAGTGGTTTATTTTTATTTAAAAATGTTTCTCTAACTCGTCCTATCTCGTGATAAACTTTCTCTTTTGCTTTATCTCTAATGTGGCATGTGTTTAAAACAAAACAATCTGCTGAACCCAAATTTTCTGACTTTTCATATCCAATTATTTTTAGTGCATCAATTATTCTATCAGAATCATAAACATTCATCTGACAGCCAAATGTTTTAACAAAAACTTTTTTTGACATTAATTATTTTTTTTTGACTCCATATAGTTCAAGCTTATGATCAACAAGCTCATAACCGTATTTTTCTGCCACCTTTTTTTGAAGTAGTTCTATTTCGTCATCAACAAATTCTATAATGTCTCCTGTTTTTACATCAATTAGATGATCATGATGACTTTCTCTCAATTCCTCGTATCTAGCTTTACCACCCTTAAAATCATGTTTGGTTAATATTCCAGCTTCTTCAAATAATTTAACTGTACGATAAACTGTTGCAATACTTATTTTTGGATCTATATTTTGTACTCTTTTATATAGCTCATCTACATCAGGATGGTCAGATTCCCCATAATTTTTTTTAGACTCAGATACTACTCTTGCAATCGTTTTTCTCTGATCAGTTAGTTTTACACCTTTTGCTAAACATTTTTGCTCAATACTATCCGACATAATTATATTTTAACTTAAATAAATAGGATTAATCAAATTTTTTTTAATGTTAAATTTATCACACAAATTAGGCAATTCTCTTAGGTTTTTATGATTATTTGTTCGATCTACATTATTTTCTTTTTGCCTAAAATCAGAATAACTATACGAGTAATAGTCAATTTTTTTTGATAAATATATCGCCTTAACAATTGATACTGAATTTCTTAAACCTGCATAACTACCAGGCCCTCTATTAATATATATTCTGTTTATTTTATCTAAATTGGTTTTATGTTTTAATATGAATTTATTAATCAAGATTATCAATTTATCATAATTCTTTTTACTATTTATGTAAGTACCTGTATAAATATTTTTATTTAAAATGAGACCCAAAAGAATTTTTTTTCCAGTTGCATCTATTATTAATATTTTCATAATATTTATCTTGCTTACTCTTAATGTAAAATCTGACGAAAATAAAATTAAATCTTATGCCAATGACAAAGGAATACTCTCAATTATGTACCATAGATTTAATGAAAATAAATACCCATCAACTAATATAAGAATGGAAGTATTCAAAAAACATATGGAAATTATTAAGAGAAAAAAATACAATTTTTTAGACCCTAAAGATTTTGATAATAATTTCTCCGAGGTTAAAACAACTAAAAAGGTATTAATTACAATTGATGATGGATTTAAATCTTTTTACGAACATGCTTGGCCATATCTAAAAAAAAACAAAATTCCATTTATATTGTTTATTTCTACTGAAGCTGTTGGAAAGAATGGGTACATGAATTGGAGTCAAATAAAGGAAATTGAAAGTGAAAGTTTTGCATTTATAGGAAATCATTCTCACTCACATGAGTATTTACTGGATATCAGCTACGATAATTTTAAAAATGATATTTTAAAATCTATTGAAATTTTTAAAAAAAATTTAGGATATAATCCAATTTTTTTTTCATATCCATTTGGAGAATTTAGTCTTGAACATACATCATTTATTAAAAAATTTTTTAAATATGGTTTTGGACAGCACTCAGGCGTTATTGATGTTAATAAAAATCCGTATGAGCTACCAAGATTTCCAATTAATGAAAAATACGGGGATTTAAAAAGATTTGAATTTAATATCGATTTATTACCTTTAGAATATAAGAAAGTAATACCCAAGAATAAATACATAACAAATAATAATCCACCTAAATTACAAATCGAATTTTTTGAAAATCAAAAAAATTTAAAAAATATAAATTGTTTTTCAGATGAAGGTGACGGTTGGAATAAAACAGATATTAAATTGAGTAATAGGAAATTATTTGTTAATTTTTCAGATAAATTCAAATTTAGAAGAGGAAGAATAAATTGCTCTCTTAACGATACAGATGGTTGGAGATGGTTTGGATTACAATTTTCTGTTAAATTAGATTAAATAATATTTTTTAGTTTTATACTCGAAGGTAATAATTTTACCTTGTCAAAATCTTGCAGATTATTTTGTTTAATTATTTGTTTAATTATTTTTGTATATTCTTTACCTGTGGCTGCATATTTGTCTAAGTAATCAGCTAAAAGTAAACTATCTAGATTGTCGTCGTTATCTCTCATATTGGCTCTTGCAGATCTAAATTGTTTGTAGCTTCCGTGTGTATTTAAATTTCTTTGATAAGCTCTAACAGAAGCCTTTAATACTTTAAATTTCATAACTTTATGGTTTGAATCTTCAGGATCAACACCAGCAGGTTTGATGCCTTCCCCCGACCATGTCCACTGTCCAAAAAGTGCATTGCCCTCTATAGCAAATCTAGACGTTCCCCAGCCAGTTTCTTTTGCTGCCTGGGCAATTGCAAGTGATACAGGAACTATATCCATTCTTACTTTAAGTGTAGATAAATCATTATTAATTACTCCATATTGCTGAAATTTTGACTTTAACCATTTTTTTTCTGAGTCCGAATTCATATTTTTATTTAAAATTGTAAAAAGTTTTTTTCTATCTAATTTGATCCGATTATTTTCCTCTAAAATTAGGGGGAGAATTATTTGAATAAATAGGTTTTTTTTCTTTTTTGTATTCTCAATCTTTTTTATTTCAGTAGGAAGCAAGGAAAGCCTTATTGGCTTCACAATTTTTGTTTTCCTTACGGAGTCTAAAGTGTAATTAGTATCTTTAAAAAGTTGATTAATGGTTTCTGCACTAAGTCTAACAGTATCTGTGGGAACTTCATCTAGGGAGAAAATATCTTGAAATAAATTTTTAATATCTAAACCTTCATCTATATTATCTTTATTTATTGACTTTCCTTCAAGAACTTTTTGAAAATTTATATTTGAATTATTATCTATAGTTGACTTACCTACTTTTATATCCTCTTTTATATTAACCGAAAGCGGAATTAAGGAGAAAATTAGTATTAAACCAAAACTACATAAGGTTGTGTAATAAAAACTTTTTAGATCATTAGAAAAAATAAAATTATTTTTTTTTTTAATCGTAAAACCTTTTTCAATAAGAATTTTTTTAATTTTCGAAATATTAATTGTTTTTTTTTTTAACATTTTCAACTATTAATTCATTTCAGCTTCTACTTGGTTTACCTCGGGAACATAATGTTTAAGGAGATTTTGAACTCCTTGTTTTAGAGTAATTGTGGCACTTGGGCATCCTGAACAACTTCCTTGTAATTTGACTTTTACAATACCATTTTTAAATTCTATAAATTTAATGTCACCACCGTCATTAGCAACTGCTGGTTTAACTTTAGTTTCGAGAACATGTATTATTTTTTTTTCGATTTCATCAAAATTTTCATCTTCGTTCTTATTTTTAGAATGATTAATTATATATTCATTACCACCCTCATAAAATTCGTTTATAAGAGATATAGCAATATGCTTAATATCCTCCCAATCTATATCCTTATTTTTATTTATCGAGACAAAATCAGATCCCAAAAATATACTTTCAACACCATTGATTGATAAAATGTTTTTCACAAGAACATTGTTAAAATTATCTTTTTTTGAAATTTCAAAAGAACCAGCATTTGAAACTTTCCTGCCTGGCAAAAATTTTAGTGAGTCTGGATTTGGTGTTTTTTGTGTTTGTACAAACATATTATATATATAGTAATTAATACTTAAATTTGAAGTACTTTTTTAAAATCCTATTTTTGTTTTGATTTCACTCACTTTTTTTTTTGAAATTTTTTCAGCTTTTATGGACCCTTCTAACAAAATTTTATCAATATATTTATAATCTTTTAACAATTTATTTATCTCATTAGATATTGGATGAATTTTTTCAACTAAAACTTCTGCTAGTTTTTCTTTTAGCTCTGAAAAATTTTTTCCAGCAAACTCTTTAGTGGATACCTCTAAGTCTTGATTTTGTAAACTTGAGAATATACCAAGCAAATTTTTTAACTCAGGCCTATCCTCAAGGTCACTGACATTCTCTGAAAGAGGTTTGCTATCAGTTTTAGCTTTTCTAACTTTATTCACAATCTGGTCTTTTGTGTCTGTTATATTAATTCTACTCTGATCCGATGGGTCCGATTTACTCATTTTTTTTGTCCCGTCTCTTAAACTCATTATTCTTGAAAAATCTTTTTGTATTAGTGGTTCTGGTATTTTTAAAAAGTCGGAGCAATTAAAATCTGTATTAAATTTTTGTGCTATGTCTCTTGTAAGTTCTAGATGTTGTTTTTGATCTTCTCCAACTGGTACATGAGTTGCATCATATAATAAAATATCTGCCGCCATAAGCACTGGATAAATATAAAGTCCAACACTTGCTTTCTCTTTATCATGTCCCGCCTTTTCTTTAAATTGTGTCATTCTATTTAACCAACCCATTCTTGCTACACAACTTAATAACCAAGATCCCTCTGCATGAGATGGAACCTTGGATTGATTAAATATAATACTTTTACTTGAATTTAGTCCGCTAGCTAAAAAAGAGGCAGTTGTTTCTCTTATATTTTTTTTTAATATCTTAGGATCCTG
>CACFYN010000002.1 GCA_902570525.1 uncultured Pelagibacteraceae bacterium
TGAAAAAAAGAGTTATCTTCCAGATACTCATCCTCATCAAGTATACTTAGAGTTTTTATCTGAGCATGGACTAATTGGATCATTAATTTTTTTATCAATCATATTTTTTCTTATTTTTAGAAATATTAAATTATGTTTAACCTCAAAAAATTCCCTTCAGCTAGGAGCATTTTGCTACCTCATAATAACTTTTTTACCAATAATACCAAGCGGCTCTTTTTTTAGTGACTTTAACATTACTCTATTTTTTTTGAATTTTTCAATATTTTATGCGTGTAATCCTAAATCAAATATATTTAATAAAAATTCTTAATTAATTAAAAAAATTATTTAAAGTTGATATAATTTAGAAAAGAAAGTAAAACAAAATCATATTTTGGGCCTGTAGCTCAGTTGGTTAGAGCAGTACATTCATTATTTACGACTCTGAAAAATATCTTTAATTAGCATTTAGAATCAACCTCTATTAGAGGACTTTTTTTTCTATAAAAATTTACCAACTATTTACCAAGAAACCTAATTATCGGGACAATTATAATTTGTGGTATAATGATAACACGACTCATTATGAAAAATACAAATATACAAGCTATTAGTTTATTTTCTGGTGCTGGAGGTTTAGATATAGGTGCTAAACAAAATAATATCAAACTGAAAGTATCGATCGATAATGATGAAGATTCTGTGAGAACACTCGAATTAAATTCAGAGTTCAAAGAAACAAAAATAATTAAAGATGATATTAAAAAGACAAAAGTTAAAGAAATAGAAAAATATTTAAATGGCAACAAGACTATAATTATAGGTGGCCCACCTTGTCAGCCTTTTTCCAAAAATGGTTACTGGATAACCAATGAAAATAGAAAAATTACTAAGGATCCAAGAAATTGTATTGATGATTTTTTCAAATTTATTGATGAAATAAATCCTGATGGCTTTTTGATTGAAAATGTTGAAAGTATTTTACATCCTACAAATAAAAAAGCAGTAGAAACTATTTTAAGAAAAACAAAAAAATATAATTATAATTTTAAAATGGTTAAAGCTAACGCTTTAGACTACGGTGTTCCTCAAAAGAGAAAAAGAGTTTTTTTTATGGGTTCCAAAAAAGAATTCAACAATGAAGAGCCTCAAAAAACTCACTATGATCCTGATAAACCAGACTTATTTAATAAAAACCTAAAACCTTACGAAACAGTTGGAAAACATATTGAAGAATTTGATAAAGATATTTACGAGGAAGAACATGAAAAAACAAATCTTGGAACTTATTATAAAGAATTAAAAAAGGTAAAACCTGGTGAAAACTACCTTGCTTTATGTGATGGTAAAAAATCAAATTTTAAAAAAAATACAAGATTTTGGAATTTTTTATTAAAGTTAAAAGAAGATCTTCCATCTTGGACAATAGCAGCCCAACCTGGCCCATGGGTTGGCCCTTTCCACTGGACTAATAGAAGACTGAGAGTTCCTGAAATAGCTGCCATACAAACTTTTCCTAAAAATTATAAATTCTTTGGTAATAGAAGATCTATACAAAGACAGATAGGTAATGCAGTACCTCCATTGATGGGTAAGGCAATGGTAAAATATTTAGTTTCGAATATCTAAGTTCCTGTAAAAATTTATAAAACTTTTATACTCATGAATATTTAAAGTTTTGATTTGATCTAAGTACAGCCCAAGATGTTTGCCTTTAAAATTAATTGAGACAGTCTCCTCTTTGATTAGATTGTCCTTATATCTATAGTGCTCAAAACCAGATTCCGCAGTCCTATCACAAATGCTTGATCTTGTATAAAGTGATCTATTTTTTGCTTTAGAGCTAAATAAAAGTTTATTGTCCCAAGCAACATATGTATTTGATTTTTTATGGTAACCTAAAATTAAAGCCCAATAACCCTGAAGATGATAACTTTTTAATTGTTCTCTAAATTTTTCCCCTATTTGAACTCTGTATTCATCTAAATTTGTTCTGTAGGCAAAACCAATATTTTTGAGACATAAAGAAAATTTATTGTGTTTATAGCTAAATTTGAATGGGTTAGAGTTTTTTTCAACCTTTAATATAGATTTTTTATTTTTTAAGTAATCGAAAATCGAGCTAGCCAACATAGTCTAATTGTAATATTAAATTGTTATAAGTAAATGAATAAAATCTTAAGTTTATTTTCTGGGGCAGGTGGAATTGATATCGGTTTTAAAAGTAATTCATTTGAAACATATGCAGCTGTAGATAATTGGAATATAGCTTGTGATACACTTAAGAAAAATAAGATTTCAAAAAATGTAATTTGTTCTGATATCAAAGATGTAAATTTCTCAAAATTTAAAGGTAAGGTTGATATTGTTGTTGGCGGACCTCCTTGTCCTCCCTATTCAAAATCAAGATTTTATATCAAAGAGAAGAAAAGAGCTTTAGAAGATGAAGACTCTTATACTCTAGTGTATTTTTGTAAGGCTTTAAAAATAATAAAACCAAAAGTATTTTTTTTTGAAAATGTTCATGGTTTCTTTTTTAAACCTCATAAACCAGCTTTAGATTTTTTTGAAAGTGAATGTAAAAAAGCAGGTTATAATTTATCTCATCAGGTTATAAATTGTGCAGATTATGGTGTTCCACAAATTCGACAAAGGTTTATATGTGTTGGAACGTTAAAGGAATTAGGGAAATTTGATTTTCCCGAGTCAACTCATTCAAAAGTAAAAGAAAATAATTTACTTTTTAAGAAAGCAAAATGGGTTAATTGTAAAGCAGCTATTGGCGATTTAGATACAAAGCTACCGGAAGACAAAAATAATTTAGCTGGCTCAAAGCATAAGCATTTACTTAAACTAATACCTCCCGGAGACAATTATCTTTTTTTTACCAAAGAAAGAGGGCATTCCAAACCTGAGTTTAAATGGCGATCAAGATATTGGTCTTTCTTATTAAAGCTTTCTCCAAAAGAACCTTCTTGGACAATTCAAGCTAGCTTTTCAAATAACATGGGCCCATTTCATTGGAGAAATAGATTTTTAAGAATTAACGAGATAAAAAGAATTCAAACTTTTCCAGACAATTATAAATTAGTTGGTGATTTTAGAGATCAATGGAGGTTAATTGGTAATGCAGTGCCACCTTTATTAGCTAAGGTTATATCAAGAGAAATTAAAAAACAGTTTTTTTAATTATTTTAAAAAATTATAATTTGAAAAATCTCTAATTTCTTTAGAAGAATTTAAATTTGACTCATATTTAATACTTTTTACTCCATTCATTGGTAGTTCCTTAATCCTCGGAACATTAGTAGCATCATAAAAATTTAAATTATCACTAGAATATTCATAATTAAAGGAGATATCCTCAAGCTCTTTTTTGGTCTTAAGCCCCGTCATTACATCGTACATTTTTTGTACTTTTTCTTTATTAATTTTTTTTTTAAGTTTTTTTATAATTAAATTTTTTAAATTTAATAAACTTTTTCCAGCTCTAGATTTTCTTATCATTATAGAGGCAATAATAATTTTTTTATTTCTTGTATTTAGTTGTTCATATGAAAATTGATGTTTTCTATCATTTGAAGACGTTGTTTTGATTTCTAAAGCTTGTTTATTTAAAAAAAAATCAAAAGTATCGTTTGTTTCAGGATGCCAAGCTTCGACTAATAAGTCAGAAGATTTCAATTTATGAATTACAAATAATTCTCCCCAAAATCCAACTAAATCATTATTTCTATTTTGAGAAATTTTTCTGTATAATTCAACAAGACTTTTTGTTTTTTCATATATTTCTTTTTCAGAAATATCTTCTTTAATATTTCTTACAACATCACTCAGGGAACTAAGGAATATTTCTCTTAATCTTTCGTCTTTTGAAGTACATTTAAGAATACTGAATTTTTTTTTTGTTTTATTTCCTTTAAATTTAATAGTAGCTTTAATTGAATGATTTAATTGCAAGTTTTGAATATTCTCTTCTTTTCCTTTTGGATTTTTTGTTGAGAATAAAAGAGCAATATGACCTAGTCCGTTGATACCAATAAAGTGATTTTTCGAATTTTTAATGTTTTTAGTGTTAAAGATATAATTGTTTTTTTCTTTGGGTTTTAATAAACTTTTATAATTTTGAAGCAAACTCATCTTTGCACTGCAGAAATACTGTCTCTAAACATAGAGCGTGGCATAAAAAAACTTAAATAAGGAATTTCTTCAGCAATTATTTCTCCTTTTCCATTAAGTTCTTCTGATATTGTTAATTGATGAATCTGTAATGTAGGAGTTTGTAAAGACTCTTCATTATTGGATATGCCTGTTAAATAGTCCCAATGAATTCTTATATCACCAGGAAATATGTTATTTGAATTTTTATCATTAAACTTTGAACTCTGTCCTGTTTGCGTTGTTACCGGACCTTCTTTTATTTGATCTAAATTAGGTTTTGGATCTTTGTTTCTATTTCTGACGTATGGAGATCTTGTATTTCCGTCATTATCCCCAAAAATTAAAATTGGGCAAATAGTATTCTTTCTCTTTTCTTTTTCTAAAATCCATTCATCATTATTTAAATTTTCTTGCAAAGGTTCTAAATAAAGATCGATCATGTTCATTAATAAGCTGAACCTATTCATATCTCTTGTTTCATATTCAAATTTACTTAATAATTCTAAAACATCGGGTAATGGCACTTTTTCTAAAACCTTAATATTTTGCTCTTTAGTCCAAACATGATTTTCTTTTATATTATTAATTTCACTTAATTGTTTAAATTGATTGCTCAATTTTATATTTAAATCAGAATAAATTTTTCTGTTATTTTTTAATTGTTTTTCATCTAACAAGTGAGAGTACCTACATCGAACTGATCTAGGATATGGATCTGGTCTAGATTGTAATTCATGACCAATAACACCTGATCTTGTTAATTTAAATTGGGATCTATCTCGACCGAACCAAAATCTTCTCATTGTTTTTAGATTTTGATTAGATTTAAGAAATCTCTCTAAAAATTTCATCAAATTCTTATTTCGATCGTATTCACCTTCAAAAAAACCTAATACTTCATCTGTAAACCATAATCTTAGAAAATCAGAATTCTTACCTTGATAACCCATAAACCTAGCTCTTTGTAATAATGTATCCTCTTGTCTTCCACCCAAAGATCTACATAGATATGTTACAGTAAGACCCTCAACAGTATAGCCTCTGTCCAATCCAAATCCTCCAACCAAAATATTTGCATAATGTCTTCTATAATCTACAGATGGAATTCCTCTTCTACCTTCAGCAGCATTAAAGGGTACCGGAGTTCTACCTAAACAATCAGCACTTTGAAAATGTCTTAAAAATTTTTCATCAATCTCAGGAATTTGTGTTTTAGAGTATTTCTTTATATCATTAAGATGCTTTGTAATCTCTTGACTTAAATTTTTAAATTCATCACTGTTTTTATCTGTAAGAGAAGATCTTATTTTATCTTGTAATCCTTTTATCCAATTTAGATATATCCTATGAGTGGTGGTAGTACCCGCAGGATGAATTATCATAGACATATTCTGTTTTGGGTCATTAATTTTGTCTCTTTCTTGATATAATGCACAAGCAACAGAAGTAAGAAAATACATGTATGCATCTCTAAATGATTGAGGACTCTCAGATCCCTGATCCTCATATTCTCTAATATTTTCTTCTATACCTTTAACATAGTGATCAATTTTACTTTGATTTGAAAAAAAAAACTCTAAACCTGTATAATCTTTTCCAGTCTTTATGATTTCACCAAATGATGGAGAGAGATTATTAAATGTATTAATTAATAAATTTGCATTTGGTGTAGCTGTATAACCAAGAAATGAGTGGAATTGAAATAATTTTCTCAAATTTCTAATTGCAAAATGTGTTGCTGTACCAATAAAAGTTAAATTTATTTTTTCACCAACGTAATCCTCGAGTTTATTTTTGAGATCTATCCCTGGATTAATTTCAAATAACTCATTAGGATCCTCAATGTCAGCACGCTCACATAGGGTTTCTATGGTGTCATTAGCCTTTATTTCGTAAAGTTCTCTATCATCAATAAGTTCAGGGTCATTTTTGGAAGATTTAGAGTTTAAAGAATGATGATCACATTCATCATCGACAATAAGTGCAGGGATCTTAGAATATTTAGATGAGTCAAAATTAGATGCCTCATTAAAAAGTTTTGTCAGTCTTCTAATCCTAGATGGATTTTTCATTGATAAAATAACAAGAGTTTTTTTTGAGTCCTCTTCTATATTGGGATTACTCCAATCAACAAGATTTGATTTTAAAATATCAAGATTCCTAGGATGATCCCATTCTCGCCCTACATTTCTTAAAACTTCAAACCTTCTAGATTCTAGTATGTTATCTATTCTACCAGTGTTTTGAACAACCAAAGGTCCAACACTTCCTGTGAGTAAAATTAAAATTTTAAAATTATTATCAGCGGCTAAAGTAAATACTGCCTCCATTGAGGTTGTTTTTCCACTCTGGATTTGACCAAAACAAAGACCTGTTGAATTAAGATTTACCTCTGCAATATTTTTAGGATTAATACATTTACCTAAAATAGTCGTGCTTCCAGACTCTAAACTTTTTCTATCTTCATCACTCATGTTTGCTTTTGCAGCTATGTAGTTAGAAAATATTTCCCCATTACTTAAGGGTGTCCAAGTCGGATTAATTTCTAAATTCTCTTTAGAGTAATCTTGCTCTATTTCTATTATTTTATTTTCACTCATTTAATTTATTGTTGGTGGTACAGTATCGATAATAGTATTTATATATTCTCTGATCATAAATGTATCTTTAAAACCTCTTTCTTTTCCAATTATTTCAGCCAATACTATATAGCAAAGTAAGGAGAGCATTCCCTCAATCTCTTTTTCATCATTACCAAAATATTGAGAACTAAATCCTTTATGCATCATTATTTGTATCTGTACTCTCTTTTCTTTTCTTCCTTTTTTATCCAGACTGTAATTTAACCATTTTTTATTTTCTACATCTTTGTCATTATTAAGTATTACATCTATAATCCATTCTTCTCCTTGAAAATTGATTTTTTTTGATTTTATTTTTGTTGGTTTAGATACAGGCTTTGGAAGTTCTTTAGGTATTTCAGGAGGTTTTTTTATTTCAACCTCTTCAACAGCAGACATTGCTTTTGAGAGTTGAACCATAGATGAACTTCCTGCTTTTTCATAAGTGGATCTGATTTCAGGAGTATGAATTTCTTTTCTAAATCTATCAGCTTGTCTTATGATAGGCATGTCGTCAGAGTCTAACACTGATTTTAGCTTTGTAAGAAATGCTTGTTTGTCATCCTCAGACCAGTTCAAATTATCTTTTGTATGTGTCACCTCCATTTCATCATCAAAATGAATTTCACCAAATAACCTCCTGGCTATAGATGAACCTTCTTGTCTTATTAATTTAAGTGGTCTCCAAGGCTCATCATCACTGCCAAATAGTAATCTATTTCTTCTAAAAACAGCAAATCCAGCATTTTTATTTCCTGGGTCTGCTATTGCGGCATAGCCAAAAACATTTCTTCTCTTGTTGTTAATCGTAAAATTAAAATCAAATTTTTTTAACCAAGTTCTTTTTTTTGGATTAATAACTTCATCATCTAAATCTTTATAACTAGGGGCTTTAAGAACTGGTAAGTTTTTATATCTCAATAAAGATCCATTATATCTAATTTCAATTTCATTTTTATTGATGAAAGCTCTATACATGGACGCCAAATGATCCTTAATTCTTTCTACACTTTTTCCTCTGGGATTATGATTAAGATCTTTGAGGGTAACAATTGTATAATGAGAATTTTTATTCATCTTTGAAGTTTTGTAAGATAATCTGTCATTCTTCTCTTTAGTGATTTTTTCTATGTCAAATTTTGCTTCTGTTGCAAAATCTTCACCTAGAGCTTTTGATTTAACAGTCCACAGATTTGCAAACCAACAAGCAGCTGTTTTCATTCCCATTCCAAATTCAGACAAACCTGTTTGTTTTTTTGGCCTCATGGCAGCTTGAAAAGCACGTTCATAATTTTCTTTATTTATTCCAGCTGCATTATCTTTTATCTCAATCACAGCCCCGCTAACATAAATATCAATTTTAAGTTTATAATTATTATGAAGTCTTCTAAGCTTAGCTTTATTATCTAAGTAGCTTTGAATTGAATTATCCACAAACTCTGCTGTTGCATGGTAAGGAGTATAATTGATTGCTGATAATATTGATAAATATCCTACCCCAGGTCTAATATTAATTGTATTACTTGACATAAGAGTTTTAAATAATTTTTATCCTATAGTGCTTTTTGATAAAAATAAATCTTTTTCAAAACACAATTAGGTCTTAATAATATCTAATATTAATTGCATAAAGAAATATGCGTTTCTTAATACTTTTAGTCATTTTCCCTTCATTCGTTTATGCAGATCAAGGAGTTAAGATTTCTTGTGTGAATATGAAAAACTTACTTGATCAAAATTATAAAATTCACAAATTTAAATTTGATGTTACGACCTTCCAGTATTTTGATGAAAAGGAAAGTAAATATATTGAAATACCCAATAAAGACTTAACAATTAAAAAAGATTTTTTTGCGGCTAGGTTTCCAGAATATGAATTAGGTTTTCAAATAAATGAGTTTGAGGGAAAAAACCCTGTAATGTCTATGTCAAAATATGATTATAAAAATGATAAATTTTTAGATCATTATTTATGTGATGTAAAAAATACGTATATCCAAAACTAAATATCTTCATTATGCCAGGTAAAAAGATCAGCATCATAAGGAATATTTTTAAATTTCAATAGTGCTTTATATTTTTTAAGCCTGTCCTCTTTTTTAGCACTTTTTAAATATGTGAGGATTTGATCATAGGTCAGTCCTTTCAACCTATCTTTTTTTACATCTACATATTCCTCATATTCCATTCCTGCTATCGCATAGTTTTTATTGGGGTCTATGTGTTCTGCATAACTAATAGTATCCTCAGTTTCTTTAAGGATATCATACCAATGAGCAACCTGATTTTTATTATCAAAAAGATAATCTTTTCTGTAATCAAACAGTTCTAACTGCTGCATATTTTTGAAGTATTTAAATTGAAAAAATTAACTAACAATTAATAATATAATTTTTAATTATGTCTTAAGTATGATAGGATTATTTAGTCCTGATTTAGAACATAACTCTACTTGCTAGGACTTAAAATAAAACGCTAAAGGAGAAACATGAAAATAAAAATACAATCAATAAGAGACTTTTTTAAATCAAAAGAAAAAAAAGGTTTAAAACCTATATTTTTTGAGAGTATTGGAGATCAAAACACTTCAAGAGATGAAAGGCTCAAGAATTTAATAAAAGTCTTAGAAAAAAATGGATTTAAAATCAAAAATAAAAAATAAAATTTTTGATTATTGAAAAAAAATCTAAATTTAGTATATTACTTCTTAGGTAAGGTTTAAATGTTTGTTGAAGGCAAGATATATACATAAACTTTACTGACCAGTGTATATTTCCTGCCTTCAATGCATTGCCGACTTTTTAAGAGGTAAAACTTAAGTTTTATCTGAGACTTAAAAAGAATATGTGCATACAATCTATAAATCTTTTTACCTAAAACTAACAATTAAGAACGAGAGTTCTAAATGGTAAAATATATATGGTCAGTAAAATAGACAGGTTTATCTTTTTTGAGCTTAACGTTCAGAGAGGTAAATATGAAGGTCAAAAAATCAAAAAAGATAAAATCACTCACAGATCACGAAAAGCTTATTAACTTAATAGCTGTTCAGGGCGAGAAAGATATCGGTAAGTTACTCAGTTCAATTGATAGAGTTTTTATTGAATTATTTAATCTTAAAGAATCTGAACTACCCTGGTTGAACACAAACACTGATAAGGAGTGGGATGATTTTATGAGAAAATCACGTCTAGCTTTTTACCGTATTTATTTTGAATTAATTCAAAAAGAAAGGGTTCTTCACTAATGGATCAAATAACAGAAATTAGGATAGAGGAAGTTTTTGATGAAGAAAATGATCAACACTATTATTGGATTTACTATTTTAAAAATGAGGAAGTAAAAATCATAGGTAAATCTTCAGTTAAACCACAATGTTACAAACAAACTGCGAGGTACGTAAAATGAACAACTACTACAAAAATAAACTTAAAGATAGGCTTACATACTGTAAAGATTGGAAACAGTCTATAGACATGTATTTAGCAAATAAAGAAATAACTAAAAAAGCTGATGATGAGTATTACAAATCTAAGCCTTTACTTAAGTTGATTTTAGATGTCTACTTTATACCGTTCAATATAATTAGATTTTTAAAGTATCTAAGAATGATACATGAATATAAAAAAAACCAAGTTGAAATAAACGTTCTTATTAGAGAACTTGATGAACAATAAAAGTTATAAGCTAACTAAATCTAATATAAATAGTGGATTACAATGTAAGAAAAAACTTTGGTTTGATTTTCATGAAAAAATATTAGAAAAAAATAATTCTAGAAAAATCATTGGTAATAATTTTAACATAATTATTCGGAAAAAATATGGAGAAGGTTTAGATTTATCCAATAATAAAGATATTCCTGATGTGATAAACCAGACTCAAAATGCAATCAATTCTGATAAATTTAATGTGATATACGAAGGCGCATTTATACATCAAGATACTTTAGTTAGAACGGATGTTTTAATTAGAAAAAAAAATGAGTGGGAACTCTTAGAAGCCAAATCATCAAAAAGTTTAAAACCTGAATATATTCCTGATATAGCTATACAATCTTTTATCGTAAGAGCTTGTAAGGTCAATTTATCTAAAATCAAATTAATTCATATTAATGGAGATTTTTTATATAAGGGTAACAATAACTATGATGGCTTAATATCAGAAAATGAAATTACCAAAGAAGTTAAATTAAAAGAAAAGGACGTATTAAATTACATAGATGATTTAAAATCATTAGCAGAAAAAAATAAGCCTTGTCCAAGTATTCCTATGGGAAATCATTGTAAAAAACCATACCCCTGTATTTATCAAGATAAATGTAAAGACGATGAACCAAAAAATAATTTTACTTCTTACAAAATATTACCTTGGTGTCCAAATGACCTAAGAAAATATTGTGAAGAAAATAAAATTATGGATTTACAAAAAGTGCCTGAAAAATTTTTACTTAGCAATCGAAAAGGCTTTGCAAAACATTATCATAAAATAATACAGGAAGCTCACAAAAAAAATGAACCTTGGATTAATCCGAACTTAAAAAAAGTTTTAAAAAAATTTAGTTTTCCATTTTATTTTATGGATTTTGAATATGTTGATCAGGGAGTTCCTATAGTAAAGAATACAAAACCTTATGTGAAATTACCATTTCAATGGTCAGTTCATAAATGGGATTCTGAAAACAGTAAAATTGATAATGGCAAGAATTTCTTAAAATTTTCTGACCATGATATAGAAAGGCAATTTATTGAAAGTCTTTTGGAAGCTGTAGGTGATAGTGGAACAATATTTGCTCATAGCGCTAAGCTCGCGGAAGTAAAAAGGCTTGAAGAATTAAAAGAAAAAGACAATTGTAAGGATTTAGCTGATAAAATTGATGAATTGATCAAAAGAATAGAAGATACATTAATATTAATAGGAGAAAACTTTTATTCTCCATTAATGAATGGCAAATATAAAATAAAAAATATTATAAAAGCTATACCAAACTGCCCTATTAATTATGAAGAAAAAGACAATATAGCTGGTGGTGATGACGCTCAATCAGCTTGGTTTATTTGTACCGATCCTAAAACTGACGAGAGAGAAAAGGAAAATCAGAAAAAATTTTTATTAGATTATTGTCGTAAAGATACTTTATCTGTCTATTATCTGATAAAATATTTAATGGAAAAAACTAAAAACAACTAATATGAGCCAAAAAATTACTTGTCCACACTGTGAAAAAGAATTTCCTATGGAGGAAGGCTTAAGATCTCACTTAAAGACACTTGAAGATCAACGAATAAAAAAAATTGAAAATGAACAAGGTGAAAAGATAAAGGAAAAAGAAAAAAAATTAAAAGAATTAGAAGACTCAAATAAAAATAAAGATGATCAGTTAAAATCATTTAAGGAACAAAAAGATCACGAAATTAAAAAAGCTGTTGAACAAGCAATGGCATCCAAAGGTAAAGACTTAGATAAACAACATAAGGAACATTATGAAGCTCTTTATGAAACAAAGCTTAAAGCTCAAAAAGAAAATTTAACTGAACAAAATAGTGAAAAACAAAAACTTTGGGAGTTAAAAGAAAAAAGATTAATTTCTACAATCGAAGATCTTCAAAAAAAAGCAACACAAGGAACTACGGTTGACCAAGGTTCTGCTTCCGAAATGCAATTAGGAGATTTTTTAAAAAAAATATTTAAAGATAAACAAGATAAAATTACCGAATATGCAAAAGGTGCTGCTGGTGGTGATTGGTTACAAGAAATTATAGAGGACGATATGACGGTCGCTAAAATACTATATGAAAGAAAAAATACTAAAGCCTGGAGCAATGAATGGATAAAAAAACTAACAAAAGACATGAAGGATTCTAAATCTGATGTTGGTATTATTTTCACAAGAACGACTCCTAAAGATTTCCCAAAAGATGTTGCTTGGGATCACAAAGGTAACATTTTTATTTGTAAATATGATTTTACTCCGTTAACAGCTATTGCTACTATGCAAAGATGGTATTTGGCTGAGAAAAATAAAAAAGATGAAAGTGGCAAAGAAAATGTTTTATCAGCTATCAAATTTATTGAAAATCCAGAAGTAACTAACATACTTATGCAACAAATAAATATTTCTGAAAAAAAAAGAAAGAAACTAGAAGAAGCTAGGAATAAATTAGATGATGTAATTGAATTGAATGAAGAAAATGACAACAATTTTGAAGATTTATTAAAAGAAATTGAAAAGATAGGGATTGAAGCTTTTATTACAAAATGGAAAAAAAATAAAAAATAAAATGGAGGAAAAAAAAAGAAAAAAATGGACCAATAAATTTAGAGAATTAGGAAAAAAGAAAGGTTCGCGACAAGATTTTATTAATCTTTATAAAGAAATGAAAAAAGAAAAAGATAGTAATAAAAATAACGATAACTCTAATTCTGAACCTGAAAAAAACTGGAAAGATCTAATAGAATAATTTGAAAAAATATTATTATGAAACTTTAAAAAATAAATAGTATGGAATAAAGATTATCAAATTAACATGAACTTTTTAGATAGATTTAGATATACCTACGATGATTTAAATGAATTAGGAATTGTTCAAAATAATAAAAACGAGACGAAAAATTTTAATAATGAAAACTTGAGAAATTTGTTATCAAGTTCAGTCAAAGTAAGTGAAAATTTGTTTCCTAAAATTGCCAGTTCCATTGATAATGTTTTTAAAAGACTTGGTGTTAAAAATAATTTTAATTTTTTTATAACTGCAAATCATATTCAAACTCAGGCAGCGTGCGCAATGATGCCTCAAAGTTTGAATGCAGAAATAATTATTACCTCAAAAATGGTTGAATTGTTAAATCCTGGTGAGTTAGAGAGTGTTATTGCCCATGAGATTTCTCACTTCTATTATCAACACAGCCTTTATCCACCTATTGAAAAAGCAAGGACAAGAACTGAATATCTTAATTTTCTTAATTTAAGTAGAGCCGCAGAAATCTCAGCTGATCGTGCTGGTTTATTAGGCTCAGGGAGTATTGAGAATTCTTTAAGAGCAATGCTAAAAATATCTACAGGTCTAAGTGATGAACATATCTCTTTTAATTTTAGTTCTTATTTAGATCAATTGAGAGAATTAAAAAAGTTAAAAGGAAATAATAATTTACTTTATGCTACTCATCCAACATTTCTTAATCGAATGCAGGCGTTGATATGGTTTTCAATGAGTCATGAGTACAACGAATTTTTTAAAACAGAGAAAAAAGGTGTCTATGACTTGAAAGCAGTTGATAAGAAGATTAATGAAAGTATAAAAAAAGTAACTGGAAATGAGCTAGATAATTCTAATAAAGAAATAATTAATAAAGCATTATTATGGGGCTCACTGAGTATCTATCTTGCAGATAAAAAATTTTCTAAAGATGAACAAGAAAAATTTAAAAAGAGATTTGGAGAAAAAGCAGCAGTAAGTATAAAAAGTCTTTTGAATATATCAAAGATGTCTGTAGTAGAAAAAAGAATAGAAAATGCCTTTAATGAAGCCAAAATTTTAATGAAATCTGATAAACAAAAAATAATATCTACTTTAAAAGAAATATTTGCTGAGTCTGATAATCACAATAAGGATGCAAGTTCTATTATGAAAAAATTAATCGATACGATAAAATAATAGTAAATTATTTATTATATTGAGATCTTAAATTTGCAGCTAAATCTCTCATTTCTTTAGCTCTTTCTCTAATCATTTTATCAGTATTATTTGTTAAAGCATTCCACCTACTATATTCTTTTCTTAAAATTTTAAGCTTTTCATCTTTAGTCATATCTTTATTAATCCCAAACACACTTTCCTCTGCCTCTTCACCAAAATCTACAAATTTTACAGATGAAGTTTTTTGTTTTTTAATTTCTTGATATTTCCCTTTATTTAATTCTAGTTCCTTAGAAACTTTGTCTATAAACTTATTTTCTTTACTATTAAAAGTTTCATCTTTTATCGCGAGATTAAGTAAAAAATCTATTATTTCATATCTTTCGTGTATTACAGAATTTTTCTTTAGGTCTTTTAGAATATTATCTAAATTTAATTTTTCATTTAAAGATTTTTCATAATTTTTTTTCAAACTAAGTATTTTATGGATATTTCCTTCAACAGTAAAATCACCATATCTCACTGAGTCTTTTATCTTTTCTAAATTAGCTTTCTGATTATTTTTATCATCCTGGTTTAAAGCTAAGCTTAAAGCAATTTTTAGATCATTATATTTACGTCTATTAATTTCTAAATATCCAGGCTGTTTATATTCAACTTCTATTTCAGAGGATGAATAAGATAAAATATCTGTATAATCATTATATTCATCAAATCCTTCTGAGTAACTGTCTAAAAAATACTCCTCTGCTCTAAAAGTTGGATTATCATAAGAAATAAATCTTCCGTTGTTTTCATCAAATTTTTGATTATCAGTGCAAATAAAAGTTCTAAAAGATAGTTTTCTTTTTCCATATTTTGGTAATTGTAATTTTGAGTAAGGAAATGCTAATTCACTAGGATGATATCCAGAAGAACCTAATTCTTTAGTTTGAACCAAAATTCCGTTACCTTCAGACCATGATAAATCTTCTGTTTTAACTACATGACAATTGTTGAGAAAATATTGTTCTGTATCTTCACCATTATCTTGAATTTTGAAGTATTTATCTTCATTTAAGTCGGTGACATCATAAACATAAATTTTTAGATAAATTTTTTGTCCCCCAATAATATAATTTTCTATTTCTTCCTCGTTAGGTAAATCATTCAATTTTACTACAAACGATTCTTTTCCAGATATTTTCTTTTTATTAACACTTGTTGAAATATAAATTTTATCACCAATGCGATTATTATAATCATCTTCATCATATTCTGGCTCATCTTGAAGATCCATTTTTTCAATTTCTTTAATTCTCTCAAGATTAAAATCAGGATATTCTAAAAAAAAACTTTTACAAAAATCATTTACTGCTAGTTTTACTTTTGCTTTATTAAATTTATATTTCCATTCAAACCAAAATCCTAAGTTTGTTGCAATATCTTCAAATCCTATAGAAAGCGCAGTGGAAAGTTCTGCTTTTTTTATATTTGAAAATTTCCAAAACTTCTTATCTGACTCATATTTGATAAAAATATTTTTTTTTTTATCAACCATTTCATTAAAAAAAAAGTTTAAGGACACCTCTGAAATTTCATCAACAAATACTTCCTTCTTTTTATCTTTGACAGAAATTAATTTTTGAAAATTTTTAATATTTGCAGCAACATCTTTATCCCAATCTCCGCCAACAGCTTTTCCTGTTAAAATATATGAATAGCAGCACTCTTTTTTTAAATTTAGACTTCTTAATTTTGAAATAATTTTTGAATTAAAAATCAAACTAAAAAAATTGAGTTTGAAATTGATATCTTTGTATTCAGGTTTCAATAAGCTTGTAAGAAGTTTGGCATCTTTTTTTTTCCAATTTATTATATAGTCTGTTGAATCAGAAAAACGTTCTGCAATCGTCTCTAATTTCAGAATATCTTCTCTTCTTTTACCCCAATCTTTATGGTTATACCCATAGTCGCATAAAACCCATTCTTTAAATAACAATGAAGAAGACTTTTTTAACCAAGCGTCATCACATGATTTTTTATTAATCGCTACACTCTTCGCAAAATTAATGAGTTTGAGTTTTACTTTAATTTCGCCTAATTCTTTTTTTTTGATCTTAAATTCTATATTATTTCCTGGTTTATATTTTGAAGTTATTTTTCCAAAATCAAATTCCGATGAAATTTTTTCTGAGTCTATTGATAATAAGATATCCCCATCTTCTACTGATTTATCAAAATCTGGATATTCAAAAGCATTTTTTTTAATTAATACTAAATTATTTTTTACTTCGACACCACATGGCCAAGTCACACTTTTTGTTTTAAAATTTTCAAAAGTTAAAGTTTTTATTTTAACTTTTTCAATCTTATTTGATCTTTTTACTTCAAATAAAACTTCATCTCCCCAATCTATTTTATTTGTCTCAAAATCTAAATCGCCAATTGTTTTAATTTCAATGTTATTAACGGATAATATTAAATCTCCTACTAGAAATTTTTTATCTGAAATACTTCCTGCTTGAACATAATTTATTAATGGTTTTGATGTATCTCTATGTTCGTTTCTAGCATCGAATGCAATATCAAACCGAACTCTGTGTTGAAGCCTCTGTACAAATTTTTTCTTTTTTTTTAAAGCCACAAGTATTTACTCAATTACTATATGTTCAATAGCTTCATAGTTTCTTCTTAAATCCTCAGCAGATTCTGGTCTTATTGATACTTCGTATTTTTCTTTGGTTGCTTCATCCTCAAAAATACAATGAAGTTTACCAGAGGTGTCATACGTATAGGTTACATCGATAGGTCTGCCTTTTGGTTTTTTGTCAGGAAATTTTAATTCACCTTGGTGAATAATATTTACAAATTCTCTATTTCTCTCTCTTCCTTCACTTTGAGTAATATCAATCGAGATAGATTCTTGATCATCATAAAGTGTTACTAATCTTGAACTTTTTGTTGCTGGTAAAGGAGTATCCCGATCTATCAAAATTAAATTAGCCGTAACTTGTCTGTTCAAAACAGGGTCATCTTCTTGAACTAATGTTCCTAAATAAAAATTACAAACATCTTGAAGTTTAACGTTTGAAATTGCTTTTTTTTGTGCCTCATTTAAATTTTTCTTTGATTTTAAACCTGCATAAATTGCAGCTCCTGCAGCTACAGCCTCATCAACGTTCACACCCTTCAATGGAGGCTTTTTCATTACCTGCTCAATAGTTTTTGTTATAATTGGTATTCTCGTCGATCCACCAACTAGCAATGTATGACTTATGTTTTCAGCTTTTAATCCACTGCCATCAAGAGCCTCTTCCATTAGCATTTTAAGTTTTTCAATATGTGTTTGTATTGATTGTTCAAATTCTACCCTTGTAATTTCTATTTCCTTTGCACCATCAGGTCCATCAATCGTTTCTATTTGTTTATCTCTTACTGACAAAACTCTTTTTACCTGTTCAGCTACTTCCATATATTTAGAATAATTATTTTCGATATCTAATTCTTTACCACTTAATTTCTTATATTTTTCATTTATTAAATTAATTAATTCTTTATCAAAATCTTTACCGCCTAACCATTTATCACCTCTGCTAGTTATTACCTCAACTTCTTCGCCCTGTACTTCACAAACCGTTACATCAAATGTTCCACCTCCCAAATCAAATACCAAAATTTTTCCCGTTATTTTTTTTACATTTGGCAGGCTTGCATAATAACAAGCAGCAGCTGTTGGTTCATTGATTAGACTTATAACCTCAATCCCAGCCATTTTTGCAGCATCTAAAGTTGCCACTCTTGCTTTTTCAGCAAATAATGCTGGAACAGTTATAACTGCTTTCTTAACATCAGATGCATAACCTTTAAGTTTCGATAATATGAAAGAAGAAATTTGAGCTGGAGAATAATAATCTTTATTTTTTTCATCTTTATCTACCCATTTTCCTTCATCTACTGAATAAACCACGTCATTTTCCATTTGCCTTTTAGTCTCAGTAATAACTTGTTTTGGAACTGTTTCCAAAGCATCAAGTGCCTTGTCACCTACAATCACATTTTGATCTTTTATATAAACAGAACTTGCTGTAATTTTTTTATTATTATCTGTGGATGCTAATACTTCGGGTGTACCTAAATCATCTAATTGTGCAATTGCACTATATGTAGTTCCTAAGTCTATTCCAATAATTTTACTCATTTTATATTTTCAATTATATTAAAATAATAATATTCTACTAACATAAGTTAACCGATGAATACTGAAGATACAAACAAAATATCAAATTTAGATGAATTAGATACCAAAGGTAAATTCAAAATATTAAAATTGGAAGGTATAGATTTAGATGATGATTGGTCAAAATTATCTAAACTTAAAAATTTAGAAACATTAATTCTTAAAGATAGCTATATAGATTTTAAGAAATTTTATAATGCAATTTTTTCACTTAAAAAATTAAATAAATTAAAACTAAATCATTATTGTTATTTTAATAAATCAAAAAACGACAAATTTGAAAAAGATTCAAAACTTTCCTCTTTAAAAGAGTTCTGCCTAGAATTTCCAAAGCCAGATGAACCAGATTTTGAAATAAATACTTATTGGCAAAAAAGTTATGAGAATAAACATAATTCAATAACCGATGTTCCTAATAGCCATATTATATTTCCTAACCTTGAGATTATTAAATTGATAAATTATGAAACTTATAAACAAAGAATACTTAAAGAAGATGAATACAACAAAAAAATATTCAAAGAAATTTATTGGAATACAAAATTAGATGATCTAAAGCGATTTAAAAAATTAAAAAATATAGTTATTAATAATGGAAATTTAAGCGACTTATATACAAACGGATTAGATCATTTTGTAAAACTTTTAGAAAAACAGAAAATTAAATTTACTATAAATAATGTTAATGAAACGTCAAAATTAAATCTTGACTTTAAAACTGTTAACTTTTTTTGTGGTTTTAAAGATACAAAAACAAATCTTTGTCTTCAATTAGATACTGAGTTTTTAAATATCTTGCGAGAGAATAATATAATTATAGATAAAGATGTTTTTAATATCAGTGAATTCGATTATTACAAAGATAATTATAAATACAACAAACCCTTTGTAATCAAAAAAAATAAAAGTTATGAAGAAGTAATCAAATCAAATCCAACTTGTTTCATTTTTAAATCGTGTTTTAGGTTTTTAAATATTAGTAACTCTGGTTCTGATAGAGGAAAAAAATTGGATGTAATGGAGCATATATTTAAAAATCAAAATAAATTAGAAACAATTATTTTTGATTTATCCAGAAATGATAAATATGACGGCGATGAAGATTGGAGTGCAGATCAAATAAGTTTTTTAGTAAAATTTATTTATGAACTCAGATTAAATCATAAAGATACTCAAATATTCATTTATCATCCCGAAATTAAAAAGTTACTAGATGACAAAGACAGTTCAGACAATTTCAAAATTCATTTAATTTATTTTTATAATTCAATAAAGATTAATAATTTAAAAGAAAAACTCACAATATTGGGTGCAAGCGATAAACAGTTAGATTTATTGACTGATAAATTTATAATTGAAAATGTCAATCAGGTAGTTGTTGTAGATGATATTTTTTATAATAAATCTAACTATTTTCCTGACCAAACATTTATAAATAGTGATCAAATAGATGATTTAAAAAGTCATTATCCTAAATATATCAATGATGATCAAAAAAAATGGTCAAAATTGAATCATCTATTCAAAGATGTTTACGAAGAGATAATAAGAATAATTGGATTTTCAGATACTGATTTTAAGCCAGACAAAAATAGTTTGATTTTAGTTATAAAAAAAACTGCAATAGACCAAATTCCAAATATAAATTTTAAAAAGATATATATTTATTTTGGTGCTTCCTTACATCATGTTTCTCATCAAATGACGTATACAGAAAAAGATTGGAATGCAAAAAAAATTGTAGGAGCGTTAGTTAATAATAATGAGGAGGGTATAAATAAGATAAAAGATAAGTTGTTTTCTGTTGCGACAAATATCAGTGAAAAATTTGTTTTATCAAATGATTTTAAAGATAGTAATTTATCTAAAGAAGATTTTTTAAAACCTACAGATTTCACTCAGTTAGTAGATAATATAGAAATTAAAGATGAAAAAATTAAAAACATTACCCATTGTTGGATTGAGGGCGTAAATCCATGGCAAGAAAAATATATCAAATTAGATGAATTTGATAAATTTATACCGATAGAGAACTTAGAATATTTGAAATTAAGTGATTGTTTACAAAGTGAGAATTTAGACTTACCTAATTTTCCAAAGTTAAAAATTCTAAAAATGCATTTTTTTCAAAATCACCATAGAAAATCTTTAGATAAGGTAACATTATCAAAATTTGAAAACTGTCCCAATCTCCAAAAAATTGAAATTAGAAATCTGGATAATTTTTATAATAAAGGATTATTCAAACACACTTTAGGTTTTACAGGATATTCAACTAATTTATACTATACCGACACCTGGTCTTATATAAATGTAGATCTTTCAAAACTTCACCATTTAAAAAAGCTAGAGGAAATAACAATCCCTGCGATAATAGCTTCTGATTTAAAGGAACTAAAATCTATTGAAAATTTAAAAAAGATTAATCTGGGGGTCATGCATTTTAATAAAGATGATCATTTAACTGCTTATGAGCCCCAAAAAGAAATTTGTGATCAAGATTTATCTTTTTTTAAAAATTGCAAAAAAATTGAAGATATTAATTTAAGATTAGGAGATCTAAATTTCAAAGATGATGGAGGAGGAAATATATCATCTAGTTATAAAGGAAGTGGTGAATTTATAAATTTTATAAATCATAAAATTAAAAAGCTAACATTAACTGTAAACGTGGATATAAAAAATCAAACTACTATTCAAGATATAATAAATAATATTACCAATAGATTTTTATCGTTAGAGAAACTTGATTTAAGTTTTAGTATTGCTGCTAGACAAGAATATTTTGATTATGAAAAAGGATATACCTCAAAACTTGATACACAAATTTTAGATTTTAAGAAAATTGCTAAATTAAAGAAACTTGAAAATCTTAATATACAACACTTTGGAGAGTCTTTATACATTCCGTTTAAGTCAATAAATTTTGATGAGTTAGTCAATCTAAAAGTGATTAAGAATATAGATATCTTCTGGAAATCGGTGAGTTTTTCTGAATTCAGGAAAGCTAGAATAGCTTTTAAAAAAGAGAAATATGATAATCCTAAATTTTATGATGAATATATCGAGGATTATGAAGAAGATAGTGATTACCGAAAAAATTGGAACAGAATGGATCATATAAATACGGATGAGTGGGATTGGTATAGCTTAGCGTCAAGGTATTTAGATATTGAAAAAGAAGAAAATAAAAAAAAATATGAAAAGAAACTAATTATTAAAAAAAAGAATGGTTAAATATAAAGATATTTTAACTACCAAAAAATAAAAATTACTTACCAACTATTTACCAACGAATGTAAAATTTGTGTCTAAAATTTAAGTAAAATAAAATCTAATGTTTGTAAAGTTAACTTGTATGAATTCTAAAATTGGTGTAATACCTAATTAATTTTAAGGGCCTGTAGCTCAGTTGGTTAGAGCAGTACACTCATAATGTATTGGTCCCAGGTTCGAGTCCTGGCGGGCCCACCAAAATTACTCATCTATAAATTTTTTAAGACTTTCAAATAATGCTTCTATGTTATTATCATTACTTTTTATAATAGATGCAAATTCTTCTTTTTGAGTTCTTGCAAGACTTAATCCTTCAATTATAAGATCTCTTATCAAAGGTTTTTCTGGATCTTTAGTATAAATTCTCCAATCTATTTTTACTTCTGGTCTATCTTTTGTAGCAACTAAAATACTTGATACAATGGTATACTTTTCATTTTTCTTATCCTTTGAAATTACATCTATTTTTGGATTGGAATACTCTGATAAACGACTGGAAAAACTTTTTAAAAAATAACTTTCAAATAATTTTGAGTATTTATTTTTTTGTTCATCAGATATCTCCTTCCTGAATTTCCCTAATGTATAAAATCCAATTCCTTTAATATCTACAGTTTCTTGTGCCAACTTTTGAAGTTCCAGCATTTTTTCTTTTTTTGAAATATCTTTACTTAAGGTTTGTGATGCTCGATTTACTGTAGATTGAACAAAAACATCTGGCTCAATAGCTTTAGACAAGCTTGTTATACACAAACAAAAAACTAAAGAAAGTAGGAAACTTTTATTTTTACTTATCATTTAAACTTTAAAATTAGTTTGATTGAAGATCGTCCCAATCACTATCATCTTGAGTTTCAACAATTTTATTGGAATTAAGTATTTTTTGCTTTCTATCTTGAATGTATAAGCTTCTAACAGATGCATAGAAGTCCATAGAATTTTTCTCTAAATTATCAAAAGAGTCAATATTCTTAGACCTAAAATTTATTCCATCTGTTCCTTTTGATACATAGTAGTCAGAGTCTTTAAAGTATCGAGTGTCATTTTTAACACTTATGTTATACCATGGATCTCCACCTAAAATACTTGCAAGGGTTCCAAAACTGTCTCTTACAGTAGAGGGACCAAGTATTGGAAGTACTAAATAACATCCTTCACCCACACCCCATTTACCAAGTGTTTGTCCGTAATCCTCTTTTTTATAATCTTTAACTAAGCCCAATTGTTGAGCAACATCAAAAATTCCAAAAATACCGATTGTTGTGTTTACTGTAAGCCTTGCAGTATTCAATCCTGCAGCTTTTAAATCTCCTTGAAGCACATTATTTGGAATAGTAATTAAATTTGATAGATTACTAAGTACATTGCTTGTACCTGTTCTTATTGGAATAGGTAATTTTCTATAACCTTTTGCAATAGGTTCAAATATAACTTTATCTAAGCCTTGGTTTAACGCAAATGTTGCTCTATTTAAGCCTTCAAAACAATCTTTAACTTCTTCAGCTTTAGAATTTTTAGAATAACTGAATACGAATAATGCAACGAATAAAATACCTAAAAATTTTTTCATATTTTTGATTTATTTATAGATTATATATATTCCTACGTATAAAAAAAGTTAAAAAAAGCCAATATATGCTTGATAATTTGAAAAGAATATATTCACCAAATTTTGATATTAAAAAAAGGGAACCTAAAAGTATTGAATTTATAATTCTTCATTATACTGGGATGAAAAAAGAGAAAGATGCATTAGAAAGATTAACAAATCAAAACTCAAAAGTAAGCTGCCATTATTTTATAACTTACTCAGGTGAGATTATTAACTTGGTTCCTGATTTATATACCTCTTGGCATGCAGGCAGATCAGCTTGGAAAAAAAAAAAATCGTTAAATTCTAAATCTTTAGGTATCGAAATTTCAAATCCAGGGCATACTTTCAATTATTCTACCTTTAAAAAAAAACAAATAAAATCGTTATTCCTTCTTGTCTCTCAATTAAAAAAAAAATATAAAATAAGAAATACACACATTCTGGGGCACTCAGATATAGCACCAGATAGAAAAAAAGATCCTGGTGAAAAATTTCCATGGAAGTTAATGAAAAAGAAAAATATGAGTATTTGGCATGATTTAAATGAAGTTATGCTTAAATCATTGAGAAATCAAAAATGTACTGATTTTGAACTAGTTAAATTTTTCAACAATTTAAAAAAAATAGGATATCAAGCAAAAAGTAAAATAAAAGTAGCTAAAGCCTTTCAAAGAAGATTTAGACAAGAGCAGATAAGTGGAAAAATTGACAAAGAATGCCTTCTAATAAGTAATTCCCTGATTAAATTAAATAAATATTGAAATTTTATTAAATTATAATAAAAACTAATTGCCAGATAAATGACTTATCGCTTTAATTAATTTAAAGAGGAAAGTCCGGGCTCTGCAAAGACACGGTGCCAGGTAATTCCTGGCGGGGGCAACCCCAGGGATAGTGCCACAGAAAACAAACCGCCTTAACGAGGCAAGGGTGAAAAGGTGTGGTAAGAGCACACCGGCTCAATTGGTAACAATTAGCGCATGGAAAACCCCACCGAGAGCAAGACCAAGTAGAGATGACACTGTGTGAACTAAAAACGGTCTTTGGTTAGTCATCAGGGTTGGTCGCTTGAGCTTAAAAGTGATTTTAAGCCTAGATAAATGATAAGTTTCAATGACAAAACCCGGCTTATAGTTTATCTGGCAGTCTTTCAATAATTGAGCAATTTTTAATCTCAGACATAAAAATCAGATATCCTATAGAAAAGTTCACAAAAATCAGTCTTATAATTAAATATTGACGTATAGGTTGAAAACCCATATGATCCCATAAATTCCCAATTAAGGAATTTTGAGTAAAAGGGGTTTATGAATTATGTTTTTATCAACCTACGAAAACAGAATAGACAAAAAAGGGAGGGTGTCCGTGCCTGCATCTTTTAGATCATACCTTTCAAATTTAGGTTATAATGGTGTTATATGTTTTCCATCATTCAATAACAACTCAATTGAAGCCTGGCCTCAAGATAGAATAGAAAAAATTTCAAATAGTATAGACGCACTTAATCCATTTGAAGAAAAAAAAGATTTTTTTGCTACATCAATACTTTCTGAAAGTATAAATTTACAGTTTGATAGCGAGGGAAGAATCTCATTATCATTAAAATTATTAAAGCATGCCAAAATTAAAAATAGCATGTTATTTGTTGGTCAAGGAAAGACATTCCAAATTTGGGAGCCAGCTGCATTTGAAAAATTTAAGGTCCAGGCAAGAAAAAAATCTAACATTAATCGAGCAAGCCTTAAATGGGAAGAGATGGTTAAAAAATCATGAGAAAGATGGAAAAAATTATTTTAATGCAAAAGATAGAAAATTTACAAAACAATTGTTTGACTGCAATGGAAAACACTATCAAAGGTACTTGGGCATATGATTTTTGGACAGATACTTTTGATAAATTAGAGAAAAACTATAACTCAATAAAAAATGGAGAGGGGATAAATGACTATAAACTTTAGAGCACCAGATATAAAAGAGCTTAAGCCAAGAATTCTAGTATTAGGTGTAGGCGGCGCTGGCGGAAATGCAATAAATGAAATGATAGAGTGTGGAGTTGAAGGTGTGGAATTTATTGCAGTAAACACTGATGCACAAGACCTTAAAGCTAGCAAAGCTAAACAAAAAATTCAAATTGGTCTTAACTTAACAAAAGGACTCGGTGCAGGTGCTAAATTAGAAATTGGACAAGCTGCAGCCGATGAATCGTTAAATGAAATAATTGATTTATTAAAAGGTGCAAACATGGTTTTCATTACTGCTGGTATGGGTGGTGGAACAGGAACTGGCGCGGCACATGTCATAGCTAGAGCAGCAAAGGAATTAAATATACTTACTGTTGGTGTAGTCACATTACCTTTTCTTTATGAAGCACCATCTCGAATGCGAAGAGGACAGCAAGGATTAGAAGAATTGAGAAAACATGTTGATACAATAATTGTAATTCCTAATCAAAATCTTTTCAAAATCGCAAATGAAAAAACTACTTTTAAAGAGTCATTTAAATTATCAAATAATGTTTTGAGATATGGAGTCCAAAGTATTACAGATCTAATGGTCAAAGAAGGTCTTGTTAATTTAGATTTTGCTGATGTTGAGACAGTTATGAGTTCAATGGGAAAGGCCATGATGGGAACCGGTGAAGCTGAAGGGGAAGGTAGAGCACAAAAGGCAACAGAAATGGCTTTAAATAATCCATTGATTGACGATTATTCTCTAAAAGGCGCGAAAGGACTTCTAATTAATATTACTGGTGGAGAAGATCTAACTTTATTTGAGGTAGATGAAATAGTAAATAGGATTAGATCTGAGGTCGATCACGTTGCTGAAATAATTATTGGATCAATTACTGACCCATCACTTGATGGAAAAGTTAGAGTATCTATTGTTGCAACTGCTTTAGATGGACAACAACCTGAGTCTAAATCTGTTATTAACATGGTTCATAGAATTCAGAATAGAAATCCAGGGTATTCTGATTTTTCAAATATGGGGACTTCTCAATCATTTAATTTCCAAAATAATATGCAAAATCATATTACTCAAGGTGCTACCGCACTAAAAGCTGAAAACGAAGCAATGAAAGAGAATGTTATAGAGAAAGAAATTGATCATAGCATAAACATTAATTCCGACGTTGGAGCTGCAGAAACATTAATAAATGATAAAGAGGACGACAGCCTGATCTTGAGTAATGAAGTTGAAGTGGAGGCTAAAGAAACTAAAGCAGATACAAATGGCCTTGAAAATTTTGGTATTGAAGAGGATACCCCAGACTTATTTGAGAATAATTCTCCTTTAGAGAGTTCTGAGCAAGTTGAAGAAAGTTCTGAAGAAGATGAATTCGAAATACCCGCATTTTTAAGAAGACAAAAAAATTAATGTTCTTCATAAAAATAGATGAATGCCACCATTTTACCGAATAGTGAAAAACATTATCCGGTATTGCTTGATGAAATTCTAAGCATTATTTCCCCTCAAAATGGTGGCACATTTATAGATTGCACTTTTGGTCAGGGTGGTTACTCAAGTTCTATTTTAAAATTCAAAAATACAAATGTAATTGCATTAGATAGAGATCCGGATTGCAAATTAATTGCAAAAAAATTTAAAGAATTAAACAAGGAAAGGTTCTTATTTTTCAACAAGAAATTTAGTGATGTAAATCAAATTAAAAAAGGTAATTCTAAAATTAAAGCAATTATTTTTGATCTTGGCTATTCATATTCGCAAATAAAAAATCCAAATAAAGGATTGAGCTTTGAGAGCAAGGGCAATCTGAATATGAGATTAGGTTTAAATGACTTTTCAGCTAATGAGGTAATTAATAAGTTAGGTCAAAAAGATCTTGAACTTATATTTAAATATTTTGGTGAAGATAAAGATAGTAAAATAATTTCAAAAAAAATTGTTCGAGAAAGAGCAAAATCAAACTTGAATACAGAGAACCTTGTAGACATTATAAATTCGGTTAAAAAAAAAAGTGGCAAAACCCACAATGCAACTAAAATTTTTCAGGCTATTCGAATGTTTGTGAACAAAGAAATAAGTGAATTAATTTACGGTCTTATTAATTCAACTAAAATTTTAGATATCAATGGTATACTATGTGCAGTTTCATTTCATTCAATAGAGGATAGAATTATTAAATATTATTTCAAAAGTTTGTCAGAAGATAAAAAAATATCTAGATATTTGCCTGAAGAAAAAAATCGAAACAAGTTATTCCAATTGAAATCAAAAAAACCAATAATACCAACTCAAAAAGAATTAACCTTAAATAGACCTTCAAGATCTGCGAAACTAAGATATGCAATCAAAAAAATTAATCTAGTCAATTTTGAAAAAGATTTTCTCAACAAGTTTTCAAAACTTTTAGAAATTGAAAACTTATCAAAAAAACTATGAAAAATATAATCATAATATTTTGTCTAATTTTTTTGATTACTGTAACAGCAGTAATTAAAACCTCATCAAAAAAAATTGAGGAAGAAGCATTTATTTTAAATGAAAATCTTAGTGTATTAAGAGAAAAATATAGTTTAGCTTTACTCGAACACACTTATTTGGCAAAGCCCTCTAGACTAATAAAAATTATGAAAACTAATAAAAACGAAGAGTACATTCATTTAAATATTTTAGATTTAAAAAACTTATCCAAATCTCATCAACAATTATTAAACAAAAAATTTAGTAAAGATGGCAAAATATCACGATAGAAAAATATACCTTACAGATATTGGGAATGAGTTTTTATTTTCAGAAAAATTGAATAAAAAAAACATATCATTTAACAGAGTAGCATTTATTTTTTTCTTTTTTGTTTCAATTTCATTAATTTTTTCAGTCAAAATTTTTTATTATGGATCTATTTCAGCTGAAAACCTAGCAAAAAAAAAAATATTGAAAAAAAATCATGTAAGAGCAGATATCATAGACTCAGAAGGTAATTTTTTAGCTAAAACTGTTTTAACCAACAATGTAGGCATAAACCCAAAATCCGTAAATAATAAAAAAAAAATACTTATTAAATTAAAGCTTTTATTTCCAGAGCTAGATATTGAAAATTTTAATAGTAAATTTGAAAAAAAAAAATTTTTTTATATTAAAAAAAAATTATCACCGGAGAAATACGATCAAGTTAGATTACTTGGAGAAAAATCTTTAATAACTGAAAAAAAAATAACTAGAATTTATCCACATAAAAATCTTTTTAGCCATGTTCTGGGTCAAATTGATGATGATAATCAAGGAATCTCTGGTTTAGAAAAATCTTTTGATAAAGAATTAAAACAATTAAATAAAAATTTGCAATTAACATTAAACACAAACATCCAGTATTTAATTAGAAATGAACTAATAAAGTTCAATAAAATTTTTAAATCACAAGGTAGCGCTGCTATTTTAATGAATGTTAATGATGGTGAGATTCTGTCGTTAGTTTCCCTACCAGATTATGACATTAATAAAAGAGATGAAATTATTGATACTAAATTTATAAATAAAATTACCAAGGGTGTTTATGAATTAGGTTCAGTATTTAAAACTTTTACTTTAGCAGGAGCCTTAAATGAAAAAGAAGTAAATATAGATACAAATTTTGAAAATCTACCAAAATCGATTAAGTGTGCTGGTAGAAAAATATCTGAATATGATTTAGATATTCCATCAACACTTACAGCAGAACAAATTTTAATCAGATCAGGTAACATTGGATCCGTACGAATTGCTCAAAAAATGGGTATTGAAAAAACTATAAATTTTTTAAATTCCTTAAACCTTTTAGAACCTATGCAATTTGATTTGGAGGAAATGGGAAAGCCTTTACCTTTTAAGTGGGGAAAATGCAAACTTGCTACAGTTTCATTTGGTCATGGAATATCAACTACACCCTTACAAGTTGCTACTGCATATGCAATTATCTCTAATGGAGGATATAAAATTAAACCTACATTGATCAAACAAGAAATAAAATTTAAAAAAAAAAATAAGATACTTAATAATGATGTTTCAAAAAATATAAACTCTATATTAAGAAAAATTGTATCGACAAAAGAGGGAACAGCTAGTTTAGCTAATGTTGAGGGATATGGTATTGGTGGTAAAACAGGAACGGCACAAAAAATAGAAAATGGTTCTTATACTAAAAAAAAAATAAATTCGTTTGTATCAATCTTTCCTACAAATCAACCAAAATATGTATTATTAGTTTTATTGGATGAGCCTAAGCCAAATAGTGAATATATTTATAATTATAGAGATGGGAGTGGAATAAAGTATAAAGGAACTCCATTTAATACTGCTGGTTGGACCACAGTTGAAGTTACAGGCAAAATAATAGAAAAAATTGGGCCTATTTTAGCCACAAAATATGACGACTTTTAATCATTTATATGCTCATTGGAAAATATTTTAAAAAAATTAAGACTGATTTTAGGAGCCATTATTTTTCAGGGATTTGTTTTAATAGTAAATTATGTGAAAAAAATCACATTTTTTTTGCAATAAAAGGTAATGAAATCAATGGAAATAATTACATTAAACATGCCATATCAAAAGGTGCAAAAACAATTGTATATAACAAAAAATTTCAAGGTTTTAAAAATGGAATACTTTATTTAAGTTTTAATAATGTTAGAAAAATATTAGCTGAAACATCTTATAAAATTTTTTGCCCAAAAATAAAAAATTTAATCGCCGTAACTGGAACAAATGGAAAATCTTCAATTTGTAACTTTTATTATCAAATATTAAATTTAAATAAAAAAAAAGTCGCGTCATTAGGAACACTTGGTTTAAAAACTGTATTTGGAAATTTACCAATGTTAAATACAACAGTGGACCCATTACAGCTATCAAAGCATTTGATGAATATTTCAAAAAAAAAAATTAATAATGTAATACTCGAAGCTTCAAGCCATGGTTTAAAACAACATAGATTAGACGGCCTTAGATTTAAAAAAGGAATTTTTACAAATTTATCACATGACCATCTAGATTATCATAAAAGTTTTGATGATTATTTAAAATCAAAATTGTATTTATTTGATAAATTATTGTCAAAAAAAGGTATTGTTATTACAGATAAAGATATTCCAGAATATCAAAAATTATTAAGTATATCTAAAAAAAAAAATTTTAAATTAAAAAAGATATCAAATCACTCTGGAGATATTGAAATTTTAAATCATAAATATATTGGCGAAAAACAGTTTTTAAAAATTAAATACAAAAATGTAAAATTTTCTTTTTACTTAAATTTAATTGGTAAGATACAAATTAAAAATCTTTTTATGGCGATCTTAGCTGCTGAAGATAAAAATCTTAAATTTAAACAGATTGTAAAAGTACTAAATAAAATTCAGCCCGTAAGTGGAAGATTAGAAAAAATTGGAAGGCTTAAAAATAATGCACTCTGTTTATTGGATTATGCACATTCTCCCGATGCGTTAAAAGTATGTTTGGAGAGTCTTAAAGATCAATTTAATGGAAAAAAAATATCTTTAGTTATTGGTTGTGGTGGAAATAGAGATAAATCTAAGCGACAAATAATTGGAAAAATAGCGAATAAATATTGTAGTAAAATTTATTTAACAGATGATAATCCTCGTAACGAAAACCCTAAAAATATAAGAAAGGAAATAAAAAAAAAAATAGATAAAAATAAACTTTTCGAGATACCAAATAGAAAAAAGGCAATAGAATTTGCTATACATAATCTGAGCTCAAATGATATTTTAATTGTATCAGGAAAAGGTCATGAAAATACACAAGATCTTGGAAAAAAAAAGATTTTCTTTTCAGATAAACAAGTAATAAAAAATTCGATTAAAATCAGAAATAAATCTCTCTCAAATAATTTAAAAGTTAATATTTTGAAAGAATGCGTTGATACTCGAAAAATCCCAAGACTAACGAAATTGAACCGGGCATCTATAAATTCAAAGGATATAAAACAAAATGATATATTTTTCGCAATCAGAGGTAAAAAAAACGATGGAAATAATTTTATATCAGAATCGATTAGAAGTGGAGCATCAATAATTGTAACTGATAGACCTAGAATAGTAACAAATAATAAAAAAAATATAATAAAAGTTAAAAACACATTGGATTTTTTGACAAAAATATCTTTAAAGATTCGAGATAATTTCCCAGGCAAAACAATCGGGATTACAGGAAGCTGCGGAAAAACTTCTGTAAAAGAATTAGTATCAAGTAGTTTAAATAAAATTGGAAAAGTAAGTTCATCCCCAAAATCATTTAATAATAAATATGGTGTTCCACTGAGTTTATTCAACTTAAAATTAAATAATAACTACGGAGTATTTGAGATTGGAATGGACAAGAAAGGAGAGATTGATTTTTTATCAAGTTTAGTAAAACCTGATATTGGAATAATTACAAATGTATCCTATGCACATGCTAAAAACTTTAAAAATATTTTTCAGATTGCTAAAGCAAAATCTGAGATTATTAATAATGTTAAAAGTGATGGTTATATAGTATTAAATGCAGACGATCGTTTTTTCTCGTTTCACAAAAAAATAGCTAATAAACGAAAATTAAACATTGTTACATTTGGTATTTCTAGTGGATCAAATATAAAATTTTTAAAAATAAAGAAGTTTGGAAATTATTTTAAAATCAAAGTCAAAATTTTTAGCGAAAGTAAAGTCTTTAAAATAAGATATAAATACATGAATTATATAAAAAACATACTTTCTACTTTAGCGGTTTTATCAATTTTAAGAAAAACTTGTAGCTTAAATATAAACTTTTTTGAAGATTTTAGTATCCCAGTTGGAAGAGGGAATATATCAAAAATTAAATACAAAAATAAAAAATTTTTTCTTATCGATGAAAGTTACAATTCAAATCCTTTATCTCTCTCAAGCGCAATTTCAAATTTCAGTAACTCGTCAATAGAACATAAAAAAAAACACTTCCTAATGGGTGATATGTTAGAACTTGGTAGACATTCAAGAAAACTGCATAGAGATATTTCATCATCATTAAATAGTTCAAAAATAAATAAAATTCATATTTATGGAAAAGATGTTATTGAAACTTTCAAAGCTATTAAAAATAATAGGAAAGGAAGAATTTTACAAAATACATCTGATATTTTTGATTTGATTGTTAGAGATTTAAATAATAATGATTATCTAATGATTAAAGGATCAAATTCTACTGGTCTTAATAAGATAGTGGAAACTTTAAGAGGTAAAATTTAGTGTTATATTTATTAATTTTAGATCTTATAGATAGTTATTCCTTTCTAAATGTTTTCAAATATTTAACAGTAAGAACTGGATTAGCTGTATTTACTTCATTACTGGTAGTTTTTTTAATTGGTAATCCTTTCATAAATTTTTTTTCTATGAGGCAAATTTTAGATCCAATTAGAGAGGATGGTCCAGATCAACACATAATTAAAAAAATTGGAACCCCCACTATGGGAGGTGTATTAATATTAATAGGATTATTCGCTGGAATATTACTTTGGGGAGATCTTAAAAATATTTATATATTGTTCCTAATTTATATTGTCGGTAGTTATGGACTATTAGGTGCTTTTGATGATTATAAAAAAGTAAAATATAAAAATTCATCAGGTATCTCTTTTAAATTTAAATTAATTTCCCAAATACTTATTGCTTTAATAGGGATATTATTTTTAACTTATTTTTCGGAGAACCAAGATATAAAAAATTTATATTTCCCTTTTTTTAAAAATTTAATTATTAATTTAGGTTGGTTTTTCATTCCATTTGCAATATTTATAATAGTTGGTTCTTCAAATGCAGTTAATTTAACTGACGGGCTTGATGGTCTTGCCACCGTCCCAGTTATATTAGTTGCGGGCTGTTTTGCGTTTATTAGTTATGTTACTGGAAACATAGTCTTTTCAGAGTATTTACAAATTCCATATATAAAAGATGTTGGAGAGGTTTCAGTTTTTCTAGGTGCTATAATCGGATCCTGCCTGGGTTTTTTATGGTTTAATGCCCCTCCAGCTAAGATATTTATGGGAGATACCGGATCTTTATCACTTGGCGGATCATTAGGTGCGGTAGGTATAATTACCAAGCATGAGATAGTTTTAGCTATTACTGGAGGTCTATTTGTTTTAGAAGCAGTATCTGTAATTGTACAAGTTATTTCGTTTAAGATGACAGGAAAAAGAATTTTTAAAATGGCTCCTATTCATCATCATTACGAAAAAAAAGGATGGCCTGAGTCGACAGTTGTTATTAGATTTTGGATAGTAGCAATAATCTTAGCAATGATTGGTTTAGCAACTCTTAAATTTAGATAATGATATTAAAAAAGGATCTATACTTTAAAAAAAAGATCTTGATATATGGTCTGGGGATTTCTGGAATTTCATGTTTAAATCATTTAAAAGTTAAAAACACTGTCAGATGTTTCGATGATAACTTAAAAAAATTAAAATTTAATAATTTAAAAAAATATTTAATTTCAAAAAAAGAAATCTATAAAATTAAATTTGATCATATAATTATAAGCCCAGGTATTGATATTTTAAAATGTTCTTTAAAAAGTTATCTTAAACAAAATAAATCAAAAATTTGTACAGATTTAGATGTTTTTTACTCAGAACATCCAAAAAATTTAAAAATAGCAATTACCGGAACTAATGGCAAATCTACGACCGCTAAATTATTAAATGATATACTAAACAAAAGCAAAATAGACTCAAGATTGATTGGAAATATTGGTAACGCAGCTTTAAAAGAAAAAAAAATTTCCAAAAAAACAGTCTTTATTATAGAAATTTCTTCATATCAAATTTCATATAGTAAAATTTTTAAACCAGATTTTGGGATTTTACTTAATATTTCTCCTGACCATTTGGAAAGGCATAAAACTTTTTACAATTATCTTAAAACTAAATTTAAACTGATTTTCTCATTAAACAGCACCGATATAGCCTTCATTAACAAAAAAGAGCCTGCTTTCAAAAAGTTTATTAAAAGTAAAAAAATGAGATGTAAAATTATTGATGTTAAACATAAATTATCAAAACATGAGAATAATTTAATAAAAAATATTTATTTCAAAAATTTAAATAATCAACAAAACTTATCGTTTGTATTAAAAATATGCTCAAAACTTGGTATTAAAAAAAATATTATTTTTAGAGTCGTAAATAATTTTAAACCTTTAAGCTTTAGACAGCAAATAATTTATAATTCTGATAAATTAAGAATAATAAATGACTCTAAATCTACAAGCTTTTCTTCGTCAATTAATTTATTAGAAAATCTTGATAGAATATTTTGGGTATTAGGTGGATTACCAAAAAAAGGAGACAAATTTAAATTTAAAAATAAATCTAATATAAGTAAAATTTATATTTATGGAAAATATAAACCCTTTTTTATAAAAATTTTTAAGAATAAGTTTAAATTTTCGAAATTTAAAGACTTAAATCAAGCAATCAAACAAGTATCAATTGATATAAATGATGAGGATAAAAATAAAAAAATTAATTTAATATTTAGTCCATGCGCAGCATCTTTTGATAATTATAAAAATTTTGAGGAAAGAGGCAGACATTTTAATTATTTGATAAATAGTTATAAGATTAAAAATGCTAGATAATAAACTATATAATAATCTTTATTTTAATTGGTGGAGAAATTTAGACAAAACAATTTTAATGATTATTATATTACTTTTTACCTTAGGGCTATTGTTTTCTTTATTATCAACCTCGCTCGTAGCATCTGATAGATTAAATACCAATAATTATTTCTTTTTTCTTAAACATTGTTTATTTATTTTGATTGGCATATCAACAATGTTTTTTTTCTCAATTTTAGACAAAAATAAATTATTCTTTTTATCATATATTCTTTTTTTAATATTTTTTTTTACATTAATATTAGTTCCTTTTATCGGAACAGAGGTAAAGGGATCTAAAAGATGGTTAGATATTTTTTTTCTTCCTAGGTTTCAACCAATCGAAATATTAAAACCTTTTATTATAATATTAATTTCAACAGCCCTAACTTTTGAAAATAAAAACTACCAATATATAAAATATTTTGTAAGTTTTTTGTTAATTTTACCAATTATATCACTTTTAGCTTCTCAACCAGATATAGGTCAAACAATATTAATTTTTTTTACTTGGTTAGCTCTAATTTTTATTTCTGGAATAAATCTTTATTTATTTTTTTCATTTTTCAGCGTTATATTATTTTCTGTGGCATCATTAATTTTATTTTTTCCAAAATTTGAGTACATTCTAATAAGAATTACCTCATTTTTTGACCCATCATCAGGTAATAATTATCAAGCTGAAAAAGCATCAGAAGCGATAATAAGTGGAGGATTTTTTGGAAAAGGTATTGGCGAAGGGGTTTTAAAAAATAAAGTTCCCGAGGCTCATACTGATTATATTGTTTCTGTAATTTCAGAGGAGTTTGGAGCAATTATGATTTTTTTTATATTATTGATATTTTTAATATTTTTATTCAAAATATTTAAGAAAATTTCATATTTAAAAAATGATAAAATTAGACTTATAATTTTTGGATGCAGCATAATTATTTTTTTCCAGTTTCTTGTACATTTAGGAGTAAATATTAGAATTCTTCCTACTACGGGTATGACACTACCTTTTTTAAGCTACGGTGGATCATCAATTATTGGAAGCTCGATCCTTGCTGGAATTATATTAAACCTTACAAAAAAAAATATATCTTGAAAGAAAAAATTTTAATAACCACAGGTGGTTCAGGAGGTCATGTACTTCCAGCTTTAAACTTTTATGAGCATTTAAAAGAAAATTATCAAGTTTTTTTAATAACAGATTTGAGAGGGTCTAGATTCATTAATTCTGAAGTTTATAAATATAAGATAATTGATATTCCAGATATAAAGAAAAATTTTCTCAAAATCCCAATTAATTTAGCTATTTTATTAATTTCTATAATTAAATCATTTATTTTTTTAAAAAAAAATAAAATTGATAAAGTTATTTCTACAGGAGGCTACATGAGTTTTCCTGTTTGCTTAGCTTCAAGATTTACAAAATCTAATCTTTTTTTATTTGAACCGAATATGGTTCTTGGAAGATCAAATTTATTTTTTATAAAACAATGTAAAAAAATATTTTGTTATTCAAAAAGATTAGAAAAGTTCCCAAAATTACACACTAAAAAAATAAAGACTATTTATCCAATAATCAATAAAAAATTTTACTTATCAAAAAATGAAGGAATAAATAATAAAGATGAAAATATTCTTTTAGTTGTGGGTGGAAGTCAAGGGGCAAACTTTTTTCAAACTGAGCTGAAAGAGACTTTGTGTAAATTGTCAAAAAAATTTAACTTATCTGTATATCATCAAGCCAGCAAAGATAATTTCCAAAGTCTTGAACAATTTTATCAGAAAAATAAAATTTCTTTTAAACTTTTTGATTTTGAATATTCTTTGAATAATATTTTAAAAAAAGTAACTTTTTGTATTACTCGCGCAGGAGCATCCACTATGGCTGAATTAGTTTTTTTTAAGGTTCCTTTCTTAGCAATACCATTTCCACATTCAAAGGATAATCATCAATTATCAAATGCACAATTTTATAAAGAACATAATTGTTGCTGGATATTTGAACAAAAAGATGTAATTAAAATAAATTTTTTTGAAACAATTTCTCATATAATTGCTGATAAAAAAGAAATAGAAATAAAAAAAAAGGCAATGAGTGAATTTAGTGAAAAAAATACCTGGGAAAATAATAACAAATTAATTATCAAAACAATTTATGAAAATTAAATTAGCAAAATCTGAGGTTATACATTTTGTTGGTATCGGAGGTATTGGAATGAGCGGGCTCGCTCTAGTAATGAGTAGAATGGGATTTGAGGTTCAAGGTAGTGATATTAGTATTAATAAAAATATTGAAAGATTAAAAAATAATAAAATTAAAATTTTTATTGGCCATGAAAAAATAAATATCTCTCGTGCAACTATAATTGTAATCTCATCTGCGGTAAAAAAAAATAATATCGAAGTTATTTCTGCTAAAGCTAGGAGCCTACCAGTCTATAAAAGAGGAGATATGCTAGGACACATAACTTCATTAACAAAAAATATAGTAGTAGTGGGATCTCATGGAAAGACAACAACAACGTCTCTTGTGGCAAGTATTTTATCTTTGAGTAATCTTGATCCTACAATTATTAACGGTGGAGTTCTTAAATCGTCAAATAATTCTGCAAGACTTGGAAAAAGTAATTGGAGCATAGTGGAACTTGACGAATCAGATGGTAGTTTTCTAAAAGTTCAACCAACTTATTCAATAATAACTAATATTGATAGAGAACATATGGATTACTATAAATCTGTGAATAAATTATTAAATTTATTTGTTGAATATGTAAATAGAGTACCTCCGTTTGGAAAGTCATTTATCTGTATAGATGATATCAATAATCTTAAATTAATAAAATTAATTAGAGTAAAAAACTTTCTAACTTACGGTACTAATAAAAAATCAAATTTCTATATAAGTAAATTGAAACAATTAAGAGACAGCTCTTTATTTAACCTTAGGGTAAAACTGCCAGGAAAAAAAACTTTTTCTATTAAAAAAATAAAAATCCCAATAATTGGATTACACAATATAAGAAATGCAACAGCATCAATTGCGGTTTCGTTAAGTCTTGGAATACCAATAGACAAAATAAAAAAAGGATTAATAAAATTCAAAGGTGTTCAAAGAAGATTTAATAAAATATTTGAATATAAGGGAGTTAGTTTCTTTGATGACTATGCTCATCACCCAACTGAGATCAAGGAAGTGCTAAATGGAGTTAAAAGTGCTTATTCATCAGAAAAAATTGTTTGTATATTTCAACCTCATAGAATTTCAAGACTAAATGACCTAAAGTTAGAATTTGCAAAATGCTTTAGGAAAGCAGATGAAGTAATTTTATGTCCAATTTTTACAGCAGGTGAAACTATAAAATTAAACTTTAGCTACGAGAGTTTTGCTAGACAAATGGCTGACCAGTCTCAAGTAAGACTTTATCATATTAAAGATAAATATAATTTAGCTAAATTTATAAAACAAAATATTTATGGAAATAAAATTGTAATTGGAATGGGCGCTGGATCTATTTCAAGTTGGATGAAAGAATTACCAAAAATAATTTAATTGGTTGCGGGGGACGGATTTGAACCGCCGACCTTCAGGTTATGAGCCTGACGAGCTACCAGACTGCTCCACCCCGCGTTATTAAAATCTGTTTTTGAGTTTATTTAATTTTTTAACTCTTTTTATATTTTCTTGAAGAATTCTCTTCTTTTTTTCTGAAGGTTTTTCATATGTATCTTTTAATTTTATAATTTTAAAGAAACCATCCCTTTGAAGCTTTCTCTTTAAAACTCTTAAAGCTTGTTCAACATTATTATCTTTTACTTCTATTTTAATAACTACCTCCAAAAAGAAGATGTCTTAACACTTTAATTTTTTTTTGTCTACACATTATGAACCTTGAGATACTGAAAGTTTGGCCTTTTCCTTTTCTTTTTTCTCTCTTTTAATTCTTCTTTCAGCCTTTTCTAAAGCTAAAGATAAATCTTTTTGAGTAAATAAATTCATAGCAACAGGATCTTTTGGATTAAGATTGTTATAATTCCAATAGTTTTTATTTCTTATCGATGTAACAGAATTTTTTGTAATTCCTACAAGTTTTGCAATTTGAGAATCTTTGAGCTGAGAATGTTGCTTAAGCAACCATAGTGCAGAGTCAGGTTTATCTTGTCTTTTTGATAAAGGTACGTATTTTTTGATTTTCTTATCTTCTCCCTCAATTTCAACATCAAGAGCTTTAATTTGAAGAGATCTATTTTCATCCTTCGAAGATAACTCTATTTCTTCCCTGGTTAATTGACCAGACATAATTGGGTCATATGGTTTTATTCCTTTTGCTACTTCACCGTCTGCTATTCCTTGAACTTCAACTTCATGTAAGTTGCAGAAATTTGCTATTTGCTTGAAAGTAAGTGTAGTATTTTCCACTAACCAAACAGCTGTCGCTAATGGCATTAAAAGTCCACCAGTCATTATTTTTTCTCAGATCTAAAGTTTTGAAATTTTTTATTAAATTTACTTACTCTTCCTTTATCCAATAATTTTTGTTTACCACCTGTCCAAGCAGAATGAGATTTTGGATCTATCTCCAATTTAAGAACTTCCCCTTCTTTTCCCCAAGTGGATTTTGTCTCAAATTGAGAACCATCAGTCATTTCGACTTTAATGTTGTGGTAGTTTGGATGAATGTCTTTTTTCATAACGTGACTTATAGCAAATGAAGATTATAAAACAATTAAAACTTACTCAATTTTTCGAGTATTTTTTCACTTATACTTGAACTTGTTGCTCTTATATCTAAATTCTCTTTTTTTGATAAATCATTTGAATGTAAAACTCCCCCTGCCTCTTTTACTAAAATAATACCAGCGGCAATATCCCATAAATTTAAATTTTCTTGAAAATATCCATCAAATCTTCCAGCGGCAACATATGCCATATCAAGAGCTGCGCAACCTGTCTTCCTAGTAGGTAAATCAATATTTTTATATTTACTCCCATTTGTTGCAAACAAACATGCCTTTATATCTTTTTTTTTTGAAACCCTAATTCTTTTATTATTTAAGAATGAGCCATTATTTTTTTCAGCGTAAAACATCTCATTTTTAATAGGGTCAAATATTAAACCACAAATAATTTCTCCATGAGACTCCAGTGCTATCGAAATAGCGAAATGTGGTATGCCATGAAGAAAATTTGATGTTCCATCAATAGGGTCTATTATCCAAATATTTTTTTCATCTTTATTTTTTATAAACCCTACTTCTTCGCTAAGAATAGAATAGTTTTTTTTTAATTTTGATAACTCATTAATAATTGTTTTTTCAGCATTTAAGTCAGCGTTACTTACAAAATCTGTTGGACCTTTAGTTGATACTTGTAAATTTTCAACTTCACCAAAATCTCTTATCAGTTTTTTAGAGGCCTTTTCTCCAGCTTTAATCATTAAATTTAAATTAGGTGATAATACATTCATAAAATTAAATTTTTTTAACGTATTCTATATTTCTGGTATCAACTATTATTTCATCACCAGATTCGATAAATGGAGGAACTTGGATTTTAATTCCATTACTTAAAACTGCAGGTTTATATGAGGAGGAAACTGTCTGACCTTTTAAAGCAACATCAGTAGTCTCAACTTTACATGTAATCTGATTTGGGAGTTGTACAGAGATTGGTTTTTCATCATAAATGCTTATAGTTACTTCCAAATTTTCTGTAAGCATATCGCCCTTGTTACCAACTATTTCTTTTCCAATTTCTATTTGTTCAAAATTTTGTGGATTAATAAAATAATATTTATTTTCGTCATTGTACGAGTAATTAAATTTTATTTCTTCAACTGATGCTTTTTCTAAAGTTTCACTTGATCTAAATCTTTCGTTTAATTTGGTATTCTTGTTTAAACTCTTCATTTCAACTTGAGCAAATGCACCACCTTTTCCAGGTTTTACGTGTTGTGTTTTAAGCACTTCCCATAAATCATTTTTATACTCTAGCAACATTCCAACTCTTATTTCGTTAGCAGATATTTTCATTTTAATTTTTCTATAGCTTCATATGGTTTATATTTTTTATTATTCCAAATGTAGCCTGAAATAGCTAAAAAGTTTGCATTATTCAATAATAGTTTTTTATAATTTTTATTGTTTATGCCTCCGATTGTTACAATTGGTATTTTAGTTACACTTTTTGCGTATTTTAACAAACTTATATTGGCTTTATATCTAACTCTTTTAGTTGTGCTTTTAAAAAAAGCACCAATCGCTATGTACGATGGTCGTAATTTTATGAATTTATTGATCAAGATCTTAGAGTTATGACAAGTAATTCCAATAATTTTTTCTCTAATTATTTTTCTAGCTTTACTATATTTCATATCTTTTTGACCCAAATGACAGCCATCTGCACCTATTTTTTTTGCTATAAAAGGTTTATCATTTACAATAAATTTTGTTTTGTATTTTTTACAAATCTTTTTTATTTTTCTGCCTATAGAAATAATTTCTTTTTCTTTGTAGTTTTTAAGTCTTAACTGAAAGAAAGAGACTTTTCTAAGTCTTAAAATTTTCTCTAGTTCTATACTGAATAAATGAATGTTATCGATCTTATCTGGTGAAATTAAATAAATAAATTTTCTTTTTTTTTTATTTATTTTCAATTTCTTCTGTCCATTTTCCCTGAGCAGCTAAAGAGCACATTTTTGCTCTATGATCGAACATTTTTTGGGTTCCGTTAATATTATTGATATCTTTTGACCAAAACTTTAATGCACTTTGTTGTAATGCTCTTCCATAAGAGTATGTCATTATAAAATTAGTATTATTTAGCTTATTTATCTCATTTAAATTTTTTGCAGCTTCTTTTTCTGTTTGTCCACCAGAAAGAAAAGCAATACCAGGAACTTCTGTTGGCACTGATTCCTTTAAACATTTTAGTGTTAATTCTGCTATTTTTTTTGCCTCTAATTTTTGATTACTTGCTGACCCAGGTAAAATCATATTTGGCTTTAGTATCGTTCCTTTTAAATCTACTTTATTTAAAATTAACTCGTCATAGCATTTTTTTAATACCTCGGATGTTTTTTCTAGACAATCTTCCGCCTTATGCTTTCCATCCATTAAAACCTCAGGCTCAACAATTGGCACCATCCCACTCTCTTGAACTAATGCAGCATATCGAGCTAGCGCTTGAGCATTTGTATGAATTGCAAGTTTACTAGGAAATTTTTCTGAAATTACATAAACGGCTCGCCACTTTGTAAATCTTGCTCCAAGTTTGTAATATTCTTTAAGTCTTTCTCTAAGACCATCTAAACCTTCGGTAATTTTTTCATCTTTTGAATTAGCTAATACCTTCGCTCCAGTATCAACTTTTATTCCAGGCACAGCGCCAGAACTTTCAATAAGTTCAGGAATTGTTTTTTTATTAAATGTTGTTTGCTTTATTGTTTCATCATACAAAATTACTCCTCCAATACAATCTTTCATGCTCTCAGATGATAAGAGCGTCTCTCTAAATAATAATCTATTTTCTGCTGTTGATTTTACATTTACAGTCTCCAGTCTTTTAGTCATAGTGCCTGTACTTTCATCAGCAGCTAAAATACCTTTGCCGTTAGAAATTATTTTTTCTGTAATGGAGTATAGCTCTGACATTTGTTTACTCTAGTGCCTTTATACCAGGTAATTTTTTACCTTCAAGAAATTCTAAAAAGGCTCCACCCGCAGTTGAAACAAAATTAAAATATTTTGTTAAACCAAACTTGTTAAGTGCTGCAACAGTGTCTCCACCTCCAGCAACAGAATAAATTTCGTTTTTTCTGTTTCTTTCTGCAATTTTTTTGGCGATTTCTAGACTACCATATTGAAAATTTTTGTTTTCAAAATAGCCAGCAGGCCCATTCCAAAGAACTGTTTTGCTTTCTTCAATTGTTTTACTAAGTATTTTGACTGTCTCAGGACCAATATCTAAAATTAAGTCATCTTTTAAAATTTCATTTACTTTTTTTACACTTACATTACCATTTATCTCTTTACTGACAGAAACATCAACTGGATAAATTAAATTACAATTTTCTTTTTTTGATAAAGTAAAAATATTTTCAACTATATCTTCACAATTAACCTCAAAAATTGACTTTCCAATTTGATAATTTCTATTCTTCAAAATATTATTAGCCATTCCACCTACAAATATTAAATTATCGAATTTTGTTATTAAGTTTTTTATAACATTAATTTTTGTAGATATTTTCGAACCACCAATTATACATGTTATTGGTCTTATAATATTATTTGTTATTTTTTTTAAGGCTGTTATTTCAGACATTAACTGAATTCCAGCATAAGATGGTACATATTTTGTTATTTTAGAAACCGAAGCATGTTCTCTATGAGAACAAGAAAATGCATCATTAACATATAAATCTCCAAAACTTGCTAGGGTTTTAGCAAATTCCTCATTATTTTTCTCCTCGGCATCATAAAATCTCAAATTTTCAAGCATTAAAATACTATCATTTTTACCATCAAATAAATCCTGTTTTTTTAAATTATTAATATCTGTTTTTATAAAATGAATATTTTGATTTAATTTTTCATTTAGATATTTGCAAATTGGTTCCATAGAAAGTTCTTTAATTATTTTGCCTTTTGGTCTACCAACGTGTGAAAGGATTAGTATTTTAGCATTATTATTAATTAAAAATTCTAAAGTAGGAATTATTTTATCTATTCGATTTGAGTCCGTTACAATCTGATTATTAAGAGGCACATTTAAATCTAATCTTAAAATTATTTTTTTATTTTTTAGATTTTTTGCAATACTTTCAACTGACTTCATTAAGAGATTTTATGTAAATATTGTGTTATATTACACATTCTATTTGAGAATCCCCATTCGTTATCGTACCAAGCTGAAATTTTACCCATATTTTTTCCAATTGTATTGGTAAGAGATGCATCAACAATTGCTGAATTTGAATTATGGTTAAAGTCAACAGATACTAATTTTTCTTTTGTAATTCCTAATACACCTTTTAAATTACTTTTTGAGGCTTTTTCAAAGCAACCGTTAATTGAAGCAATAGATAGATTTTTTTTAGTACAAAATACTAATTCAATTAAAGATACATTAGGTGTAGGAACTCTCATCGCAACTCCTTCAAGTTTACCTTTTAATGATGGTATAATTTCCCCTATTGCTTTTGATGCGCCTGTTGAGGTAGGTACTATAGATTGAGAGGCAGATCTTGCTCTTCTTAGATCTTTATGAGAGTTGTCTAATATTCTTTGATCTGTTGTAAATGCATGTATTGTTGTCATGAATCCTCGCTCAACTGAGTAATTTCTGTTCAAAACATCTAGCACAGGAGCTAAACAATTAGTTGTGCATGATGCGGCAGAGATTATTTGATCCTTGTTGGTAATTGATTTTTCGTTTACTCCGAAGACAACTGTTTTATCAGCGTTTTTACACGGTGCTGATACAATTACTTTTTTAGCCCCATTTTTTAAGTGGGTATGAAGTTTATCTTTTGAATTAAATTTTCCAGTGCACTCCAAGACATAATCAACCCCATGCTTTGACCAATTAATATCATCTATATTTGTCTCTTGAGAAAATGATATTTTATGTTTACCAATTGTTAAAGAATTTTTGTTAAATGTAATCTTTTGTTTGAATTGTCCATGTACAGAGTCGTACTTAAGTAAATTTGAACTTACTTCAGAACTAGACCTATTATTAATGTGTTTAATTTTGATATCTTTAAATTCATTTTCAAAAATGGTTCTTACTACCATTCTTCCTATTCTTCCCATTCCATTGATACCAATTTTTATCGTCATGAAATTTTGTTTTTGTATATAATATCTTTAGTCTTATTTGATATTTCTTTAGCTGTTAATTTAAAATCTTCAAAAATTTCCTTATAAGGAGCACTTTTACCAAAATCTTCAACTCCAAAAGATAATCCTTTTTCCCCAACAAATTTTGACCAAGTATCTGACCTACCAGCTTCAATAGATATTTTATAATTAGTTTCGTTCAATATATTATTTTTATAATCTTTACTTTGTTTAAAAAATATTTCTTGGCACGGTACAGATATTACTTTGGAATAGGTATTTTCTGTGGCCAATTTATGACTAACATCAAGTGCTAAATTTACTTCGGAACCACTGGCAAATATAGTTAAATCAACTTTATCTTTCGATCTATATATCTCGTATGCACCCAGAGAACATTTATTTTGACTTTCATAAACTTTCCTTATTGGAGATAAATTTTGTCTACTTAAGGCAAGTACACTAGGTGTGTCCAAATTCTTCAATGCTAACTCCCAGCACTCAATAGTTTCTGTTGTATCAGCTGGTCGAAAAACATTAAGATTTGGAATTGATCTTAATCCGGTTAATTGCTCTATCGGTTGGTGAGTTGGCCCATCCTCACCAAGACCAATAGAATCATGAGTCATTACATAAACAACGTTTAGTTTCATAAGAGCCGAGAGTCTAATTGCAGGTTTACAGTAGTCACTAAATATTAAAAACGTTCCTCCATAAGGAATTAATTTACTGTGTAAAGATAGACCATTCATAATACCGCACATAGCATGCTCCCGTACCCCGTAATGAATATAATTTCCTTTAAAATTATTTTTGCTAATTGGTTTATGATTTTTAGTTTTTGTATTATTTGATCCTGCAAGATCAGCAGAACCACCAATAATCATATTTTTTTTCTCGTTTAATGCGGTCAATATTTTTTCTGATGACTTTCTGGTTGCTAAAGTTTCTGAGCTTTTAATTGCATTTTGTTTTTCCTTTTTAAAAATACCAGAAAAATTAGACGAGAAAATTTTATCTATTTGCTTTTTTTTCTTATTATAAATTTTTCTCCATTTATCCTCTTTTATCTTGCCAGCACTTCCTATCCGTCTCCATTCCTCAATTATATTTTTTGGAATTATAAAAGGTTCGTGCAGCCAATTTAATTTTTTCCTTACCAATTTAACTTCATTTTCTCCAAGTGGACTTCCGTGCGCTTTTTCACTACCAGATTTATTAGGTGACCCATATCCAATTTTTGTAATACAAGATATAACTGTTGGTTTTTTTGCTCTTTGGATCTTTTTTAATGCATTAAAAATTTTTTTTTCATTATGACCGTCAATTTCAACATAGTCCCATCCATATGAATTGAATCTCTTTTTATAGTTATCAGAGACAGCTAAGCTAGTTGGTCCATCAATAGATATTGAGTTATTATCAAATAACATTATTAAGTTTTTTAAACCAAGATGACCGGCAAGACTGAGTGCTTCATGACTTATTCCTTCCATTAAACATCCATCTCCTGCCAACACATAAGTTTTGTGATTAAAAATTTTCGGTCCAAATCTCTCTCTTAAAACTTCTTCAGCAACTGCAAAACCAACAGCGTTCGCAACTCCTTGACCCAAGGGTCCCGTCGTAGTTTCAATTCCACTGCCCGGATGAAATTCTGGATGTCCGGCACAAATACAATTTAACTGCCTAAAATTTTTTATATCTTTAAGACTGATACTTTTATAACCAGTAAGATATAAAAGAGAATAAAGTAACATTGACCCATGACCTGCAGAAAGAACAAATCTATCTCTATTTAACCAATTTGGATTATTTGGATTAAAATTCAGAAAATTTTTAAAAAGCACAGTTACTACATCTGCCATCCCCATTGGCATTCCAGGATGTCCCGAATTCGCTTTTTCTACTGCATCAATAGATAAAAATCTAATGGCGTTAGATAAATCTTTATGTAGTTTACTCAATTACAATCCTATCTAGACTAAGAAGACTCAATTTAATATTATATTTATATATATATGAAAACTTTCAGTGAAAAAGAAAAAAAATTAAACACCTCACTTCAAAAGTTAAAGGATTTAAATTTAGTAAATCCATCCCAAAATAAACAAACAGAGTATTTAAAAGAGCAAAAGAATCAATTAGAAATTGAAAAGAACCAACTTGAAACAAAGTACAATTTATTGATGGAAAACTATCAGAAATTGAAAGATCGAATTAAAAGACAAGATTTAGAACAAAAGAATAAGGAAATGATGTTTAACGAAAAAATAGATGAATTAAATCAAGAAACAGATATTTTAATAGAAGAAATAGATAAATGGCAAACGTAAATATTAAATTTAATGGAAAAGAATTTTTGTTATCCTGTGATGATGGGCAGGAAGATCATTTGGAAGAACTTTCCAATCATTTAAATGAAAAATTCGAGGGTCTAAAAAATGATCTTGGTAATATAGGTGAAAATAAACTGCTTTTAATTACTTCAATTAAAATTATGGATGAGTATTTTGAAACGAAAAAAAAAATTAATGAAAAAAAAAATGAGTTAGAAAACCTTAAAAGTAAATTTTTAGAGATAAAAAAACTTGTTTATGCTTATAAAGATGACAAGGAAAAAGAGATAAATAGTCTTTTAAATAATCATGAAGATCTCAAATCTGAAATAGATCAAACAAAATTAAATTACGAAAAAATTTTGGACGAAGCCACTTCAGAAATTGATAAATTTATTGAAAAAGTTAATCAGGATAACTCAGTACAATAATCTGTGTTGAAAAAACATATTAGAAAAAGAATAATTAAAATTAGAGAGATTAAAAATAAAAATAATTTAAAAGTAAAATTTAGTTTATTACGTGAAGAATTAAAAAAAAAATTTTTTAAAAATAAAATTGTTGGAAGCTACTATCCTGTAAACTTTGAGGCAGATACATTTCAACTTATGAAAATGTTTAAACAAAAAGGTTATAAATTAAGTTTACCTGTTATTAGCTCTAAATATGATATGAATTTTTATACCTGGAATTTAAATGATCCTCTATATGTAAATAAATACGGAATTCCAGAGCCAAAATCAAAAATAAAAGTAATACCAAGTATATTATTAATTCCAATGGTTGCTTATGATAAAAGATTAAATCGATTGGGATATGGAGGGGGTTATTATGATAGATTTTTAGAAAAATACGAAAAAAAAAATATTTTAAAAATAGGTTTAGCTATTACATGCCAAGAAGTAAAAAAACTTCCTACAAATAATTTTGATAAAAAAATGGATTATATATTAACTGAGAAAAAACTTTATAAATGAGAGTATTATTTTTAGGTGATATAGTTGGTAATCCTGGGAGAAATGCGATAACGCGAGAATTAAAGGATCAAATTATAAAAAATGACATTGAATTTGTAATTGCAAACGGTGAAAATGCTGCTGATGAAGGTGTAGGTATAACTAAAAAAATATCAGAAAAGCTATTTAGTTCTGGTGTTGATGTAATAACTACTGGTAATCATGTTTGGGACCAAAAAGAGACAGCAGATTATATTAATACAGAGAATAGATTGTTAAGACCATTAAATTTAATAAAACCCTCTCCTGGAAATGGATTTGAAGTATATAAGTCCAAAAATGGGTTTGATATTGGAGTTTTGAATTTAATGGGAAATGTTTTTATGAAAAAATGTGAAAATGTATTCGATGTTGCAAAAGAATTTTTATTAAAAAAAAAATTGAAAAAAGACTACGATTTTTTATTTGTTGATTTTCATGGAGAGATAACAAGTGAAAAAGCAGCAATGGGACATTTTTTTGATGGTAAAGCTACATTATTAGTTGGAACTCATACACATATACCAACAAACGATGCAAGAATATTGGACTTTGGAACCGCCTACCAAACAGATGCAGGAATGTGTGGAGATTATAATTCTGTAATTGGAATGAATAAAGAAAATTCTTTAAAACGATTTTTCAAAGAAGATTCAAAGAAACATTTTCCAGCAGAAGGTATTGCAAGTTTGTCTGGTGTCATTGTTGATTGTGATAAAGAAACCGGTTTAGCTAAAAATGTAGAAAGTTTTATCTTTGGAGGTGATTTAAAAAATACTCACTAAATAAAATGGCAGGACATTCACATTGGGCAGGTATCAAACATAAAAAAGGTAGAGCAGACAAACAAAGATCAAAAATTTTTTCCAAACTTTCAAAAGAAATCACAGTAGCAGCAAAGTTAGGTGATAAAGATCCCAACATGAATCCAAGATTAAGATCTGCAATTCAAGCTGCGAGAACAGCAAATATGCCAAAAGACAATATACAGAGAGCAATAGATAAATCCTCAGGAAATTTAGGATCGAGTTTAGAAAATATTAGATACGAAGGGTTTGGTCCCGAAAAAATTGCAGTTATTGTTGAAGTTCTCACAGATAATAAAAATAGAACTGCTTCACAGTTAAGAACTATATTCAACAAGAAGGGAGGCAATCTTGGATCGAGTGGGTCTGCATCACATAATTTTACCCAAGTAGGAGTAATCAGAATAGAAAAGAATGCTATTGAAGAAGAAAGAGTTTTAGAATTAGCAATAGAGGCTGGAGCAACAGAATGTTTCAGTTATGAGGATTTTCATGAAATTCACTGTGATAAGAATAGCATTTATAGCGTAAAAAAAAAATTAGAGGAAAATATAGCCAATTTTATATCAACTGAATTAGAATGGATACCAAATAATAAAGTTGTGGTAAGTAAAGAAAATCTAGAGTTAGCAAATAGTTTTTTGGAAGATTTAGATAATAATGATGATGTTCAAAATATTTATACAAATTTAAACTTGGTAAATAGTTAATGTTTATAATAGGAATTGACCAATGTTTATAATAGGAATTGACCAATGTTTATAATAGGAATTGACCCAGGAATTTCAGGTGCTTTATGCTTTATGGAAAATGGTAAAATAGTTGATGTGATTGATATGCCAAGCATGGCAGATGGAAAAAAAAATAAAAAGCAAGTTAATGGATCCCAAATTTTTAATGAAATTTCTAGGTATATAAAGGATAAAAACCCCAATGATGTCAAAGTTATTATAGAGCATGTATCTGCAATGCCAGGCCAAGGAGTTACTAGCATGTTTAATTTTGGTCAATCTTTTGGTATCCTTAAAGGGATTTGTTCAGCAATGAATCTTCCTATGTATTTTGTTAGACCTGTGAAGTGGAAAAAATACTTCAGTTTGATAAATGCATCAAAAGACGCAAGCAGGACCAAGGCAATTGAGATTTTTCCTTATTTTTCAGTAAATTTATCAAAAAAAAAAGATGCAAACAAAGCAGACGCGATCTTAATAGCAAGCTATTTTGAGGAAACTTTTATTAAAAAATAAGCGTTTTTTTATGTTAGACAAATTGATGACACAATTAAGTGTGAAGAATTTTTAATGGAAGCTGATATATCTTCACAAGCAGTTGGTTTAGCAACTAATACCGACTTTTCATTGCTGAAACTATTTCTAAGAGCAGATATTATTGTTAAGTCTGTAATGTTATTGTTGATAGCGTGTTCTATTTATTCTTGGGCAATAATTATAGAAAAAATAAGATTGTTTAAAAAAATAAATATTTCTACAGAAGAATTTCAGGATAAATTTTGGAAATCAAAATCAGCTGAAAACTTTTACAATAATATTCCTAAAAATATAGATGATCCATTAGCGCAAATATTTAAAGCATCTATGGAAGCTGCATTAAAAACAAGATCTAAATCACAACTTAATGAAAGACTCTCAAACATGCTTCAAATTAATATTGAAAAGCAAATGGAAAAAATTGAAAAAAGTTATACTTTTCTTGCCACAGTAGGTTCCACAGCTCCATTTATTGGATTGTTTGGAACAGTTTGGGGGATTATGAACTCTTTTCAGTCAATCGCTATTTCAAGAAATACGAGTTTAGCAATTGTTGCACCTGGTATTGCAGAAGCATTATTTGCAACAGCGTTAGGTCTTCTTGCCGCTATACCTGCTGTAGTTGCTTATAATAAATTTAGCAACGACTCAAAAAAATATCTCCAAAAATTAGAAAATTTTTCAAAAAGATTTTTATCAATTATCTAAAATGGCTTTTAAATTTAAAAGGTCTTCAAGAGAACCAATGAGTGAAATAAACGTTACACCTTTTGTTGATGTAATGTTGGTGCTTTTGATCATATTCATGGTAACCGCACCTTTGTTGACCGTAGGAGTTCAAGTTGATTTACCTGAAAGCTCAGCAGATTCTTTGCCAGAGGAGCAGGAACCTTTAACTTTAACTATTAATTCTAAAGGTGAAATTTATATTCAGGAATCAAAGGTTGAATTTGATAAAATCATAGCGAAAATTTTAGCAGTTTCAAAAAATAGAACCGACACAAGAATTTATGTGAGAGGAGATCAGTCAATTAACTATGGTAGAGTGTTAGAAGTAATGGGTATGTTATCTGGATCAGGATTCACAAAGGTTGCCTTAATTTCTGAGCCTTATAAGGAAAGGTAGAAATTGACTAAAAATATTCTTATTTCCTCTTTACTGCATTTTTTTTTAATCTTTATTACAGCTGTAAGCCTGCCTTTTTTAGCAAAGAAACCAATTGATTTACCTCCTATTATTTCAGTTGAATTAATACAAATAGCTGAAAAAACAAATATTCCATTTGCCCCAAAGGCAAAAAAAATAATAGAAGATGTTAAAAAAAAAGAGGAAAAAGTTACATCCGAACAAGTCCCTCCTAAGAAAGTAAAAAAGGAGAAGCCAGACGCAATACCATTACCAGATGATAATATAGAAAAAGTACAAAAATTAGAGGAGAAAAAACAAAATCCAGAGAAAATTGAGGATGAGATTAAACAAGTTTCTGAATTTGAAAAAGATGAATTATTTGATCCAGATAGTATTGCAGCTTTAATTGACAAATCAAAAGAGGAAACTGCAGAAACAACAAAAAAAAATAACAAAATCACTCAATCACAGGACAAAAACGTTGATAGTCTCAGTCTCACTTTGAGTGAAGAAGACGCTTTAAAAGCCCAAATATTTAGTTGCTGGAGTATTCCTTTAGGATTACCATACAATGAAAATTTATTAGTTAGGATTAAATTAGAATTGAAGCCTGATGGAACAGTAATTAAGTCTGAAATTTTGGATCATGCAAGAATGAATAAACCTGGTCAGGGATTTTATAAAGTTTTGGCAGAAAGCGCTTTAAGAGCTATAAAATTATGCCAGCCTTTAAGAGTTCCCACTAAAGGATACGAAAGATGGAAAAATCTACAACTAAATTTTGATGCAAGAGAAATGTTAGAAGGATGATAAAAAAAATAAAATTATCAATTATTCTGTTGATTATAGCAACGGCTCAATCAAATGCGCTTATTGAAGTTGATATTACCAGAGGTAATCTGGATCCTCTTCCAATAGCAGTTTCACCTTTGTCTGCTGATAAGGATACAAATGAAAAATTAACTAAAGAATTAAAAATCGATAAAGTTGGGCAAGAAATTTCAAGTGTAGTTGAAAATAATTTAAGAAATTCTGGGTTATTTAATCCATTAAATAAAGATGCATTTCTTCAAAAACCAAATATTGCACATTTAAAACCAAGATTTGAAGATTGGTCTTTAATTAAAGCTCAAGCATTGATTACTGGTAAAGTAACTTTAAAAGATGAAAAACTAAGAGTTGAATTTAGATTATGGGATGTGCTCGCAGGAAAAGAGATGATGGCTTTAGCATTTACAACAGTTCCTTCAAACTGGCGAAGGGTCGGACATATAATTACAGATAAAGTTTATGAGAGATTAACTGGTGAAAAGGGATATTTTGATACCAGAATAATCTATGTAGCAGAAGAGGGTCCAAAAACAAAAAGAATAAAAAAATTAGCGATTATGGATCAAGATGGCTCAAATACAAAATATTTAACTTTAGGAAATGAACTGGTTTTAACTCCAAGATTTAATCCAACTAATCAAATGGTAACTTATCTTTCATATTTTCGAAACCTTCCAAGAGTATATTTGCTAGATATTGAAACTGGAATACAGGAAGTAGTTGGAGATTTTCCTGGTATGACTTTTGCGCCTAGATTTTCACCTGATGGAAAAAAAATTATCATGAGTTTTGCAATGGATGGTAACTCAGATATATATACTATGAATTTAGAAAATAGAATTGTAGAAAGAATAACAAATCATCCATCTATCGATACTTCTCCTTCTTACTCTCCAGATGGTAAATTTATATGTTTCAACTCTGACAGAAGTGGTTATCAACAAATTTATGTGATGAAGGCAGATGGGTCAAAAGTAAAAAGAATTTCTTTTGGAAAAGGTTTATATGGAACACCTGTATGGTCTCCAAGGGGAGATTTAATTGCCTTTACAAAACTACATAAAGGAAAATTTTACATCGGTGTGATGAGAACTGACGGAAGTGGTGAAAGACTTCTAACAGAGAATTATTATCAGGAGGCTCCGTCATGGTCACCTAATGGAAGAGTTTTGATTTTTTATAGAGAAACCAAGACAGATTCTGAAGGTAAGGGCTTTTCAGCAAAACTATGGTCTATAGATTTAACGGGCTATAATGAGCGTATGGTTAACACGGAATCTGACGCTTCAGACCCATCTTGGTCGTCTTTATTAAGTAATTAGATATAAATAATATAAAATAGTTGATTTTTTGGCTTGAAAGATTTATCCAGTTGTGGAAGACTTAAAATAATCAATTAAGGAGCAGTGATGAATTTAAGCAAGTTTTTTAAAAATGCATTTTTAGTAATGCTAGCATGTTTAGTACTTTCAGCTTGTGCAACTAAGAAAGTTCAAAATCAAATGCAAGGTGATGTGTACACAGGAACAGAAACTGTTGAATATTTAGCATCAGGAGTTCCAGACAGAGTATTCTTTGCTACAAACGAGTCAGTTTTAACAACTGCTTCAAGAGACACTCTAAGAAAACAAGCAGAATGGTTAAGAAAGAATTCAAAAATTAATGTAGTTTTAGAAGGTCATGCAGATGAAAGAGGAACAAGAGAATATAACCTAGCATTAGGTGAAAGAAGAGCCAATGCTGCTAAAGATTATTTAATGACTTACGGAATTTCAGCTAATAGAATTTCTGTAATAAGCTACGGTAAGGAAAGGCCTGTTGACTCAGGATCAAATCCATTAGCTTGGTCAAAAAATAGAAGATCTGTAACTGTAAAAGCAAATTAATTAAAATTTTAAAAGACCCCAAAGTATAATATCCTTTGGGGTCTTTTTTTTGCCATCATTATAAATACTACTCTAATATTGAAGATGAAAAAAATTAAATATTTATTAGCTTTTTATTTTTTAAGTTTATTCTTTTTAAATACTTTCTCTCTTGCAGATAGTCATAATGTATCTGAGTTATTAGAAAAGATCCAAAAAGATTTAAAAACTTTAGAAAAAGCAGTTTACTCAAATTCTTCAGACAATGATCTAAATATTACAAATTCAATGGATCAAAATTCAGAAGAGGTTCTAACTAGACATCTGCTCAAGTTATCAGAAATAGAAAGTCAGTTTCAAGAATTAACAAATAAATTTGAAGAAATAAATTTTAAGTTAGACAAACTTTCGAATAGAATATCAAAATCTCAAGCTGATAACCAATTAAGATTTCAACAATTAGAAAATAAAACTGTCAACTTGAATATTGATGAAAATAACACAGTGAAAATTAAAAGTGAGGATCAAGTTTTACCTGGATCTTCACAGCCTCAAGATTTAGGTTCAATATCTTATAAAGATACTGATACTGGTCAAGAAACACAAGAGATACAGTCTATCGAAACTACCAATACTGTTGTAACAGAAAATTTTATTTCGGAAGAAAAAATTTTACCAGATGGAACACCAAACGAGCAATATGAGTTCGCTACTAGTTTTTTAAAAGTTGGTGATTATAATATGGCAGAGAGAGCATTTAGAGAATTTGTTGATAGCAACCCAGATCATAATTTGGCCGGCAACGCACAATACTGGTATGCAGAAACTTTTCGGATTAGACAGCTATTTACAGACGCTGCCTCGGCATATCTAGAGGGTTATCAAAAATATCCAAAGAGTCAGAAGGCTCCTATAAATTTGTTGAAACTTGGTGTATCATTAGTTCAAATTGGAGAAAAAGATCAGGGCTGTTTAATGATTTCTGGAGTTGAAAAAGAATACCCAAAAGCCAATCAGTCCGTTCTACAAAAAGCCAAATATGAGGAAAAAAAGTTTGAATGTAAAAAAGAGGAATCTTAATAAATCAACTTTTTTTTTGAATCAAATATTTATTAAAAAAATTTATAAAATATTCGATAGGAATGTTAAAGGTATAGATAAAGCTCTTGTAGCTATATCTGGAGGACCAGATAGTCTAGCTTTGGCTTTTTTAGCTAAATGTTATTCAATTCATAATCAAAAAAAATTTCATTACGCTTTAGTCGATCATAATTTACGAAAAGAGTCATCTTCAGAGTCAAAGATAGTTGCAAAATTATTAAAAAAAATTGACATTAACTGTAAAATTTTGGTGTGGAGAGGAAAAAAGCCAAATTCAAATATTCAGAAAATAGCAAGAAACAAGAGATATCAATTATTATTCAAGGAGTGTAATAGATTAAAAGTAAATAAATTATTGTTGGGCCATCAAATCAACGATTTACATGAAAATTTTTTTTTAAGAATGATAAGGGGGAGTGGTTTAAAGGGATTAACATCTCTAGGGAAAAATTCTGTATTTTCAAACATGGAAATATTAAGACCATTAATTAATTTGAAAAAAAAAGATCTTGAAAATCTTGCTTTAAAAGTTTTTGGAACATTTATGAAAGATCCATCAAATAAAAATGAGGATTTTACAAGAGTAAGAATAAGGAAAATTCTCAAAGATTTTGATGAGGAGGGTTTAGATTTTAAGAAGATCAATCTGACTATAAATAATTTAAAATCGGCAAATGAAGCATTAGATTTTTACACCAGAAAAAATATAGTTGATAATGCAACATACATTAAAAAAAAAAAATCATTCCATTTAAACAAAAATTTTTTTAATAATCCGAATGAGGTTTTATTAAGATCAATTAGTTCAATTTTTCAAATTTTAAGTGGGAGATACTACGCACCAAGAGGAAAGAAGCTTATGCGGTTAATATCCCAGATGACACTTCAAAAAGACCTAAAAAAAGCAACTCTTGGCGGATGTATAGTTGAAAAAGTTAAAGAAACTGTAATTATATGTGAAGAATAACTTGCTGAGGTCAAATTACCGCAAAAATAGACACTTGTTTAATTTAAAATAACTCTTATTTTATAGTTATGAATTTCAAAAATCTTGCAATGTGGGGAATTATTGTGTTTCTTACAATAGGTCTTTACAACATGTTTAAAAATCCGCAATCAAACATGTCAAGCAAAAACCAAATAAATTTCTCAGAATTTCTTTCTGAGGTAGACAATGGTAGAGTTATTCAAGTTGAGATTAAGGGAAATAATATTGAGGGTGTTTTATCCGATGGAAATAATTTCACCACATATGCGCCAAATGATCCGAATTTAATTGAAAGGCTTTCATCTAAGGGTGTTTCAATATCTGCAGCTCCGTTAGATGAAAAAATGCCATCTTTATTTGGTGTACTGCTATCATGGTTCCCAATGCTTTTATTAATTGCGGTCTGGATCTTTTTTATGAGACAGATGCAAGGGGGCAAAGGTGGAGCAATGGGATTTGGAAGATCAAAAGCAAAAATGATGAATGAACTTAAAGGTAAAGTTACATTCAATGATGTTGCGGGAGTAGAGGAAGCTAAAGAAGAAGTTGAAGAAGTTGTTGAATTCTTAAGAGACCCAAAAAAATTTAGCAGATTGGGAGGAAAGATTCCAAGAGGATGTTTATTAGTGGGTCCTCCAGGAACTGGAAAAACTCTTTTAGCGAGAGCGATTGCTGGAGAAGCTGGAGTACCATTTTTTACAATTTCAGGTTCAGATTTTGTTGAAATGTTTGTTGGAGTTGGTGCATCTAGAGTTCGAGATATGTTTGAACAAGGAAAAAAACATTCACCCTGTATTATTTTTATAGATGAAATAGATGCTGTAGGTAGAAGCCGTGGAGCTGGATTAGGTGGCGGAAATGATGAAAGAGAGCAAACTTTGAATCAATTATTAGTAGAGATGGATGGATTTGATACTAATGAGGGAGTAATAATTATTGCTGCTACAAACAGACCGGACGTTTTGGATCCTGCACTATTAAGGCCAGGAAGATTTGATAGACAAGTTGTAGTTTCGAATCCTGATATAATTGGACGAGAAAAAATATTAAAAGTGCATGCTAAGAAAATAACAATGGCTCCAGATATTAATTTAAGAACTGTTGCACGAGGGACACCAGGTTTCTCAGGAGCTGATTTAGCTAATTTAGTAAATGAGTCAGCATTGTTAGCTGCTAGAAAAAATAAAAGAATAGTTACAAATCAGGAATTTGAAGAGGCAAAAGATAAAGTTATGATGGGTGCAGAGAGAAGATCTATGGTTATGACAGAAGATGAAAAAAAATTAACAGCATATCATGAAGGTGGTCATGCACTAGTTTCATTCAATATGCCTAGCTATGATCCAATTCATAAGGCAACAATAATACCAAGAGGTAGAGCATTAGGAATGGTAATGAATTTGCCTGAAAGAGACAAACATGGTCATTCGATTAAATATTTGAAAGCTAGATTAGCAGTTTGTTTTGGAGGAAGAGTAGCTGAAGAATTAATTTTTGGTAAGGACAATATTTCAACAGGCGCTGGAGGTGGAAGTGGTTCAGATATTAATCAAGCTACTCAGCTTGCAAGGGCAATGGTAACTAAATACGGTATGAGCGAGGAATTGGGCCCTGTAGAGTATGGAGAGAATCAAGAAGAAGTATTTCTTGGAAGATCAGTAACACAAACACAAAGTGTTTCCGAAGCAGTGGCACAAAAAATTGATAAAGAGATTAGAAAGTTAGTTGATGAAGGTTATAATCAAGCAAAAAAAATATTGACTGAAAAAATTGACGATTTGCATAAGATTGCAAAAGCATTATTAACTTACGAAACATTGACAGGGGAAGAAATAGAAAAAATAATCAATAAGAATGAATTTCCAAGAGATAAATTAGATACTAAAGATGAAGAAAAAGATCAAAGCTCCGCTTTAGGTTCGATCGGTTTAAAACCAAAAATAGTCCACTAATCCTTAATGGATAAATATTACACTAAACCGTGTAATTTTTATTTTGGAAAAAATTCAATAAGTAAATTTAAAAAAAAAGAAACTCTCCCACTTCATGGTAACAGATTAGTTTCCTTTGATTCTATAGAAATTATTTCAAGAAAAGGTTCAAAAACATTAGGAATACTTGAGCTTAAGCTATTACCAAAAAAAGTAAAATATAAAGTTCAGCAGGATTTAAAAAAAATTACTCAAAAAAAAAGGTTTAAAAATTTAAAATTTTCTTCTTCACCTGTACTAATGGGTATTATAAACTTAACTCCAGATAGTTTTTCAGACGGTGGTAAATATAGAAATATTAAATCTGCCTACGAACATTCGAAATTTTTAATACAAAAAGGTTGTAAAATAATTGATGTAGGAGGAGAGTCTACAAGACCAGGTTCTTCAGATGTAAATGTGAATTTAGAGTGGAAAAGAATTCAAAACTTTTTAAAAAAAAGTAGAGGCCTAAAAAGTTTAATCTCAGTAGATACTAGAAAAAGTAAAATTATGAACAAAGCAAATAAATATAAATTAAATCTTGTAAACGATATATCTGGATTGAGTTACGACCCTAACACTCTAGAATTCTTAAAAAAAACAAATAAACCTTTTGTATTAAATCATATAAAAGGTGAACCGGTAAATATGCAAAAAAATCCCAAATATAAAAATGTTGTTTTGGATATATACGATTTTTTCGAAGAAAAATTAAAAATAATAAGAAACAAAGGTATTAAACATAATAATATTATTTTGGATCCAGGAATTGGATTTGGTAAAAACTTGAAACATAATATTACTATTTTAAAAGATATTTCTGTTTTCCACTCGCTTGGTTTTCCATTACTATTGGGCATATCAAGAAAAAGATTTATTAAAGATTTATCAGATATAAATGATAGTAAGGAGAGAATAGGTGGAACTATATCAGCAAGTTTGTGGTCTATGATGTTGGGTGTTCAATTATTAAGAGTTCATGATGTGAATGAAGTTAATCAAGCCATAAAAGTATTTAAAAAACTTAATTTTTAATTAATGCCAAAAAAATATTTTGGAACAGATGGAATAAGAGGAAGAGTAAATGACTCAAAAATAAATGGAGATATGTTTTTTAAATTTGGGCTGGCAGCAGGGACGTATTTTAAAAATTTAAAAAAAGTTAAACAAACCGCTGTAATTGCAAAAGATACACGTCTTTCAGGATATACTTTAGAACCCGCACTTGTGTCTGGACTAGCTTCTGCAGGAATGCATGTATTTACACTAGGACCACTTCCAACAAATGGATTAGCTATGTTAACAAAAAAAATGAGAGCTAACTTAGGCATAATGATAACCGCATCACACAATCCTTATTATGATAATGGTTTGAAATTATTTGGCCCCGATGGTTTAAAATTATCTGATAATATTGAAAAAAAAATTGAGAAATTAATTGATTCTAAAATTAATAATAATCTATCTTTACCTGAAAACTTGGGTCGAGTAAAAAGATTAGAGAATGCGACTGACAGGTATTTAAGTATTTTAAAAAATAATTTTCCAAAAAGTTTTAGTTTAAAAGGTACTAAAATTGCTATTGATTGTGCCAATGGGGCTGGATATAAATCCGCACCAAAATTATTTAGATCATTGGGTGCAAAAGTTTATAATATTGGTGTAAATCCGAACGGTTTAAATATTAATCAAAAGTGTGGTTCAACATTTCCACAAAAAATTAAATCTCTCGTATCAAGAAAAAAAGTAAATTTAGGAATTTCTCTAGATGGAGATGCTGATAGAATTATAGTTTGTGACGAAAATTCTAAAATTATTAATGGTGATCAAATAATCGCAATGCTTGCAAAAAGATGGAAAAAAAAAAAAATTTTAAAAGGAGGTGTAATTGGCACATTAATGTCTAATTACGGATTAGAAGTTTTTTTTAAAGAAAATAAAATCAAGTTTGTACGAGCAAATGTTGGTGACAGATATGTAAAAGAAAAAATGCAAATGAAGAAATTTAATTTAGGGGGTGAACAGTCTGGTCACATAATCCTTGGCAAATTCGCAACAACAGGTGACGGACTACTGGTAGCACTTGAAATTCTTTTTTCGATGAGAAAAGGAAAAAAAGCAAGTGAATTATTTAAAAATTTTATATCAACACCTCAAGTTCTTAAAAATATTAATGTGAAAGATAAAAATATTATAAATTCTATAAAGTGTAAAAAAGCAATTAAAAAATCAACAAAATTGTTGGGTAAAGAAGGGAGAATTTTAGTAAGAAAATCTGGAACTGAACCTAAAATTAGAATAATGGTCGAAACAAAAAATAAAAAGTTAATATCAAGGTGTATTAACTTAGTTAAGAGGTCAATAAATTAATTGAAAATAAAATCTAAAATTTTAATTATTGCTGGCTCAGATTCATCAGGCGGCGCTGGAGTACAGGCAGATATTAAAACAATTACCTCACTAGGTTCTTATGCTATGACAGCCATAACCGCCTTAACAGCACAAAATACTAAAGGTGTTATGTCAATTGTAAATGTTGATCCAAGCGAAGTTTCAAAGCAAATAGAATACACTTGTAAAGATATCAAGCCCGATGCTATTAAAATTGGCATGCTTCATTCATCAAAAGTAATAAAAGCAGTCTGCAAATCACTAAATAAAATTAGAGCTAAGAATATAATTTTAGACCCAGTAATGGTTTCCACCAGCAAGGTTAAACTTATAAATGATAGTGCAATTAAAGCTCTAAAAAATAAAATGATCAAAAAGGTTGAATTAATAACCCCAAATATACCTGAGGCTGAAATATTATCTGAATTAAAAATAAACTCAATAGAAGACATGATTTTTGCAGGTAAAAAATTAATTAAGATTGGTGCTAAAAATGTTCTCCTTAAAGGTGGTCATTTAAGAAAAACAAATATTTGTGATATTTTCATAAGTAAAAATAAAATTAAAATTTTTAAAAACAGAAAGTTAAAAACTAAAAATTCACATGGAACAGGATGCTCCTTATCAAGTGCAATCGCTACGTATTATTCATGTGGAAAAACATTAAACAGATCTTGTGAGCTAGCAATTAAATATGTTAACCATGCAATTAGAACTGGTCCAAATTTTGGTAAAGGAAATGGACCTATTAATCACTTAACAAGTATAAGTATTGATAAAAAATTTTTATGAGTAACGTAGTAGTAATTGGTTCACAATGGGGAGACGAAGGAAAAGGAAAGATTGTAGATTGGTTATCAAGTGAAGCAGATGTAGTTGTAAGGTTTCAGGGAGGTCATAATGCTGGACATACATTAGTAATAGATGGCATTACTTATAAACTACGTTTACTTCCATCTGGAATAGTAAGAAAAGATAAGATTTCAATAATTGGAAATGGAGTAGTAATAGATCCATGGGCACTACTTGAAGAGATTGAGGAGATAAAATCTAAAGGAGTACACATAAATTCAAACAATTTAATTATCTCAGAATCAGCAAACTTAATACTTCCCTTTCATAAAGAAATGGACGAAATAAGGGAAGATGCTGCAGGTAAAGCTAAAATAGGTACTACCAGGAGAGGCATTGGACCTGCATATGAGGATAAAATTGGAAGAAGATCTATAAGAGTTATGGATCTTCTATCTGAAAAAAATTTAGAGCAAAGACTAGAAACAGTTCTTTTACACCACAATGCTATAAGAAAGGGATTAGGTAAAAAAATTTACTTAAAAGAAAAATTAAAAAAAGATTTATTAAAAATCGCTCCAGAAATTCTTAAATTTTCTAAACCTGTATGGAAAGAAATAGATGAATTAAAACAAAAAGGAAAAAAAATACTTTTCGAAGGTGCTCAGGGAATTTTATTAGATGTGGATCATGGGACCTATCCATTCGTTACCTCATCTAATACAGTCGCATCTGCTGCAGCAACTGGGTCTGGATGTGGACCTAGCACTATAAATTATGTATTAGGTATTACAAAAGCATACACAACAAGAGTAGGAGAAGGTCCTTTTCCAACAGAATTAAAAGATAAAATTGGAGAGGAATTAGGTAATCGTGGAAAAGAATTTGGAACAGTAACAAGTAGAAAAAGGAGATGTGGATGGTTTGACGGTGTTTTGGTCAGACAAACAATTAAAATTTCGGGGATCAATGGGATAGCTCTTACCAAACTAGATGTATTAGATGAGCTTGAAGAAATTAAAATGTGCATAGGATACGAAATAAATGGAAAAAAAATTGACTATTTACCTGCAGCAGTAGAAGATCAATTAAGGGTAAAACCTGTTTATAGAAAATTTCAGGGTTGGCAGTCAACAACTAAAGGGATTAAAAGTTTTGAGGAACTACCAAGTTTGGCTAAAACTTATGTAAAAGAGTTAGAAAAATTTATAGAAACCAAAATTTCTAGTATATCTACAAGCCCTGAAAGAAATGACACAATTCTAATTGATGATCCTTTTAAAAATTAATTCGCTGGTAATAGATTTTTTGACCTAGCAGAATTGAGCATGTGCTTCTGAAGTTTTTCAAATGCTTTATTTTCAATTTGTCTAATTCTTTCTCTGCTAATTTTAAATTTTTTACTTAGGTCTTCTAAAGTCTCAGGTTCATCATTAAGTCTTCTAGCATAAAGAATTTTTTTTTCTCTTTCATTTAGTATTTTAATAGAATCTTGTAGAAGATCTTTTCTTTGTTCCATCTCTTCTTGTTGAGCAAATTTTAACTCTTGATCCATTTGATTATCAACTACCCAATCTTGCCATTCATCACCATCCTCTCCAATTGGTGCATTTAAAGATTGTTCTTTACCTGACAATCTTCTATTCATTGAAACTACTTCATCCTCAGCCACATTTAACCTATTAGCGATATCTTTGACATGTTCATCTTTTAAATCACCCTCCGTTCTGGGTGCAATTTGGTTCTTTAGTTTTTTCAAATTAAAAAATAATTTTTTTTGTGCAGAGGTCGTACCAATTTTGACTAAACTCCAAGATCTTAAAATATATTCTTGGATTGATGCTTTAATCCACCACATTGCATATGTTGCTAATCGAAAACCTTTTTCTGGTTCAAATTTTTTTACAGCTTGCATCAATCCGACATTTCCCTCTGATATTATCTCATTTAAAGGCAATCCATAACCTTTGTAACCCATTGCAATTTTTGCAACCAATCTTAAATGGCTTGTAACTAATTTTTCTGCAGATTTTACATTACCAGTAGATTTCCAATTTTTAGCAAGCATATATTCTTCTTCAGCATCTAACATTGGAAACTTTTTAATTTGATCCAAATAAGCAGACAAACCACCTTCATTAGATAGAACGGGAAATTTTATTGATGATGTACTCATAGTGGTATTTATTTAATAAAATTTTTTGATATTACAATGGTTTTATTTATTAGCATTTTTAAGCTTTTTAAGCACTAATTCCAAATCTTTTGGTAATTTAGATGCAAACTCTAATTCTTGACCAGTTCTTGGGTGAACAAAGCCAATACTTTTTGCATGCAAAAATTGTCTATCTAAATCAATGAGGGTTTTTTCAAGTTGGGAGTCAATATTTTTAATTTTTTTAAACCTTTTTTTGTATTTTTTATCTCCCAAAATATTATTTCCTTTGAATGCCATATGTACTCTTATTTGATGTGTACGACCTGTTTCAAGTTTACATTCAACTAAGCTAAATGTCGGTATTTTCTTATTTTCAAAAACATTTAAAGTTTTGTAATTCGTTAGTGCCTTTTTTCCTTTTGACATACTTACTTCCATTAATTGTCTATTCTTAGAACTTCTTTTGATATAAGTTTCGATTTTACCTTTTTGAGGCCTCAGTTTTCCCCATATTAAAGCCTGATAAATTCTTTTGATAGTGTGCTTGTTAAATTGATTTGATAAATTTTCGTGTGATATATTATTTTTTGCTATTAATATTAAACCAGAGGTATCTTTATCTAATCTATGCACAATTCCAGGTCTTAGCTCATCACCAATATTTGAGAGTTTTTTATTATAATTTATTAGTGCATTTACAATTGTATTGTCATAATTACCTGGGCCTGGATGAATTGATATTCCTGCATTCTTATTGATTACCAATAAATCCTCGTCCTCAAAAATGATATCTAATTTATATTGATAAGGTTTTAAAGATAATTGTTTAGGTTTAGGTATTTCTAGTGTTATTGAATCACCAATAGCTATTTTTTTCGATGGATCTTTAATTACTTTTTGATTTATTTTTAATTCAGAATTAATAATTAAATTTTTTATTCTTGTTCTACTTAATGTAGGCTCTTTGTCAGCAATAAACTGATCTACTCTCTGATTATCCTCTACTTTCTCTACAATTAAGTTAATGATATTTTTCATAGATTATAATATTAATACTATATGCGCTTGTAGCTCAACTGGATAGAGCGCCAGATTTCGGCTCTGGAGGTTCAGGGTTCGACTCCTTGCAGGCGCACCAAATTATTCACCTATATTTATTAAAGACCCTTTTTTTCTTGCTTGACTGAAAGAGTAATAAAATAGAGATACACCCACAAATAAATAGATTGCATTTAACATAAACGCATTTTTAATATTGGAATAATTTACTACCTGATTTACAAGTATTGATCTAGCTTCCTCAAAAATATAAACTAACGGTAATCCTCTCGCTACATTTTGAAAAAAATCAGGTAAAATTTCAATTGGATAATAAATGCATCCAAGAGGTGCAAGTAGAAATAAAGATGACCATGCAATATTTTCAAAAGCTGGTCCATATCTCAAAAGTCCAGATGAAACGAAGAGACCTAAAGTGATTCCAAAAATATATAAACTTAAAAATAAAAAAAATAATGGAATTCCCAGGTCCAAAATTGATATTCCAAATAAAGGACTTGTTATTAATATTGCAGGAACCAAACCAATTAATGTTCTAATTAATGCAGTAACAACTAATGCAGTGATAATTTCACTTATACGCATTGGAGCAATAAACAAATTTGTAAAGTTTCTGCTCCATATCTCTTCTAAAAATAACATGTTAAAACTGATACTTGATCTAAATAAAAAATCGTAAAGAATAGCGCAAGTTAAAATAACCCCTACAGTGTTGTTGTAATAATCACTATATGCTGTAAAAAATTTTGAAATAAATCCCCACAAAATTATTTGTATAGTTGGCCAGTATATTAAATCGAGGATTCTGGGAAGTGAACTTTTAATTAAAAAAAAATGTCTTAAAAATAATCCAATTATTCTATTTATGCTCATGATTGTTCCTATTAAGTTTTAAAAATACTTCTTCTAGATTTCTTTTACCGTGTTTTTTAATAAGTTCATCAGGTGTACCTTTATCTATAATTACTCCATTATTCATCATCAAAACATTTTTACAAAGTCTTTTGACTTCATCCATATTATGTGAAGCTAGCAAGATTGACATTTTTTTTTCTTTTGAAATTTTTTCAATAAAGGATCTTACAAAATCTCCTGTTTCAGGATCTAAAGATGCAGTAGGCTCATCTAAAAATAATATGGATGGTTCGTTAATTAATGCTTTAGCTAGGCTTACTCTATTTTTTTGCCCAGATGAAAGTTCTCCAGTTTTTTTATTTATAAATCCTTCTAACCTTAGTTTTTCAGATAAATACTTTATTCTTTCAGAGATAAATTTTACGCCGTATAATTTTCCATAAACTATTAAATTTTCTTTAACTGAAAGTTTTTTTGGCAACTCAATGTATGGCGAGATAAAATTCATTTTATGAAGTAAAGATATTCTATTTTTTTCGATGTCCAGACCATGAATAACAACTCTTCCATTTGAAGGCTTTAATAAACCCAACATCATAGCAATTGTGGTAGTCTTTCCACAACCGTTTGGTCCAAGTAATCCTAAAATTTCATTCTCATTAATTGTAAAACTAATTTCTTTAACAGCCTCTTTTTTAAAATAATTTTTTGATAAATTTTCTACAATTACTGATTTTTGCATGATTTATCTTTTTGATGCTCTTTTTAATCTATCGTTTATAGTTTGACCTATTCCGATGTTAGGAATTTTTTCAACCGCAATTTTTTTAAATTTTAACCTTTTAATATTTCTAAGTGTTTTATACAAATTTTTTCCAGCTTCTTTTAAATTTTTGTTTTTTGATAAATAAAAATAATTTTTATCAAATTTTTTCCTTTTTTGGATTAATACAAATGCCTCATCTAAATAATGTTTTTTAACATTTAGCCTAATCGGAATTCCTGGTGAATAATGAAATTTAGACTGCCCTGGGACTTTTGTAGATTTAATTGTTTTATAATTTAACTTTCTTTTTAAAACTTTGCTTATTTTTTTTATGTCTAGACCACCTAATCTTAAAACCCGAGGTTTGTTTACTAAATTTATTATAGTAGATTCTAAACCAACTTTTGAATTGCCACCATCTAAAATGAATTTTAATTTATTACCAAATTCTTCTTTGACATCTTTTTTTGAAACTGGACTTAGTTGCGTATAAATATTTGCACTAGGTGCAGCTAAAGGATATTTTAAATATGAAAGTAAATTTCTTGTGACTAAATTTTTTGGGAACCTTACTGCTAAAGTATTTTTCATATTTGTTACATTTTTTGATATTTTACTTTCTTTTTTTAGTTTTAAAACAAACGTTAAAGGACCTGGACAAAACTTACTATATAACTTTTGAAAATTACTATTTATTTCACAATCTTTTCTCAAATCTTGCACTCTGGAGTAATGTACTATTAAAGGATTAGATTTTGGTCTCTTTTTTAATTTAAAAATCTTTGAAGTAGCTTTATCAGAATATGCATTGGCAGCAAGTCCGTACACAGTTTCAGTAGGTATTGCTACACAATGATTATTGTCTAATAAATATTTAGCTTTTTTAATATTTGAAAGATCTTTTTTCATGTAATATTAACAACTTTTATATGAAAGATAAAAATTTGCCAGATGATATTAAAAATAAATCTCTTAAAGATTTAACTGATTTAGCAAATAAAATTATTAAAAATCTAGAGAATAAAAATACCCTTGATGGTTCAATAGAAGAGTATCAAAAATTGATTAAATTAAATTTATTAATTGAAAAGCAATTTCAAAAAGCTTCTAAGGAACTATCTCAATCTACTAGGGAAAAAATACAAAATGTGCTGAAGAAAAATGAAAAAAAAACTAAATAAGGTTGCAAAAGATACAAATCTATTTCTTAAAAAATTTATATTTAACCAAAAAAAAACAGACTTATTGAATCCAATAAAGTATGGGTTATTACCAGGAGGAAAAAAGATAAGATCAAAATTAATAGTTGATGTAGGAAAAATTTTTAATATTGACTATAAAAAATTAATTCAAATTAGTGCAGCAGTTGAATGTATTCATGCTTACTCCTTAATTCATGACGATCTTCCTTGTATGGACAATGATAGGTTGAGAAGAGGAAAATTATCTACTCATGCTAAGTTTGGAGAGTCCACTGCTATTCTGGCTGGTAACTCCTTACTAACTATAGCGTTTGAGATTCTGAGCCAACCAACTTTAAAAATAGACTGTAAATCAAAAATAAACTTAATAAGTCTCTTATCTAAGAGTGCAGGGCATACCGGAATTGCTGGTGGTCAGTACTCTGACTTAAAATTTGAAAAAAAGAGGAAATCTTTTAAAAAAATCGTTGATATGCAAATTAATAAGACAGGAAAACTATTTAGCTTTTGTTGCATGGCACCTGTTATATTGTCAAAAAAAAACAAATATATAAACTTATTTAATTCTATAGGTTCAAAAATAGGATTGCTATTTCAAATTGCAGATGACTTAATAGACTATTCTGGATCTACAAAAAAAGCTGGTAAAAAAACAGGAAAAGATTTGAAAAAAGGTAAGGCCACCTTAATTGGTTTACTAGGATATAAAAATACTGTTAAATATGGAGATAGATTAAAATTAGAAATATTAAATAAAATAAAAAAATTTGGAAATAAAAAAAAAGATTTATCAGATACTATAAATTATATTTTGATTAGGACTAAATGAAAAAAAATTATAAATTTTTAAATGATATTAATTTTCCTAACGATATTAAAAAATTGTCTCACAATGAGTTAAAAACTCTTGCTCAAGAGGTAAGAGAGGAAATGATAGATGCTGTTTCTGAAACTGGTGGACATCTTGGTGCAGGTTTGGGTGTGGTAGAATTGACGGTAGTCCTTCATTACATTTTCAACACTCCTAATGATAAATTAATTTGGGATGTAGGACACCAATCTTATCCACATAAAATTCTAACTGGACGGAAAGACAAAATTAGAACTTTGAGAAAAGGAAATGGTTTGTCTGGCTTTACAAAAAGATCCGAAAGTGAATACGATCCATTTGGTGCGGCTCATAGTTCAACATCAATATCATCGGCCCTAGGAATAGCCATAGCAAATAAATTATCAAATAAATCTGGCAACGTAATTGCTGTAATAGGTGATGGAGCAATTAGTGCAGGTATGGCATATGAGGCAATGAATAACGCAGGATCAAGTAAGACTAAATTAATTGTAATTCTAAACGACAACGATATGTCAATTGCAAAACCTGTTGGAGCGATGAGAGCATATTTGGCTAAAATTTTCACTGGTAAAATTTATTTTAGCTTCAGAGAAACTGTTAAACTTATAATTTCAGCTTTCTCAAAAAGATTTAGTAAAAAAGCTGGAAAGGCAGAAGATTTTTTACGTTCAGCTGTGACCGGAGGAACTTTATTTAGTTCAATGGGTTTTTATTACGTAGGGCCCATAGATGGTCATGATATAGATGCTCTGGTTTCAGTTTTAAAAAATGCCAAAGATGTAAAGTATGACGGTCCTATTATGATCCATGTAAAAACTAAAAAGGGCAAGGGTTATAGTTTCGCTGAAAAATCAGAAGATAAATACCACGGGGTTACAAAGTTTAATGTTAGCACAGGCATTCAAGAAAAATCAAAATCTAACGCACCTTCTTACACCAAAGTCTTCGCAAATACATTAGTTAAACATGCAGAAAAAGATAGTAAAATAATTGGAATTACGGCTGCAATGCCATCAGGGACTGGGATGGATATTTTTGGTAAGAACTTTCCATCTAGAATGTTTGATGTAGGTATTGCAGAGCAGCATGCGGTTACATTTGCTGCTGGATTAGCAACAGAAGGATTTAAGCCCTATGCTGCAATTTATTCTACATTCCTTCAAAGAGCGTATGATCAAGTTGTTCATGATGTAGCAATTCAAAGTTTGCCGGTTAGATTTGCAATAGATCGAGCTGGACTTGTTGGTGCTGACGGACCAACACATGCTGGATCATTTGATATTACTTACTTATCGACACTTCCCAATTTTGTTGTAATGGCTGCAAGTGATGAATCTGAATTAGTAAAAATGATTAATACTTCAATTGATATCAATGATAGACCATCAGCTTTTAGATATCCAAGAGGAAATGGAGTTGGAATAGAACTCCCAAATTTAAATGAGAAGCTCGAAATAGGAAAAGGAAGAATTATTAAAGAAGGTAAAAATGTAGCTCTAATTAATTTTGGTGCAAGATTAAATGAGTGTTTAATTGCTAGAGAAAATTTAATAAAAAAAGGTATAAACTTAACACTAGTTGATGCTAGGTTTGTTAAACCTCTAGATGAAAATTTAATCTGGCAAATAGCCACGGATCACGAAGCGTTGATAACTATTGAAGAAGGATCTATTGGAGGGTTTGGTTCACATGTTGCACAATTTTTGAATGAAAAAAATTTGCTTGATAGTAATTTAAAGTTTAGATCAATGTTTTTGCCCGACAGATTTATAGATCATGACAAACCTGATTTAATGTATAAATATGCAGGGTTAGACGCTACTAATATAGAAAATAGAATATTAGATACTATAAATTCGAAAGTTATTGTAAAAAAAAGTAATTAACTATTACATTGAGCATTATGCATCAAATAATGATCCAGTAATACACAATGCATCATGGCTTCTCCAATTGGAACTGCCCTAATACCTACACAAGGATCATGCCTACCTTTTACTGAGATAGATGTATTTTTACCAAATCGATCAATTGTTTTTCTACTTGTTAAAATTGATGAAGTTGGTTTCACTGCAAAAGATACAGTAATTTCTTGACCAGAGGAAATTCCCCCAAGTATTCCACCAGCATTGTTTGAGACAAACTTAGTTTTATTACCTGTCTGAGATATCTCATCTGAATTTTGTTCCCCAGTTAATTGCGCTGAATTCATTCCAGATCCAATATTAACTCCTTTAACTGCATTTATACTCATCATTGCTGATGCAAGATCCATATCTAATTTTGAGTAAATAGGAGCTCCCAAGCCCACCGGAACACCTCTTGCTCTAACTTCAATTATTGCTCCACAAGAGGACCCGGCTTTTCTAATACTTAACAAGTATTTTTCCCAAAGTTTTAAAATTGATTTATCTGGACAGAAAAAAGGATTTTTTGATATAAATTTATCATCCCATTTTTTGATATCACAACCAAGAATTCCTAATTGAGTGACTGCACCTTTAACATTATATTTTTTTCCAATTTTTTTTTCTAAAACTTTTTTTGCGATAGCCCCAGCTGCCACTCTAGAAGCTGTTTCTCTAGCTGATTGTCTACCACCACCCCTATAATCTCTAATTCCATATTTTTTGAAATATGTGAAATCAGCATGACCAGGACGAAATTTATTTTTTATTGTTTCATAATCCCTAGATCTCATATCCTTATTATAAATGATCATCGATATTGGAGTGCCTGTTGTTTTACCTTCAAAAACTCCAGACAAAATATTTACTTTATCGTCTTCTTTTCTTTGGGTTGTGAACTTAGACTGTCCAGGTTTTCTTTTATTTAATTCTTTTTGGATATCAGCCTCATTTATACTTACGTTAGGAGGACAACCGTCTACTACACAGCCTATGGCTGGACCATGAGACTCTCCCCATGTGGTGAATCGAAATATCTTTCCAAATGTGTTAAATGACATAAAATACAATATATAGATTATTTTGTTTAAATTATGAATCAAAAAAACTCTTTAGGTCTTGATAAATGTTTTGGTGAATTAGATGATCCATTTAAGTTATTTGAGGAATGGTTTAATGAAGCAAAAAAGTCGGAAATAAATGACCCAAATGCCTTAGCGCTTGGCACAGCAGATAAAAGCGGAGTTCCGAATGTCAGAATGGTTCTTCTAAAAGGTTTTAGTGAAAAAGGATTTGTTTTTTACACAAATCTTAATAGTAAGAAAAGTGGTGATTTAAAAAATAACCCTAACGCATCAATGTGTTTCCACTGGAAAAGTTTATTAAGACAAATAAGAATAGTTGGAACTATATCTAACGTTTCAGACCAAGAGGCTGATGATTACTATAATAGCAGAGCATATGGTAGTCGTATTGGTGCCTGGGCTTCTAATCAAAGTACAGTTTTAAAAAACAGAGAAGAATTATATGAGTCGATTGAAAATTTTAAAAAAAAGTTTCCTGACGAAAAAAAAGTTCCAAGACCCGACTATTGGTCTGGGTGGTGTCTTTCACCAAACGAAATTGAATTTTGGCTAGATGGAGATAATAGAATACATCAAAGACTAAAGTATTTTAAATCAGATAATAAAAGTTGGAAAAAAGTTTTACTAAGTCCCTAAAAATTTCTTTCTAAACTAAATGAAGTTAATTTTTTAAGAATTTCTTTTTCTTTAGTATCTGGAAATATACTGAGTGAATTAGAAGATAAACCTATAAAGTATTCTGCTTTTAAATAACAATCGTTAATAATGTCATATTTTTTTATCAGTCCCAAAATACTTTTGAAGTCGCTTTCAGATCTTTCATGATTTAAAAAACAATTTTTAATATCTTTTTTTTCATCTGCATTTGCTTTTTGATTTAACAAAATAATAGGTAATGTAACTTTACCTTCAAAAAAGTCGTTACCAATTTCTTTCCCAAATAATTTCAGTTCTGAGTTGTAATCTAAAGTATCATCTGCAATTTGAAACGTTAGTCCCAAATTTTTCCCATAAAACTCCAAAGCATCTTTAACTTTATTTTCCTGATTTGACAAAATTGCACCAACTTTTGTTGCTGCAGCAAATAGAGATGCTGTCTTCGAAGATATTATTTTTAAATAAGTTTCTTCTAACATATCAATTTCTCTATTATGTTGTAGTTGTAAAACTTCACCCTGTGAAATTTCAGCTGATGTTGAGGATAAAAGTTTTAAAACTTCTTGGTCACCATCTTCAACCATCATCTCAAAGCATCTGCTCAATAAATAATCTCCAACTAGTATAGATGATTGATTACCCCAAATTTTGTTTAATGTTTTTTTTCCTCTTCTTAAATCGCCATTATCAATTACATCATCATGCATAAGTGTAGCTGCATGGATAAGTTCAACACAGGCAGCAAGGTTTACATCTCTGGTGCCTTTTTGATAGCCGCATAGTTTAGATGATCCTAATGTTAACAATGCTCTTAGTCTTTTGCCTCCAGTGTCTAAATGATATTTGGTCATTTTCTCCACCAGATCTACTTTACTTATAAGCTTTGTTTTAATTCTCTCCTCAACTAAAACTAATTTATCCTCAACAGAGCTTTTAAGGTCTAAATAAGAATTATTTATCTTGTTTTTAAGTTGGACGACTGTTCCCATAAATTCAAAGTATTATATATATTACTTTATTATACTTAACAATTGACGCACCTCAATCTTCAACTATAAGGAGACTTTATATTTAATCATAAATTTTATAAGCATACGTATGTTTTCAATTTTCAAAAAAAAAAAAGTTATACCTCACATAAAGCTAAATGGTGTAATAGGCAATGTTGGAAAGTTTAAGCAAGGAATAGATTTTGCAGGTCAAGAGGAAATTATTAAAAAAGCATTCTCTTTAAAAAAATCTCCAGCAGTTGCAATATCAATTAATTCTCCAGGAGGTTCGCCAGTTCAGTCTCATCTAATTCATGATTACGTGAAACAACAAGCAAAGAAGCACAAAAAAAAGGTTATTATATTTGCTGAGGATGTTGCTGCATCAGGAGGATATTTAATTGCTTGTTGTGGAGATGAAATTTACGCAAACCAAAGCTCTATAATAGGCTCCATAGGAGTCATATACTCATCTTTTGGATTTACTGAGTTAATAAGTAAAATAGGTGTTCAAAGACGAGTTTATACTGCTGGTAAAAATAAAAGTACACTCGATCCTTTCATGAAAGAGAAAGATGAAGATATCGAAAGGTTAAAAAATATACAATTAGATCTTCATAAAGACTTTATTGAAGTTGTTGAAAAAAGTAGAGGAACAAAACTAAAAAAAGATATGGGTATAGAACTCTTTTCTGGTGAGTTTTGGTCGGGAAGAAAAGCCAAAGAATTAGGACTTATAGATGGAATTGGAAATGCAGATCAGATTTTAAAAGAAAAATTTGGTGATGATGTAATTATAAAGAAATTCGAGAAAGCAAAAGGTTGGTTAGCTAGAAAACTATCTTCAGAAAGTAGTACAGAACAAGTAATAAATATTTTAGAGGAAAGATCTATCTGGCAAAGATATGGTTTCTAAAAAAAAAAAGAAACAACCAAAATTTCAAACTTTTCAAGATACTATTTTGAATCTTCAAAAATATTGGAGCAAACAAGGCTGTATAATTTTACAACCTTATGACATTGAGGTTGGAGCAGGCACATTTCATCCCGCAACAACACTTAGATCATTAGGAACAAAACCCTGGAAAGCAGCATATGTTCAACCTTCAAGAAGACCAACTGATGGAAGATATGGTGATAATCCAAATCGACTTCAACATTACTACCAATTTCAAGTTATTATAAAACCATCACCAAAAAATATAAAAAAACTTTATTTAAATAGTTTAAATACCATAGGCATCAATCATAAAGAACATGATATTCGTTTTGTGGAAGATGATTGGGAAAGTCCAACATTAGGTGCAGCTGGACTCGGTTGGGAAGTTTGGTGCGATGGGATGGAGATAACTCAATTTACGTATTTTCAACAAATGGCAGGCTTTGAATGTAAACCTGTGTCTGTAGAACTTACATATGGTTTAGAGAGATTGTGTATGTTCACTCAACAGAAAAAAAATGTTTATGATTTAATATGGAACAATGAAGATGTTAAATACAGAGATGTATTTCATCAAGCTGAGAAGGAATTCTCCACTTATAATTTCGAATTAGCAAATACAGAAAATCTTTTTAAAATTTTTGATATGATTGAAAAGGAGGCTAAGATGCTTACTGAAAACGATGTTTCATTACCAGCTTATGACCAGTGTCTAAAAGCAAGCCATATTTTTAATATTTTAGATGCACGTGGTGTAATTAGTGTTGCTCAAAGAGCTGAATATATATCAAGGATAAGAGAAATAACAAAAGGTGTAGCAGAAATTTGGTTAAAAAGTCAAACTTAAAAATGTCTGAATTTTTTTTAGAAGTTTTTACAGAAGAAATACCAGCAAAATTACAAAATGATGCGAGAAATTCTTTATCTGACAATTTTAAAAAATTATTTGAAGAAAAAAAAATAAAATATAAAAGCAGCAAAGTCTTTTCTGTACCAAATAGATTAGTAATATTTTTTGATGGTTTAAGTAAACAAACCATTTTTGAAAAAGAAGAGAAGCGAGGCCCAAGTACAAAATCACCAAAAGAAGCACTGGATGGTTTTTTAAAATCAAATAAGATTACTGAAAAAGAAATTTATAAAAAAGAAACAGAAAAGGGAGAATTTTACTTCTTTTCAAAACCTGAAGAAAAAATAAATACTAAAGATATACTTGAAAAAGAAATACCCATAATTTTAGACAAAATTGAATGGAAAAACTCTATGAGATGGTCAGACCACAGTTTACAATGGGGCAGACCTCTAAAATCATTAATTGCTATTTTTGATAATAAGATCATTAATTTTGCTTACCATCATTTAAAAAGTTGTAATTTTATAATACTAGATAAAGAGTTTGAGGATAAAAAAAAAATAGTAAGAAACTATAAATCCTATATTGATTGTTTAAAAAAATTAAACATCACAATTGATCAAAATTTACGTAAATCAATAATTGAAAAAGAGCTTATTAGAAATTCTAAAAAAAATAACATTTATATTGAAATTAACGAAAAGCTTTTGAATGAAGTAACTGATTTAGTTGAACAGCCTAATATTTTGTTATGCCAATTTGATAAACGCTTTTTATCTATGCCAAAGGAAATCCTTGTAATTACTATGCAGCACCATCAAAAATATTTTCATACTTTAGATAGAAAGGGAAATATTACAAATCAGTTTTTTGTTGTTTCAAATAATAAAGATCCTAAAGGTTATATAAAATCAGGTAATGAAAGAGTAGTGGAAGCAAGGTTAAATGATGCTGAATTTTTTTGGAATAAAAACAAAAATCAAAATTTATTTAAACAAGTATCTAAACTAAAAAGCATGAATTATTTTAAAGGATTAGGAACATATTTTGATAAAATTCAAAGAATGAGAAAATTAGGTGGTGTAATTTCAGATGAACTTTTAATCAGTAAAGATAAAATTGAAATTTCATGCTCTATCTGCAAAACTGATTTACTCTCAGATCTTGTAGGAGAATTTCCAGAACTTCAAGGTGTGATGGGGGGTTACTTTGCTGAGTCGCAAGGTTTTGATAAAGATGTTTCTCTCGCTATTAAAGAACACTATTTACCGAATTCACTTGAAAGCAAAGTTCCAACAAGACCGTTTAGTCTTGGTCTCTCATTGACCGATAAATTAGATACATTGGTTGGCTTCTTTGGTGTAAAACAAAAACCTTCAAGTTCAAAAGATCCATTTGCATTAAGAAGAGCAGCATTAGGCGTTATCCGACTAATACTTGAAAATAAAAAAAATATTAGAATTAAAGATTTAATAAATCATTCTTTACTTTTGTATCAAGAACAAAATTATAAATTTGACAATGCATCTGTACAAAATGAATTATCTGAATTTCTTTTAGAAAGATTAAAATACTACATGAAAGATAAAGCAATTAGATCTGACATTATTAATGCTAGTTTAAATAATAAAAGTATTAACAATATAAATGAAATTTTTAGAAAATCTTTTGCTTTAAATAAAATTATAAATAAAGAAAGTGGGATGGATATCATTTCAAGTTATAAACGAGCATCAAACATTATTGAAAATGAACTAAAAGATAATAAACTGGAACTAGCAGATACTGCTGATCCTGGAATATTTAAAAACGATTTTGAAAAAAATTTATTTAAAAAAATAAAAGAATTAAAAAAATATTTTATAAATATAGATAACGATGAGAATTATGAAACTACTCTTGATAATCTTAAGACTGCAAAACCAATAATTTTTGCTTTTTTTGATAATATAATTGTTAATGACAATGATGAAATAATAAGAAAAAATCGATTGGAACTACTTCAAATGTTTTGTAGAACATTTGAAAATTATATTAATTTTTCAAAAATTGAAAGCGCCTAATGAGAGACTTAATTTTAAATTTTAATTCTAAGTTTTCAAAAAAAATTAAAAATCCAAAGAATTTTCTTGGTGGAAAAGGTGCTAATTTATCTCAAATGGGAAGAATGGGATTGCCTGTACCTCCAGGATTTACAATTTCTACTAAAGTTTGTGATATATTTTATAAAAACAAGAAACAGATAAATAAGCAAATAACAAAAGAAATTAAAAAGCAATTATCTCAAATAGAAAAAGAAACAAACAAAAAATTTGGAGATTTAAAAAATCCTTTATTAGTATCTGTTAGATCAGGTGCAAGAGTATCAATGCCAGGAATGATGGATACAATACTTAATCTAGGTCTAAATGATAAAACAGTTATGGCTTTAGCTCATAAAACTTCAAATAAAAGATTTGCAAAAGATAGTTACAGAAGATTTATTCAAATGTATTCAAGTGTAGTGCTTGGAGTAGACAGCTATAATTTTGAGGAATTAATTGAAAACTATAAATTAACAAAAGGAGTTTTGTTAGATACCGAGCTAGATGAGCAAGACTGGGATGCACTAATTGGTGACTTTAAAAATGTTGTAAAACAAAAGACTAATAAAGAATTCCCACAAGATGTTTATAATCAACTTAATGGTGCAATATGTGCTGTCTTTTTATCTTGGCAAAGTCATCGTGCTAAAGTTTACAGAAAAATAAATCATATCCCAGATGATTGGGGCACTGCTGTTAATGTTCAATCTATGGTTTTCGGAAATATGGGTGATGATTGTGCCACTGGAGTAGTTTTTACCAGAGACCCATCAAGTGGAAAAAATGAAATATATGGTGAATATTTAATTAATGCACAAGGTGAGGATGTAGTTGCGGGAACAAGAACGCCCCAACATATCACAAAAAAAGCAAGAATTAATTCTGGATCAAAAGAATACTCTATGGAAGAAACTATGCCAAAAGTATTTAAACAACTTAAAAAAATATTATCCACCTTAGAAAAATATTATAAAGATATGCAAGATGTTGAGTTTACTGTAGAAAATAACAAACTTTGGATGCTTCAAACTAGGTCTGGAAAAAGAACTGCTAAGTCAGCAGTAAAAATCGCAGTCGACATGGTAAAAGAAAAATTAATTTCGAGAAAAGAAGCTATTTTAAGAATTGATCCAAATTCTCTGGATACACTTCTTCATCCAACTTTAGATGAAAAAAGTGACATAAAAGTAATAGCAAAAGGACTGCCAGCATCCCCGGGAGCAGTAAGTGGAAAGGTAGTTTTCTCATCAGAAGAGGCGGAAAGACTTAATGGTATGATGCAAAATACTATTTTAGTCAGAGTTGAAACATCACCTGAAGATATACATGGAATGCATGCAGCAAAAGGTATTTTAACTTCCAGAGGAGGAATGACTAGTCATGCTGCAGTTGTTGCAAGAGGTATGGGAAGACCATGTGTTTCTGGATCAAGTGAAATCAATATAGATTACGAAAATAAACTATTTAAAACAGATAAAATCCAAGTCTCAGAAGGCGAAATAATTACAATTGATGGGTCTACCGGAAGAATAATTTTGGGAGAAGTTCAAACTTTAAAACCTGAAATATCAGGTGACTTTTCAAAATTAATGAGTTGGGCTGATGGTTATAGAAAACTGAAAGTAAGAACTAATTCAGAGACTCCAATTGATACTAAAACAGCAAGAGACTTTGGAGCAGAAGGCATTGGTCTATGTAGAACAGAGCATATGTTTTTTGATGAAGACAGAATTATGTCTGTTAGGGAAATGATATTGTCTAAAACAACAAATGATAGAAATAAAGCTCTCGCAAAACTATTACCTCATCAAAAGAGAGATTTCATAGAAATATTTAAAATAATGAATGGTCTCCCAGTTACAGTTAGACTTTTGGATCCCCCATTACATGAGTTTTTGCCAAAAAATGAAAAAGAAATAAAAGATGTTTCTGAAGCACTTGGATTAACAGTTACAGATATTGAGTCAAGAATTGGTGAGTTACATGAACATAATCCAATGTTGGGACATCGAGGATGTAGATTGGCTATTTCATTTCCTGAAATTTATGAAATGCAATGTAGAGCAATTTTTGAAGCCTTAATCGAGTGTAAGAATAAAAAAATTAAATCAATAATGCCAGAAATAATGATACCTTTAGTTTCTACCGAAGTTGAAATAGAAATTATGAGAAATTTGGTTGATAAAGTTGCAGATAAAGTAAAAAAAGAAAATAAAACAAAAATAGATTACCTAGTCGGCACAATGATCGAATTACCGAGAGCTGCGATCAAAGCTAAAGATATAGCTAAACATGCTGACTTTTTTAGTTTTGGAACGAATGATCTAACACAAACCACATTTGGTATTAGCAGGGATGATAGTGGTAAATTTTTAAATGATTATATTGAAAATAAAATATTCGATATTGATCCATTTATATCAATAGATGAAGGTGTGGGAGATTTAATTGAAATTGCAACTTTAAAAGGAAGAAAACAAAATAAAAAACTTAAATTGGGAATTTGTGGAGAGCATGGCGGAGATCCAAAAAGTATCAATTTTTGCTCAAGAACAGGTCTAAATTATATTTCATGCTCACCTTACAGAGTTCCTGTTGCAAGACTTGCAGCAGCACAAGCTCAGCTCAAAAAATAGAAATTAAATTTCTAATTTTAAATCAATTGCAGAAACACTGTGAGTTAAACTTCCAATAGAAATTCTATTTATACCCGTTGATGCTATTTTTCTTATATTTTTTAAATTAACATTTCCAGATGCTTCCGTTTCATATTTATTCTTAACTAGCTGAACACCTTTTTTTAGATTTTTCACGTTCATATTATCAAATAAAACAGTATCAAATTTTAAATCTAAAATTTTTTTTAATTGATTTAAATTATCCACTTCAACAGTAATTTTTTTTCTATTTTTTTTAGCTTTAATAATTAATTCTCTTATGTTTTTATTGGCGATGTGATTGTCTTTAATTAAGAATTCATCACTTAAATTAAAACGATGGTTATAGCCCCCACCTAGGTTAACTGCATATTTTTGAATGGCTCTTAGACCTGGTAAAGTTTTTCTTGTACAACAAATCTTTGTATTTTTCCTAACTTTATTGACAAATTTATTTGTTTGAGTTGCTATACCTGAAATATGAGATAAAAAATTTAAAGCTACTCTCTCGCCAGTTAAAATATTTTTAACATCTCCTACAATTTCTGCAATTACCTGTTTATTTTTAATTTTTGATCCTTCTTTTTTTTTAATTTTAAATAATATTTTTTTATCAACTATTTTGAATGTTTGTTTTGCTAGATCTAGACCGCCAATTATGCCGCTAGAATTTGATAAAATTTTTGCTTTTATTTTATTTGTGTTATTCAAAAGTTTTGAAGTTATGTCTCCAGAGGGATAGAGATCTTCTTTTAGAGCCTCTTTACAAATTTTATATATATATTTTTTTGATAATTTTATTTTAGACACAGAATTTATCTGCCAATCTCTGCCATTCTCTCAACTGATCTTCTTGCTTTTTCTATTGTTTCTTTGCTCATTACAATCTCATTAGTTTCATTTTCCAAGCAATCTAAAACTTTTGGAAGAGTTATTCTTTTCATGTGTGGACATAAATTGCATGGTCTTATGAATTGAACATTAGGATTGTCAATTTGAACATTGTCACTCATTGAGCATTCAGTAACCATCATAACTTTTTCTGGCTGATTATCCTTCACGTACTTAATCATACCACTTGTTGAGCCAGCAAAATCACTGGCATTAATTACATCTGGAGGACATTCTGGATGCGCTATTATTTTTATTCCAGGATTATTTTTTCTTATTTCATTTATTTCTTCATCATTAAATTGTTCGTGAACTTGGCATGTTCCTTTCCATGAAATTATCTCAACATCAGTTTGTGAAGCTACATATTTTGCAAGATAATCATCTGGAAGAAAAATTACTTTTTTAACTCCTAAAGAATTTACAATTTTTACAGCATTAGCTGAGGTACAGCATACATCTGTTTCTGCCTTAACATCTGCAGAGGTATTTACATATGAAACCACTGGAACCCCAGGGTATTTCTTTTTGAGATTTCTTACGTCCTCACCGTTGATCGAAGAAGATAATGAGCAACCAGCTTTCATATCAGGAAGGAAAACTTTTTTTTCAGGGCTCATTAATTTTGCGGTTTCAGCCATAAAATGAACTCCACACATAATTATCATATCAGCTTTTGTTTTTGCAGCTTCAACCGCCAGAGCAAGCGAGTCAGCTGAAAAATCAGAGATGCCGTGATAAATTTCTGGGGTTTGGTAATTATGAGCTAGGATTACTGCATTCTTTTCTTTTTTGAGTTTATTAATTTTGTATATGTATGGAGCATGAACAGCCCATTCTATCTCAGGCATAGCCTTTGAAATTTTTTTGTAAATCGGATCCGTTGCTTTTCTTATCTCAGAATTAAGTTCCATAAGCTAAATCTATCAACTTGCAAGATAATTGTCATTCACTTATTCTGCCGCATAAATGCGGTCATGCTGAAATTGGTAGACAGGCACGGTTGAGGGCCGTGTGAGCCTAGCTCATGTGAGTTCAAGTCTCACTGACCGCACCAGAATGTTTATTTTTTTGGTTTCGGTGCATATATATTTTTTATCAAATTCTTGAGAGTAAACATGCGATTAATTACTTTTTTATCTTCATTTAATTGATTATTTTTTTTTTTAAAAATTGCTAAGCCAGATCCAGTAAAATCAATCTCTAGTGAAAGACTTTCTTTATTGCTATTATAAATTCTAACAATTTGATCAAATGTGAGTCTATTTATCCTTTCACTAAAATCATTATCGCGAGCCTCCCCTTTGACATAAGGTAGCCAAATTACATCATCAATAAAAATGATTCCATTTAGTTTTAAAAACTTAAAATAATTATAAAATATCTTTTTTATATGGTTGGGCTCATGAAGAGAATCTATCAATAAAATATCATAATCTTTCTTTATCAATTTATTTATGTAATCAAAATTATCATCAGATGAGTGTATAAAATTCCATTTTGGATGCTTGAGTATTTTTGAACAATCATCAATATCTATAGAAGTTAAATAGCCATTGTTTTTTTCACATATATCTAAAAACATTCTTGTTGATTTACCTTTTTTGACACCAAGCTCTAAAATATTAGGATTTTGAATTTTTGATGTTATATTTTTCATTTTATCTAATTTTATATTCTCGTCAGATTTCATCATATTCTCCAAAGAATTATAAAGTAATTTGAAAAAATTAATTTTAAGTAATTTATATATTTTTTAACCATGATGGATTTAATATCTTCACTTTGGCTATACCACAATCAAAATTTTCACTTATTTTTATATTTTGGTCTTTGAATTTAATTAAACCAAATGGATATTTTTGATCAATCAATACTTTCCCAAAAATTTTATTGTTCTGTTTAATTTCATCATCAATTTTTATTTCACCCTCTAAAACTTTAATTGCAAACAATTTTTTTGATTGTTTATCTTTTAATTTAATTCTTGCCGTATTTTCTTGTCCTACATAGCATCCTTTTTTAAAATCAAGACCATTAAGTTCTTCAAAATTACACTCAATACCAAATAATTTATTTTGTAATTTTTGTGTATCTATTTGGGGGATTCCAATGTTAAAACTATGATCATAATATTCTTTAATATCTGAAGATTTTAAGTTTAGCTTTTTGATAGATATATAAAGCTTTTCTAAATTTACGACAATTCTGCCTCCAAGAGCTGAATTTCTTGGATCTAAAAATATAGGATCAGATCGATATTTAATTGTATTTCCAATAATATCTTTTGCGTTTTCAAAAGTTAAAAACTTTTCTTTGCTTATTGTGGCCACAACAAACTCATTACTTAGGTTTAAAATCTCAACTTTAGACCTTAGTTTATATAAATTTAGCTTTTTAAATAACTCATCAATGATTTTTTTTTCACAATCAATAAAATATCCCTCTTTATGTTTGACTATAATAAAATCGAACAAATATTTCCCCTGCGGAGTTAATAAGGATGCAAAACAACTATTATCAGCTGAAACCTTCTTTAAATCGTTAGTAATAAGGTTCTGCAGAAACTCAAAACAATCTTCGCCATTGATATATAAAATTCCCCTATCTTCCAAAATATATATTTTTTCCAGATTCATAATTGATTGTTAATAATTATTAATATAGTTACTATTTTCAAAAATGTTAGATCTTATTATTAAAAATGGTTCGTGTTTTATAGAAGATAAACTACGAAATAAGGATATTGGAGTAAAAGATGGCAAAATAATTCAAATTGAAGATAAAATATTAGATGAAACTAAAGAAACTTTTGACGCTCAAAATTTTTTAGTTTTACCTGGATGCATGGATACTCAAGTACATTTCAGAGAACCAGGATCAACAGATGCTGAAGATCTACACACAGGAAGTAGAGCAGCAGTAGTCGGAGGTATTACAAGCGTATTTGAAATGCCTAATACAAATCCACCAACAACATCAGCAAAAGAATTTAAAAATAAACTAAATTTAGCAAAAAATAGAATGTTCTGTAATTATGCTTTTTATTTCGGCGCTACACCAGATAATTCAGAAGAACTAGCAAACTTAAAAAGTTTAGAGGGCTGCTGTGGAGTAAAATTATTTGCTGGTTCTTCTACTGGTACTTTGCTTGTGCATAAAGAGAAAGATATAGAGAAGGTATTTAAACATACATCAAAGGTTGTTGCGGTACATTCTGAAGATGAAGACATACTGAACCAAAGGAAAAAATTAAGAGTTAAAGGAGATGTAAAAAGCCATCCAGTTTGGAGAAATGAAGAATGTGCAATCTCATCTACAAGAAGAATTGTAAAGATTGCAATAAGATTAAATAAACAAGCACATATACTTCATATAACAACTAAAGAGGAAATTGATTTTTTATCACAACATAAAGGAAATATTACTTTTGAAATTACTCCACAACATTTAACAATTTATGCACCAGATTGTTATGAGGAATTAGGAACATTTGCACAAATGAATCCACCTATAAGAGATAAATCTCACTATGATCGTTTATGGTATGCTATTAGAAACAATTATAATGATACAATTGGGTCAGATCACGCACCACATTTAGCTGAAAATAAAAAAAAAGAGTACCCAAATTCTCCATCGGGGATGCCAGGTGTCCAAACCTTATTACCCGTAATGTTAAATCATATAAACGATGGCAAATTAAAACTTGAACAGTTAATCAAATTAGTGTGTGAAAATCCTGTTAAAATTTTTGGAATTCAAAATAAAGGTTTTATAAAAAAAGATTTTGATGCCGATTTTACAATAGTTGACATGAATAAAGTGATTGAAATTAAAAATGAAAAAATTGAGAGCAAATGTAAATGGTCGCCTTTTAATGGAAAAAAATTTAAAGGTTGTCCAGTTGCAACAATAATAGGTGGAAAAATAAAAGTTAAAGATGGTAAAATATTAGGTGAAGCTGAAGGAGCACCTTTACTGTTTAAATGAGATTAAAACCCTTAGTCACGGTTTTAATAAATAATTATAATAAAGAAAAATTTTGCCATGAAGCAGTAAAATCTGTTTTAGATCAAAGTTATAAAAAAATAGAAATAATTTTTTTTGACGATGGTTCAAAAGATGGATCTTTAAAAAAAATCAATCAATTCAGAAAAAAGATAAAAGTAATTAAAAACCTCAAAAGAGGAAAAATTTTTTCATATAATCAACTTTCAGCAATAAAAAGATCTTTACTGAAAAGTAAAGGAGATATAATTTGTATTTTAGACTCTGATGATTTTTTTGAGAAAAAAAAAGTTGGAAAAATAGTGGAGTATTTTTCAAAAAATAAGTCTGCTCAAATACTTTGCGATAGACCTAGACTATATTACGATAAAACTAAAATTATTGATGAGGATAAAATTTATTTTCAGAAAAGTCATAAGTGGCCTAAATTTCCACCTACAAGCTGTCTAAGCTTCAAAAAAAAAAGTTTAGAAAAAGCATTAAATATTATTTCAAAAAAGAAATTCGAAGAATTATGGTTTGATTTTAGAATTGTTACATACTTTTCCCTTAAAAAAAAACAATTTAATGTTTTAAATGAACATTTAACATTTTACAGACAAGATATTTCCAGTTTTGATAAGAAATACAAAAAATTTTATAATTTCAATTGGTGGCGTAGAAGAAACCAAGCATTTGAATTTCTTAGGGATTTAGATCAAAAATCTTATAGGAAGAATTTTTTTACGATTGATTTTGCTGTTACGAAATTAATTAACAAAATATTTGCCTTTTTTTGAGATTTTATTGATTAATTGTTTTTTATTTTAAAATATTGTTTTTTATTAAATCTTCTTTAATTTCGGTAAGTATCATTGGATCATCAATAGTGGCAGGCATTTTATATTCCTCTTTATCTGCAATTTTTCTTATTGTGCCTCTTAAAACTTTTCCTGACCTAGTCTTGGGCAATCTTTTCACAACAAGTGTAGTTTTAAAGGCTGCCACTGGGCCAACCTTGTCTCTTACCATTTGAATACACTCTTTTGAAATTGTATCGTTGTCCTTAGTTACCCCTGCTTTCAAAGCAATTAAACCAATAGGCAATTGACCTTTTAATTGATCTTTTATTCCAATCACTGCACATTCAGCAACAGATTGATGCTCTGACAAAACTTCCTCTATAGCACCAGTTGAAAGTCTGTGGCCTGCAACATTTATTATGTCATCGGTTCTAGACATAATCCAAATATAACCATCCTCATCAATGTGACCTGCATCATATGTTTGATAGTAACCCTTATAGTTAGTCATATAATTTTCTTCATATCTTTTATCTGCATTCCATAAAGTAGGAAAAGTTCCAGGAGGCAAAGGAAGTTTTACAACTATATCTCCCATCTCATTTGGTTTTGCTAATGATTGATCTGGTTTAATAATTTTAACATCATAACCAGGTACAGCCTTACAAGCTGAACCATATTTTGTTTTCATCATTTCTATTCCGGTACAATTAGAACTGATTGCCCAACTAGTCTCAGTTTGCCACCAATGATCTATCACAGGAACTTTTAAAAGAGATTCTGCCCATTTAATTGTATCTGGATCAGCTCTCTCTCCAGCTAGAAATAGTGCTTCAAATTTACTTAAATCATATTTAGAAAAGAATTTCCCATCAGGATCCTCTTTCTTTATAGCTCTAAAAGCAGTTGGAGCAGTGAATAAAGATTTTACTTTGTATTCAGATATTATTTTCCAAAAGGCACCTGCATCAGGAGTACCAACTGGCTTTCCTTCAAAGAGCACTGTTGTGCATCCCTTAAATAATGGAGCATAAACAATGTATGAGTGCCCCACTATCCATCCAATATCACTTGCTGACCACCAAACATCATCAGTGTCTATGTTATAAATATTCTTCATAGTCCATTTTAAAGCAACTATATGTCCACCAATGTCTCTTACAATACCTTTAGGCACTCCTGTAGTACCAGAGGTGTATAAAATATAAGCGAACTCATTTGAATTCATCTCCACACAATCAACCTCTTTAGCATTTGACAATGCTTCATCCCAGCTTATCTCCATCGGAGCATTTAATTTGACCTCATGACCCTCTCTTTGAAATAAAATCATTTTATCTGGTTTGTGACTAGCAAGATTAAGCGCCTCATCGACTAAAGGTTTGTACTCAACTGTTCTTCCAGGTTCAAATCCACATGATGCTGTAACTAATAGTTTAGCCCTACTGTCATCAATTCTACTTGCAAGTTCGTTTGAGGCAAATCCTCCGAAGACAACTGAGTGTATAGCTCCAATCCTACCACAAGCAAGCATTGCAACGACCGCCTCAGGTATCATTGGCATATAAATAATTATCCTGTCACCTTTATTAATACCCTGGCTCCTTAATGCACCAGCAAACTTAGAAACCTTTGACTTTAATTCATTGTAGCTAAACTGTTTTTTGTTTCCTGTGATAGGGCTATCATAAATTAAAGCGGTTTTATTACCTCTGCCTTGATCAATGTGAACATCTAATGCGTTATAACAGGTGTTTGTAACACCATCGCTGTACCATTTGTAGAATGGAGGGTTGTCTTTATTTAATATTTTGGTTGGTTTTTTAAACCAAAATACATCTTCAGATATTTTTTTCCAGAATTCCTCAGGATTTTTTAGGGAATCTTCGTAAATTTTGTTAAAACTTGATCTCATATATATGACTCGAATTTGTTAGTATTTTCAGTACCTAGGTTGTATTAAATTTCAAAAACATAGTAAAATCAATACTTATTAGAGGTAAAAAAGTCTTCAATTAACTATTTTTATTTGGTAATTAACCCCTAACTTCGCAGTAAGTAATCTTACTGCTGTAGTTTATATAAACTATAAAAACTAACTAATGAGGGAGTTTTTTATGAAAAAACTTAAAACGCTAGCTATAGCTTTATTTGCTCTTGTTGGAGCAACTACAGCGGCTAACGCAGCAACAGCCTTTTTAGCTACGGATGATTTCGTTGGTATTTCATTCTGGTTAATTTCAATGGGTATGTTGGCAGCTACAGCGTTTTTCTTTATGGAGCAAGCTAATGTTAGCACTCAGTGGAGAAAATCAGTAAACGTGGCTGGACTAGTAACTGGTATAGCATTTATTCACTATATGTATATGAGAGCAGTATGGGTTGAAACAGGTGATACTCCAACTGTTTACAGATATATTGACTGGTTAATTACTGTACCACTTCAGTTAATAGAATTTTATTTAATTCTAGCTGCAGTTAAAAAAGTTCCAACTGGAATATTCTGGAGAATCTTAATTGGTTCTTTAGTAATGTTAGTAGGTGGATATTTAGGAGAAGCTGGATTCATCAACCCTATGCTTGGTTTCATTATCGGTATGGCGGGATGGATTTACATCCTTTATGAAATATTTTCAGGAGAAGCAGGAAAAGTTGTTTCTAAATCTGGAAATAAATCACTTGCAACAGCATTTGGTGCTTTAAGAATGATCGTTACAGTAGGTTGGGCTATTTACCCACTAGGTTATGTATTTGGTTACCTAACAGGTGGTATTGATGCTAACTCACTTAACGTGATTTACAACTTAGCAGACTTTGTTAATAAGATCGCATTTGGTGTTATTATTTGGTCTTGTGCAGTTGCGAACTCTGGAAGAAGCAGAGCTTAATTCGAGAGAGTTAAAACTTATTAATAGGGCAAGTACTGTGTACTTGCCCTATTTTTTTTTGTACCTATATAAGACCCATGGCTAAAATTACCTACATAGAAAATAATGGAACATCTCATACAGTAGATGTGGCTGAAGGATTAACAGTTATGGAAGGTGCTGTTCAAAACAATATACCAGGTATTGATGCTGATTGTGGTGGTGGTATGGCATGTGCAACATGCCATGTTTATGTCAAAGATGAATGGTTTGATAAGATTAATAAAAAAAGTGAAGGCGAAGATGATATGATCGATCAAGCTTACGAACCAAAAAAAAGTAGTCGATTAAGTTGTCAAATTCAAGTAAGCCCCGAGATAGATGGTCTTGAAGTTCATCTTCCTGAAAAGCAAATTTAATGATTAAAACAGATGCATTAATTATTGGAGCGGGTCCAACAGGATTATTTACTGCACATCAATTAAAATTAATTGGTCTTAGTTGTGAGATTGTAGACAATCTTGGTAAGATTGGTGGACAGTGTATTGAATTATATCCTGATAAACCTATTTATGATATTCCAGCAATTCCAGAATGCACAGGAGAAGAATTAACTAATAATCTTTTAGAACAGTTAAAACCTTTTAATATTAAATTTCATTTAGGTGAAAGAGTAGATGAATTAAAAAAAGATAATGAAAAATGGAAAGTAAAAACAAACAAAGGAACAGAGTTTGAAACTCCAAATGTAATTATTGCAGGAGGGGTTGGATCTTTTGAGCCTAGAAAATTTTCGCCAAAAGAATGTGAACAGTTTGAAAATAAAACCATTTTATATTCCATTAAAGATAAAAAAATATTTGATGGTAAAACAGTATCTATTTTTGGTGGAGGAGATAGTGCACTAGATTGGGCTTTAGAATTATCAAAAACATCAAAAGTTAACTTAATACATAGAAGAGATGAATTTAGAGCAGCTCAGGCTACAGTTGATAAAGTAAAAGAGCTTTCAAATTCTGGAAAGATCAATTTAATTACGAATTCTCAGCTTAAAACAGTAAGTGGCAACGGCAAGCTTGAAGAAATAGAGATCGAGAACGATAATAAAGAAACTAAAAAACTCAAAACTGACTTCATGCTTGGTTTTTTTGGTCTTATTATGCAACTAGGCCCAATTGTTAATTGGGGGCTTAATTTAAATAAAAAAACTGTTAAGGTAGATACCGAAAAGTTTGAGACCAATCAAAAAGGGATATACGCAGTTGGTGATATTTGTGATTATCCAGGCAAACTTAAGTTAATTTTATCTGGATTTCATGAAGGTGCTCTTGCAGCAAGAGCATGCTTTAAATTAGCAAGACCTAATGAAAAATATAGATTTGAATTCACTACATCATCAAAAACAATAAAGAATAGACTTGGTGTAAAAAGTGATTGAGTTATTTGCGGCTGATACTCCAAACGGAAAAAAAATTAGCATTATGCTTGAGGAAATCAAGCTTCCTTACAAAGTTACAAAAGTTAATCTTTCAGAAGGTGAACAATTTAAAGAAGATTTCGTAAAGATAAGTCCATTCAGCAAAATTCCAGTTATAAAGGATAGTGATAACGATAAAAGTGTTTTTGGATCAGGTGCAATTTTAATATATTTGGCTGATAAAACTCGAAAATTTTATCACAGTAAAAATAAAACAAATATTGACGAGTGGCTAATGGCACAGATGGGATTGATTGGACCACAAATTGGAGCCTACCATCACTTCTATCATTTTAATAAAGGTAAAAGTAAATATAGTGAAGAGAGATATTTCAAAATAACAAAAGATTTATATCAAAGATTAAATGATAGATTGTCAGTATCCAAATATCTTGCAGGAGATGATTATACAATAGCGGATATAGCTACATGGCCTTGGGTAGCAAGACATCAATGGCATGATATTGGTTTAAGTAATTATCCAAGTTTATGTAAATGGTATGAAGAAATTTCAAAGAGAGAAGCAGTTATAAAGGGATATAATTTTATGGGAGGTGGAGAAATCCCTAAACCTTAATCGTCAGCGTAAACTTTTTCATCTTTTTCATGCTTTTCTTGTGCAGCAATACAAAGTGTAGCTATTGGTCTTGCCATTAATCTTTTTAAACCGATTGGTTCTGCTGTTTCCTCACAGAAACCATAAGTCCCATCTTTTATTTTTTTGAGCGCTGAATCTATTTTTGAGATCAATTTAATTTGTCTATTGATTGCTCTCATTTCTACATTTTTTTCAGTATATGAACTTGCTTGATCGACTATATCTGCAGATGTACTATTATCATCAAGAGAACTATTGTAGAGAGCTTCATTATTAGTTCTTACTAAATCTTTTTTCCATTCAGTGAGTTTATTTTTAAAAAATAGCTTATGTTTTTCGCACATATACTTCTCTGATTCTTTTGGAATATAGTTTTTTGATATCTTGACCATGTTAACGTTTTAAGCGCTGGCAGTATATTCAGCAAATAGGTAGTGTCAAGCTAGCTTTAATTGTGTAAATTCATACAAATGGTGCTTTATAAAAAACAAATAAAAAATATTTTTTACTTTTTTTTAGCAAGCCATTTAATTTTATGGACGCTGATTCCATCGTTTAGCAATAATAACCTTCCACTTGATACAATCGAAGCTCTTGCATGGGGAAGTAATTTAGATTGGGGATTTAACAAACATCCTCCCATGAGCGCTTTCATGGTTGAGATTTTTTATAATATTTTTGGATCAAATGATTGGGCTTATTATCTTCTTAGTCAATTATTTATAGTTTTTTCTTTTTTTATTGTATTTAAATTAAGTAGAGAAATTTTAAAGAACGATATTTTAGCATTATTTTCTGTTTTTTTATTAGAGGGAATATATTTTTACAATTTTACAACTCCAGAATTTAACGTAAATGTTTGCCAAATTCCTTTTTGGACTCTAACTGTTTATTTTTCATGGAAAGTTTTTAATCAAAAAGTACCGACTTTTAAAGATTGTGCACTAGTTGGATTATTTGCTGCTGGGGGATTTTTATCCAAGTATTTATTTGTTTATTTACTAATTTCAATTGATCTACTTTTTTTATACTTGATTTTCATCAAAAGGGAGAGAAAGTTTAACTTCAATTATATTTTATCAATTGAAGTTTTTTTAGTTTTATTAATTCCACATTTAATTTGGCTATTTAAAAACGATTTCATCACGATCACGTATGGGTTAGCAAGATCTGGGTTGGAGACTTCAAATTTTATTGATCATTTGAGATATCCAATAATATTTCTATTAAAACAAATTGGAATTATTTTACCATTTATTGTTATGGTGGTGCTATTAATTAAAAAACTAAGATACAAATTAAGCTTTAAAGATAAAAACTTATTGTTTTTAATTTCGATTAATATTCTTCCTATTTTTTTAATGCTTTTAACTTCAATGATTACAGGCTCGAAGATAAGAACAATGTGGATGACACCGTTTTATTTATTTTTTGGGACATTGATAATTTATGTTTTCCAAAAAGAAATATCAAAAGGCAATTTCAAAAAGTTTTTTGTTGCTTTTGTTTTCCTGTTTTTATTATCCCCAATTACTTATGGATATATTTCAATTACAAAAACAGACAAAAGAACAGATTTCCCCGGCAAAGAGATTGCCAACAAAGTTCAAGCGAAATGGGATAAGGAATTTGAAGATCCAATTAATTTTGTTTTAGGCAATGAATGGAATGCTGGAAATTTATCTTATCATTTAAAATCAAGACCGGTTTGGGATGGCAACGTAGATAAAAATAAGTTAGAAACTTATAATAAGTTTATTTGTATAGATGAAATTTGTGTGGGGAATAAATGAATGAGTTTTTAAATACAAAATTTAAAAAAGTAATTTTCATTATTGCAATTATTGCAATGATCGAACTTTCAGGACATGGAATATTTGCTTCATTATTTAGATTTCTAAATTCTCTTAACTAAAAATGAAAATTATAATATTGATACCGATTTATAACGATTGGCAATCTGCAACCAAACTCTTAGAAAATATTAATAATGAAGTAAGTGGAATAGATCATACTTTTTCAATAATTTTAGTAAACGATGCATCTACAGAGCAAATCATAGAGAACACTTCAAATTTTTCGAATTTAAATTCAGTTCAGATTTTAAATCTTAAACAAAATATTGGCCATGCAAGATGTATTGCGACAGGTCTAAATCATATTAATAAAAATGAGGAGTTTGATTATGTAATTCCAATGGATGGAGATGGTGAGGATAGGCCGGAAGAAATAAAATTATTCATAGAAAATTTTAATTATCATCCAAATAAAACAATAGTAGGAGAAAGAGTTAAAAGGTCGGAGAGTATTTTATTTAAACTGTGCTATTCATTTCATAAAATTTTAACTTATACCTTTACAGGCCAATCTATTAAATTTGGAAATTATACATGTTTGACAAAATCAACTATAGAAAAAATGTTGACAGATAAAGCAACTTGGAGCAGCTTCTCAGGGTCATTAGCAAAAAATTGTAATGATAGAGCAGCAATTGCATCTGAGAGAGGTAAAAGATATTTTGGACCATCAAAAATGAGTTTTTTAAATCTGTTAAAACATTCATTAGCAATAATTGGTGTATTTAAATTCAATGTTTTAATAAGATCAATTTTATTTATTTTGGTATATTTATTTCTAATATATCAAAAAATATCATTCATAATGTCCATGCCACTCATTTTAGTCGTACTTTTTTTAGTAAGTACTTTTGTTATTTCAAAAAGAGAAAATTTAAATCAGCTTGAAAGTTCATTAGAAAACATTTTAAATATTCAAAAATTTTAATATTATGGAAAAAGATATGGCTCAAGAAGTAATAGACATACTTACTAGTAATATCGATACTTTATGGGTTATCGACTGTGCAATTTTAGTTTTCATAATGCAAGCAGGTTTTATGTGTATGGAAACTGGCTTATCTAGACATAAAAATAGTATTAACGTTGCGCTCAAAAATGCAGCGGACTTTGGCGTATCAGTAGTTATTTTTTGGATTTTTGGATTTGGTATAATGTTTGGTACTTCCTATAACGGTTTTTTCGGTACTGACTTATTTTTTTTTAAAACAGAAAAAGCAGAATACATGACTTATTTTGTTTTTCAGGCAATGTTTGTTGCGACCGCTGCAACAATTATTTCTGGTGCTGTTGCTGAACGAATGAAATTTAATGGTTATTTAATCATGACAGTTTTAGCGACAGGAATTATTTATCCTATTGTTGGTCACTGGGCGTGGTCTTCAAGTTATCTTTCCAAATATGATACAGTTAGTCAATTATTAGTTGCTACTGGTTCAATAAAAACTACAGGTTGGCTTTCTGATTTAGGATTTATAGATTTTGCTGGAAGTACAATTGTGCACTCGGTTGGAGGTTGGATTGCTTTAGCAGCAGTAATAATATTAGGACCACGAATTGGTAAATATTCAGAGGCAAATAAAGGAAAATTTACTGGATCTAGTTTTCCTTTGGCAGTATTAGGAACACTTATTTTATGGTTTGGTTGGTTTGGTTTTAATGGAGGTAGCAATGGTGCAATGGACGAAACTGTACCACTAATTTTAATTAACACCTTTTTGGCAGCTGCTTTTGGTTTATTAACTGGTTTAACAATCTCTTACATAAAGTTTAAAAAACCTGATCCTTTTTATATTATTTTAGGTCCATTAGCAGGACTGGTAGCAATCACAGCAGGATGTAATTCAATGACATCAGTTGTCTCAATTTTAGTTGGAATAATAGGTGCAATAATTGCAATTATAGTAAACGAAACTTTAAATAACTTTGAAATTGATGATGTGGTTGGTGCTGTTCCAGTACATTTAGCAGCTGGTATTTGGGGAACTTTAGCGGTTGGTATGTTTGGTGATTTAAATATTTTAGATACTGGTTTAGATAGATTTTCTCAAATTAAAATTCAATTAATCGGTATTGTATCAATTGGCTTATTTACCTTTGTTTCATCTTACACATTGTTGAGTTTAGTTAATAAATTTTATCCTCTAAGGGTAAGTCCTGTACAAGAGGAGCTAGGATTAAATATTGCTGAGCACAATGCAGTTTCAGTTGAACATGATCTTATTTCGATTTTAGATAAACAGTCAGAAACAGGTGATCTAAAAATTAGAGGTCCACAGGATCCATTTACTGCTGGCGGTGTGATTGGTCTTTATTACAATAAATTAATGAGTAAATTAGAAACAAGTGAGGACGAAAAAAATAAGTGGCGTGAAAGAATATCAAAAGAAGTTAAGCTAGCAGTAAAAGTCCAGGAAAACTTTTTACCTAAAAGAAATTTAAAAAATTATCCTGTACAAGGTATAAATATAGCTGCAAGAGAGGTTTCGGGGGACTTTTTTAGTTTTTACCCTCATAATGACAGTGTCTATTTTATAATCGCAGATGTAGCTGGAAAAGGAATACATGCAGGAATGGTTATGGCTAAGGCGTCTACATTATTTGAAATAATGTCTAGAGATAAAGTGGATGTAGATGAAATTGCATTTCATATGAATAACGATTTGTTTTTAACTAAAACAAGCGGAATGTTTGTTACCTCAATTATTGGAAATTATAATTTAACTTCAGGAGAAATATCATGGGTAAATGCTGGTCATCAACCAGCGTTAGTAAGAGATAAGAATGGTAATTTCGAGGAATTTGAAAGTAAATCTCCACCACTAGGTGTGATTATACAAAAAACAAAATCAAGTTATTCTATTAATAAAATAAATTTAAACAGCAACAGGTTATATGCATTCACCGATGGATTGTCTGAAAGTTTAGATGAAAATAATCAAGAAATTGGCATTGAGGGTTCAAAAAAGGTAATAAATAATAATTTTAGCAAAAATGTTAATGATGAGCTTAATAACATTACTAAAGAGATAACTGACACATCAAAAATTAAAAGATTAAGTGATGATTTAACTATTGTTGTTATAGGTAAATAATTTACTACTTAATTTTTTAAAAATTGATAAAATTAATTTATGGAAATAAACCTTATTTCAGGTGCGTTAGGAGCTGAAATCTCAGGTATAGATTTAAAAGACACCTCTGAGAAAAATTGGAAAATAATTAATGATTTATTGTTAGAACATAAGGTTCTTTTTTTTAGAAATCAAAATATTACAGCAGAGCAACAGATTAATTTTGCTAAGAACTTTGGACCCCTCGAGAAACATGTTTACGTGAAAGGTAGAGAAGAGTTTCCAGAAATAATAAGAATAATTAAAAAACCTGATGAAAAACACCAATGGGGAGAAAATTGGCATACAGATGTAAGTTATAATCCAAAGCCTACAAAAGTAATCATCTTAAGATCAATTAAAATTCCTCCTGTTGGTGGCGATACAATGTTTTCAAATATGGAATTAGCTTATGAAACTTTAGATAGTGAACTTAAAGAAAAAATTAAAGATAAGAAAGCTATTCATAGCTCTCTTGGCGCCGCAGCATTCGTTGAGGCATATAAAGGCATGGAGGGTAATGGAAATATAGATGAATATTCAAACAGTCATCCAATTGTAAGAACCCACCCAGAAACGGGAAAAAAAATTCTTTATGTGAATTCTATGTACACAAAAAGAATTGAAGGCCTTGACGAAAATGAAAGTGATGAAATATTAAAAAAATTATACACTCATCAGGAAAGATTAGATCTTACATGTAGATTTAAGTGGACTGAAAATGCTGTAGCAATTTGGGATAATAGAAGTACTCAACATCAAGGCTTATCAGATTTTTTTCCTGGAAGGGGCTTGGGACACGAAAGAGTAATGGATAGAGTTGCTATAGAAGGTGATCAACCAATCTAAGCAAAATGTTTAGATACATTCTTGTATTTTTTTTAATTTTATTTTGTACATCTGCATCTGCAAATTTTAAACAAATAAAAAAAAAAGCTGAAGTTAATAATCCTGAAATTATATTCCCAATACCAGCAAATTTAAAGAATTGCCAAACAGAATTATATGTCAGTCCTGAAAATAACTTTGTTACACCTGTTTTAAAAGTTGAAGCACCTGAGGGATATGGCCTTGATGATAGATTTAATCATGCACAAAATAAATTTGAGAACTTTAGTTTCCCATGTTCAGGAGGAAATATTGAAGCGTGCAAGAATGTTAAGAGAGTTATTTTAGAATGGGCAAAAGCAAATGCCGCACAAAGAACAGGCCCCTCAGATCATGAAGGAAGACATTGGAATGATACACTTACCGTAAATCTCTATATAGCATCTCCAATGATGGCAGCTTATTCATTCGCTAAGCAAGTTATAAATATTCCGGAAAATGAAGATAAAATTATAAAAGACTGGTTCAAAAAAATTGTAAAGAAAAACCAACATCTAATGTATGGTTTAAAAAATTATGATTATGGTGGCGCCTCTGGTGTTCCTAGAAGAGCACATAATCATGCTTTATCTTCAGCCGTTTCCCACATGCAATTAGGCGTTTTATTGAATGATAGCAAATTGTTTAAAAAAGCATTTAAAAACTATGAGGCAGCAATTAAATACCAACGAAAAGATGGAAGTATGCCGATTGAAACAAGAAGAGGTGGAAGGGCAATGTTCTATCAAGGAAGAGCGATGAATGCACTCGCTGTCATAGCAATAATAGCTGAACATCAAGGATATAATATTTGGGACTTAAATTTCAAAGGCAAAAATTATCATAACTTAGTTAAATTCTTTATTGATTTTACTGAGAATAATGAAAAAGTTTTCAAGTATGCTAAAGAAAATAGATGGCCAGGACCAGCCAAAGATTACAAGGTTCAAGATTTAAGGTCTAATTCAGGAAGTAATTGGGGTTGGTTATACGCTTATGCAACGCGTTTTCCTGATCATGAAAATGTAAAAAGATTAAAAAAATGGTCTGAAAATAAAAGTGAACTCAATTCTTATCAGAGTAAAATAGTTTATAATTTCTTAAATATTAAAAAAAAAGGCTTTGGTAGCGCTTCTTGGACTGTTGTTGAACCAAATTGTCATTTCTCTAAGTAGTTTTTATTTTTGGCAGTGAATAAAAGTCAGCTGTATCAATTTTAGATGAATGTTCTCTTCTCATATTCCACTTTTTGTAAACACCCGCACTTGCAAGACTTAACGTAGATCTTCCATAACGGTAATTTGTATTATCCATTGATCTCATTAATCTATTTATTTTTTCATCTTTTTCGGATGAGAATAAATTTTCCTTATCATTTTCATTTGATAATCCTGTTAGCATCACCCCTGCTTTTTGATATCGACAACCATGTTTAAATATTTCTTCTAATATTGAAACTGCAACTGTAACAGTTTCTATACTATTGTTCGTTGCAATCGGAAAATCAACTGTTTTTGAATTTGAATAATAACCAAAATTTCTTTGGAAAGGACTTGTTCTAACAAAAACAGTTATCGCTTTTGCAACTAGATTTTCTGATCTAATTTTCTCAGAAGCATTTAAACAATAACTTGCAACTGCTTCTTTTAATTCTTGGAAATGTTCAACTCTTTTTCCAAATGAACGAGACACAACACAACTTTTTCTTTTTGATTGTGTTGTTTCTAAATCAATACAAGGAATACCTCTAAGCTCCATGGCTGTTCTTGAACTTAAAACATTTGAACATTTTTTAATCCAGGTATTTGATTTATTTTTTAATTGCTTCGCGTTATAAACTCCGTGTTTTTGATAAAATTTAGTTAACTGTTTTCCAACTCCCCATACATCATTTATTTCAATTTTTTCTAATATCGGATCAAGATTTTCAATACCAATTAAACTTGTAACACCAGATTGTTTTTTCTTTGCAATATGATTTGCAATTTTACTTAAAGTTTTTGTTTTTGCTATACCGATACTTGTTGGTATCCCCGTCCACTGTAAAACAGTATTTCTGATTTCCTTCCCAACTTCTTCAACTTCTTCATCAGAAAAGTTTGATAAATCCATAAATGCTTCATCAATTGAATAAACTTCTATATCAGAATTAAATCTTTTTAGAGTTCTCATTACTCTTCTTGATAAATCGCCATATAAAGAATAATTTGATGAAAATACATTTACTTTATTTTTTATAATTATATCTTTTGCTTTAAAGTAAGGTTCACCCATTTTAATACCTAAAGCTTTTGCTTCATTAGATCTTGAAATTATACAGCCGTCATTATTAGATAAAACTACAACAGGTTTTTTTCTTATTTTTGGATTAAACAATCTTTCACAAGAAACGTAGAAAGAATTACAATCAATTAATGCAATTTTTTTAGTATACTGAGTGGATGACATAAGTTACAACTCCCCAAATAAAAATATCTTCTTCTTCGTTAATTAAAATTCTATCGTTGAAATTTTTAGATCCTGAGGTTAAAAATTTTTTGTCTCTTTCTTGTACAAAGCTTTTAACCACTAATTCGTCATGAACATTTGCAATTACAGTTGAAAAATTTCTAGGTGTTAAACTTTTATCGACGACCAATATATCTCCATCATTGATGCCAACATCAGTCATTGATTTTCCCTGAACTCTGATTACAAAAGTTGCTGGAACATTCTTAATTAAGTGAACGTTTAGATCTATGTCTTCTTCTATGTAATCGGTAGCTGGAGATGGAAAACCAGCTCCTGCTTTGTGTAAATAGTAAGGTATAGTCAGTTTCATAATAAATGTTCTTATTTTGTTCTCATTAGTACAACACTTATTCAATAGTGTCAAATAGGTTGTATTTTGAGTCTGGAACTGAATCAAAAGTGAATCAAAACGTGAACATCCAAACTACATTTTGTTGGATTGTGGATAACTTGGACAAGGGATAGATTGCTTAGATATAAATTATGGAAAAATTGAATTGTCATTGTGGTCAAATTGAAATTGAAGTGAATTTAACCAAAGGCTTAGAAGATCTTTACAGATGCAATTGTTCAATGTGTAAAAGGAAGGGAGCAATAAGCACTGTGATTGATAAAAAAGATTTGAAGGTGACAAAAGGAGAAGAGTTATTAAAATTTTATCAATTCAATACAAACGTTGCTAAACATTATTTTTGTACTAATTGTGGGATATATACACACAATCAAAGAAGAGCAGATCCTAATACATATGGTATAAATGTAGGATGCTTAAATGGAATAACAGAAGATGAGCTATTTAAATTTAGAGTAAGAATAAATGATGGACATAATCATATATTAGATAGGAAAAAATAATGATAAAAAAATTAAAATGCCACTGTGGAAATGTAGAGGCTGAAGTAAACATTCCAGACAATGGAATTGAAAAAATAATGAGATGCAATTGTTCTATCTGTAAAAAAAAAGGATACGTAATTGGAGTATTAGGTGAAAATGATTTTAAATTAATTAAAGGAGAAGATTCTTTAAAACTTTATCAATTTTATACTAATACTGCTAAACATTATTTTTGTACTAACTGTGGAATTCATACACATAATAGACCAAGAATAAATCCAAAAATTTATGGAATAAACGTTGCTTGTATAGATGACATTGATGTTTTCAAATTTAAAGATGTAGCTGTAAATGATGGTCGTAATCATCCTTTAGACAAAAAATAAAATGTCCCAAATTTCTGCATGTTTAAATAAAGTCAAAAAACCTTGTTATAGGTTTATATCAACACAAGAAATTTCTAACGAAAAATTTAAAAATAAAGATAAAATGTTGAGATCTTTCCTTATACCAGTTTGTTTTTGGATGGCTAAAAAGGTGAAAAAAAATAATACTATGATTGTTGGTTTATCGGGTGGTCAAGGAACTGGGAAAACAACAATCTCTTCAATAATTAAAATAATTCTGGAAAAATATTTCAAATTAGACGTATTTAAAATTTCAATAGATGATTTTTATAAAACAAGAAAAGAAAGAATTATTTTGTCTAAAAAAGTTCATCCATTGTTAAAAACTAGAGGAGTTCCAGGAACTCATGATATTGATATGATGCTTAATTTTTTTAGGAAAGTTAAAGCAAAAAAATTAAAAACCTTATCTCTTCCAAAATTTGATAAATCTATAGATGACAGGCTTTCAAAAAATAAATGGTATAAAGTCAAATCAAAACCAGACATTGTAATTTTCGAAGGTTGGTGTGTTGGTGCAAAATCTCAAAGCACAAAACAACTTATAAAACCAATAAACTCTTTAGAAAGGTTTAATGATAAATCTATGAAGTGGAGAAAATATGTTAATTTAAATCTCAAAAATAAATATAAAAAATTTCATAGCATGATGGATTGTTTATTATATTTAAAAGCAGAAAATTTTGCCTTATTAAGAAAGTGGAGATTAGTTCAAGAAAAAAAATTAAAAATTAAAAATAAAAATAAAAAAAACTCTAAGGTAATGAATAAACAAGAAGTATTAAATTTTATGATGACATACCAAAGAATTACTGAACATATGTTTAAAACTGCAACAAAATACTCGTCAATTGTGATGTCATTAAATGGACATCATCAAATTACAAAACTAAAATATAACAAATGAAAAAAATATTAATAATTTTAGCTTTTTATTTTTTAACCTCTAATGCTTTTGCAATTAATTTGTCTCAAGCATTAAAAGAGGCATATCAAAATAATCCGGAATTAAATGCTGAAAGAGAAAATATTAAAGTATCAAAATCAGATCTTAATATTTCAAGAAGTGATTTTTTACCTTCGATAACATTATCGGGTTCTAAAAGTTCAGAAGATACTTCAAGATTAACTAATCGGGATGGCACTAATGCTACAATTACTGATGTAAATCCAGAGTCAAAATCAGTTAAAATAGAACAAAAAATATTCCAGGGTTTTGGAGGAGTTGCTGATTTTAAAAAGAGTAAATTAGGCTTAGATCTAGCTGATGCAAAATTATTAAAATCTGAACAAGAAATACTACTTAAAGCCGTTGAAGCTTTTTCTGGAATGATTGTAGCAAATGAGAAATTTTCAATTAATGAAAGAAATGTCAGTTTACTTGAAAGACAGGTTGAAACTGACAGAATTAGATTAGATAGAGGAGAAGTTAGTGTGGCTGATCTTGCACAATCAGAATCCTCATTAGCAGAGGCACAAGCAAAATTTATTCAAGCTAAAAATGAAGTTGTTACAACAAGATTAAATTATGAAAATGTTATTGGTCCAATTCAGGATACTTTTGCATTAAATAAAAATTCTGATTTAAATTTAAAAATTCCTATGACTTTAGAAAATGCAATTAATTTATCAAAAACCAATAACCCCGAACTAATTATTGCAAAACTAGAGTATGAGCAATCCGAACAAGACGTAAAGATTTCACAATCTGATTTGTCACCATCAGCAACATTGTCTTTTGAAGCTAAAGAAACTGATGACTTAAGTTCTACAATTGACCAACAAGATAAAGAGACTGTTCAAGCAACAGTATCATGGCCACTTTTTTCTGGAGGAAAAAATTATGCTGGCCTAAGTAAATCTAAAAACTTAAGAAATAGAAAAAAATTATTACTAGATAATGCGTTAAGAATTAACGATACTAATGTAACCACTGCTTGGTCAAACATGAAATCAAATGCAAGTATGTTAGAATCTGTTAAGTTGCAGGTAAGAGCAGCTCAAATAGCAAATGAAGGAATTACTGCAGAATATGAAAGTGGCAAAGGTAGATCCACATTGGATGTGATTCAATCAAATTCTATTTTACTCAATTCCCAAATAAGTCTTGCAAATTCAGAGAGAGAATTTTTATTATCAAAATTTAAACTTCTTCAATCAGTTGGTATTTTGAGCGCCGATCATCTAGGTTTCAATAATTAGGCTATTTTTTTGCTTATTTTATCTAAATAAATTAAGTTCTTGCCAATGAGAACAAAATGTGTACATTTAATAACATGATTCGAGTGACAAAAAACGCAAAAAAAAGAGGCATTAAATGACAAAAAATAACTTAAAAGTGGTTAAAACCGCAAAAGATAAAGATTTGGAAAACAAAGAGAAAAACAAAGCGCTAGACGCAGCTATAGATCAAATTACTGATACTTTTGGTAAAGGCTCTGTAATGAAGCTTGGTCAACAGAAAGCTATGGATGTTGAATCAGTTTCAACAGGATCTTTAAGCTTAGACTTGGCTCTTGGAATTGGTGGTCTTCCAAAAGGAAGAATTATCGAAATTTATGGACCAGAATCTTCTGGAAAAACAACACTTGCGCTTCAAGTAGTGGCAGAAGCACAAAAGGCAGGTGGTATTTGTGGATTTGTTGATGCAGAGCACGCATTAGATCCTGTTTATGCAAAAAAATTAGGTGTTAATACTGAAGAATTACTAATTTCGCAGCCAGATACTGGTGAACAAGCCTTAGAAATTACTGATACTTTAATAAAATCAGGTTCAATGTCGGTTTTAGTTGTTGACTCTGTTGCAGCATTAACTCCTAGAGCAGAAATAGAAGGAGATATGGGAGATCATCATGTTGGTCTACAAGCTAGACTGATGTCTCAAGCATTAAGAAAATTAACAGGTTCGATTTCTAGAACAAACACAATGGTTATTTTCATTAACCAAATTAGAATGAAAATTGGTGTTATGTTTGGAAGTCCAGAAACTACATCAGGTGGTAACTCATTAAAGTTTTATTCATCAGTTAGAATGGATATTAGAAGAATTGGTGCGATTAAAGATAAAGAGCAAATTATTGGAAATGCAACAAGAGTGAAGGTAGTAAAAAATAAAGTTGCACCACCATTTAAAGTTGTTGAATTCGACTTAATGTATGGAAAAGGAATTAGCAAAACGGGTGAATTAATAGACCTTGGAGCAAAAGCAGACATAGTCGAAAAATCTGGTGCCTGGTATGCTTATAAAGGTGAGAAAATCGGTCAAGGAAAAGAAAATGCAAAACTTTACCTTGAACAAAATCCAAAAGCTGCTGCTGAAATTGAAATGGCTATTAGAGAGAAAGCTGGCTTGATTTCAAAAAAGATTGAGGGCAATCCTATCGATCAAGAAAAAGTAAAAGCAGAAGAAAAAGAAGAGACACCATCTAAAAAGAATTAACTTTTAGTTATCTAAAAAGGCGCTTATTTTAAGCGCCTTTTTTCCCTATAGTTATCTAGACATCAATTAAAAAAGCTGTATTTTAAAAATATGGCTGACAAATCACTAAACGAGATAAGAAAAACTTTCTTAAAATATTTTGAGAAAAACGGTCATACAATCGTTGACTCGAGTAATTTAGTGCCAAATAACGATCCGACCTTGATGTTCGCAAACTCAGGAATGGTTCAGTTCAAAAATGTTTTTACAGGCCTTGAAAAACGGGATTATAAAAGAGCTACAACTTCTCAAAAATGTGTTCGTGCTGGTGGAAAACACAATGATTTAGAAAATGTTGGATACACTCCAAGACATCACACATTTTTTGAAATGTTGGGCAACTTTTCATTTGGGGATTATTTTAAAGAAAGAGCAATAGAGCTTGCTTGGAACTTAATTACAAAAGATTTTGGATTAGACAAAAATAAACTTTATTTCACTGTTTTTAATGAGGATGATGAAGCCTTTAATTTGTGGAAGAAAATAACAGGTTTTGGTGAGGACAGAATAATTAGAATATCAACATCAGACAACTTTTGGTCAATGGGCGAAACAGGACCTTGTGGACCTTGTTCTGAGATATTTTATGATCACGGAGATCATTTACAAGGAGGCCTTCCAGGAACAAAAGATCAGGATGGTGATAGATACATTGAAATCTGGAATTTAGTTTTCATGCAATATGAGCAAGTAACTAAAGATAAAAGAATTGATTTACCCAAACCATCTGTTGATACTGGAATGGGACTGGAGAGAATTGCTGCACTATTGCAAGGTACACATGATAACTATAAAACAGATCACTTTTTAAAATTAATAAATTCAATTTCTGATACTGTTAAAGTAAAACCTACAGATAAAAACCTATCTAGTTTTAGAGTGATTGCAGACCATTTAAGAGCAAGTTCATTTTTATTAGCAGAAGGGGTTTTGCCTTCAAATGAGGGTCGAGGTTATGTTCTTAGAAGAATTATGAGACGGGGAATGAGGCATTCACATCTGCTAGGAGCAGAAGAACCAATTTTTTATAATATATTTAAAACATTAGAAAACGAAATGTCTGGTAATTATCCTGAATTGGAAAGAGCACAATCGTTAATTAAAGAAACCTTAAAAATGGAAGAGGAAAAATTCTTAGTACTTTTAGAAAGAGGTATGAAGATATTAGATGATGAGATTGAAAAGATAGATAAAGTTTTACCTGGTGAAGTAGCTTTCAAACTTTATGACACTTATGGTTTCCCTTTAGACTTAACAGAGGACATTCTTAAAAATAAATCACTTAGCTTAGACCACGAAAAATTTAACAAACTAATGAAAGACAGTAAGGAACTTGCAAAGAAAAATTGGAAAGGATCAGGTGATAGTTCAGTAGATGAAATATGGTTTGGAATTAAAGACAAAATAGGCTCAACTGAATTTTTAGGTTATGAAACTAATCAGGCAGAAGGAGTAATTTTAAGTTTAATTAAAAATAACAAACAATCCGATAGTTTAAAAGAAGGTGATGAGGGTATGGTAATTTTAAACCAAACTCCATTTTACGGTGAGTCCGGAGGACAAGTTGGTGATAATGGAACAATATCTAATGGAAATAATATTTTTAAAGTTTCAGATGTTCAAAAAAAATTAGGTAATTTATTTGTACATTACGGAAAAGTTGAAAAAGGAAACTTCAATTTAAAGGATAACGTAGAACTTAAAATTGATATTGAAAGACGAGAAAATGTGAAAGCATATCATTCAGCAACACATTTATTGCACGAGTCTTTAAGGAGAATACTAGGAACACACGTGATGCAAAAAGGATCATTAGTTGCTCCAGATAGATTACGTTTTGACTTTAGTCATATGAAGCCAATTTCTTCAGATGAAATGACAAAAATAGATGAACATGTAAATCAAATGGTGAATAAAAAATCAGAGGTAATTACAAGAATAATGACTCCAAAAGAAGGTATTGCTCATGGTGCATTAGCATTATTTGGAGAAAAATATGGAGATGAAGTCAGGGTGGTTTTTATGGGTGAAGAAGGAAATAAATATTTTTCAACCGAATTATGTGGTGGAACACATGTAAAAAATACCAGTGATATTGGTAATTTTAAAGTAGTTAGTCAATCAGCTATAGCAGCGGGTGTAAGAAGAGTTGAAGCTCTTAGAGATAAACAACTAGATGAATTTTTAAAAAACAAAGAAAAACAATCTAGTTTATCTGAACAAAAAGATGAAGAAACAATTAAAGTTTTATCAGAAGAAATTAAAAAACTTGGAGGAAAACCAAATTTAAATAAAGAAAATAAAAAAGATTTAATAAAAGAATTAAATAAAGAATTAGAAAAATTATCCATCAATGAAATAATAAATAATAAATCAAAAAATATTATTAATGATGAAAAAATTAATGGTGTAAATGTTAGGATGCAAAAAATTGATGGACTTCCTCCAAAAGAATTAAGAAGATTAATTGATAATGGAAAGAAAGAAATAGGGGAAGGAATAGTGATTATTTTTGCAAGCAAAGACGATAAAGTTGGTTTAGCGGTCGGTATAACAGATAAGCTTAAAAGTAAATATGATGCTGTTAAATTTGTTAAAAATGGATCAGAAATTATTGGCGGAAAAGGTGGTGGAGGAAGACCTGATTTTGCTCAAGCAGGGGGAGTAAACAAAGACAAAATTGAGGATGCTTTTAACAGCTTAAAAGTTTTAATTTAATCTTTTTTTCAAGTTCGCATCAATTACATCTAAGAATTGATTTGTGGTTAAATGTTTAGTTGATGGACCCACTAAAATTGCTAAGTCTTTGGTCATAGATCCAGACTCTACAGTTTGGATACAAGTTTTTTCTAGGTGTTTTACAAATTTTTTTAAATCCTCATTATTATCTAATTTTGCTCTGTGGTATAAACCTCTTGCCCATGCAAATATTGATGCAATAGGGTTTGTTGAAGTTTCTTTACCTTGTTGGTGCAATCTGTAATGCCTTGTTACAGTTCCATGTGCAGCTTCTGCTTCAATTGTTTTTCCATCTGGACTCATTAGAACACTTGACATTAAACCTAATGATCCAAAACCTTGTGCAACTGTATCTGACTGAACATCACCATCATAATTTTTGCAAGCCCATATATAATTACCATTCCACTTCATTGCACATGCAACCATGTCATCAATTAATCTATGTTCGTAAGTAATTCCTCTTTCTTTGAATTTCTCCTTAAATTCGTTTTCATATACCTCTTGAAATAAATCTTTAAATCTTCCGTCATATTTTTTTAAGATTGTATTTTTAGTTGAGAGGAATACTGGCCATTTTCTATTAAGACCATAGTTCATGCATGATCTTGCAAAATCTATTATTGATTGATCCAAGTTATACATTGAAAGAGCTACACCTGGACCAGGAAAGTTAAAAACTTCAAATTCTTTTTTGTCTTTTCCATCTTCAGAAGTCCATTTTATCTCTAATTTCCCTTTTCCTGGTACCTGAAAATCAGTTGCTCTATATTGATCCCCAAATGCATGTCTCCCAATACAGATTGGATTTTTCCAACTTGGAACTAGCTTTGGAATATTTTTGCATAATATAGGTTCTCTAAAAACAGTTCCTCCCAAAATATTTCTTATTGTTCCATTTGGAGATCTCCACATCTTATTCAAATTAAATTCTTTAACCCTTGCTTCATCTGGTGTAATTGTTGCACATTTAATCCCTACACCATATTTTTTAATTGCATGTGCACAATCGACAGTAATTTTATCAGAAGTATTATCTCTACTTTTAATCCCTAAGTCGTAATATTTTATATCTAAATCTAAATATGGAAGGATAAGCTTATTTTTTATGAAATCCCAAATTACCCTAGTCATTTCATCGCCATCTAGCTCAACAATTGGGTTTTTAACCTTAATTTTGCTCATATTAGAGTATATATCTTAATAATTGAATTTTGGAGTTTAATATACATATTAGAACCATATTACCAAATATATAATTATGATAGACAAAGTATTTCCACCAATTCATAACGAAGGCTATAAATTTTTAGTAATTTTTGCAGTTGCTACGATAATTTTATACTTAATTAGCAGCTTCTTAGGATTAATTGGATTAGTTCTCACAATTTGGTGCTACTATTTTTTTAGAGATCCAGAAAGATATTCAATAAATGATGATGATTATTTAGTAAGTCCTGCTGACGGTTTAGTTTTACAAGTTCAAGAATGTGATGGCCCGAAAGAACTTAATTTAGAAAATAAAAAATTTACCAAAGTAAGTATTTTTATGAATGTTTTCGATTGCCATGTAAATAGATCACCTTGCGCAGGAAAAGTTTCAGAAATCTTGTATAAACCTGGGAAGTTTTTAAATGCTTCTCTTGATAAGGCTAGCGAAGATAATGAGAGAAATTACTACAAAATTACCAATTCAAAAGGTGAAGATATAATTGTTGTTCAAATCGCTGGCTTAATAGCTAGAAGAATTGTAACAGAAACAACAGAAAACTCTGAACTTGCTCAAGGAGAAAGAATAGGAATGATTAGATTTGGAAGTAGGGCAGACTTATATTTTGAAAACTATAAACCCTTAGCAAAAGTCAATCAGAAAACTATAGCTGGAGAGTCGCTTATAGCTAAGAGATAAATGAACGAACCAAGAAAAAAATTCAAAATTGTAACAGATAAAAGTGCAAGGGTAATATTACCTAATACATTAACCTTGATTGGAGTATGTATTGGATTGACTTCAATAAATTTTGCACTCAATCAAAACTTTAAACTTGCAATTGTAGCTATTGTATGTGCAGCGATTATAGATGGACTAGATGGAAGAATTGCAAGATTAATAAAAGGAACATCTAAAGTTGGTAAGGAGCTAGACTCCTTAACAGATATTATAAGCTTTGGTGTGGCACCAGCATTTATAATGTATTTTTGGACCTTAAATTCTTTAGGAAAAATTGGATGGTTGATTTCATTAATTTATGTTGTCTGCGTTGCCCTTAGATTGGCCAGGTTTAATATTAATTCAGGTGGAGAAGCTTCATGGAAAGATAATTTTTTCGAAGGTGTACCATCTCCTGCAGGTGGAATACTAGTATTAAGCCCACTCGTTTATGAGCAAAGTGACTTAAGCATTTTCAATTTTGACTTAAAAATAATTACCCCAATTCTTTTCATAATTGTATCTATTTTACTTATAAGCAAAATACCCACTTATTCATTTAAAAGAATTGTTGTACCTAGAAGTATTACAATCTTTTTACTTTTAGGAATAGTTTTGCTTTTTGGACTTTTATTAATATTTCCTTTCAATGTAATTGCATTAGGATCTGCTATTTATCTTTTAGGAATTCCATTAAGTATTTTTCATTACTTTAAATTGAAAAAAGGTTCATTAGTTAAAAACTTATCAACCGATGATGAGCCTGAAGACATGTTATAAATGAAAAAAAATGTAATAGTTTCACTTGCTGACTCTAATTATTTTAATTTATTAAATGAATTAATAGATTCAATCAAACATTTAGATAAAAATAATACTACAGCAATATGTATTTTAGATGCTGGATTAGAAAAAGAGCAAGTAAATAAACTTACAAGCAAAGTAGATGAAATTAAAAGTGCTGAATGGGATATTCAAGTCTCTTCAATAAAAGTAAAAGGTAAAGAATGGTTAAAGAGTCAAGTTTCTAGAGCCTTTTTACCTAAATACTTCCCTAATTATAATAAATACCTTTGGATTGATTGTGATGCATGGGTGAATGATTGGAGCTCAATAGAGTTGTACTTTAAAGCTTGCGAAAATGGCAAGCTAGGAATTACCCAAACACTTGGCCCAGGTTATCGTATAATGTCTAAAGTAAACTGGCTGTTTGGTAAAATAGCAATAATTAAATCACAAAATTTTAAACATGCTATCAGTTCTAAAATAGGAATGGAAAAAGCAAGAAAACTTGCTTTTGCACCTCACGTTAATATAGGGGTTTTTTCGTTAGAGAAAAATTCAAAATGTTGGGATGTTTGGCAAAAAAATTTGGAGACAACATTAAAATCTGGAAAAATATTTGGCTCAGAAGGTTTAGCAATTAATATGAGTATTTACATAGATAATGTTGAAACAGAATTTCTTCCATTAAATTGTAATTGGATTGCTAGTAATCTTTTACCAAAGTTTGATGAAAAAAATCATACATTTGTTGAACCTTATTTGCCAAATAATAAAATAGGAATTATGCACCTTGCGGCAGGTATTTGGGATGATAAAAAAGATATGAGAATAGATAGCTCTGTTAAAATTCAAATTAAAACTTTAGAAAATAAAAATGTCTCAAAAAGTTTGAGGTTTGGTCATTAATTGAAAAAAAACAAAATTTCAAAAAACTGGATAAATAAACAAAGAAGAGATATTTATGTTCGCAAATCTAAAATTGAGGGTTACCGGTCAAGGGCAATTTATAAGTTAAAAGAAATTGATGAAAAATTTAAAATATTAAAAAATGTTGTAACTGCGATAGATCTAGGCGCCGCTCCTGGAAGTTGGTCACAATATTTATCACAAAAAATTAATCACGGAAAAATATTAGCAATCGATATCTTAGAATTTCAAGAAATAAATAAAGTTCATCAGTTAATTGGCGATTTTACGAACGAAAATTCTAAGGAAAAAATTAGAGATTATTTTAATAAAAAAGTAGATCTAGTAGTTTCAGATATGGCAGTTAATACTACTGGCAATAAAAACCTTGACTCTATTGTTACAGGTGAGCTTTGTATGGATGCTATGACCTTTTCAAAAAATCAATTAAATTATAACGGGAAATTTATTTCGAAACTATTTATGGGTAAAAGTTTTAATGAAATAGTCTCAGAGGCTAAAAAAATATTTAAGGAAGTGAGTATTTTTAAGCCACCATCAAGTAGGAAGGACTCCAAAGAGAGTTTTATAATTTGTAAAATATTACGTTAAGTCCTCTTTTTTTTTTTTAAGAATCGTATATATAAGATTATGGATCCCATTAAAGAAGCGCTTACTTTCGACGACGTTACATTAGCTCCTAGATACTCAGAGATTTTACCGTCACAAGTTAATACTTCTACCTATTTAAGAAATGATTTTAAGATAGATATTCCTTTGTTGTCTTCAGCTATGGATACAGTAACAGAGTCCAAAATGGCAATCGCAATTGCCCTAGCAGGTGGTATTGGTGTTATACACAGAAATTTTACAATTGAAAAACAGATTAAAGAAATAAGAAAAGTGAAATCAAAAAATTTGAAAGTGGGCGCCGCTGTTGGTGCTGGAGATTTAGAGTCAAAAAGAGCTTTAGCGATCATCAAAGAGAAAGTTGATTTAATAGTTGTAGATACTGCACATGGTCACACTAAAAGAGTAAAAGAAATAATAAGAATAATTAAAAAAAACAAAAGTAAAAAAACACTTTTATGTGCAGGGAATATAGCAACAGCTGAGGCTGCTAATTTTTTAGCCAAACTTGGTGTTGATATAATTAAAGTTGGCATCGGACCTGGATCAATTTGCACAACAAGACTTGTTGCAGGAATAGGAGTTCCACAGTTGAGTGCAATAATCAATGTTAAAAAAGGTTTAAAAAACAAAAAAGTAAAGATAATTGCTGATGGGGGAATAAAATTTTCAGGAGATATTGCAAAAGCTTTAGCAGCTGGCGCAGATGCAGTAATGATTGGATCTCTATTCGCTGGAACAAATGAATCTCCAGGAAAAATATTAAATAAAAATGGTAAGATGTTTAAAGTTTTTAGAGGTATGGGATCTATAGGAGCAATGAATAAGGGCTCAGCAGATAGATATTTTCAAACTAAACAAAAGGACAAATCTAAATACGTTCCTGAAGGGGTTGAGGGTTTTGTAAAATATAAAGGTCCAGTTGATAAAATAATTTTTAAATTAATAGGAGGTCTTAAATCTTCTATGGGATATTTGGGATCTAAAAAAGTTTTAAATTTAAGAAATAAACCAAAATTTGTTAAAATTACGAAAGCTGGATTTTATGAAAGTATGGTACATAATATAGATGAGGTTAAAAAAGATGAAAAATATTAATAATAAAAAATTTATTTTAATGTTTTCGTTTATTAGTATTTTTTTTATTAATAATAATGCAATTTCAGAAAGTTTTTTTGATGAGGCAAAACAAAAATTTGATCAAAAAAAATATGATGACTCTAAATTTTTGTTTCAAAGGAACATAGTTTACAATCCGAAGAATGCAGAATCATATTTATATTTAGCAAAAATTTATAAGAGTGAGGAAAATGAAAAAGAAGAATTAAAAAATTTAAATACCACTTTATTGTTAGATCCAAAGAATGAGGAAGCAATGCACTTATTGATTAATTATGAACTTAAAAAATCAAATTATTCAAAGGTTAAAGAACTTAAAGAAAATTTTTCTATGATATGTCAAAAACTTTGTAAAGAAATAAATACAATTGAAAAATCCTTATCAGACATAGAACCAAAAAATGGATCTTAACAATAATTTAAATAAAATTTTAATTATTGATTTCGGATCGCAATTTACACAACTGATAGCAAGGAGAATAAGAGAGTTTGGAATATATTCAGAAATAATCAGTCACAAAAAGATAAACGCTAATACAAATAAAACCCATATAGGTGGTATAATTTTGTCAGGTGGACCATTAAATGTTTATCAATCAAAAAAAGTAAAATTTAGAAAAGAAATATTTCAATGGAATGTACCAATTCTTGGAATTTGTTTCGGTCATCAGGTAATTTCCAAGGAATTAGGTGGCAGAGTTAAACAGGCTAAACAAAGAGAATTTGGTTTTGCTAAACTTATAAGTTTAAGTAAAAGCAGACTCACTAAAGATTTTTTTAATAAGAAAGGATCTAATAGTGTATGGATGAGCCATGCAGACGAAGTAACAAAATTAGCAAAAGGTTTCAAAGTTATTGCAAAAACAGAAACATCAAAGTTTTCAATAGTTGAAAATTCTTCAAAAAAATTTTATGGAATTCAATTTCATCCAGAGGTAACACACACGCAAAAAGGTAAGATTATACTAAGAAATTTTGTTTTTGAAATTTGCATGTTAAAAAAAAATTGGTCGCCAAGTAACCAAAAAAAATTACTAATAGAGGATGTAAAAAAAATCGTTGGAAATTCGAGAGTTATATGTGCTCTTTCTGGAGGTGTTGATAGTAGCGTAGTTGCCAAATTAATTCATAATGCTATAGGAAGAAAGCTTACTTGTATCTTTGTAAATACTGGTTTGTTGAGAAAAAATGAGGAAATTCAAGTTATTAAAACCTTTAAAAAAAAATTTAAAATCAACTTAATTTATGTAAATGCAAAAAATTTATTTCTAAGAAATTTAAAAAAAGTTGAAGATCCTGAAAAGAAAAGAAAAATAATTGGTAATTTATTCATAAAAATTTTTGAAAAATACGCAAAAAAAATTAGAAATGTTAAATACTTGGCACAAGGAACATTATACCCGGATTTAATAGAGAGCAAGTCTGTAACTGGCAGTCAAACTTCAAAAATAAAATCACATCATAATGTTGGTGGATTACCCAAAAAAATGAAATTAAAACTGGTTGAGCCTTTAAGACTTTTATTCAAAGACGAAGTTAGAAAACTAGGATTGGAGCTAAAATTATCAAAGGAAATAGTACATAGACATCCTTTTCCAGGCCCAGGTCTAGCCATAAGAATGCCTGGAGAAATTACACAACAAAAAATAAAAATTTTAAAAGATGCGGATGACATATTCATCAAAGCTTTGAGAGATTACGATTTATATAACAAGATATGGCAGGCATATGCAGCATTATTGCCAGTCAAAACTGTTGGTGTGATGGGAGATAATAGAACATATGAATATATGTGCTTGTTAAGAGCAATTACATCAGAGGATGGTATGACCGCTGACACCTTTAATTTTAATAAAGACTTTATGCAATTTGTTTCAAACAAAATAATTAATAATATAAAAGGTATCAATAGAGTGGTTTATGACATAACATCTAAACCTCCAAGCACGATAGAATTGGAATAATGAATTATAAAATAAAAAAAATAATTAATAAAAAAAAAAAATCTCAAATTGTTTGTCTAACCGCTTATTCAAAAAATATTGCAGAAATAGTAGACAAACATGCCGATATAGTTTTAGTAGGTGATTCCCTTGGCTCTGTTCTTTATAATTACAGCACTACAAGAAAAGTAACCTTAGAAATGATGCTAGAGCACACGAAGAGTGTAAGGATGGGAGTTAAGAAAAGTCTACTTGTAATTGACTTACCATATAATACATACAGAAATAAATCTGAGGCTCTTAAAAATTCTAAAATAGCAATAAAAGAAACTAGATGTGATGCAGTAAAAGTAGAGGGAGGTGTCAGAGTACAACATATAGTAAGACACCTAGTTCAAAATAAGATACCTGTTATGGGTCATATTGGTTTAACACCGCAAACTATTAAAGGTAAATTTAAATCAGTAGGTAAAACTGAAAGAGAGAAAAAAAAATTAATTAAAGATGCTAAAGCATTAGAAACTAGCGGTGCATTTGCAATTGTCTTAGAGTGTACTTATAGTGATATCTCAAAAAAAATTTCAAATCTTATAAAAATCCCAACAATTGGTATTGGTGCATCAGTTTATTGCGATGGCCAAGTTTTAGTAACAGATGACATTTTAGGTTTAACTGATGCGAAAATAAAGTTTGTAAAAAAATATGTAAATATTAAAAAAGTTATAAATTCTGCAATATTAAAGTTTAAACATGAAGTGAAATCTAAAAAATATCCAACAAAAAAATATTCATACTAAAAATACTTTTTAAAGTTTTCATTTATTGAAAGGATTTCAAGATCTACCAATCCACCAATAACTAATTGAAGAGCAACCAATAAAATAAATCCTAAACCAACATAAGCTATCCATAGATGTTTCTGAATGTAATTAGCTAAAACTGTAGCTAATGCACCAGTTAAAACTACAGATAAAACTAAGCCAAATATCATAAATCCAAAATGTCCTTTCGATGCACCAACAACACCAATAACATTATCAAAACTAATTGTAATATCGGCAAATAAAACTTTATAGACACTTTGAATATATGAAGGTTCCTTTGATTTTTTTGTTGGCGATTTTACTTTTTTTATCTCAAATAAATCTTTTTTAAGATCATATACAATCCATATTAATAATAAACCTCCAAGGATTTTAATGAAATAAAACTTAAATAAATAGGTAGCAAATAGTGCAAAAATTACTTTAAATATTAATGCACCGGCAACACCCCAAAGAATTATTTGTCTTCTATTTTTTGGTACAAAATTAGCTGCAATTAATCCTATTATAATTGCATTGTCGGCAGCTAAAATTATATCAATAAATATAATCTGTGTCAGTATTACAAGTTCTTCGATCAAGATAGTTTATTTTATAAAATAAAAAAAATTTTTCAATCTTTTGTAGTTAATATTTAGAAACTGTTTTACCCTCTATCAAATTACTTAGTTGATCATATTCTTTACAATTACAACTTTTTAAGATTTCTAACTGCCCAATCGCCTTATCTTTTCGATTTGTGTTTAAATACAGTTCACCAAGGTATTGATTTATCCTATTATGATTTGGCTTTAAGCTTAGTCCGGATAGATAATATTTTTCGGCTTCAACATAATTACCTAGTTTTCTACTGCTAAATCCTAGGTAGTTCAGAGTGTCCGGATTATTTGGTTTTTCCTTATTAGATTGCAAAAATAATTTAAAAGCTTTTTCGTATTTACTCTTAGCTTTTGCTAGGTTTTTTTCCGCTTTTTTTGTATTACCTTTTTTTAAAAATTTGTCTGCTTTCTTTTCTAAATATTTTGCAGATAAGACTAATTTGTGGCCTTTTTCATATTTCGAGACATTACCCTCATTACCACCATCTGGTTGTGCCCCAGCTGCAGAGTATGCATTAGTTGATAGCATAAAAAAAATTAAAATTGCATTTAAAATTTTGAACATTTCAGCAATATAGGAACTAATGATTTTTAAACAACTACCTTTTTTATAAAGGGACAATTTAGCACCATATTTTATTTATTTACTAACATTTTGAGAGTTTCATATTCTTCACATCCACAATCTTTAAGTGAGGTTAGAATTTCTTTAGAATCGTTAATTCTATTTTGACCTAAGTAAAAAGCACCAAGATTAAATTTAATACCTTTGTGCTGGTTATCTAATTCTAAACCTAAAAGATAGTAAATTTCTGCATTTTCATTTAACTCTAGTTTTGCACTACATATACCTAAATAATTAAATATGTCAGCATTAGCAGGATTCTCTGCATTTGCTTTTAAAAAATATTCTAAAGCTTTCTCATATTTAATTTTGGCTTTTTTAATTTTACCCTTTTTTTCTGTTTTAATTGCTCTCTCTAATTCTTTATAGCCAAGTCTATAAGGTCCTGCAGGAGGGGGACCTTCTCTTCCTAAATTTTCTTCATGCCCTTCATATGAAGCGTAGCTATTAATTGATATAGATATTGTGAAAATTATAAAAATAACAAATAGTAAATTTTTTTTCATTAAGCAAATTTTTTCATTTTATCAAGTGCAACTAAACTTAAATTATTCTTTAAAAGATTTTCTTTAATCGCTGTCGCTGTATTTAAAGAACTTTCGTTATCACCATGAATACAAACTGAGTCAATTTCACAAGGAATTTGTTTACCTGAATAACAATTTAATGCTTGGTTTTTGACCATAGATAAAACATGTTTTTTAGCAATGATTGGATCTGTAATTAATGCATTTGGTTTAGATCTAGAAACTAAATTTCCATCATCTTCATAATTTCTATCTGCAAAAATTTCGCACGCAATTTTCATATTTAATTTTTTTGCAGCAATTTCCATTTTTGAGCCCGTTGGCACAAGATAAATTAATTCTTTATTCATTTTATAAATTATATTCGCAATATTTGTTGCTAAATCAATATCTTCACAAGCCATATTATTTAATGCACCATGTGGCTTCATATGAGTAACATTTTCATCGTGTCTTTCAGCAATACTTTGAAGAATTTCATATTGGTCTTTGATCAATTTTTCAATTTCATTATTAGATAGATTATGTCTTTTTCTGCCAAAATTTTCAGGATCATTAAAAGAAGGGTGTGCACCAATACTTACTCCATTTTTTTTTGAAATTAGAATAGTACTATTCATTGTTTCTTCGTCACCTGCGTGATAACCACAAGCAATATTTGCAGAATTTACAATCTGTAATAATTTTGGATCATTTATATTAGAGTGATATTTAGATTTTTCTCCCAAATCACAATTAATATTAATTTCCATACTATTCATAGTTAAAGTATAACATGTCATGATTAAAAATATATCAAATCTTGGTGACGCATCACTCTATTGTAATTTTGGTGATGAAATAAATCAGAGAATAAATACTAATGTAATTAAATATTTTAAAAATATCCAAAAAAAAAAAATTAAGGGTATTAACAATCTAACCCCATCATATAATAAACTTATAATATCGTTTGATCTTAGTTTAATTAATTTTGAAGATTTAAAAAAAAAAATTGAAGATATTAATATTTCAGATGAGGATGAAATAAAAAATCAAAAAATTATAAAGATACCAATTTGTTGTGATGATGAGTTTGCTTTAGATATAGACAGGTTATCTTTAAAATTAAATTTATCAAAAGAAGACATTTTTAAAAAATATTTAGATATAGAGTATTTTTGCTATATGACTGGTTTTGTTGCTGGTATGCCTTTTCTTGGCGATATTGATAATAAATTAAGATTAGAAAGATTAAAAACACCAAGAGTTAACGTGCCAAAAGGATCAATTGGTATCACAGAACAATTTGCAAATATTTATACTTTTGAAAGTCCTGGTGGTTGGAATATCATTGGAAATACACCTCTAAAAATATTTGATCAAAAAAATGAGATAAAACCAACATTAATAAACCCTGGAGATAAAGTATTATTTTACCAGATCAGTAAAAAAGAATATCTAAAATTTAATGACAAAAAATAAAATTATAGTTTTAAGAGAGGGAATAAATTCAACATTCCAAGACCTAGGAAGAAATAATTTTTATCATATAGGCCTTCCTTTTAGTGGAGCTATGGATAAAAGAAATTATTTGATAGCAAACAAATTAGTAGGAAATCAATACAACGAAGCTGTAATTGAATTTGCTTATCAAGGTCCTCTATTAAAAATAGAAGAAGGTAATATAAACTTTGCAATATCAGGTGATGTCAAATTCAATATTAAAAAAGATGATAAATTATTTAATGGACAATGCTACAAGACTTATTTTTTATCCAAAAATGATGAAATAGACATTATATCAACAAACAAATCTGTGTATGGTTATTTTGCTGTGAGTGGTGGGTTTGAATTGAATAAAAATTTTGGTAGTTTCTCAACTACAGTTAGAGCAAACGTGGGATCAAACAACGGAAACAAGCTTTCAAAAAATGAAAAATTTCTAATAAAGGATATTATAAATAAAAATATTAGTAAAAATATTCAATATATAAATTCGAAAGTTGAATATATTAGAATACTTAAGGGAACGAATTTTGATTATTTCTCCGATAACTCAATAAATGATCTAACAAGTAAAAAATTTATAGTTTCAAAGCTTTCTGATCGAATGGGTATGAGGCTTCAAGGATCTAAAATTAAAAATATGAAAGAAACAAATATTAGATCAGAAGGTTTAGTAAAAGGAGTAATTCAAGTTCCAGCAGATGGAGATCCTATTATTATGCTATCTGACCATGGAACTATTGGTGGATACCCAAAAATTGCTGTAGTTATTAGCGCTGATTATGATAGATTAATTCAAACCCCACCAGGAAATACGATTAAATTTAAATTAATTGAACTCAAGGAAGCAGAAAATCTTTATAAACTATACCAAATGGAAACGGAAAATATTTTAAACCAAATATGATAAATCTTATAAATAAATTACCTGGACCTTTACTTATTTTTTTAGGAGCTTTTAGTCTTAGTTTTGGTGGACTTATCGTGAAATCTTTTGAAGGGGCAAATTTATGGCAAATTTTATTTTGGCGATCCATTTTTTTTATTTTGGTAGTTAGTATCTTTTTAATATTAACTTATAAAAAAAATCTTTTTAATGCTTTTCTAAACTCTGGATTCCCAGGATTAGTTGGTGGCTTTATTCTATCTACTGGCTTTTGTGGTTATGTTTTCGCTATGTACAACACTACTGTTGCAAATACAAACTTCATTATTCAAACTCAAACAATTTTTTTAGCAATATTTGGGTACTTTATCTTAAAGGAAAAAATTTCAAAACTTACTTTAATTTCTATAATTCTTGCAATTTCCGGGATAATATTGATGGTTGGTTCTTCATTATCTCCAGGTCAAACAATAGGGAATATTGCAGCTTTCATAATGCCTTTATCATTCGCAATTTTGATTTTAATTATAAGAAAGTATCCAAACGTAGATATGGTTCCAATACAATTGATTGCGGGAATAATTGCAATGATAATTGGATATTTAGTTGCTGGAAAAATACTTGTCTCTGTATATGATATTTATCTTGGATTTTTAGCTGGTTTCTTTCAATTGGGTTTCGGATTTATATTAATTACAATTGGTGCAAGACGAACACCGTCAGCATTAGTAGGAATCATAATGTTAACCGAGGCAGTTTTGGGGCCTTTTTGGGCATGGCTCTTTATAAATGAGCAACCACCTTTAACGGTTCTAATTGGTGGAAGTGTAGTAATTATAGCTGTTCTGCTTCAATTTTTACCACTTTTAAAAAAAAATAAGCCTTCAATACAATCTTAAAAGGCTATCATTTTACTGAATTTATGCTATAAGAACTTCACGGGAGAGACCACATTAATGTGGCGCCGAAGGAGCAACCACCCCGGAAACTCTCAGGCAAAAGGACCGTAAATATTAACTCTGGAAAGAGAAAAATTCTCGCCGAAGGAGCAAATCTCTCAGGCACATAGACAGAGGGGGCAAAGAGTTAATATTTTATGAAAAAAACACCTCTGTACGATCTTCATCAAAAACATGGTGCAAAATTTGTGCAATTTGCTGGCTATGAAATGCCAATTCAATACGAAACTGGCATTGTAAAAGAACATATAACCACTAGAAATAATTCAGGAATATTTGATGTTTCTCACATGGGTCAGTTATTTTTAAAAGGAGGCGATGAATTAACTAATGATTTACAGAAAATATTCCCAATTGATCTAGCAAAAATTTCAATAAATCAAAGCAAGTATTCTTTTTTGATGAAAGAAAATGGTGGAATATATGATGATCTTATAATTACGAAATTAAAAGATGGGTACATGATAATATTAAACGCTGCTTGTAAAGAGGCAGATCTAAATATTTTAAAAAATAAAATTGGTGAAAAATATCAAATTAATTTATCAGATAACTTATCTTTAATAGCAATACAGGGACCTAAAGCAAAAGATGTTTTAGATTCCATTGTACCAGGTGTTACTAAACTTAAATTTATGAATGGTAACCAATTTAAGTACAACGACTTAGATATCTATATAACTAGATCTGGCTATACTGGTGAAGATGGTTTCGAAATTTCGATTGATAATAAAATTGTGGAGAGTTTTGTAGAAAAACTTATTGAAAAAGGTTCTACGATGATTGGTTTAGGAGCTAGAGACACTTTAAGATTAGAAGCTGGACTTTGTTTATATGGTCATGATTTAGATGAGAATACTAGTCCAATAGAGGCAAATCTAAAATGGGCAATTTCAAAAAACAAAATTAATGAAAAGTTTCCTGGTTCAGATTTTATTAAGAAACAATATAATGAAGGTGTTTCAAAACTTAGAGTTGGAATAAAACCTGAAACAAAAGTAATAGCAAGAGAATCTACAAAAATATTTGATGAAAAAGATAACGAAATTGGAAAAGTAACTAGTGGAACTTTTGGACCAAGCGTTAATGGTCCTATAGCAATGGGATATATTCATAATGATTATTCTAAAAAAAATACAAAAATCTTTTTAGAAGTAAGAGGTAAAAAGATACCAGCAAGTATTTGTGAAATGCCTTTTTACAAAAAAAACTATGTTAGAGGAGGAGAAGAAAATGTCAGAAATTAAATTTTCAAAAGAACATGAATGGATAACAGTTGATGGTGAGGTAGCAACTATTGGTATAACTAAACACGCAACAGAGCTTTTAGGAGATATTGTTTTTGCTGAATTGCCAGAAAAAGGTTCTAATGTAAATAAGGATGCTACGGCAGGCGTAGTCGAGTCAACTAAAGCTGCTAGTGATGTTTATACACCTATTTCTGGTGAAGTTGTAGATACAAATCAATCAATTGTAGATGATCCATCCAAAATTAATTCTGATCCAGAGGGCGATGGATGGTTTTTTAAACTTAAAATTAAAGATCCAGCTGAAATGAATACTTTAATGAATAGAGATGAATATGACAAATTTGCAAAGGAGAGTGCTAGTTAATGTTACACAATTCTGAAAAAGATTTTATTAAAAGACATATTGGACCATCTAAGAAAGATGAAAAAGATATGTTAGGACAACTTGGTTATCAAAATATAAACGAGTTGATTAGTCAAACTGTACCAGAAAAAATATTGTTTAAAGGAGAATTAAATATTGGTGAACCTAACTCTGAATATGAGGCACTAAGAATATTAAAAGGTTTATCTAGAAAAAATCAAATATACTCAAATTTCATTGGTATGGGTTATTATGGAACATATACCCCAAACGTAATTATAAGAAACATATTGGAAAATCCTGGTTGGTATACTTCTTACACTCCTTATCAACCTGAAGTCGCTCAGGGTAGATTGGAAATGTTGCTAAACTTTCAACAAATGATAATTGACTTTACTGGAATGGATATCGCAAATGCGTCCTTGTTAGATGAGGGGACAGCAGCTGCTGAAGCTATGGGTCTCAGTCACAGACTTAACAAAAAAGATAGTGATCTTGTTTTTATTTCTAAAGATTGTCACCCTCAGACCATAGAGGTAGTAAAAACAAGAGCTGAACCTTTGGGACTTAAAGTTTTAATTGGAGATGATGAAGAGTTAAACAATATAAAAAATGATATTGTATGTGGAATTCTTCAATATCCTGGAACTTTGGGTGATATAAAAGATCCAAGTGAAAATATTAGTAAAATTAGAAAAAAAAATGGAAAAGCTATACTTGCTTGTGATTTATTATCTTTAGCAAAATTAAAAACCCCAGCAGAATTAGGGGCAGATATTGCTATAGGTAGTTCACAAAGATTTGGAATTCCTTTAGGTTATGGAGGTCCACATGCAGCATTTTTTGCGACTAAAGATGAATTTAAGAGATCCATGCCAGGAAGAATTATTGGAGTTTCTGTAGATAGACATGGAAATAAAGCTTATAGACTCGCATTACAAACTAGAGAACAACATATAAGAAGAGATAAGGCGACAAGTAATATTTGTACTGCTCAAGCACTGCTTGCAATTGTTTCTGCAGCATATGCAATTTACCATGGGCCTAAAGGAATTAGGACGATATCAGAAAGAGTTTCTCAACTTGCTAAAAATTTTGCCGATAAACTTAAACAGTCAGGTTATGAACTTTATTCAGACTATTTCTTTGATACTGTAACAGTGTTAACAAAAGATAAAACTGAACAAATATTTCAAAATGCTTTATCTCAAAAAGTAAATATCAGAAAAGTAAATTCTGAAATGTTAGCGGTGTCTTTTGATGAAAAGAAAAATGTTTACAGAGCAAATCAACTTTTAAAAATATTTAATTGCGCTGAAGCCATAAAAGAAAATCCAACGGAAAGTTTACCTAATCTTCCAAAAAATTTACTTAGAACTTCTAATTATTTAGAGCACAAAGTATTTAATAGTTATCACTCAGAAACAGAAATGATTAGATATTTAAAAAGACTTGAGGATAAAGATATAGCTCTTAATCGAACAATGATTGCGTTGGGTTCATGTACAATGAAACTAAATGCCGTTGCAGAAATGATACCTATTAGTTGGAGAGAATTTTCAGAACCACATCCTTTCGCTCCAATAGAGCAAATGGAAGGTTTTAGAACTTTATTCACTGATTTGAAAAATTGGTTGAGATCGGTAACTGGATTTTCAGGAGTTTCTTTGCAAC
>CACFYN010000003.1 GCA_902570525.1 uncultured Pelagibacteraceae bacterium
CTCGTATCCCCATAGTAATCGTTAACTATTGCTGTAACATCAATATTCAAAATATCACCTTCAACTAATGTCCTGTCAGATGGAATTCCATGACAAATTACATGATTTAAAGATGTACAAACAGATTTCCTAAAACCTCTATAAAAAAGTGGAGCAGAGTATCCACCATTATCTTGTATAAACTCAAAACAAAGATCATCAATTTTTTCAGTACTGATACCTGGCTTGATATAATCAGTAATCATATCTAGCGTTTCAGATGCTAGTTTTCCAGCAATTCTCATTTTTTCAAATTTTTCAGAGTAATTATTCATCAATAATTTTTATTTTTTTTTCAATTCTAATTTCTTTGCTGCTGATATTACATCTATAAGCAATAAATTTTACACCATGTTTTTTAGCAAAAAGATAGTTTTCATAATATTTTTCATCAATATCTTTAGCAATCTTAAATTTTTTTATACCCTGAATTTGAGTTAAAAATAAGACATATGGTTTATAGCCTTTTTTAATTGATTCTTTAAGATTAATAAGATGTTTTGATCCTCTACTTGTTACCGCGTCAGGAAATTCACTTATCTCTCTTTCTCGATTTAAAGTAACATTTTTAACTTCTATTAAATTTTTATCGCACAAGAAATCAAACCTAGTATCCTTCGAGTATTTGAATTCTGGTTTTATATTCTTAATATTTTTAAATTCCTCCATTAATTTATGCTCAAGTGCATGTTTTACAATTTTATTTGCTTTATGAGTATTCACTCCAACTAAATTATTTCTTACTTTTATAACTTCTAAAGTGAATTTAAGTTTACGATTTGGATCATCGTTTTTTGTTAACCAAACTTCATTACCTTCATCTAACAATCCCTGCATCGAACCAGTATTGGGGCAATGAGCGGTAATGACTGTATTTTTTACTTTTATATCTACAAAAAATCTCTTATATCTTTTGATTAATTTGCCTTTAATTAAACTATTGGTAAACTTCATTGAATTTTATTTATATTTGTAAATGACAAATAAAAAAGAAATAATTGCAGGAATTATAATCATAGGTAATGAAATATTATCTGGTAGAACTCAAGATATAAATACCAAAACTATATCCTTATGGTTGAATACTATTGGTATTAAGGTTACAGAGGTAACAATCATAGCTGATGTAGAACAAACAATCATTGATACTGTTAATGAGTTTAAAAAAAGATTTAATTATGTCTTTACCTCAGGTGGTATTGGGCCGACACATGATGATATTACTGCTCAATCAGTTTCAAAAGCTTTTAATATTGAATACGGACCACATAAGGAAGCGATGAAAATTTTAGAAAATTATTATCAACCAGGAGAATTTTCTGAAGGAAGACAGAAAATGGCATGGATGCCTGTTTCAGCAAAATTAATTTATAATCCGAGTAGTGGCGCACCAGGTTTTAATGTTGAAAACGTTTATTGTTTGCCAGGCGTACCATCTATACTTAAATCTATGATTGGAGGTTTAACAAACGAATTAGTTGGTGGAGATCCAATTATAAGTCATACACTCAGCTTAAGAACTGTAGAAAGTGAAATTGCAAAATCTTTATCAAACGTGCAAGATAATAATAAAGATGTAGATATAGGCAGTTATCCTTTTTTTAAAGCAGGAAAATTAGGAGTATCAATTGTTTTGAGATCACCAGAGCAAAAAAAAATTGATAAGTGCAATTCAGAGATACTCAAATTTGTAAAAGAAAAAAATATTGAACTAGTAGAAAATAGTTGATGCTTTATTTTGCTTACGGAAGTAATTTAAATCACTTTCAAATGAAGAGAAGGTGCAAAGATTCAATATTTTTAAAAAAATATAACCTTAAGGACTTTAAACTAACTTTTAGAAGCAAATATAGAGCCGCAGATATAGAAAGAAAAAAAAATTCAATTGTTCCAGGTGGTATTTTTGAAATTTCAAAAAGTGATGAGAAAAAATTAGATCTTTATGAGGATTTTCCAATTCTATACAAAAAAATCTATATCAATTATTATAATAAAAAAATGATGACCTATACTATGGTTGATAAAACTGAATTTAGGTATCCAACCGAAAGATATTTAAATGTAGTAAAAAGAGGTTATAAAGATTGTAATTTAGATATGAAATATTTAATTACTGCTTTAAAGAATACTAGATAAAAGAAACAAAATATTTATGTATTAAATAGCCAACTACCAATAACAGTATTCCTGATCCATAAATTAAATAAAAATTCATACCTAAAGACTTTGAAAAGAAAAAAGGCAAAAAGAACAAATAACTTACTGGAATCGCAACTAATATACTCTTAGTAAAAGTTACAGTTTTATCTACGTCTTTGTATTCGTAGTATGAAAATAAAATTGCTATTAATGAGACGATTGGTAATGCAATAATAAATCCTGCTAATTTTGGGTAAATACCAGATAACCAACTAGAAAAAGCTATTATTAATGCTGCTATTATTATTTTAAATGTAAAAAATATCATGTTTTACTTTTTACATTTTTTACATAATCCAAAAAATTCTAAATTATACTTATTATATCTCATACCAGTCTCATCCTGAAAATTAGCTAAATATTTAGAAAGTTTCGGATTGCTTATTTCTGTAACCATTTCACAGCTATCACATATTGAAAAAGCTGTTGCGTTAGATATGGTACAACTATCATTTTTACATGCTACAAAAGCATTTTTACTTTCAATTTTGTGAATTTTTCCAAGTTTAATTAATCTATCAAGCGCTCTATATACTTGTGGGGGTGCTTTAATTCCTTTTTTTTGGACACTAAATAAAATTGAATAAGCTTTTAAAGGTTCTTTAGCTTTTTCAATAATTTCTAAGACTATTTGTTGGTTTTTTGAGAGAAAATCAATTTTTTGTGTCATAAGTTATTTTATCAAGTTCACATTATTTTTTCAATTGTTTGAATTTTCTTATATTAAACATAGAAAGAATAAACAAAACTAACGCTGCTGTTATAATAGATGGACCAGATGCCGTATTAAATTCCAGTGATGAATATAAACCTAATACCACCGCCAAAAGTCCACCAATAATTGAAATAATAATCATTTGTTTTGGATTGTTAGCTAAATTTCTAGCCATTGCCGCAGGTATAATAAGCATTCCTGTAATTAATAATATTCCAACCATTTTAATTGATATCGCAATAATTGCTGCCATCAATATTGTAAATACTGCATTTATTTTTTCAGGTTTCATTCCTTCAGCTTCAGCAAGTTCATAATTTACTGTTGATGCGAACAAAGGTTTCCAAATTAACTTAAGGACTAGTAGTATTATTGCGCCACCTACCCATATAACTAATAAATCTTTTTTGTTTACCGCAAGAATATCCCCAAACAATAAACCCATAATATCAAAGCGGATATATGATAAAAAGCCGATAACAACTAATCCTATTGCAAGGGATGAGTGAGCCAACAAACCTAATAAAGCATCACTTGGGAGCTTAGTTGTTTTTTGTAATCTTAATAAAATTAATGCTACAGCAGATGAAATTAACAATACCGAAAAAGATATGTTGATATCAAATGAAAAAGCAAGAGTTACACCTAATAATGAGGAGTGAGCTAATGTTCCTGCGAAAAAGGATAATCTTCTCCAAATTACAAAACATCCTAGTGGCCCTGTTACTAAAGCTACACCAAGACCAGCAAAAAGTGCTCTTATAAAAAAATCATCAAACATTTATTTTTTTGTTTCTATTGTTCCATCTGGTGAGTGAGTATGATCATGGTCGTGTTCATAAACTGATAAAATTGTTGATGCACGATCACCAAATAACTCCTTATACTTACTGTCTTTTACAACTGCTTGTGGTGTTCCAGAGCAACACACGTGTCCATTAAGGCATAAAACATGGTCCGTTGCGGACATAACCACATGTAAATCGTGAGATATAAGTAATATACCACAACCTAGTTTTTCAGAAATTTCTTTTATTAATTCGTACAACGCTAGTTCACCTTTAAAATCTACACCCTGAACAGGCTCATCTAATACTAAAAGATCAGGTTTTTTTGCAATAGCTCTAGCAATCAGTACTCTTTGAAACTCACCACCAGATAAATTTCTTAAATCATTAGCTTTTAAATGTTCCACTCCTGTAAGCTTTAATGCATTATTAATTTCTTCTTTTGTTAAATTTTCTGTAAGCAACATAAAATCAGATACCCTAATGGGTAATGTCCAATCAATTGAAATTTTCTGAGGTACGTAGCTAATTTTATTTGTAAACTTTTCAACTTTTCCCTCTATATTTTTATAAATTCCTAAAGCAATTTTAGCTGTGGTAGATTTTCCAGACCCATTTGGCCCTATTAATGTAACAATTTTTCCTTTTTTAACCTCTAAGGAAACACCTTTTACCAACCATTTGTTATCAATCTTAATCCCAGTATTTTCTAATTTAACTAGAATATTATTATTTAAGTTCATTTTTTTTGTTGACTAATCATATTTGTTATAATATTACGCTTTGTTATAATATAACATATTTTAAATAATGCATTTTAAAAAAAAAATACCTCTTATAGTATCAATAATTTCAACTTTATTTTACTTTTCTGCGTCTAAAGCGGATATAAAAGTAGTAACTTCAATAAAACCAATACATTCACTAGTAAGTTATGTTATGGATGGAGTTGGAACACCTGATTTAATAGTTGATGGCTATAATTCTCCACATGGATTTAGCTTAAAACCATCTCATGCAAAAATGTTACAAGAAGCTGATATCGTTATTTATGTAGGAGAGGGGATTGAAGAGTTTTTAGAAAAACCCTTGGACTCAATAGCTAAAAATGCAGTGAAATTTGAATTAATGGAGCAAAGTGGAATAAAAAAATTAAAATTTAGAGAAAGAAATATATTTGGAGACCATGACGACCATGATGATCACGGACATGGCAAAAAGAAAAAAGATGATCACGATGACCATGATCACGATAAAAAAGCTAAAAAAGAAGATCATGATGACCACGATGATCACGACCATGACAAAAAAGCTAAGAAAGAGGATCACGATGATCACGGACATGACGACCATGGACACGGACATGGTGAGTTTGATCCGCACATCTGGCTAGATCCAATGAATGCAAAAACAATTGTTAAAAAAGTAACAAATCAATTATCTAAATTAGATAAAGAAAATAGTTCAATCTACAAATCTAATTCTAAGAAAGCTTTGAAAGAAATTGATCAACTAATTAAAACAGTTAAATCGGATGTAAATAAAGATGCTAAAGTTGTAGTGTTTCATGATGCATACCAATATTTTGAGAAAAGATTTAAGGTAAATATTATTGGTGCGTTGACTGTTAATACAGATGTTTTACCTGGTGCAGAACAACTTGCTGAAATAAGAGAAGTAATAGAACATGAAAAAGTTACATGTGTTCTCTCAGAGCCACAGTTTAATCCAGATATTGTTAAGACGATTGCAAATGATACAAATATAAATATGGGTGTTTTAGATCCTCTAGGTGCAAAACTGGACAAAGGAAAAACCCTATATTTCAATTTAATTAGTAATATATCTTCATCTCTAAAGAACTGCTAATAAGTCAATTTTGACCATCTCAATTGGTTTAAATTTTTGATAATTTGTTGATATGAACAAAATCATTTATTTCATATTTGCTCTTCTAATCTGTTCCGTATCTTTTGCTGATAAAAATATGAAGATTGGATCTAAGGGTAAATCATCAGATGTTACAAGAACCATAATAGTTAAAATGTATGACAACTATTATGAGCCTAACACCTTTAATATTAAAAAAGGCGAAACTGTAAAATTTGAAGTTAAAAATTTAGGAGAATTGGTTCACGAGTTTAATATCGCCAATCCAATGATGCATATAAAACATCAGCCAGAGATGGAGCTAATGGTAGAGAATGAAATATTATTAGGTGATAGAATTGATAAAGACAAAATGCAAAAAATGGCAGCAATGGATAAATCAATGGGCCATTCCCACAGTAATAGTGTTTTATTAGCTCCAAAAGAGGAAGGGATTTTAATCTGGAAATTTGAAAACGCTGTAAATATTGAAATTGCATGCAATGTTCCAGGTCATTATCAAGCTGGCATGATTGCTGCAGTTAATCTAGACTAAAGTTTTCTAATAATGAGTTCTGAAGCGATTAAATTTAATTGGAATTGTAAACATACTTGGAGAAGAAGTGCCAAAAATACTGCCTGGTGTTTACTTGGTTGTGCGATTGGCGACTTTGGAACAATATTATTTTTTCAAATAACAAAAATATCATTTCCTATTCTAGGAATAATGACACTTGCTATCATTAATGGATTGATAACAAGTATTATTTTAGAAACTATAATTTTGTTACGACAAAATTTTAAATTTTCTAATGCTCTAAAAACAGCATTAGGAATGAGCTTTATCTCTATGATCAGTATGGAAGTTGCAATGAATTTTACTGATTATCTACTTACTGGCGGCGCGATACTTACATGGTGGGTTGTACCAATTATGCTTATAGTTGGATTTATAACCCCTTGGCCTTATAATTATTGGAGATTAAAGAAGTTCAATATTAGTTGTCACTAATTTTTAATTAGATAGCCAAATAGTTTGAAAAGGATCTAAAGTAATATTATTTTTACCGACTGTAGTACCGATTATTAATTCTTTGTACTTTTTATTTGTTAGTTGGATTTTAATACTTTGAGGTTTTGAACTTAAGTTTGAAATACACATAACAGTTTGTTTTTTATCTAAGCTTATTCTTTTAAATGCAAATATCTTTGGTCCAAGGTTCATCGTTTTTCTTAATGCATTGGGATGAAAAGCTTTATTTTTTCGCTTGATATTTAATAAATTACTTATTTCTTCATAAATTAAATAATGCTTTGAGTTCTTATTTTTTAATAATTTATTCAAACGTTCTGCACTCCATTTATATCTATTTAAATCTCTCTTATTATTTGAAATAATGTATTTATTAATGTCATTTGAAGTTCCAAACATTGAATTAAAATAAACTGCTGGAATGCCTTCAAAAGAAATCATTATTGCATGAGCACACAGATACCTTGCGTAATGATACTTTCCTTTAGGATCGGTATCAGTTTTTTGAAATGCATTAAATAAAGTAATATTAGCTTCATATACCTTTTTTGATTTTCCTTGGACTTTTCTAAACGAAAATTCTCCACCATTCTTTTTAAGCCTTTTAAACATTTTATTGATGGCATCTTTATTTAAAAGACCTTCAACTGGCCTCATACCAATCCCGTCATGTGATGCAATAAAGTTTAGATAACTATTGCCTAATTTGTTTTGTGGTAATTTTTTACTCCAAGTAGTTATTTTTCTACTATCCTCAAATAATAATGAATGAACCAAAAGGGGAGGTAACGAAAAATTATAAATCCAGTTTGCCTCATCATTATTACCAAAGTAACTAATGTTTTCATTTTCAGGCAAGTTTGTTTCGGTTACAATAATTGCTGATTTGTTTAAGCTATTACAAACAATTCTCAATATTTTAATGATTTCGTGAGTTTGTTTTAAATTAATGCATTTAGTTCCACTTTCTTTCCAAAGATAAGCTATAGCATCTAATCTAAATATATTTACTCCATGATTAATCAAATTAATCATAATTTTGATAAATCTAATTAAAACTTTTGGATTTTTGAAATTTAAATCGATCTGATCATTACTAAATGTTCGCCAAAGATATCTATTTTCACCAAAAATTTTAACTTTTTTTAATAAACGATGTTCTCTTGGTCTAACTACATTTTTAGAATTAAATTTTTTATTAACAGTAAAAAAATAATTTTTTCCTGGTGAATTATTTCTTAAATAGTTTTTAAACCAAAGACCCCTAGATGATGAATGATTAATTACAACATCAGCCATAATAAAACTATTTTTTGAAAAACTTTTAATATCACTCCATTTACCTAATCTTGGATCAATTTTATAATGATCTTTAACAGCAAAACCACTGTCACTACTTGATGGATAAAAGGGTAGAAAGTGAACAGAATTGAAGGATTTACTTAAGTACTTTTTATGAAACTTTTTAAACTCTGTGATAGATTTATTTGTTTTCGTACCTAAAACACTATCTCCATAACAAATTAATAGTGAAGTTTTCTCTGATAAATTAAAATTTTTCTTTGAATTTCTTATTTTATTAGACTTAGTAATGCTTTTAATTATGTCATAGGTAAAATTTAGTAATTCTTTATTAGTAAAGATTGGTTTATAAATTTTTTTTAATTTAAGGTTAATTTGATTTCGGATTTCTGAGGAATTCATTATTTATGTTTTTTATTATCCTCATCAACGGCATGTTTTAATCTTTCTAGAAAATCTGGTATTGCGCTTTTAACTCGGCTCCATGTTGGTATAAAAGGTGTATCCATAGGATTTTTAAAAAACGACTCTCCTGCTTTCATTATATTTAGCGCAAATAACTCAACTGCCTTTTCCTCAGTATGAGAGTCGAACTTTAAGCCATTCATTTCAGCATCACTTCTATATGTATCTATTAAGTCTAATGCAGATCTATAGTAAGTTGCTTTTAAAGATCTAAAAGTTTCAAGACTGAATGAATTTCCTTGTGTTGCGAGCTTTCTAATTAATGTTTTAATAATATCTGTAGACATTCTCGAAAGCCCTTTTTTATCATCCCCAATAGATAATTCTTGGTGTTTATGATCATAAGTATCAGCTAAATCAACTTGGCAAATATTATTTGGTGAAAAATTCCTTTGCATTTCAGATAATACTCCAACTTCAATTCCCCAATCAGATGATATTCTTAATTCCGATAATACATTTCTTCTAAAAGAAAATTCTCCAGCTAAAGGATATTTAAATGACTTCATAAATTCTAAATAGTCACTTCTACCAATTGTTTTTTCTAATGCGGTTATCAAAGGAAATACAAGCAGTCTTGCAACCCGGCCATTCATTTTACCTTGTGCTACCCTTGGATAATAACCTTTGCAAAATTCGAAGTTAAAAAATGGATTAACAACTGGATAAAATAATTTTGCTAGCATTCTTCTATCATAGGTTTTTATATCACAATCATGCAAGGCAACCGATCTTGCATTATCTCTTGCAATACACATACCAAGACAATACCAAACATTTCTTCCCTTACCGAGTTCATTAGGTGCAAGATTTTTTTTCTTTAATTCGTTATGGAGTTTTTTTAGTCTTGGTCCGTCATTCCATAAAATTGAGAAAGGTGTTTTTAGTTTTTTAAAGAATTTATGGGCTTTATCTGCCTGTTTTTTATTTGCTCTATCTAACCCAATAATGATATGGCTAAGATAATTTACTTTACTTATTTCACTAACAATTCTTGGTAATGCATCTCCTTCAAGTTCTGAATAAAGACTTGGAAGAATTAACTCCATTTTTCTCTCTTTAGAAAATTTTAATAAATCTTTTTCTATGTCCTTTGTAGATTTTGTGCCGAAATCATGCAAACTTGAAATAATACCGTTCTGAGAAAAATCACTCATAATAAATTTTAATCCGTTTATTTAATTTTTTCTAGCGCCATTTTGACAACTTCTTCCCATCCAAGTGGAGCAGATTGTTTCGAAACTAAGCAATTATTTATATTTATTGGCTCCATAAGAAATTGATCGTTAAATACTAGACATGCAATGTTGCTATTTCTTAACATGTCTAGATCATTATAATTATCACCAACGCCAATTGTTTTAACTTCATCTTCAGTTTTTTTAATTATTTTAATAACTCTATTCATCGCTTTTAGCTTACTTACATTATCGCAAATATTCATCACACGCCCACCCTCGTGAAGAGATAGACCAATATTTTTTACAACTTTAAATAAATCTTTTTTTTGTTCACTATTTCCTTTAAATAAAATAGGTGTTGAATAATTTCTATTAAGAACTTTTCTCAAATTTTTATCTGGTAATCCAAAAATTTCACGTTGAATTTTGCTTTCCATTTTCGAAATTAATTTACATTTAGATCTTAAGTTTTCAGGTACTTCTTTTTGAAAAACTTTTAATGTAATTTCTTTCTCCCTGCTTAAAACAATATTATTTGGGAAATTTTTATTTATGTTATCCAATCCAAATATTGCAGACCCATTTTCTGAAATAAAGGGTAAATTTAAATCTAGTTTTTTATTAAAATCTTCAATCTCTACTTGGGTTTTACTTGTATTAGGAATTATTATTATTCCTTCAGTTACAAGGTTCTTTATAAAATCTTTTATTTCATCAAAATTAAAAGTGTCCCTATTTAATAGTGTACCATCTAAATCAGTAAAAATAATTACTGAATGTTTTTTTTTCATTATATTATTTTTGGGTTTATCTTTATTGACTATCTTATCCTATTTCTATTTTTGTCAAACAGATATATTTTATCTTTTGTGAAAGATATTTTTAAAGTCTTACCTGATACATTATCTGATGTTTTTACATTAATCTCTTTGTTAGAAGCAGTTGAATAGATAATTTTTTCAAATCCTAAATTTTCTACAAGATCGATTTTAACATCTATCTTTATTGGATGTGAATCTGTTACACTTATGTCCTCAGGCCTTATACCTAAATAAATTTCATCTTTAAAATTGATATTTTCAAACACAATCTCATTATTAAAAAAATTTATTGTATTGTTATTAATTATATTCTCTTTATTTAATTTAATTATATTCATCTTCGGTGAACCAATAAACTCTGCAACAAAAACATTATTTGGATCAGCATAAATTTCATTAGGTGTACCAAACTGTTCTATATTTCCATTATTTAAAATCACTATTCTGTCAGCAAGTGTCATTGCTTCAACCTGATCATGAGTGACATAAATAATATTAGAATTTATATTCTTATGAAGTTTTGAAATTTCTACTCTCATCTCTGATCGTAATGCTGCATCTAAATTAGATAGTGGTTCATCAAATAAAAAAAGTTTAGGATTTCTTGTTATTGCTCTGCCTATTGCAACTCTTTGTCTTTGACCTCCAGAAAGCTCTTTTGGTTTCCTATCTAGCAAATCTTGGATTTGAAGTGTTTTAGCAGCCTCGTTTACTTTTTTTTCAATATCACTTTTAGAATGTTTTTCCATTTTAAGTCCGAAAGACATATTTTCATAAACATTCATATGCGGGTACAAAGCATATGATTGAAAGACCATAGCTATTCCTCTCTTTGAAGGAATTAAATTATTGATTACTTTGTTATCTAAAAAAATTTCTCCTTCATCAACTTTTTCAAGACCTGAAATCATTCTTAACAACGTAGACTTTCCACAACCAGATGGTCCTACTAATACAATAAATTCACCGTCAGTAATTTTTATATTAAAATCATTAATTACTTTGTTATTGCCAAAAGATTTGTTTAGATTTTTAATTATAATTTCTGACATTTGCTAAATTTATAGCGATTTTAAAAAACCATTAAGTGTTGTTAAAAATTTATTACACTGATAGATTTATGCAATAAAAATTTCATAGGGAAAATTATAAGGGGGAAACTATGTTAAAAAAAATAATAATCAAATTCGCTGTTCTCGCTTTTTTAATGTCAAATGCTAGTTTTGCTGACATTAAATTTTGGACGACTGAAGTCCAGCCAGCAAGAATGGCTAAACAACAGGAGATGGCAAAAGCTTTTGAAGCTCAATCTGGTATTAAGGTTGAGGTTATTCCTGTAGAGGAAAAAGATCTTGGAACAAGAGCAACAGCAGCTGCAGCTGCTGGTGATCTACCAGATGTAATTTATCATACATTACAATATGTGTTGCCTTGGGCAGAAGCTGGTATCTTGGATGTTGATGCAAATAATGCTGTAGTAAAAGATTTGGGTAAAAAAACTTTTGCTCCTGGAGCATTAAACATGGCTAAGTCTGGATCAAAGATTGCAGCTGTTCCGGTTGACGGTTGGACGCAAATGGTTGTTTACAGAAAAGACTTATTTCAAAAAGCAGGTCTCGAACCACCAACAAACTATGCAAATATAGTTAAAGCAATTAATGCGCTATCAAATGACAATATGTATGGTTTTGTTGCTGCAACAAAAACTGATGAAAATTTTATGAGTCAGGTTTTAGAGCATGTACTTTTAGCAAACGGAGTAAATCTTGTTAAAAAAGGTGGAACAAAGAAACAAGGCAAAGCTTTAAAAAATTCTTTAGAGTTTTACAAAGTTTTAGCTAAGGCAAGTCCTAAAGGTGAATTATTTTGGAAGCAATCAAGAGCTTTATATTTCGCTGGAAGAACACCAATGATAATTTGGTCACCATTTATAATGGATGAGTTAGCTGGTTTAAGAGATTCAGCACCACCAACATTTAACGTTGACCCAACTTCTAATGAGTTAGCTCAAAAAACTGGTTTCATCACTAATTTCAGCGGTCCTGACAATAAAAAAGGGGCAGCTTGGGCTGATATTAGATACTTTGGTATAACTGCAGATGCAGATACGGATGAAGCTAAAAAGTTCATAATGTATTCTATGAACGAAGGTTACACAGCTACATTAGGTATTGCACCTGAAGGAAAATTTCCTGTAAGAAGAGGAAATTCAAGTGATCCTAATGCTTATACTAAAGCTTGGAGTAAACTTCCAGTTGGTGTAGATAGAAAGGCTCCTTTAACAGATCTTTATTCTTCTGATGTTATTAATAACATTGTTGCGGGATTAGATACTGCTAGTAGATGGGGAGTTAAAGAAGGAGAGCTTTCAAGAGCATCAAAAATAATTAATTCTCAATTCTTAAATAGAATCACAAGAGAATTCATTGATGATCAAATTTCAGTTGATGAGGCAGTTAAGAAAATTAACGCTGAATTAGCTAAGTTTTAATCAATAAGATTTAAAAAAAGCGGGTAATGTATTATTATCCGCTTTTTTCTTATGAGTGACACTTTATCTAAAATAGAAAAAAGAACTGCATATACATTACTTTTACCAGCAGTTTTTTTAGTTTTTTCTATAATATTATTTCCTATTTTTGCAAATATTTGGATTAGCTTTAAAGAAGTTAGTTTAAAAGATATTAGAATTCCAGAACCAAGAGCAAAAAAAATTGTCAAAAGCATATCAGATAATAATTCTGAATTAAAAATTGTTTATAAATTAAGAAATAGTTCTTTAATTCAAAAAATTTCAGATGTTGAATTTAAGGATAAACTTCCGAGCAATGTAATACCTGTAGATCTAGATTCTAGATGTGAATTTAAATCAAAGATAATTAAATGTCAGTTCGGTGAATGGGAAGCAAAATATAGAGAAAATTTCGAGGTAATAATTAAGAATGAAAATAATAATGAAATAGATAAAAAAGTAATTAAATCTCAAAAACCATCCTTAAGTGGAAAAGCCGATAACATCCTTCTAACTACAAATTTTACATTAAAGAACTTTAAGAAAGTTTTTTATGAAGATGATTTTGTTGATTTACTTCTAACTACATTTTACTTCACTTTTTTTGGTACAATTGGAGCAATATTCTTTGGAATTTTAGCTGCGCAACTTGTAAATCAAAATTTTTATGGCAGATCATTTATGAGAAGTATTTTGCTTTTTCCATATGTTGGACCTGTAGTAGCTTTAGCTTACACTTGGACCTTATTACTTGATCCAAATAGCGGAACCTTCAATGCCTTGATGGTAAATTTTAATATTTTTGATGAGCCAATTAATTTACTTGGTCAAAAATACATGGTGATGAACATTTTTGGCTTTGAGTTAAAATTAAGATTAGCTTTAACTACAGTTATATTTTTTGAGATTTGGCGATATTTTCCACTAGCTTTTTTATTTATTCTTGCGAGGCTGCAAGCTGTTCCAAAAGATTTATATGAAGCTGCAGAGGTTGATGGAGCAGGGCCACTTAAAAAGTTTGTAAACATTACTCTTCCGCAAATAACCGCAATAATATCAATTTTATTTATGATTAGATTTATTTGGAATTTTAATAAATTCGAGGATATTTTTTTATTAACTGGTGGCGCATCTGGAACTAGGACATTACCAATAAATGTTTACCAACAAGGTTTTGCAATATCAGATATAGGCATGGGATCTGCTGTCTCAATAGTAATAGTTTTATTACTTATAATTTTTATGTTTATTTATTTTAAATTAATTGGAAGAAAGGCAAATGAAATTTAAGTCATTAACTGTTTATTTATTGGCATCATCTATATTTTTATTATGTTTGTTGTCTATATTAAAAATAATGTCTACCTTACAAGGCATAGATTTTACAAATCTAAACATTAGTCAAAATTTTATTCTTGGAATATGTTTATCACTTGGGTTGTTAGTTGTTGGGAATAAATTAAATCATTTTATAAAGATTTTTTCTTTCACATCAGTATTTACAATTTTTTATCTTTATATTAATGAGAGTGCTCCAATTTGGTATTATATTAGTGTATTTATAGTTATCTTATTTTTTTCACACAAAGTTAAGAATTATAATTTAAATTATTTAAAAGAAGATTTCGTATCAGAAAAAATAATTTTTGATTTTATAACTTTATTTGGAATTATATTTTTTGCCTTTGTGATTTTGTTTCCATTTTACATAATGCTTGTGACCAGTTTTAAAACCCAAATTGCCCTATTAGTTAATCCTCTAGATTTCAGCTTAGATTTTAAAAAAGATTTATCTGATTTATTTAAATCATATTTCGTTATCTTTGATACCTATAATTTTGGAAGATATATTCTTATCAGCTCATTTGTTTCTATTGGAACAGTAATAATAACCTTAATGTTTGCAATTCCTGCAGCTTATGCCGTAGCTAGGTTAAACTTTTTTGGTAAAACTTTTTTATCATCTTCAATATTAATAATTTATATGTTTCCAGCTATAGTTCTTGTAATTCCTTTGTATACAGTCTTTAGCCAACTTGGCCTAAGAAACTCAGTTGTAGGTCTTTTAATTGTTTATACTGCAACCACTTTGCCTGTAGCAATTTATATGTTGCAAGGTTATTTCAAAAGTATTCCTAAAGAGATTGAAGATGCTGGTATTATGGATGGTCATAGTTGGTTTGGTATCATTTTAAAAATCATAATTCCATTAAGTCTTCCTGCTATCGCATCTGTCGCGTTATATGTATTCATGATAGCTTGGAATGAATTTTTGTTTTCGTTAATGTTTTTAGATAATCCAAAATCTTTTACACTTTCAAGGGGTATTCAATATTTAACTGGAGATGCTGAAACACCAAGACAATACTTAATGGCGGGATCAGTAATTGTCACATTACCTGTGCTAATAATATTTATTTATTTTGAAAAATATTTAGTAAGTGGTTTAACAGCAGGAAGCGTAAAAGGTTAATATTATCTTAACATCAAAAAAAATTTATCGTTGATTAAAAGCAAGAATAATTTAAATTAAAATAAAAAGTTTAAATGAATCCTACTGATATTTTACTTAGCATAGCAATTGTTGGAATATATACTCTAGTTTATGTATATTTAAGGCATAACTATAAAAGTTATAAAAAAATATTTAAACTTTTTACTGAAGGTTTTGTTTATGCAACAGTGATTACTGGTATTCTTTATTATTTAATCAAGCATATAGCATCATAGTATATGAAAAAAATATTACTAATCATTACTTTAAGCTTATTAACTTCAAGCAATCTATTTGCTGAGAGTTTAAATTGGTTTTTTAGTAAGTGGCTTTCTGAAAACGGACATCATCAATATTTAAATGAGCAAGGATCTCACAATCTAAATATCAAAATAAAAAATAAAGCATTTTCAGCTACTAATATTGCGTATCATTCAAACCCAAACAGAGATACGCTGATTTATTATTTATGGAAATATTCATATAGAGATAGAAGTCAACATTTAAAAGAGTTTAAACCGACAAATAGTTCCTACGATTTTAAATTCAACTTAATTGAGGATGAATTTATAAAAAAGCAAACGAAAACTGTAAAAAAGCAAATGAAAACCAAAGGTATCCTTAGTTATTTATATTATCAAGATGGTGAAGTATTAATTGACGAACTTTCTCCTAAAGAAAGACTGGGAGAGTTTTTGAATAATGAAACAAAATTTTATTCAATGTCAATGGGCAAGTCAGTAACTTCTTATTTAGTAGGTCACGCAATATGTGAAGGTTATATTGATGGAGTTGATGCTAGAGTAAATGACTGGCCTATAATAAAAGATTCACTTTATCATGATCAAAAATTAATTAATTTTTTAAACATGAACACTGGTGATCAAAAATATATTGATGAATTTGATGATGGTACCAGCAAATTAGGTGCATATGAAGATAGAGATATTGCAACAACCATGCGCGGTTTCTTTAACAACCAAAATACAAAAAAATCTAAGGAAAGATACAATTACAATGGATTTGTCACTCAGTTAATTTTAAACTATATGAAATTTAAAATTGGTGAAGATTATGATAAATTTTATAGCAAAGTTTTCAACGATAAAATAAAGATCAAAAATAGCATTCGTTATGGCTACACTAGTTTTAATGAAAATTGGGGAAATGGACATCCTAACATAATGGCAACGAGATTTGACTATCTTAGAATAGCAAAAGCTATAATGGATGATTATCAGAATGATACTTGTGTTGGAAAATATTTAAAAGAAATTTATGAAAGAAGAATACCAAAAGGAAGCAAAGAAAAAGAAGAGCCCTTATTTAATCGTACAAAATCATACGGGGGTCAATTTCATATGGATTTTCCAGGATTAAAAGACAAAATTATATTTGGTATGGGTGGCTATGGTGGGAATATGATTTTAATTGATGTAGAAAATTCAAGAATACTAGTTATTAATTCACTCCATTATAATAATAAAAGTTATAAATATAATCACAAAAAACTACTGTACGATCCATTTAAAAAAGATAAGTAGAGAAAGATTAATTAATAGTATTCAAATTTTAAAGCCTGCACTTTTAGCATCTTTATAAAAAGTTTTAACAGTTTCATTTGTTAGGGCTTTATATGATTTTCCAAATTTTTCAATTTTTTCAATAATAGATGGTGGTACGGTAATAATCTGACACCCACATTGTTTAGCTTGGATATAATTATATGGTTCTCTAACACTAGCCCATAATATTTCAACATTTTTATATTTTCTAGCTGCGATTACACTCTTTTTAATTTCAGGAATTGGATCTTTACCTGTATCACCAGCTCTTCCAGCAAAAATAGATATAATTACTTTTGTTTTTTTATTAATTGAATTTAAAATTTTTTTTGTCTGTTTGAAGTTATATACAGCAGTAATATTGAGTTTTACTTTGTTAGTATTTAATTCTTTTATAATTTTACCCATAAAAAAGCCTCTTGAATTTGAAACTGGTATCTTAACGTATACATTTTTTCCCCATGTATTAATCTTAAGAGCTTGTTTTTTCATACCATTATAATTGTCAGCAAATACCTCCAACGAGACTGGTTTGTTTTTACAAATTTTTAGTATTTTTTTAGAATAGTTTTTATAATCTTTTGCTCCAGCTTTTTTCATTAAGCTTGGATTTGTTGTAAAACCTTTAACAATTTTTTTTTTATTAAATTTCCTAATTATATTTAATTCAGCTATATCACAAAAAATTTTAGTATTTTTTTTCATATATGAGACCTTAGCAAGAATATTTGAAATAATAAGTAAAATTTTACTTCCTAGAATTGTTGAAATATAAATAATATTAGCATAAATAAGTATGAAAATAACTCATGCCCTCGTGGTGAAATTGGTAGACACAAAGGACTTAAAAGACGAGGGATTAACACTTTGATGAGTCTCTAGTAGTCTCTGGTAGTCTCAAACATCCTATAAAATCTCATAACTTTAAATTAGCTTTCAATTAAGATTAGAAAACAAGGCTTAATTAATTTGTCCAAACTAGAGCAAGACTAGAGCATAGAGAGATAATATAAATTATTTTTTCAAAAATCTCCTATAGAATTTTAAAGTTTTTTCTATTTCCTCTAAAGAGGCATCTGATTTAATTCTATTAGCTAAATACGAAACTATAATAATGTTTCCTTTTACATATCCTTTTTCAGGAATTAATCTATCCAACGAAGGGGAAAATTTGTTACCACCCATACCTTTGCCATGGTTCATTTTAATACCAAGGGCGGGACATATCATATCTTTTGGCCAAACATCTTTAATATCTTGGTGTGTTATTTCAAAGGGGATGCTATTTCGTTTGGCTCTTCTTTTTGCTACATTTAATATTTGAGGAAATGGATTTTTTCTAAACTTAATATTTGATTTATTTCTTTCACATTCAAGGCATTGAGACACTCTTTTAATTCCATTTTTATCTTTCCATCCAGGAATATATTGAGCTTTTATTTTTCTAAATTCTTTTGATTTTTTGACTTTACCACAAGGGGTACAAAGTTTTTCTGATCGATATTGAGAAGTTTTTCCCATGTCATAGATATATATTATCTATTTTTTAAATTGAAGAGAGTAATAATTTAAAGACATGAAAAAGCTTTTAGGGATCGTGATTCTGGGTTTTGTTATAGGATAATATGGGACAACTAGAGCATGACTAGAGCATGGATAGATAGATTAAAAAAATTTTACTTATAAGCCTTGTTGAATTATAAATATTAGCATAAATACTCATGAAAATAACTCATGCCCTCGTGGTGAAATTGGTAGACACAAAGGACTTAAAATCCTTGCCCTTTTGGGAGTGCCAGTTCGAGTCTGGCCGAGGGCACCAAGTTTTTAATTAAATTTAATGATTGATTTATTTAAATATTCAAAAAAATCAATTTTTTATGAAAAGTTGATAAAATTTTTTTTTAAAGTTGATTTTAAAAAGTTATCAAAACCATTTTATATTTGTGACAATATTGATTTAAAATTTGATTCTAATTTTTTTTATGAATATAAAAGAAATTATCCCTCTACAAAATGGATGGGGGACAGTCAGCATTACCAATCTAATCATGATTTACAGAACTTTTCTGAAATTAAACCAATTATTAAAAATTTAGAATATGTCATAAATAACAATGTTAAAAAAAATTTTTTTGACAAGAATTGTTCAGGAAAGTTTTCGATTAAAAGTTTATGGTTTACAATTCAAAAAGAAAACGAGGGGCATAGAGAACATATGCATCCAAAGTCCTTGTTAACTGGTGTTTATTATTTTCAAGTAGATGAAAATTCTGGAGGACTAATTAATATAAATTTAGAAAGTAAAAAAATCAAACATCAACCCAAAAAACATGATTTATTAATTTTTAACTCAAATTTGATGCATTCGGTAGATAAATATTATGGAAAAAATGATAGAATAGCAGTTGCTTGGGATGCAATATATACGTTTTAAATGGGTATTAAAAAAACAATAATTAGAAAAATAGAAAAAATAAATTATAAATTTTCAAAAAAATTAATTATTCAAAATAAAAAAATAATCATTACAGGATCCAATTCAGGGATAGGTCTTGAGCTTACAAAAAAATTAATTTCAACCAATTCTGTAATTTCTACAGTAAATAAAAAAAAAAATGAAGTCGATAAAATAAAAAATAAAAATTTAAAAATTTTAGAGGAAAACTTTCAAAACGAAAATCTTACAGAGAATTTTTGTTATGAGGTTAAAGAATTTAAACCAAATATAATTATTAATTGTGCTGCAATTTTTGGTCCTGAAGAACAGAGTTTAGAGAATTTACATATTTCTGAGTTTAAAAAAATTTTAAATATTAATTTTTTTTCCCCTTTAAAATTAGTTCAGTTAAGTTTAAACGGAAAAGAATTAGAGCAAATAGTAAATATTTCCAGTGAAATGGGAAGCGTAACACTCAATAATACGGGTGGGTATTATTATTATCGATTATCCAAAACTTTACTTAACTCTTTTTCGAAAAATTTATCTAATGATATTAAATCAAAAAATATTAATATTTTCTGTATTCATCCAGGAAGTGTTAAGACAAAAATGAATTCTGCAGGTTTAATTTCAGCAGATCAATCTGCTCAAAAAATTATAAATATTATCAATGAAAATGATAGAAATTTATCTGGAAAATTTATAGATATAAATAAAAAAATATTAGAATGGTAAATAAATTGAGTGGAAATAAAATTATAATAATTTCAGACAAAAATAAAAAATCTATTAAAATTAAACGACTAATTAGTAATTTATTAAAAAAAAAACAATTTAAAAAAAATTTAATGATTATTATTGGTGGAGATGGTTTTATGCTTAAGACTCTTAAAAAAAATAAATTTTCAAAAAAAATCTTCTACGGAATTAATTCTGGGAACTATGGTTTTTTAATGAATAAATTTTCACCAAAAAATTTAATTAAAAATTTAAGAAACACTAATATAATTAGTATTTCACCGCTTGAAATGAGGGTTTCGAGTAAATTAGGAAATCAAAAAACATATCTGGCAATAAATGAAGTTTCAATACTTCGACAAAGTCGACAAGCTGCATTATTAGAAATTAAAGTTGGATCAAAAATATTAATTAAAAAATTGATATCTGATGGAGCATTAGTTTCTACACCAGCAGGAAGCACAGCTTACAATTTATCAGTCAGAGGACCAATACTAAGTCTGAATTCAAAAAAATTATCAATTGCTCCTATAAGTCCGTTTAGACCAAGAAGATGGAAGGGGAAAATAATTAATGAAAATCTTTTAGTATCAATTAAAAATTTAAATATTAAAAAACGACCAATTAGTGCAGTTGCTGACAACATTGAGGTACGAAATGCTAAAACTATTAAAGTTAAAATTAATAAAAGAATTAAATTTAAATTGTTATACGACAAAAATAGAAGTTTACAAAAAAAAATAAAAATAGAACAATTGAGAAAAGAAATTAATTAATTTTTAGGGACTGTAGCTCAATAGAAGAGTACCTCGTTGACATCGAGGGGGTAGTAGGAGCATAACCTACCAGTCCCACCACTTTTTAAAGGCTGGTGCCCCCGCACGGACTCGAACCGCGGACCTATTGATTACAAATCAATTGCTCTACCAGCTGAGCTACAAGGGCATATCCCTTTTGTAGTATGATTTTATTTATTATCAAGTTTTTTTTTAAGATCGACTTGGTGAAAAGCAATAGCTGCACTATTAGAAACATTCAAACTTTCAATTTTCTTGTTTATTTTTATCCTAACTAAAAAATCAGTATATTTTTTTGTGTGCATTTTAATGCCTGAACCCTCTGAACCAAAAAGTAAAACATTATTCCCAGACCAACCTAATGTAGCAAAATCTTTATCAGTATTTGCATCAAATCCATAAACCCAAAAATTATTTTCTCTTAACATTTTTAAAGTTGAATTTATGTTAGAAACCTCAAATATATTAATATGCTCTATTGAACCACTCGCTGATTTATATAATAATTTACTCTCTGATGGATACGATCTTTCTTTGACTATTATTCCATCAACATTGAAAGATGCTGCACTTCTAATTATTGAACCAATATTTCTAGGATCGGTAATTTCATTTAAGCATGCTAAAGTTAAATTCTTTTTATTTTTAATAATTTCTTTTAAATCAATCTTTTCCAAATGTTCAATTTCAGCAACAAAACCTTGGTGTTGAATACCATCGTTTCGAGAAAACTTATCTAATTCTTTTTTTGTTTTAAAAAAAATTTTTAAATTTTTTATCAAATTCACCTTTGGGCTACTTCTATGAATTGTTTTTTTACTTTCTTCGGTGAGAAAAATTCTTAGCACCTTCCTTTTTGGATTTTTGAGAGCTTCTATTACTGCATGTCTTCCGACAATGAAAAAAGATGAATTTGACATAAAATATAGCCTTTTATATCTGTTTTTTCTGTAATTTTCCCAAAATTTCTAATATTGCAATTATGCGATAAAAATATATAAAACGCTTGTTGTTTAAAGCTTTATTGAACAAGGGGACGCTTCCCCAACTTATGTAGGAGGGGTACCAAAGCGGTCAAATGGGGCGGGCTGTAAACCCGTTGACTTCGGTCTTCGAAGGTTCGAATCCTTCCCCCTCCACCATTCATTTAGGCTTTAAAAACTTGGAGTGTAACTTGGTTCTGCGGGTGTAGTTCAATGGTAGAACGCTAGCCTTCCAAGCTGGATGTAAGGGTTCGATTCCCTTTACCCGCTCCAAAAATTAAAAATTAAAGTAAGGATATAAAAGTAATGTCGAAGGAAAAATTTAATAGGAATAAACCACATTGTAACATAGGTACAATCGGTCACGTAGACCATGGTAAAACAACTTTAACCGCTGCAATAACAAAAGTATTATCAGAAAAAGGTGGTGCTCAGTTTACAGCTTATGATCAAATCGATAAAGCTCCTGAAGAAAAAGAGAGAGGTATAACTATTTCAACAGCCCATGTTGAATATGAAACAGATAAAAGACATTACGCACATGTAGATTGTCCTGGACACGCAGACTATGTAAAAAATATGATTACTGGTGCTGCACAAATGGATGGAGCAATTTTAGTTGTTAATGCAGCTGATGGTCCAATGCCACAAACTAGAGAACATATTCTTTTAGCAAGACAAGTTGGAGTACCGGCTATTGTAGTTTTTTTAAATAAAGTTGACCAAGTAAAAGATAAAGAACTTATTGAACTTGTTGAGGAAGAAATTAAAGAACTTTTAACTTCTTATAAATTTCCAGGCGACAAAACTCCGATCGTTAAAGGTTCAGCTTTAGCTGCTGTGGAGGGCAAAGATGATGAGATCGGAAAAAATGCAATTATGGAATTAATGAAAGCTGTTGACGAACATATTCCACAACCAGACAGACCAAAGGATAAACCTTTCTTAATGCCAGTAGAAGATGTATTTTCTATTTCTGGAAGAGGAACTGTAGTTACTGGAAGAGTAGAACAAGGAGTTGTAAAAACTGGTGAAGAAATTGAAATAGTAGGAATTAGAGATACAAAAAAAACAGTTTGTACTGGTGTTGAAATGTTTAGAAAAATTTTAGACACTGGAGAAGCTGGAGATAACATTGGAGCACTTTTAAGAGGTGTAGAGAGAACTGACGTTGAAAGAGGACAAGTTCTTTGCAAACCAGGTTCAATCACTCCACATACTGAGTTTGAGGCACAAGCATATGTTCTTAAGAAAGAGGAGGGTGGAAGACATACTCCTTTCTTTACTAAATACAGACCTCAGTTTTATTTTAGAACAACAGATGTAACTGGTGAAGTTGAATTGCCGTCAGGTACAGAAATGGTAATGCCTGGTGATGATGCAAAATTTAAAGTTAAGTTAATTACACCTATTGCAATGAGTGAAAAATTAAACTTTGCTATTCGAGAGGGTGGTAGAACTGTAGGAGCAGGAGTAGTAACTAAAATTATTAAATAAGCTACCAATAGGAGTGTAGCTCAATTGGTAGAGCGCCGGTCTCCAAAACCGGAGGTTGGGGGTTCGATTCCCTCCGCTCCTGCCAGAAAAAATTATGAAAAACCCATTTAAATTTATCCAGGAAGTAAAACAAGAAGCTTTTAAAGTTACTTGGCCAACAGGAAAGGAAACTATCCAAGGAAGTTTAATGGTAGTTGCAATGGCTACAATAGCGGCAATATTTTTTCTTTTATTAGATCAAATCCTAAAATTTTTATTAGATATAGTTTTGCAGGTAAGTATATAATGAAAAATTGGTATATTGTTCAATCGCACTCTAGCTTTGAAAATAAAGTTGCACAAAACATTAAAGATGAGGCTGAAAAAGCAAAAATTTCAGAAAAAATTGAGGAGATTATAGTGCCTACACAAGATGTTACTGAGGTTAAAAGAGGAAAACGGGTTCAAAGAAAAAAAAAGTATTTTCCTGGCTATGTTTTGATTAAAAGTGAAATGGATAATAATATTTATCACATGATTAAAAATATAAAAAAAGTGAGTGGGTTTTTAGGTTCTAAGGGAATTCCTGTTCCCGTTTCAGATAAGGAGATTGAAAAAATTCTTGGTCAAATTAAAGATGGTGTTTCACAAACACAAACAAGCATTGAATATTCCGTTGGTGAAAAGGTTCAAGTTATAGATGGTCCATTCGCATCTTTTAATGGATTAGTAGAGGATATAGATGAAGATAAATCAAAATTAAAAGTGTCAGTTTTAATTTTTGGTCGTCCAACACCAGTTGAACTAGAGTATAGTCAGGTAGAAAAGGTAAGTTAATGGCAAAAAAAGAAATAAGTGGATATGTAAAATTACAAATTAAAGGTGGTCAAGCTAATCCAGCACCCCCGGTTGGTCCTGCTTTAGGCCAAAGAGGGATTAACATTATGGAATTCTGTAAAGCTTTTAATGAAAAAACTAAAGACTTTATGGGTAAACCTGTGCCTGTTGTTATAACAGTTTATAAAGATAAAAAATTTGATTTTATTATTAAAAGCCCACCTGCTTCACATTTTATTAAAGAAGCAGCAAAACTTAAAGGTGGATCACAAGAGCCTGGTAGAAATATTGTTGCATCTATAACAAAAAAACAAGCAGAAGAGATTGCAAAAAAAAAGATGAAAGATCTTAACGCTAATGATTTGGATCAAGCAACAAAAATAATTATGGGATCAGCAAGATCAATGGGGATCGAGGTTAAAGAATAATGCCATCTAAAAGATTTAAAAAACTTAAGGAAATTCAAAAAGAGACTAATTCTCAAACTATAGATAAGCTGATACCTATTGTAAAAAAAAATTGTACTACTAAATTTGACGAAGCAATTGATTTAAGTTTTCAAATAAATAATAAACAAAAGAAAAGCGAGGTTAATCTTCGAACAGTAATTAATATGCCTGGTGGGACAGGTAAAAAAGTTAAAGTTGCGGTAGTTTGCGAAGAAGCAAAAATTAAAGACGCAAAAGAAAGTGGTGCTGATGTTGTTGGTAGTGATGATCTTATTGAAAAAATCAAAGGCGGATATTTAGATTTTGAAAAATTAATTTGCACACAGTCAATGATGATCAAGTTATCAAAATTAGGTAAAGTTCTAGGTCCGAAAGGTTTGATGCCTAATCCTAAATTAGGAACAGTTACGGACGATGTAATAAAAGCTGTAAAAGATTCTAAATCTGGTCAAGTAGAAATTAGAAATGATAAAGATGGAAATATAGGTGTCACCATTGGAAAAAAATCATTCTCTGATGAAAACCTGATAAAAAATTTTAATGCAATTATTGAAACTTTAGAAAAAGAAAAATCAAATATTTCAATAAAAGGTGATTTAATTAAAAGTTCTTTCTTAACTTCTACTATGGGAATTTCATATAAACTAAAATTAGCTAAGAATTTATAATTATGATGGATAAGGTAAAAAAACAAGAATATATAGATCAGATGACTTCTCAATTTGATAAGTCTGAAGCTGTGATAGTTACTCACTATCAAGGATTAACTATGACTCAATTAGACGATCTAAGAGGTAGAATGAGAGAACATGGTATACAGTTTAAGATAACAAAAAATAGAATAACAAAATTAGCTTTGCAAAAAACTAGATGCAAAGATTTATCTGATTTATTTTCGGGTCCAACTGCTGTAGCGTTATCACAAGATGCAATCACATCTGCAAAAATTTTAACAAAATTTTCTAAAGAAAATTCAAATCTTAAAATACTTGGTGGAATCATGGGTTCCGACATTTTAGATGTCGCGGGTGTACAAAATGTAGCAACTTTACCTACTTTAGATGAAGCAAGAGCTAAAATAGTGGGAATTTTGAGATCCCCAGCACAAAAAATAGCAAGTATTTTACTTGCACCAGCTTCAAAAATCGCTATTTTAGCGCTCGAAAAATCAAAAAAATAACCTAAGAATTAACATATGGCTGACTTAAATAAAATCATTGAGGATCTATCGAGTTTAACTGTCGTAGAGGCAGCAGAACTTTCAAAACAACTAGAAGAAAAGTGGGGAGTTACGGCAGCAGCAGCTGTTGCAGCGGCACCCGCGGCAGGTGCAGCAGGCGGAGCACCAGCAGAAGAAAAAAGTGAATTCACTATAGTGCTAGCTTCAGCAGGTGATAAAAAAATTAATGTTATAAAAGAAGTAAGAGGAGTAACATCTCTAGGACTTAAAGAAGCTAAGGATTTAGTAGAGGGAGCTCCAAAAGAAGTTAAAGCAGGCGTTAGTAAAAAAGAAGCTGAAGAAATTAAAGCTAAATTAGAAGCGGCTGGGGCTAAAGTAGAACTTAAATAATAAACAAAATTTAAATTGCTGATTTTTTATAAATTAGCAATTACAACATAGATGCAATTATCTTTTACTGAAAAAAAAAATATCAGAAAGAATTTTGGAAAACTTAAAGAAGGATTATCGATACCAAACTTAATAGAAGTTCAAAAGAATTCCTATAAGCAACTTACTGATTTAAAAGAAAATATCGATTCTAATTTAGTAAAAGGATTTGATAGAGTATTCAAGAGTATATTTCCAATAGAAGACTTAAATGATAAGGCTACACTAGAGTATGTTTCTTATAGATTAGAAAAACCTAAGTTTGATGTTGAAGAGTGCATACAAAGAGGTTTAACTTATTCTTCTGCACTTAAATGCACGTTAAGACTTGTTGTTTATGAGATAGATCAAGAAAATAATAGTAAAGAAATATTATCTGCTAAAGAGCAGGAGGTCTACATGGGAGAAGTTCCTATGATGACAAACAGTGGAACATTCATTACGAATGGTGTTCAAAGAGTAGTAGTTAACCAAATGCACAGAAGTCCAGGTGTTTTTTTTGATCATGATAAAGGGAAATCTCATGCAAGTGGAAAATTACTTTTTAACTGTAGAGTTATTCCTAATAGGGGTTCGTGGCTAGACTTCGAATATGATGTCAAAGATTTATTATATTTTAGAATTGATAGAAAAAAAAAGATATTTGTTTCAACTTTACTTTTAGCTCTAGGTTTTTCAAAGCAAGATATCGTAAATGAATATTATGAAAAAGAAAGCTACACATATGATAAAAAACAAAACAAATGGAAAACTAAGTTTAACCCAGAAAATTATAAATCTAAAAATTTCTCTGAGGAAATTATAGATGCAAAAACTGGAAAATTAATTATTAAACAAGGCGAGAAGGTTAATTTTCTTACTGCAAAAAAATTATTTAATGATGGATTAAAAGAAATATTTGTAACAAGCAAATCTCTTTACGGAAAATTCTTACACACAGATTTAACCGTAGGTGAGGATAAGTATAAAATTGGCTCTGAATTAAATGAAACGATAGTTCAAAAAATAATAGATAATGATATCAATAATGTAACTCTTTCATCGACTAACTCAATCAATAAAGGCCCATATTTATTATTAACTATTTTTAACGATAAAAATGAAACAAAAAATGATGCTATCACCGAAATATATAAAGTCTTAAGACCAGGCGAACCACCTACAACTGAAATTGCAAGTCAAATATTTAACAACCTATTTTTTAGCTCAGATAGATACGATTTATCTGATGTTGGTCGTGTAAAAATGAATTCTAGGTTAAATTTAGAATGTTCAGATAAAATAACAATCTTAAGAAATGACGATATTTTAGCTATAATTCAGAAAATGTTAGATTTAAGAGATGGAAAGGACGAAATTGACGATATAGATCATTTGGCGAATAGAAGGGTAAGATCCGTTGGTGAATTAGTTGAAAATCAAGCTCGTATTGGTGTTTACCGTATGGAGAGAGCAATTAAAGAAAAAATGACCACACTTGATGTGGAGTCTGCGATGCCACAAGATTTGATAAACGCAAAACCTTTGACTATTTCATTGAAAGATTTTTTTGCTACATCTCAATTATCTCAATTTATGGATCAAACAAATCCTCTTTCAGAAATAACTCATAAAAGAAGAGTTTCTGCATTAGGTCCTGGCGGTTTAACACGTGAAAGAGCAGGATTTGAGGTAAGAGACGTTCACCCAACTCACTATGGTAGAATATGTCCTATAGAAACTCCGGAAGGACCAAATATTGGTTTAATAAACAGCTTATCAACTTATTCAAAAATAAATAAATATGGCTTCATTGAGAGTCCTTATAAAAAAGTAAAGGGTGGCGTAGTTGAGGACAAAATTGAGTATTTATCAGCAATGGAGGAGACTAAGTTTACAATTGCTCAAGCGAATTCAAAAATAGATAAAAATGGTAAATTTACTGAAGAGTTAGTATCATGTAGAGAAAATCTTAACTTTATTTTATCTAAACCAGATAACATCGATTATATCGACGTTTCTCCTAAGCAATTAGTTTCAGTTGCTGCCTCTCTTATTCCTTTTTTAGAAAACGATGATGCCAATAGAGCTTTGATGGGTTCAAATATGATGAGACAAGCAGTTCCATTGTTAAAACCAGAGTCCCCTTTAGTTGGCACAGGAATTGAAAGCGATGTTGCTCTTGACTCAGGGGTTACGATCGTTGCTAAGAGAGATGGTGTAGTTGATAAAATTGATGGAAAGAGAATAGTCATTAAAGCAACAAATGAAACTGATTTTACAAAATCTGGTGTAGATATTTATAACTTACAAAAATTTAAGAGATCAAACCAAAATACTTGCATTAATCAAAAACCTTTAGTGAGAGTTGGTGATAAAGTTAAAGTTGGAGATATAATTGCTGATGGACCGTCGACTAAATTAGGTGAGCTTGCTTTAGGAAAAAATGTAACCGTCGCCTTTATGCCATGGCAAGGCTATAATTTTGAGGACTCAATTTTAATATCAGAAAGATGTGTAACAGATGATGTTTTTACATCAATTCATATTGAAGAATACGAGATAATGTCAAGAGATACAAAATTAGGTGAGGAGGATATTACACGTGATATACCAAATGTTAATGAAGATGCCTTAAAAAATTTAGATGAGTCAGGAATAGTTTATATCGGCGCTGAGGTCAAACCTGGAGATATATTAGTTGGTAAAGTAACACCAAAAGGAGACTCAGCATCTGGACCTGAAGAAAAACTTTTAAGATCAATATTTGGTGAAAAAGCTATTGATGTTACTGATACATCATTGAAAATGCCTAGTGGTAGTGGTGGAATTGTTGTCGATGTAAGAGTTTTTAATAGACATGGTATTGATAAAGATGAAAGATCGATCACAATTGAAAGGGCTGAAATTGAGGCGGTGCAACAGGATAAAATTGTTGAAGAAGAAATATTGGAACGTAGTATTAAACAACGTGCTGCAGTAATTCTCAGTGGCATAACCTTAGATAAAAAAATTAGGGATTTAGATAGTGGATCAAAATTAGATGATAATAACATAAATATTTTAACTGTTTCTGATATATTTAAAGTTGAGGTTAAAGATACAAAAAAGATTGATGCTTTAGATCAATTGAAAGATCAATACAGTAAAGCAAAACAAGATATTCAAGATAGATTTGAAGATAAAGTTTTAAAAATTAGACAAGGTGATGAACTTTTACCTAGTGTTATGAAAATGGTAAAAGTTTTCGTTGCAATAAAAAGAAGACTAAGACCTGGTGATAAAATGTCTGGCAGACATGGTAACAAAGGAGTTGTCAGCAAAATTGTACCTGTGGAGGATATGCCTTACAGAGAAAACGGCAAACCTGTTGATATAGTCTTAAACCCTCTTGGGGTACCTAGTCGGATGAATGTTGGACAGATATTAGAGACACACTTAGGCTGGGCATGTTCTGAGTTAGGTGAAAATGTTAAAAATCTTATAAATGAAAACCAGAAACATGCAGAAAAAACTGAAAAAATAAATAATTTTTTAAAATCTGTATATGGCAAAGAAGTATATAACGAAAATTTAGATAGATTATCTAAGACTGAATTTAAAGACCTTTGTGAAAATTTGAAAAGTGGAATTCCAATTTCAACTCCAGTTTTTGATGGTGCAAAAGAGCAGGATGTTACAAATATGTTAGAACTTGCATCATTACCAAAATCTGGTCAAACAAAATTGTGGGATGGTAGAACAGGAGAAAAATTTGATAGAGAAGTCACCGTTGGAACTATATATATGTTAAAATTACACCATTTAGTAGAAGATAAAATACACGCAAGATCTACAGGTCCTTATAGTTTAGTTACACAACAACCTCTTGGTGGTAAGGCCCAATTGGGAGGACAACGATTTGGAGAAATGGAAGTTTGGGCTTTGGAAGCTTATGGTGCTTCTTATACTTTACAAGAAATTTTAACAGTAAAATCTGATGATGTTGCTGGTAGAGTAAAAGTTTATGAAACAATAGTAAAAGGTGAAGAGAATTTTGAGTCAGGAATACCTGAGTCATTTAATGTTTTAGTAAAAGAAATAAAAGCGCTAGCCCTTAATGTGGAGTTAAACTAGAATGAAAAAAGATATTAAAGATTTTTTTAAAGAAACTGCGATATCAGACTCTCAAAATTTTAATAGTATTAAAATTACTTTAGCAAGCCCTGAAAAGATTAAGTCATGGACTTATGGAGAAATAAAGAAACCAGAAACTATTAATTATAGAACTTTCAGACCTGAAAAAGACGGTCTATTTTGTGCGAGAATATTTGGTCCAATAAAAGATTACGAATGTTTATGTGGAAAATATAAAAGAATGAAGTTCAGAGGAATTATTTGTGAGAAGTGCGGTGTAGAGGTTACAAAATCAAATGTTCGTAGAGAAAGAATGGGGCACATTAATTTATCAACGCCGGTTGCTCATATTTGGTTTTTAAAATCTTTACCAAGTAGAATTTCACTTGCTATTGATATGAAGCTCAAGGAGGTGGAAAGAGTTCTATACTTTGAAAGTTTTATTGTTGTAGAACCTGGATTAACTAGTCTTAAAAAAAATCAACTTTTAAACGAAGATGAATTAAATAAATATCAAGAGGAGTTTGGTGAAGAAGCCTTTACTGCAGGAATAGGAGCAGAAGCAATACTAGAGATTTTAAAATCTATAGACCTGAATAAAGAGAGAGAAATATTATTAAAAAATATTAATGAAACTAAATCAAAGGTTGCTGAAGAAAGATCTATAAAAAGATTAAAACTGATCGATTCATTTATTGAAACTGGCAATAAACCAGAATGGATGATATTAACTACTATACCTGTAATACCACCAGAGTTAAGGCCACTTGTTCCTCTAGATGGAGGAAGATTTGCAACATCAGATCTTAACGATTTGTATAGAAGAGTTATAAATAGAAATAATAGATTGAAAAGATTAATGGATCTTAAAGCTCCAGATATAATTATTAGAAATGAAAAACGAATGTTACAAGAGTCAGTAGATGCTTTATTCGATAACGGAAGAAGAGGTAGAGTAATTACAGGAACTGGCAAACGTCCGTTAAAATCTTTAGCTGAAATGCTTAAAGGAAAACAAGGAAGGTTTAGACAAAACCTTTTAGGCAAAAGAGTTGATTACTCTGGTAGATCAGTGATTGTTGTTGGTCCAGATTTAAAACTACACGAATGTGGATTACCTAAAAAAATGGCTCTAGAATTATTCAAGCCATTCTTATACGCTAGATTAAATAAATTAGGTTTAGCATCTACAATTAAACAAGCAAAAAAACTTGTTGAAAAGGAAACAAACGCAGTTTGGGATGCATTAGAACTTATAGTTAGAGAACATCCAATATTACTAAATAGAGCACCAACACTTCACAGATTAGGTGTTCAAGCTTTTGAACCTAAATTAATTGAAGGTGACGCAATCGAACTACATCCTCTAACCTGTGCAGCATTTAATGCAGACTTTGATGGTGATCAGATGGCTGTACATATTCCTCTTAGCTTAGAAGCTCAATTAGAAGCTAGAGTGTTAATGATGTCTACAAACAATATCTTAAGTCCATCAAATGGAAAACCTATTATTGTTCCTAGCCAAGACATGATTTTAGGAATTTATTATTTATCACAGCCGCCTTATCAAAATGAAAAAGTAGAGGGATATTTCGTAAACAATTCTGAGATAGAGCAAGGACTAGAGTCTGGCAATATTAACGTTCACTCAAGAATTATATCAAGATTTGAAACAGTTGATGAAAAAGGAAATACAATACAACAAAAATTTACAAGCACCGCAGGAAGATTTTTACTTGCTAATTTGTTACCGAAGCACAAAGATTTAAATTTTTCTCTAATTGATAGACTTCTACCTAAAAGAACAGTTTCCGAAATTATTGATATTGTTTTTAGATTTGCTGGACAAAAAAAGACAGTTATATTCTGCGATAAACTTAAAGACTTGGGTTTTAAACATGCTTTTAAAGCGGGTATTTCATTTGGTAAGGATGATTTAGTTATTCCAGAAAATAAATCACAATTGATAGATGAAACAAAAAAACTAATAGCAGATTACGAAAATCAATATTCTGAGGGATTAATTACTAGAGGAGAAAAATATAACAAAGTTGTAGATGCCTGGTCTAAATGTACTGATCGAGTTGCTGGAGAGATGATGAAAAGAATATCAGCAACAGAAACAACAAAAGATGGTCTTAAAATTAATTCTGTTTTTATGATGGCAGATTCGGGCGCAAGAGGTTCTGCCGCTCAAATGAAACAACTCGCAGGTATGAGAGGTTTAATAGCAAAACCCTCTGGTGAAATTATTGAGTCTCCAATTACATCAAATTTTAAGGAAGGTTTAACTGCTTTAGAATATTTTAATTCAACCCATGGTGCTAGAAAAGGCTTAGCTGACACAGCTTTAAAAACAGCAAACTCAGGTTATTTAACAAGAAGACTATGTGATGTAGCTCAAGATCTGACAATAACAAAAAAAGATTGTGATTGTAAAAATAGAGGTAGTATAGCTTTATCGGAAATTATCGAAGGTGGAAATGTTATAGTGGCTCTTTCAGAAAGAGCTTTAGGTAGAGTTGCTGCTAACGATATTAAAAATCCAATTACAGGAGAAAAAATAATTAAAAAAGGTGAAATGATTGATGAGGCAGGATGTGAAAAAATAGATGCAGCTGGTGTTAAATCAATAAGAGTTTATTCGGTGATAACTTGTGGATCTAAAGAAGGTGTTTGTGCAATGTCTTATGGAAGAGATTTATCTAGAGGAAAAATGGTGCACGTAGGTGAAGCGATTGGAATGATTTCTGCTCAGTCAATAGGTGAGCCTGGAACACAATTAACCATGAGAACATTTCACGTTGGAGGTACCGCTTCAATCAAACAGGATTCTCAAATAGTAAGTAAAAATGAGGGAACACTAAAAATAATAAATACAAATTTAATTGAGGACTCTAAGAAAAATTTAATTGTAATGGGAAGAAATACTCAACTTTCTTTAGAAGATGATAAAGGTCTACAAATTGCTATATACAAAGTACCTTACGGTTCAAAATTATTTTTCAAAAATGGTGAAAAAATTAAAAAAAATTCTAAGATTTGCGAATGGGATCCTTATACAACACCTGTAATAGCTGAGAAAAATGGAATAGTTAATTATGTTGATCTGATTGACGGAGTTTCAATATCTGAAACAGTAGATGATGCAACCGGTATTTCATCAAAATCAGTTATAGATTGGAGATCTCAATCAAAGAATACTGATCTTAAACCAAGAATTACATTAAGAGACGACAAAGGTAATGTAATTAAAAAGGCCGATGATAATGAGGCTAGATATTATTTGGTGCCTGATTCAATCTTATCTGTAAAAGATGGACAGAAAATATCAGCAGGAGATGTAATTGCACGTCTTCCTAAGGAAACTTCAAAAACAAAAGATATTACTGGTGGTTTACCTCGTGTTGCAGAATTATTTGAAGCTAGAAAAGCAAAAGATAGTGCAATTATTGCTGAAAATGACGGAAAGGTTTTATTTGGTAAAGAAGTAAGAGGAAAACAAAGAATATCAATTATGTCTGATAATGGAGAGAGCTCTAATTATTTAATACCCAAAGGTAAACACATAAATTTTAATGAGGGAGAAAAAATTAAGAAAGGTGAATATCTACTAGATGGTCAACCTTTACCTCACGACATACTTAGAATTTTAGGAATTGAGGAACTGACTGAATATTTTGTAAATCAAGTTCAAGAAGTATATAGACTTCAAGGTGTTGTGATAAATGATAAACACATAGAAACTATTTTAAGACAAATGTTGAAAAAAATAGAAGTGAAAAACTCTGGAGATTCAAATTTATTACCAGGAGAAGTAGTGGATAGAATTAAATTTGAAAATATGAATGAAGAGCTACAAAAAAATAATAAGAAACCAGCAGTTGGTGAAAGAGTTTTAATGGGTATAACAAAAGCATCACTACAAACTGAGTCATTTATCTCAGCGGCATCTTTCCAAGAAACAACGAGAGTTTTAACAGACGCTGCTATAAAAGGTAAAGTTGATTATTTACATGGATTGAAGGAAAATGTAATTGTAGGAAGATTGGTTCCAGCTGGAACTGGCAGTATTAAAAATGATTGGAATAAAAAAGCATTAAAAGATGACGAAAAATTTCTTTCTGAGCAAGAACCCTCAGAACCGTCAGAAACCCAAGTAAATCAATAAAAATTTAAGTTAAGGCGTAATCTTTATAGTTTGACAAATTAAATTTCTATAGTATTTTGGCCATATTTTTTGGTTGGAATGTAATACCATTGGGGTATTAAACGCTGCCACTTAAATGAACTGTCAGTCATTTTATCCAAAAATAATTAATTAATTTATGCCGACTATAAACCAGTTATTAAGAAAAAGAAGACAAAGACCTGCGTCAAGGGATAAAGTCCCAGCTCTTGAGAGGTCACCTCAAAAGAGAGGTGTATGTGTTAAAGTTTATACAACAACACCAAAAAAACCAAATTCTGCATTAAGAAAAGTTGCAAGAGTACGTTTATCCAACGGGCATGAAGTAACTTCCTATATTCCAGGTGAAGGACATAACTTACAAGAACACTCTGTTGTGCTAATTAGGGGTGGGAGAGTAAAAGATTTACCAGGTGTAAGATATCATATTTTACGAGGTAACTTAGATACCCAGGGTGTTACAGCCAGAAAACAACAAAGATCTAAGTATGGAGCAAAAAAAGGAAAATAAATTATGTCTAGGAAAAAAAAAGCTCCAAAAAAAATTCCAGTCGTTGATCCAAAATATAAATCAAATGTAATACCAAAATTAATCAATTCAATAATGTATGATGGAAAAAAAACTGTTGCAGAAAAAATAATTTACGATGCAATTGATAAAATAAAATCTAAATCAAAAGAAGAACCAATTACAATATTTAATCAGGCAATAAATAATATCAAACCAACAGTTGAGGTAAGATCAAGACGTGTTGGTGGAGCCACATATCAAGTACCGGTGGAGGTGAAATCAAAAAGATCACAAGCGCTTGCTCTAAGATGGTTAATTGATGCATCTAGAAAAAGAAAAGATAAAAATATGTCTGATAAAATATTTAATGAAATATTTGATGCATATCAAAATAGAGGCTCAGCAATTAAGAAAAAGGAAGATACACATAAAATGGCTGAGTCAAATAAAGCATTCGCACATTTTAGATGGTAAATTTATATGAGTAGAACACATACATTAGACAAGTATAGAAATATTGGGATTATGGCACACATAGATGCTGGCAAGACTACAACAACAGAAAGAATTTTATATTATACTGGTAAAAGCCACAAAATAGGTGAAGTTCATGATGGTGCTGCAACTATGGATTGGATGGAACAAGAACAAGAAAGGGGTATTACCATAACCTCAGCCGCAACTACTTGTTTTTGGAATGATCATAGAATTAATATAATTGATACTCCAGGTCATGTTGATTTTACTATTGAAGTAGAAAGATCTTTAAAAGTATTAGATGGTGCAGTTGCAGTTTTTGACGGTGTTGCCGGAGTTGAACCTCAATCTGAAACTGTATGGAGACAAGCTGATAAATACAAAGTTCCAAGAATTTGTTTTGTTAACAAATTAGATAGAACAGGAGCTGATTTCTTTAGATGCGTAGATATGATTAAAGAAAGACTAGGAGCTAAACCTTTAGTTATGCAAGTTCCAATAGGCATCGAGTCTTCACTACAGGGTGTTGTTGATCTTGTGAAAATGAAAGCTATTGTGTGGAAAAATGAAGATCTTGGAGCTGAGTGGGAAGAGAAAGAAATACCATCTGATTTAAAGGAAATATCTGAAAAATATAGGCAAGAATTAGTTGAGACTGCAGTTGAGCAAGATGAAAAACTAATGGAAAGTTACCTAAATGGTGATCAGATCAAACATGAAGATTTAATAAAATGTATAAGGAAAGGTTGTCTCAATTTTGACTTTGTTCCTGTTTTAACAGGATCAGCTTTTAAAAATAAGGGTGTCCAACCTTTATTGGATGCAGTTGTAAATTATTTACCAAGTCCTAAAGATATTGGCTCAATTAAAGGAACGAAACCTAATTCTGATGAAGAATTAGAAATGAAATTTGAGGATAATGCACCATTTTCGGCTCTTGCTTTTAAAGTTGCTAATGATCCATTTGTTGGATCACTTACGTTCATAAGAATTTATTCAGGTACAGTTAAAACAGGTACAGCTATATACAATACGTCTAAAGATAAAGAGGAAAGAGTTGGTAGAATGTTATTAATGCACGCAAATTCAAGAGAGGATATAAAAGAAGCTAATTCAGGTGACATTGTTGCTCTAGCAGGCCTAAAAAATACCATCACTGGACATACTTTATCAGATGAGGATCAACCAGTTTTACTTGAACCAATGGAATTTCCTGATCCAGTTATTGAAATTGCAGTTGAACCTAAGACAAAGGGTGACCAGGAAAAAATGGGTGAAGCATTAGGAAGATTAGCAAAAGAGGACCCTTCTTTTAGAGTGAGTTCAGACGAGGAGTCAGGTCAAACAATTATTAAAGGTATGGGAGAACTTCATTTAGACATAATTGTCGATAGAATGAAAAGAGAATTCAAAGTAGAGGCTAATGTTGGCGCTCCTCAAGTTGCATATAGAGAAACAATAGAAAAAAGCACTGAATTTGATTATACACATAAGAAGCAAAGTGGAGGCGCTGGTCAGTTTGCACGTGTCAAATTATCTGTAGAACCTCTTGAACCTGGAAAAGGTAGAGAAGTCGAAAGCAAAATTAAGGGTGGAGCAATTCCAAAAGAGTTTATTCCTGGTGTTGAAAAAGGTGTTGAGTCAGTTGCAGACAACGGAATTTTAGCTGGCTTTCCTTTAATTGATTATAAAGTAACAATTTTAGATGGATTACATCATGATGTAGACTCAAGTGTTTTAGCTTTTGAGTTAGCTTCAAGACAATGTTTTAAAGAGGCATGTACTAGAGCTACATTAAAATTATTAGAACCTGTGATGAGAGTTGAAGTTGTTACACCTGAAGATTACATGGGTGATGTTATAGGTGATTTAAATAGTAGAAGAGGTCAAATTAGTACACAAGAGCAAAGAGGTAACGCTACAGTTATTACTGCCATGGTACCTTTAGCAAATATGTTTGGCTATATAAATAATCTTAGATCAATGTCACAGGGAAGAGCTCAATACTCAATGTTTTTTGATCATTATGCAAAAGTCCCTCAAAATGTTCAAGATGAAGTAACTAAGAAAACTGGATAAAAAAATGCAAAAACAAAATATTAGAATTAAACTTAGGGCATACGATAACAAAGTTTTAGATCAATCAACTGAAGAAATAGTTAATACAGTTAAGAGAACGGGTGCGAATATAAAAGGGCCAATCCCATTACCAACAAAAATTGAAAGATACACAGTATTAAGATCTCCCCACATAGATAAAAAAAGTAGAGAGCAATTTGAGACTAGAACCCATAAAAGATTAATTGATATTATTGAACCAACACCACAAACAGTAGAAGCTTTAATGAAACTTGATTTAGCATCAGGTGTTGACGTGGAGATTAAAATTTAATTTATGAATGAAATAGGCTTAATAGGAAAAAAAATTGGCATGACTAGAGAATTTTATAAAGCTGGTCAATCTGTGCCTGTAACAGTTTTAAAGATTGAAAAGGGTAGAGTTATAAATGTAATTAATTCTGAGCAACGTGGATATAATGCAGTTCAGTTAGGTTTTGGAAAAATTAAAAATTCTAAGCTTTCAAAGGCTATGAAGGGTTTTTATTCAAAAAAAAATACCGAACCTAAAAAAAAATTGAAAGAATTCAGAGTTAAAAATATAGAAAACTTCAAACCAGGTAATGAGTTTGGACTGGAGATATTTCAGGATACTAAATTTGTTGATGTAAAATCAAGAACAATCGGAAAAGGTTTTGCTGGTGGTATGAAAAGACATAATTTTAGTGGTTTAAGAGCTACACACGGTGTATCTGTTTCTCACAGATCGCATGGATCAACTGGTCAAAGACAAGACCCTGGCAAAGTTTTTAAGGGTAAAAAAATGGCAGGTCACATGGGTGATAAAATAAGGACTAAACAAAATATCGAAATTATTAAATCTGACATAGATAATAATTTGTTATTTTTAAAAGGTTCAATTCCTGGTTCAAAAAATACTGAAGTTTTGGTTAAAAAATCTATTAAAAATATTAAAAAACTTACAATTAAAGAAAAAATAGAAGTAATGGAAAAACTCAAAAAAGTTCCTGAAAAAAAGAAAAAGTAAAAAATGAAAATAGAAAAAATTAGTCTAGATGGAAAAAAAAGTACAATTGAGGTATTAGACAAAATTGTATCTTCTAAAGTAAATAAAAAGTTGGTTAGCGGAGTTATCTATAAAACAAATGCTAATTACAAAGGAAGAAAGGCAAAAACCAAACAAAAAAATGAAATTATTGGATCTACATCTAAAATTTATGCTCAAAAAGGCACAGGTAACGCAAGACATGCTAGCCGTAAAGCCCCAATTTTTGTTGGTGGTGGTGTAGCGCATGGTCCAAAAGGTGAGGCAAGTTATAAAGTAAGAAAAATTAATAAAAGTGAAAAAAAATTAAGTGTTACTTCACTTATAACAGAAAAAAATAATAACAAAGATTTAATAATTTTTTCTGATTTTAAAGATAAAATTTTAAAAACTAAGGATATGAACAATTTATTAAATAAATTTAATGTACAAGACGCTTTAGTTATTTTAGATAAATCATCTAAGGAAAAAATAATTCGTTCTATTAAAAATATTCCAAATATTAAAGTTACAGACGTAAATCACTTTAGTTCTTATGACCTAATCAAATTTAATAAAATAATTTTTACTGAAACATCAATGAAAGAATTGGAAAAAAAATATGCATAAAATTCATTTATATGACAAAATAATATCTCCTGTAGTTACAGAGAAATCAACTAATTTATCTGATCAAAATAAAATTGTATTTAAAGTTCCTAATTCATCAAATAAAAATACAATCAAAAAAAGCATAGAAAAAATTTTTAAAGTTAATGTAACAAAAATTAATATTATAAATAAACAAACTAGAAATAAAATTACAAGAGGAAGAAAAGTAAAAGTTATTGGGTATAAAAAAGCAATCATAACGTTAAAAAAAGGTCAAAGTATAGATTTAACAACAGGAATTTAAATAATGTCACTAAAATCATTTAAACCATATACAAAATCGACTAGAGGAACTATTTTAGTCGATAGAGCTAATTTGTGGAAAGGTAAACCTTTTAAACCTCTTACTTCTGTTAATAATGCTTCCAAAGGAAGAAATAATTTAGGTCGTATTACTTCTCGTAACCATGGTGGTGGTCATAAACACAAGTATCGTAATATAGATTTTTATAGAAGAAAATTTAACTCAATCGGTGAAGTTGAGAGAATTGAGTATGATCCAAATAGATCTTGTCATATTATGTTAGTCAAATTCGATGATGGAAAAAAATATTATTATCTAGCACCACAAAAAATTAAAGTTGGTGACAAAATACAAAATGGACAAAATATTGAAGTTAAAATTGGAAATTGTATGCCTTTACAAGAAATTCCTGTTGGAATTGAAATACATAATGTCGAATTACAACCGGGCGCTGGAGGTAAAATTGCAAGGTCTGCAGGAACATCCGTTAGTATAGCAGGTATTGATGGTGATTATTCTCTAATAAAAATGACATCGGGAGAAGTAAGAAAAATAAACTCCAGATGTATGGCAACAATTGGAGTTTTATCAAATCCAGACCAAAAAAATATAAAAATTGGTAAAGCTGGAAGATCTAGATGGTTGGGAATTAGACCTCATACGAGAGGTGTTGTTAAAAATCCAGTTGATCACCCTCATGGTGGAGGAGAGGGAAAATCTGCTGGTGGTAGACACCCTGTCTCTCCAACTGGACAGTCAGCCAAAGGTTTAAAAACTAGAGACAATAAAAGAACAGATAAATTTATAGTTACAAGAAGAAAGGCTAAAAAAAATAGGTAAAAATGGCTAGATCAATTTGGAAAGGACCATTTGTTGAAGAAAGTGTTATCAAAAAAGTTGATAAGCAAAAAAATGAACCAAATAAAAAACCAATTAAAATCTGGTCAAGAAAATCAACAATTATACCTGATTTTGTGGGTATAAGTTTTTTAATTTATAATGGTAAAAAATTTATTCCAATAACAGTTTCCGAGGATATGGTAGGTCATAAATTTGGTGAATTTGCACCGACTAGACAGTTTTTTGGTCATACACCTGCAGATAAAAAAGCTAAAGAAGATGGTGGAGCAAAAACAGAGGATAAAAAATAATTATGAGTAAAAATGATAATAAAAAATTAGTAAAATCTATAAATAAAAACGTTAGATCGAGCACAAGAAAACTTAAGCCTATTTTGAAATCTATAGTTGGTAAAAAAGTAGGAATTGCAGTAAGGGACTTGTCGTTTTCGGATAAAAGAATATCAAATGATGTTAAGAAGACCTTGTCTTCAGCTATAGCAAATGCTGAAAATAATTTTCAATTTGATATTGATAAACTGATTGTTAAGGAAGCATATTGTGGCAAGCAAGTAGTAATGAAGAGATTTAGAGCTAGAGCAAAAGGAAGAGCAGCACCAATCAAAAAACCATTTTCGAATTTAACAATCGTACTTTCGGAACTTAATAAAACAGAGGTAAAACATGGGACAAAAAGTTAATCCGGTTGGTCTTAGATTAGGAATTAACAGAGGTTGGGATTCTGTTTGGTATGCAAAGAAAAAAGATTTCGGAAATTTTTTAATAGAGGATTTCAAAATTAGAGAATATATAAAAAAAAATGTTATTAATTCAGGAGTTTCAAAAGTGATGATTGAAAGAACATCCAAAAAATGTTTTGTAACAATTTATACATCAAGACCTGGTTTTGTTATTGGAAAAAAAGGTAGTGACATTGAAAAAATAAAAAATAAGCTTTCTGCTTTAACTAGTAATGAAGTTAATCTTAACATTAAAGAAGTAAAAAAACCTGAAACAAATAGTTACTTAGTTGCTGAAAATATAGCTCAACAATTAGTAAAAAGAGTTTCGTATAGAAGAGCAATGAAAAGATCTATGCAATCAGCTTTAAGATTAGGTGCAAAGGGTATAAAAGTTTCAATAAGTGGTAGACTAGGTGGAAACGAAATCGCCCGAACAGAGTGGTTGAGAGAAGGAAGTATACCATCCCACACATTAAGAGCTGATATAGATTATGCTGAAGCTGAAGCACTGACAACTTACGGAATTATAGGTATAAAAGTTTGGATATATAAAGGAGAAATATTTTCAAAGGAATTTAGCCAAGAAACTAATAAGAAATAATTATGCTACAACCAACAAGAACAAAATTCAGAAAAGCCCATAAAGGTAGAATTCATGGTACTGCATCCAGATGTAATTTAATGAATTATGGTTCTTATGGTTTAAAAGCTATGTCGCCTGACAGAGTAATATCAAAACAAATTGAGGCAGCAAGAGTTGCATTAACAAGACATATGAAAAGACAAGGCAGAGTATGGACAAGAATGTTCCCAAATATTCCAGTATCTAAAAAACCGACTGAGGTAAGAATGGGAAAAGGAAAGGGTTCACCAGAATTTTGGGCATGCAGAGTAAAACCAGGAAGAATTTTATTTGAAATCGATGGAGTATCAGAACAGATTGCAAAAGAAGCCTTATATAAGGCATCTGCTAAATTACCAATTAAAACAAAATTTATAAAAAGATTTACATAATGAAAAAAAAAGAAACAAAAAAAATGACAAAAGATCAGGCTTTAAAAGACTTAGATAAACTTAAAAAAGAATTATTTAATTTTAGGTTTCAAAAAATAAATGGACAGCTAACAAGTCCATCGAAGATTAACATTACAAAGAAAAATATTGCAAGATTAAAAACTTTAATTGACAGGAAAGCAAATGCCTAAGAAAATTTTACATGGTGTGGTAGTAAATGATAAAGAAAATAAAACTATTAAAGTAATGATAGAAAGAAAGTATCAACATCCACTATTTAAAAAAGTTGTAAAAAGTAAAAAAAAATATAGTGCGCACGATGAAGATAATAAATTTAAAGTAGGTGACAAAGTTTCAATTATTGAATCTAGACCATACTCAAAAAACAAAAAATTCGAAGTATTAAAGGAAAAACAATGATTCAAATCCAGACAGAACTACAAGTTGCAGATAATACAGGGGCTAAAAGAATAGAGTGTATTAAGGTTCTTGGAGGTTCAAAAAGAAGATATGCAAGTATAGGAGATACTATAGTAATTGCAGTCAAAGAGGCAATACCGAAAGGTAAAGTTAAAAAAGGCTCAGTTCATAAGGCTGTAGTAGTAAGAGTTAAGAAAGGTATTCACAGAGAAGATGGATCAAAAGTTAAATTTGATAATAACGCAGCAGTTTTAGTAGATGAAAAAGGTGAACCAGTTGGTACTAGGATATTTGGACCTGTCACAAGAGAGTTAAGAAGCAGAGGTCAGATGAAAATAATCTCATTAGCACCTGAGGTATTATAATGACTATTAAAAAAGGAAATAAAGTTAAAGTATTAGTTGGTAAAGATAAAAATAAAGAAGGTGAAATTATAGAAATTGATAGATCAAAATTTAGGGCAAAAGTTAAAGGATTAAATATTATTAAAAAACATGTAAAAACTACAAAGGAAAAAAAAGGTGGAATTTTTGATAAAGAAAATTTTATTAATCTATCAAACCTTATGATTGTAAACGCTGATAAAAATCAGAAAAAAGAAAAGAGTAAAAAATGACGCCAAGACTAAAAGAGTTATATAAAAAAGAGATCCAAATTAATTTAAAAGATAAATTTGGGTTAAAAAATTTATTAATGGCACCTAGAATTAAAAAAGTTGTTTTAAATATGGGTTTAGGTATCGATGGTAATGATGCTAAAACTATCAAATCATGTGAAGAAGATTTATCTAAAATAGCAGGTCAAATGCCTGTCAAAACAAAATTTAAAAAATCAATTTCAAACTTTAAAACTAGAAAAAATACTAACGCAGGGCTTAAAGTAACTCTAAGAAAAGATAAAATGTATGAGTTTATTGATAGATTAGTAAACATAGCTCTTCCAAGAATAAAAGACTTTAGAGGTTTGTCACTTAAAGGTTTTGATAAATTTGGAAATTATTCATTTGGAGTAAAAGAACACATTATTTTTCCTGAGGTAAACTTTGATAAAGTAGAAAAGATAAGAGGATTAGATATTACAATTATTATGTCTTCGTTAAACAAAGATCATAGTCTTGAATTACTAAGAAAATTAAATTTTCCATTTAATGAAGAGAGGAATAATTAAATATGGCTAAACTAAGTGCAATTAATAAGAATAATAGAAGAATGAAATTGTCTAATAAATATTATTCTAAAAGAAAAAAACTGAAAAAAATAATAATGAATAAGAAGCTTCCATTAGAAGAAAGATTTAAGGCACAACAAAAACTCTCTAAGTTGCCAAGAAACTCAGCGAAAACTAGAGTTATGAATAGATGTCAAATTACTGGAAGACCACACGGTGTATATAGAAAACTTAAAATATCAAGAATTGCTCTAAGAAAATTAAGTCTAGAGGGTAAAATTCCTGGGATGATAAAATCAAGCTGGTAAGAGAGGAGAGATTATGAGTTTAAGCGACCCAATAGGAGATATGTTAGCGAGAATAAAGAATGCTCAAATGAGAAGTCAGAAAAAAGTTGAGCTTCCATCATCGAAATTCAAATGTAAAATTGCTGAAGTTCTGAAGGATGAGGGTTTCATAGTAAATTTTGAGACAACTGAAATTTCAGATAAACCTATTTTGGTAATAGAACTAAAGTACAATTTAGGTAATCCTGTTATAAACACAATTGAAAGAGTTTCCAAACCTGGAAGAAGAATTTTTTCAAGTGCGGAAAGTTTGCCAAAAATAAATAATGGACTTGGTATCGCCATTGTATCAACTCCCAAAGGTGTGATGACAGATGTAAATGCAAGAAAACAAAAAGTTGGCGGAGAAATAATTTGTAAGGTATTTTAATGTCGAAGATTGGTAAAATAAATATTTCAATTCCTGAAAAAGTTAAAGTCGCTTTATCTGGCAATATGATAAATGTGGAAGGACCATTCGGAAAGAAAACATTGCCAATTGATATAGATAATTTTGATCTAATAATAAATGAAGGCAAAGAGATATCCTTAAAACCAAAAAAAATAGATCAAAATTCAAAAAGATTGTGGGGAATGAATAGAAGTCTGATTAATAATGCAATTATAGGTGCAGATAAAGGATATGAAAAAATTTTAGAACTAGTAGGAGTTGGATTCAGAGCAGCAATGAAAGGTAAACAATTAAACCTACAATTAGGCTTCAGTCATGATATAAATTTTGATATTCCAGAAAGCATAAAAATAGTTGTAGAAAAACAAACCACAATTAAAATTACTGGCATCGATAAACAAGAAGTAGGAATGATAGCATCAAAGATTAAGTCACTAAGACCACCTGAGCCTTATAAAGGAAAAGGAATAAAAGAGAAAGGTCAGTACATATTAAGAAAAGAAGGAAAGAAAAAATAATGAAGCTAACATCAACAATTAGAAGAAGATTTCGTATTAGGAATAAATTAAAAAAAGTTTCTGACAAAGATAGACTAAGATTAAGTATATCTAGATCAACTAAAAATATTTCTGCACAAATTATAGATGATATTAAGCAGGTAACAATCATATCTGCCTCATCTAATGAAAAAGATTTAAAAGGTCTTAAAAAAAATAAGTCTGAAATTTCATCTCTTGTTGCTGAAAAACTTGCAAAAAAAGCAGTAGATAAAAAAATTACAAAAATCTATTTTGATAGAGGTATATATAAGTACCATGGAAGAGTAAAAATTTTTGCTGATACTTTAAGAAAAAATGGAATGAAATTTTAATTATGGATAAAAATAACGAATATATTGAAAAATTAGTTCATATTAATCGAATAACAAAAGTTGTTAAAGGGGGTAGAAGATTTGGTTTTTCTGCTCTAGTTGTGGTTGGAAATCAAAATGGTAAGATAGGAGTAGCTCACGCTAAGGCGAAACAGGTCCCTGATGCTATTAAAAAAGCAAACGACTTAGCTAAAAGAAAATTAATACAGATACCTCTAAGAGAGGGGAGAACGATCCACCATGATATATTTGGTAAAGATGGCGCAGGAAAAATAAAATTAAGAGCAGCACCAAAAGGAACAGGAATTATTGCAGGAGGACCTGTTAGAGCTGTATGCGAAGTTTTAGGAATAAAAGATATAGTTGCCAAATCACTTGGCACCGCTAACCCCCACAATGTGATAAGAGCATGTATGAAAGCACTTTTAAAACAAACATCACCAAAACAAATATCTAATATTAGAAATAAAAAAATTTCGGAGGTAATAGAAAAAAGAGGTTAAAATGAATTTAAATTCTACAAGCATAATAAAAGAAAAAAAAATAAGGCCAGGAAGAGGAATAGGATCTGGCAAAGGTAAAACTTCAGGAAGGGGTCATAAGGGTCAAAAATCAAGAAGAGGTGTCGCAATAAAAAGTTTTGAAGGTGGACAAATGCCCTTATATAGAAGACTTCCTAAAAGAGGCTTTAATCCCATAAAGGATACAAAGATTGTAAAATTAAATTTGAGCAAAATTCAGTCTATGATTGATAAAAAAAAAATTAAAGAAACTGATAAAATAAATGTAGATTTACTCAAAAAACTTAAAATTTTAAATAAAAAAACAAAAAAAATTAAAATTTTAGGTAATGGAGAATTAAAAAATAAAGTCACAATGGAGGTTGACTACATTTCAAATTCAGTAAAAGAAAAATTGTCTAAAAATGGAAGTACTATTAAATTAATAAATAGTAAATGAGCTCAATATCACATTCCAACGACCTAAAAAATAGAATTTTATTTACCATATTTATTCTTGCAATTTATAGACTAGGAACTTTTGTGCCCTTGCCTGGAATAGATCCTGAACAATTAAAGATCATGATGGAAGGAAATCAGCAAGGACTTTTAGGGATGTTTAATGTTTTTGCTGGTGGAGCAGTCAGCAGAATGGCTATTTTTGCATTAGGCATAATGCCATATATTTCATCATCAATTATTGTTCAACTTCTTACAGGTGTCTCCGAATATTTTAAAAATTTAAAAAACCAGGGAGAAATTGGCAGAAAAAAAATTACCCAAATAACAAGATACGGTACTGTTTTATTAGGTACCGTTCAAGGTTATGGTCTAGCTGTAGGTTTAGAGTCGTCGGCTAATCTAGTTATTAATCCTGGTATGTTTTTTAAAATATCAACAGTTACAACAATAGTTGCAGGAACTATATTTTTAATGTGGTTGGGAGAACAAATTACACAGCGAGGGATTGGAAATGGTATCTCATTGATAATATTCTCAGGTATTGTTGCAGAAATTCCTAGAGCTTTAGTAACAACCTTTGAATTAGGAAAGACCGGTGCAATATCTGGGTTAATGATTTTTTTTATTATTGTTTTATTAATAGCAACAATAATGTTTATTGTTTTTATGGAAAGAGCATTAAGAAAAATTCTTATAAATTATCCTAAAAGACAAATGGGAAATAAAATGTATGGTGGAGACTCTTCTCATTTGCCTTTAAAAATTAATTCAGCTGGCGTTATTCCTGCAATATTTGCATCTGCACTACTACTATTACCAGTTACATTTTCAAATTTCAATTTTTCAAGTAACGAAACATTTTTAAATATTTCCTCTTTTTTTACACAGGGACAACCTTTGTATATGCTCTTATATGCTAGTGGGATTATTTTTTTTACTTTCTTTTATACATCCATAGTCTTTAATCCAAACGAAACTGCAGAGAATTTAAGAAAATATGGTGGATTTATACCTGGAATAAGACCTGGTGAGAGCACAGCAATTTACATAGATAATATTTTAACTAAACTGACGACCATAGGAGCATTGTACTTAACTTTAGTATGTTTAATGCCTGAATTTTTGATTGCAAACTATCCTATTCCTTTTTATTTAGGCGGAACATCAATTTTAATAGTTGTGGTTGTAGCTATTGATACAGTAACTCAGATTCAAACTAGATTAATGAGCTCACAGTACGAGCAACTGATAAAAAAAACTAAATTTGGAAAATAGCTAGTGAATATTATAATCTTTGGTCCACCAGGCGCTGGTAAAGGCACCCAAGCAAAATATTTAGTAAATAAACTTAATAGCTTTCAAGTATCAACCGGAGATATGCTCCGTGAAGAAATTAAAAAAAACACTACCATTGGTAAAAATATAATTAATAATATGAACGAAGGTAAATTTGTAGATGATGAAATTGTTAATAAACTTCTTGAAAATGTAATATTTGATCCCAATAAAATGAATAAGTTGATTTTTGATGGTTATCCAAGAACAATCAACCAGGCAAAAAATTTAGACAATTTATTAAAGAAATCTAACCAAAAAATCGATTACATTTTTTTTCTTAATGTTAAAAAAGATTCAATAATAAAAAGAATAGAAAAAAGAAAAATTTTAGAAAAAAGATCAGATGATGATTCTGAAACTATATTAAAAAGATATGATACCTACATGGATGTAACTAAACCAGTTTTAGAGTTTTATTCAAAAAAGGAAAATTATCACGAAATTGATGGATCTCTTGAAATTGACAATATTTCACAAAAAATAGCGCAAATATTGAATGTTTAAGACATTGACATTAAAACTTCTTCTTATATAAAAGGCTAAAAATTTAATCACAATATATGGCTCGTATAGCAGGTGTAAACATACCACAGAATAAGATCGTTCAGGTTGGTCTGACTTACATTCATGGTATTGGTGATAAGTTTTCAAAGCAGATTTGTAAAGATTTAGAGATACCTAAAGCTAAAAGAGTTAACGAACTTACAGACGATCAAATTTTAAAAATACGTGAATATATAGATAAAAATTATACAGTCGAAGGTGATTTGCGAAGAGAAAATTCTTTAAGTATAAAAAGACTAATAGATCTTGCTTGTTACAGAGGATCAAGACACAGAAAAAAACTTCCTGTACGTGGTCAAAGAACTAGATGCAATGCCAGAACAAGAAAAGGTAAAGCAATAGCGATCGCAGGTAAAAAATTAACACCTCTTAAAAAATAATATTTATGAGTAAAGAAAAGCAAGAAAAAAAAGAAATAAAAAAAGAATCAGAAATAAAGTCTGTTAAAAAAAGTTCATATTCTAAGAAGAAAAAAGCTAAAAAAAATATCACTAATGGTAAAGCATTTGTATTATCTACCTTTAATAATACTATCATATCAATTGCTGATACGAGTGGTAATGTAGTTTCATGGTCATCTGCTGGACAAAAAGGATTTAAGGGATCTAGAAAATCAACTCCATATGCTGCGCAGGTAGCAGCTGATACTGCAGCTGCTAAAGCTCTAGAATATGGAATGAAAACTTTGACGGTAGAAATAAAAGGCCCAGGGTCTGGAAGAGAAACTGCATTAAGAGCATTACAAGCTAGAGGTTTTAAAATATTATCTATTAAAGATACCACACCAATGCCACATAATGGAACAAGACCACCAAAAAAAAGGAGAGTATAAATGGAGACTGCTGACGTAAATATTAAAAATTGGAAATCATTAATTAAACCACCTAAGTTAGATATTAAGCTAAGTGATGACAAATCTCATGCTAAGATCACTGCTGAACCACTTGAAAAAGGTTATGGTCTAACATTAGGAAATTCTTTAAGAAGAATTTTGTTGTCCTCAATAAGAGGAGCCGCTGTAACTTCAGTACAAATAGACGGTGTATTACACGAGTTTAGCTCAATTAAAGGTGTAAGAGAAGATGTAACAGATATTGTGTTGAATATAAAGTCATTAGCATTAAAAAGTCATTCAGAAGGAACAAAAAAACTAATATTAGATGCTAAAGGACCTGGTGAAATTAAAGCTTCTAATATTGCACCTGTAACAGATATAGAAATACTAAACCCAGACCTTGTTATTTGTAATTTAGACGAAAATACAAATTTTCATATGGAGATGAACGTAAATACTGGTAAAGGATATGTTTCTGCAGATTTAAATAAACCAGAAGATCCTCCATTAGGTCTCATTCCAATAGACTCTTTATATAGCCCAGTAAAAAGAGTTTCATATTCAGTAAGCACAGCTAGAGAAGGAAAAGCTTTAGATTATGATAAATTAATAATGGAAGTTGAGACTAATGGTTCAATTTCAGCTGAAGATGCTGTTGCTTATGCAGCAAGAATTTTTCAGGATCAATTAGGAATGTTCGTTAATTTCGACGAGCCACAAGAAGTAATTGTCAGAGATAAACCAACTGAACCTGAATTTAATAAAAATTTATTAAGAAAAGTTGATGAATTAGAATTATCAGTAAGATCGATGAATTGTTTAAAAAATGATAACATTGTTTATATTGGTGATCTTGTCCAAAAATCTGAAGGTGAAATGCTTAGGACTCCAAATTTTGGTAGAAAATCATTAAATGAAATAAAAGAGGTTTTGACTGGTATGTCATTATACTTAGGTATGGAAATTCCTAATTGGCCCCCAGATAATATAGCTGAATTATCAAAGAAACTAGAAGAAGCAATATAATGAGACATAAATTTGGCTATAAAAAGCTTAATAGAACTTCTGAACACAGAAAAGCATTAATTAAAAATATGCTAAATTCATTAATTAAATATGAACAAATAAAAACAACACTTCCTAAAGCAAAAGTTTTAAAACCAGAAGCGGATAAAATAATTACGTTAGGTAAGAAAGAAAACCTAAAAAACAAAAAAATACTTATTTCAAAGCTTCAAGATAAAAAATCAGCATCAAAAGTGGTTAAAACTTTATCAAAAAGATATGAGAAAAGAAATGGCGGCTATACTAGAATTATTAAAGCTGGATTTAGGTATGGTGACAAGGCACCAATAGCAATAATAGAATTTGTAGATAGAAATGTAGAAGCAAAAAAAGTTGATAAAAAGAAAGCTGATGCTTTAAAAAATACAGAAAAGCAAAAAAAAGAAGATAAGAAAGTAGCCACAGCCTAATATAGTCTTATCATTTTAATGATAAAAATCTTTAAAGTAGATGAACAATTCTCAGATATGAGAATTGATAGATTTATTAAAAAGGCTATTAAAAATATACCACAAGGTTTAATTGAAAAAAATTTAAGAACTGGAAAAATTAAATTAAACGGAAAAAAAATAAAAAGTTCCCACAGAATTAAAAAAAATGACGTATTAAATTTTTTTAATATGAACTTTCATGCAAATGAAAATAAAAAAAAATTATACAAACCATCCAAAAAAATAATTAAGTCAAACGAGAAATTGATTATCGAAAACAACGACGATTTTGTAGTAATAAATAAAGATTCAGGTATTTCTGTTCAAGGTGGAACAAAATCAAATAAGAATTTGATAGATATATTTAGAGGAAGTAGTATTTTTGAAAATACAAAACCTTATTCAGTTCATCGAATAGATAAAGATACTTCCGGAATATTTTTAATTGCAAAAAACAGGAAAACTGCTCAATTATTAACTTCTTTGTTTAGATTAAGAAAAATTCACAAAACATATATAGCTATATGTCATGGCTCAATTAATAATAAGAAAGGAATATTAAAAAATATTCTTATTCGTTATGATAATAATAAAAAAATAAGCGAAAAAGCAGAAACATTATTTAAAGTATTAGACAAAAATACATTTTGTTCTCTTGTAGAAATGAAACCTATTACAGGACGCAAACATCAATTAAGAAAACAAATGTTATTACTAGGACATCCTATAGTTGGGGATAGTAAGTACAATCTACAGAATCAAAGTAGTTTAAGTAAAAATAAACACCTAATGCTTCATTCAAATCAAATAAAATTTATGATCAATAATGAAAAATATACTTTTAACGCTCCTCTTCCCACATATTTTGAAAAATATCTTAAAATTAAAAGATTAAGATTTTAGATTTTTTAAAAAATTTTTAATCAGTGTCTTTTCAAATTTTTCATAATTTTGCTTTTTAATATTTACAAGGTTTGTTACATTTTTATTTTTAATTCCACAGGGAATAATTTTTTTATATTTGGTTAAATCATTATCAATATTTATTGCACAGCCATGATAAGCTATCCATCTTCTAACTTTGATACCAATAGCAGCAACCTTTTCTATCTTTTTATTTCTTTTTACCCAAATTCCTACATTTTTTCTGTCTGCGAAAGATTTTATGTTATATTCTTTTAGAGTATCTATAATTATTTTTTCAATAATATTAACAAACTTTCTTATATCTTTTTTTCGTTTAGATAGATTTATTACAAAATAAAAAATCGTTTGTCCTGGTCCATGCCATGTAATCTTTCCTCCACGATTTGTTTTTATAACATTTATTTTTTTATCTAATATTTCATTACTTTTGGTTGATATTCCAGCCGTATAAATACTAGGATGGCTTAATATCCATAATAACTCTTCCGTTTTTTGAGAATGTAAAGATTTAACCTTTTTTTCAAGATAACGAATAGCTTTATCATAATCTACAGGTTTTTTTGATATTTTGATCTTAATACTCATTAAATATTTGTATTATATAAATTATGCATTATTAAGGCATATAATTTAATTAAATAATTTTATGACTTTAGAAAAAAAAATTAAAGACAAAAAAGTCAACTTTGAATTCAACAAAGAATATATCAAAGTAGTAACTGAAAAAATTTCAAATAATGACGCTGTTTTTATTACAAACTCATTTAAAGAAATGCACCCATCTGATGCTGCTGATATTATTGAACATTTAAGTGATACCGATAGAGAGTCCTTAATAAAATTAAATAATTTTAAACTAGACCCACAAGTATTTGTTGAATTGAACGAGTCTATTCAAACAGAGATAATTAAATATCTTTCCAAAGACACAATAGTAGATATTCTTAAAAATTTGGAGTCGGATGATGCTATTAAAATTTTAGAAAATTTAGAAGAAAAAAATAAAAATGATATTCTAGGATCCTTACCTCCAAAGGACAGATTTGTACTATTAGAAAGCTTAAGTTATCCGGAGGATTCAGCTGCTAGAATAATGCAGAGAGAATTAACCGCTATACCCAGTAACTGGTCGGTAGGTCAAACCATAGATTATCTGAGAGAAAATAAAGACTTACCTGAGGAATTTTTAGAGATATTTATTGTTGATAATGAATTTAAACCGATTGGCACTGTCCCATCCTCTAAAGTACTTAGAACACCTAGAGATACAAAAATGATTTCTATAATGAATGAGTCACAACTTTTAATACCTGTAGATATGGACAGGGAAGAGGTTGGTCATTTATTTGAAAACTATAATTTAAATTCAGCATGTGTGGTTGACAAAGGTAACAAACTTGTTGGAATGATAACAAGTGATGATGTTTTAACAGTTCTTAAAGAAGAGGCTGAGGAGGATGCATTAAGACTTGCCGGAGTTGGTGATGAAGAAATAACAGATGGTATTATAAAAAAAACGAAGAGAAGATTTAACTGGCTTTTATTAAATTTATTTACAGCAATAATTGCGTCAGTAGTAATAGGTTTTTTTCAGGATGACATTGAAAAAGTGGTGGCGCTAGCTGTTTTGATGCCGATTGTAGCATCTATGGGAGGAAATGCTGGTATGCAAACTTTAGCTGTAACAATTAGAAGTATTGCAACAAATGAATTAACTAAAAATAATTTTAGTCAGAATGTAATAAAAGAATTTACTATTGGAATTTTAAATGGAATTATTTTCGCAATAATAAGCGCAATTGTTGTTCATATATGGTTTAATGATCTTACCCTATCTCTTATTATTTCTATATCAATGGTTTTAAATATGATTGTTGCTGGTCTATTTGGGGTTTTAGTACCAATAACTCTAAAAAAATTTAATATTGATCCGGCTATTGCTTCTAGTGTATTTGTAACAACCATAACTGATGTTATTGGATTTTTATCTTTTTTAGGTGTTGGAGCGTTCTTCTTTTATAATTAAAAATTATCAATTAGTCTTACATTATCCAAATAATAAGCTATAAAAATTTTAAAATTATTTTTATTTATATTTGTTTTTAAATTTTTTTTATTTCGTATTTCTAAATATTCAACACTAGAACAAATTCTAGATATTTTATATCTAATATTTTCAATCTCTTTAATTTTAGAAAAATCCCTAAATATTTGATTATGAAATTTTTTAATTATATTTGATATCATTATTCCATTCTTTACATTTTTTTTTGAAAGCAAATTATTTCTTGAAGAATAGGCTAATGATTTTTTGAATCTAATTGTTTTGCAAACAACTATTTTAGTTTTAAATTTATTACCTAAATATTTTTTTATTAGATATATTTGTTGAAAATCTTTGTTACCTAAAAACATATATTTTGCCTTTATATTCTTTAAAAAAACTGAAATAACACCTAAAACTCCCTCAAAATGACCAGGTCTATATTTAGAACATAGTATTTTATCTTTGTTGTTAATCTTAATTTTCATCTGTTTTTTTGATTGATAGACATCCTTAATTGATGGAATTAGCAAGTAATCAACTTTTAATTTTTTTAAGATTTTAAGATCATTATTTAGGTTTCTGGGATATTTTCTATAATCAGCACTTTTATTAAATTGAGATGGATTTACAAAAATACTAACAAGGGTTTTGGAGCATTTTTGTTTAGAGTTTTTAATTAAAGAAATATGTCCTTTATGAAGCGATCCCATTGTTGGCACAAAACCAACATTTGCCATAATATTAACTTTTTCTTTTAATTTATTAATACTTTTAAAAATTATCATTTATGATAGCCATTAAATATTACAATAAGCAATGATTAAACAAGCTATAATACCACTAGCAGGATTAGGTACAAGACTTTTGCCTCTTACGAGTATTTTTGCAAAAGAACTTTTACCAATGAATGGAAAACCAGGTATTCAATATATATTAGATGAATGTATAGAGGCTGGGATTAAAGAGGTGGTGTTTATAATTTCAAATAAAAAAAAAATAATAAAAAAATATTTCTATAATGATATTTTTTTTAGAAAAATAATAAAAAAAAAGAAAGATAAAAGACTAATAGAAGAATATAAAAAAATAAAAAAATATAAAAAAATGATTAAATTTGTATATCAGAATAAACCATTGGGTACAGGTGATGCTGTCTTCAAAACAAAAAGTAAGATAAAAAATGATTTTTTTCTAATGTTGTTACCAGATGATCTTATAATCAAAAAAAATTGTTCTAAAGCTATGATCTCAATTCATAAAAGAAAAAATTGTTCTGTAATGGCAAGTATGAAAGTTAAAAGAAAAACTGTAAATAGATGGGGGATTTATATGAAAGAAAAAAATATAGATAAAAAAAACTTTTATATTAAAGATGTCGTAGAAAAACCTAATATAAATGATGCTCCATCAAATAACGCTGTAATTGGTAGATATATTTTACCAAAAAAAATATTTAAAATTTTAAAAAATCAAAAAAAAGGAAAAGGTGGGGAAATTCATATTACAGACGCTATTAGAACTTTAATTCAACAAAATAATAAATTTATTGGTCATAATTTTGAAGGAAAATATTTAGACTGCGGAACAATGCATGGATATATTAAATCTTCATTAGAGATTGCTAAGTCATGAAACTTTGTATGATAGGTACTGGATATGTGGGTCTTGTAAGTGGAGTTTGTTTTGCTGATTTGGGAAACAATGTAATATGTGTTGATAAAGACCAACAAAAAATTAATTCTCTTAAAAAAGGTAAAATTCCTATCTACGAGCCAGGTTTAGAGGAATTAGTTTTAAAAAATTATAAAAATAAGAGGCTAGATTTTTCAACAGATTTGGAAGTTTCAGTAAAAAAATCTGATATAATTTTTATATGTGTTGGTACACCTACAAAAAAAGGTGGAAGTAGTGCTGACTTAAGCCAAGTTTATAATGTTGCAAAACATATCAGTAAATCAATTAATAAATTTAAAATTATTATTACAAAATCAACAGTTCCTGTTACTACTGGTGACGAAATTGAAAAAATTATAGGAAAAAAAAATAAAAAAAAAAATTTTTCAATAGTTTCAAATCCTGAATTTCTGAGAGAAGGGGAAGCAATTAGAGATTTTATTTATCCTGATAGAGTTGTAGTCGGTACAAACGAAGTTAGATCAAATAAAATTCTAAAAACACTTTACTCACCATTAATTTCTAAAGGAGCTCAATATCTTAATACCTCAAGAAGAGCAGCTGAACTAATTAAATATGCCTCAAATGCATTTTTAGCGACGAAAGTAACTTTTATTAATGAGCTTGCCAACTTATGCGAAAAAACAGATATTAATATTGAGGATATATCAATAGGTATGGGTCTAGATAAACGTATTGGTAGTCGTTTTTTACGAGCAGGGCCAGCATACGGTGGGTCATGTTTTCCAAAAGACACAAAAGCAATAATCAATACTGCAGAAAGGTTTAAAACAAGTCTCTCAGTTATCAAAAGTGTAATTAAATCTAATGAGAATAGATCAAATCTGTTATTAAATCGTGTTAAGAATTTATTAAAAAACAGAATTAAGAATAAAAATATTTGTTTCTTAGGTGTTACATTTAAAGCTAATACTGATGATATGAGAGATTCATCAAGTTTATCAATGATTCCTGAATTAAGTAAAAAAGGTGCAAAAGTTAATTATTATGATCCTACCGGATCTAAAAGCGAATTGAACAAATATAAAAACGTTTCATATAAACAAAATATTAAAGATGCAATAAAAAAATCAGATCTAATAATTATTCACACAGAATGGAATGATTTTAAGTCAATTAATTTTAAAACTTTTATAAAAGGAAAAAAACCAATTATATTAGATATGAGAAATATTTACTCACCTTCAAAAATGAAACAACAAGGTTTTAAATATTTTGGTATTGGAAGATAATTAATTAATTTAATTCAAATATAGCATCGACTTCAACCGCTACACCTAATGGTAAGCTATTTACGCTAACTGCGGCTCTTGTATGCATTCCGGCATCCCCAAATATTTTTGATATTGTATCAGATGCACCATTAATTACTTTAGGTTGATCAGTAAATGTATCTGTTGAATTTACAAACCCAGTTAATTTTATACATGTTTTTATTTTAGATAGATCTCCATTTGTAGCTTTTTTTGACTGTGCAACTATACTCAATGCACATCTTATTGCAGCTTGATAGCCCTCATCTAGATTTAAATCTTTTCCTAATTTGCCTTTAATAAGTTTACCTTCCGAGTCTATTGAAATTTGTCCTGAAATATAAAGTAACTTTCCCACTACTTTAGTTGCAACATAAGAACCAACTGGATCAGCAGCATTAGGTAGTGTTAAATTATTTTTTTTAATATTTTCTTCAAAGTTCATTTTTTTTTCTTTTTTTTATTTCTATCGTATTCTCTTCTTTTCTCAATCAATATTAATGCTTCTTCCATGGTTAGTTCAGTCGGATCTTTTTCTTCAGGTATAGTTGCATTTAAAGATTTATATTTAATATACGGTCCATACTGACCCTTCATAATCCTTACTGGTTTTTTATCTTCGGGATGTTCACCCAGATCCTTAATTAATGATGAAGAAATTCTTCCTGGTTTTGCTTCAGCTATTAACGTTATAGCTCTATTTAATCCTATAGTAAAAATATCCTCAACATTTTCTAGTCTTGCAGATTTATTCTCACATTTTAAGTATGGACCAAATCTTCCAGAATTTAAAAAAATTTCTTTTTGATTTTCAGGATTTAAACCAAGGGTTTTTGGTAGAGAGCATAAATATTTTGCTTTATCTAAATCTATTGAATCAATATCAACACCCTTAGGTATAGATACATTTTTTAAATTGTCATCTTTTTGTTTTTTAAGTTTTTTCTTTTTTTTTGGTTTTTCATCTATTTCCTCTTTATCAATTTCGTATTGTAGATACGGACCGAATCTTCCATTTTTTAAATATATATCTTTCCCATTTTCGTGCTTTCCTATTAATTTCGGCTCAGCCAAGTTTAATTGTTCAGCTGCTTTAGCTTTTGAAAGTGGTCTTGTAAACTTACATTCTGGATAATTAGTACAACCAATAAATGCCCCACCTCTAAAACTGTTTTTTAAACTTAGCATACCCTCAACAGGCGACTTGCATGATTTGTTGTATAATTTACAACTTCTATCAACTTTTCCATCAGAGTTTGTCTCAAAAACTAAACTTCCTAAGCTATCGTTAAGCAAATCAAGTACTTCTCTTGTTCTCTTTTCTTTTACAGTAGTTACATTTTTATTGAAATCTGCCCAAAATTGTTCAAGAACTTTAATCCAGTCCTCCTTACCAGATGTAATCTCATCCAGTTGATCTTCAAGTTTAGCTGTAAATCCATAATCAACATATTTAGTGAAAAGTTTTTCTAAAAATGCCGATATTAACTTACCTCTATCTGTGGGAAAAAATCTCTTATTAACGATATCTGCATATCCTCTATTAGCAATTACAGAGATAATGCTTGCATATGTCGATGGCCGTCCAATACCTAATTCTTCAAGTTTCTTAACTAAACTGGCTTCAGAATATCGCGGAGGTGGTTGAGTAAAATGCTGTTCATCAACAAAACTCTCAATATTTATTGGACCTTTATTTACCTCTGGAAGTATTTTTTCATCACTGTGATCGTCCTCAATTTTATAAAGTTTTAAAAAGCCATCAAATTTAATTACAGATCCACTTGATCTTAAAATATTCTTAGAGTCATCGGATTCTATGGTTATAGTTTTTCTATCAAACTTTGCAGACTCCATTTGTGAAGATAAAGCTCTCGACCAAATTAAGTTATAAAGTTTATTTTGATCAGAGCTTAAATATTTTTTCATTTTCTCGGGTGAATTTTCTATATTTGTTGGTCTTATTGCTTCATGTGCCTCTTGAGCGTTTTTAGCTTTCTTACCAGAATAATTTAACGGTTGTTCAGGTAAATAATTCTTACCAAAATTATTATCTATATAAGATCTAAATTCATTCACAGCTTCTTGAGAAATGTTTGTTCCATCAGTTCTCATATATGTGATCAAACCTTTCGTATCACCACCGATATCAATACCTTGATACAATCTTTGTGCTATTTGCATTGTTCGTGAGGCACCAAAACCTAATTTACTTGACGCTGTTTGTTGTAAAGTAGAGGTTGTAAATGGTCCAACAGGATTTCTATTAAATATTTTAGACGTAATATCAGTAATTTTATAATTTTTATTTTTAATTTTTTCAATTGCTATATTAATATCCTCTTTATTTTTAAAACTAAATTTTTCAATTTTATTACCATCTAGTTGTAAAATTGTAGAATTAATTTTTGAATTGTCATTTGTATTAAAATTTACATTAAGTGTCCAAAACTCATCTGGTTTGAATATTTCTATCTCATGCTCTCTCTCCGTAAGTAATTTTAAAGCTACTGACTGAACTCTACCTGCCGATTTTGAACCTGGAAGCTTTGTCCATAGTATTGGTGAAATATTAAAACCAACTAGATAGTCTAATGCTCGTCTTGCCATATAAGCGTCTACTAACTGATCCTCAATTTTTCTCGGATTTTCAATACCTTTTGTAACTGCATTTTTAGTTATCTCATTAAAAACTACTCTTTCAATTTTTTTATCTTTTAAAAGTTTTTTTTCATCTAAAAATTCTTTAACATGCCAAGCAATAGCTTCACCTTCACGATCAGGATCAGTTGCAAGAATAATCTTATCAGACTCTTTTGCAACATCTGTAATTTCTTTTAAATATTTTTTAGAAAAACTATCAACCTCCCATATCATCTTAAATTTATTTTCAGGATCGACAGATCCATTTTTTGATGGCAGGTCTCTTATATGACCGTAACTTGCTAAAACTGTATAATTATCTCCCAAATATTTATTTATAGTTTTTGCTTTTGCAGGACTTTCAACAATAACAAGATTCATAATGACTGAAACTACACATAAATTATACTTTTAGTCAAATTAATAAATTTTTGTCTTCGATTCAGTATTATTTTTTAAGCGTTTTATATTTTCTCTATGGGTAATCAATATGAGTAAAAATAAAATTATATAAAAATAATAGTTGATATTATCTATAAAAAAATAACTTGATATAGGAACAAGTAATGATGCTACCATCGATGCAAGGGAAGAATACTTTGACATGACAAACACAACAAACCAAACAATTATAAAAATGACTGCCAAGTAAATATTTACACAAAAAAGTATACCAACATATGTAGCAACTCCTTTTCCACCTTTAAACTTTAACCATATAGGAAAAACATGCCCTAAAAAAACTGCAATAGAAGATGTAAATAAGTATTCAGAAAAATTAAACTTTATTATTAAAAGTAAAATTACTGCTTTACCTATATCCAATATTAAAGTGCTATAGCCAATTAATTTATTACCTGTCCTTAATGCATTTGTTGCACCAATGTTACCTGACCCAATTTCACGTATATCTTTTCCTAAAAAAATTTTTGTTAATAAAAATCCAAATGGAATAGAACCTATTAAATAGCTAATAAATAAAATTAAGAACAACATATTTAATTCGCTTTAAATAACTCCTCACCGTTAACAAATGTTGATAAAACTTTTCCTTGCATCTTTTTATCTTCTATAGATGTATTCTTAGACTTAGAAACCAAATTTTCTTTTTTGATTATCCATGGTTTATTTATGTCTACTATACAAAAATCTGCATTACTTCCTATACTGAGGTTTCCTTTATTTATTTTTAGTATTTTAGCTGGATTACTTGTTAATAGTTCAATAATTTTAAAAAGTTTAATTGAATTGTTGTGATATTGTTCTAATGCCAATGGTAAAAGTGTTTCTATACCTGATGCACCAGTTGCTGCTTGTGAAAAAGTTAATCTTTTAGACTCTTCATCTTCTGGTTTATGATCTGAAACAATTACATCAATAAGATCTTTATTTATTGCATCTACAAGTGACATCCTGTCCTCCTCAGTTCTTAAAGGCGGAGACAGTTTTAAGAAAGTTCTAAAATCACCAATATCATTTTCATTTAAAGACAAATTATTAATTGATACTCCGGTAGTAAATTTTACAGCATCTTTCTTTCTTTTAATTACATCAACCGACTTTGATGATGAAATTTGTGAAATATGGTACCTGCAATTAAAATCTTCTAACAAAGTTAGGTCTCTTTCGATAATAATTCGTTCCGCCAAGTCAGGTATACCCTGCAAACCTAAACGTGTTGCAACTATACCGTCATTCACGCTTCCATTTTTAGATAACTCAAAATCCTCAGCATGTTGCATTATTAAGCAATCAAGATCGTAAGCTGATCTCATAATTCTAGACATTAATCGAGTATTTTGAATTGTTTTAATACCATCTGTAAATGCAATAATTCCTTTTTTTTTTAAAAGTCCAAATTCAGTCATGTTTGTACTTTCTAAATTTTTAGTTAATGATGCAGAGGGATAAATATTTATCTTGGATTTATCTCGACCTCTACGTTTTAAAAAGTCTACAATAGATACATTATCTATAACTGGTGATGTATTTGGCATTGTAACAACCGATGTTACGCCACCAGATAGAGCAGCATTACTTAGGGTTTTAAAATTCTCTTTATATTCAAAACCAGGCTCACCCACAAATACTCTCATATCTACTAATCCTGGGAATATATGTTTACCATTTAAATCAATGAATTTTTCTCTAGAAGGAATATTATTTTTATTCACTTTTTTGCCAACAGCTTCGATTTTGCCTTCCTCATTAATTATTAATCCTCCAATTTCATCAATTGCATTATAAGGATCTATTATATTTGCATTTAAATAAATTTTTTTCTTCATTGTTGTCCAAAAATTTTTAAACAAGCCATTCGTACAGCTACACCCAGTTCAACCTGTTCTTTAATTACGCTTTTATTAATATCATCAGCAAGTTTTGTATCTATTTCGATACCTCTATTCATAGGACCAGGATGCATTATGAGTGCATCCTCTTTTGCTAGTTTAAGTTTATCTGGTGTTAAGCCATAATATTCATAATACTCTCTGTTTGATGATAAAAATGAACTTGTCATTCTTTCATTTTGTAATCTTAACATCATGACAATATCACAATCTTTGACACCGTCTTTCATGTTAGTAAATTTGTTTATTCCTAATTTCTCAATATCTTTTGGCATTAAATTTGATGGTGCAACAATATTTAATTCAGCACCTAACATGTTAAGTAAATAAATATTTGATCTTGCAACTCTTGAATGGAGAATATCACCACAAATTGCAATTTTTAATCCACTTATTTTTTTCTTTCTATCAATAATTGTTAATGCATCTAATAAAGCCTGAGTTGGATGCTCTCTTCTTCCGTCTCCAGCATTTAATACAGCACAATTTACTTTTTGTGAAAGTAGATTACATGCTCCTGAATCCTGATGTCTGATAACTATGATATCTGGATGCATCGCATTTAATGTCATTGCAGTATCAATTAAGGTTTCACCTTTTTTAATTGCTGAATTTACTATATTCATTGACATTACGTCTGCACCCAATCTCTTACCTGCTAACTCAAAAGAACTTTGTGTTCTTGTTGACGGCTCGAAAAAGAGATTGATTTGAGTTTTACCTCTTAAAATATCAATTTTTTTATTTTTGCTCTTATTTAAAGTTATAAATGATTTAGCTTCTTCTAAAATTAAATTTACATCAGAAATAGAAAGGTCTTGTATTCCGAGAAGGTGTTTTTTTGAAATTTTAATAGCTTTTTTATTAATTGCCATTAAAACCAACTCTATAAACTTTTAATGCCGCTAAGGCAAGGGTTTAATTATTTAAATAATCAATAGCTCCTTGAAGGATAAATGTAGCCGCTTTTTCATCGATTTTCTTTTTTTTTTGAGAAAATTTTATGTCTAGATCGCTCGATAAACTATAAGCCCCTGATGTTGATAGCCTTTCATCCCACAAACAAACTGGAATAGCAGTTTTTTCTTCAATAATTTTAGCTTTATCTCTGATTGATTGTGAACTTTTACCAAATGATCCGTCCATATTTAGCGGATTTCCAACAATTATACCTGATATATTATTTTCTTTTATAATATCAATAAGTTCAGAAGATAAATTTTCTATGTTGGTAAATTGAATAGTCTTATAAGGAGTGGCAATTTTCCTCCTATCATCACAGACAGAAACACCAATTCTTTTAGATCCTAGGTCTAAACCTAATAATCTTGAACTATTATCTAATTTATCTTTTAAGGCATCGATTGTGATCATATTGTAATTTTCAGATTAAATGATAGTTTTCAATATTCTTATCATATGACTATAGATCTTAAAACAGTAAAGCATATCTCTAAATTGTCCAGAATATCGATAGATGATAATAAAGCTAAAAAATTAAGTGATGATTTAAATTCAATATTTAAATTTATTGAAAAACTAGAGGAGCTAGATACTGAAAAAATTGAACCACTCACATCAATTGCTGAAACAAATTTAAAACTAAGAAAGGACGAAATTAAATCAAAAAATATAAGAGAAGATATACTTAAAAATTCACCTGAAGATAATAAAGATTTTTTTGTAGTCCCAAAGGTTGTTGAATAATGTCTAATATAATTGATTTAAAACTATTTGAGTTAGTTGAAAAAATAAAAAAAAAAGAAATTTCATCTAATGAAGTTACAAAAGCATTTATTGACAGGTCACAAAAATCAAAAAAACTAAATTCTTATATTACAGAAAATTTTGAAAATGCATTACAAAAAGCAAAACAATTTGATGAAAAACCAGATTTTAATAAAAAATTACCTGGCATTCCTTTAGCAGTAAAAGATCTTTTTTGTACCAAAAATATTCGAACTACTGCTGGAAGTAAAATTTTAGAAAATTTTTTTCCAACATATGAATCGACTGTTACGCAAAATATTTTAGATGAAGGGGGCATTATCATTGGAAAATTGAATTGCGATGAATTTGCAATGGGATCGTCTAATGAAACTAGTTTTTTTGGAAATGTACAAAATCCTATATCTGAAAATTTAGTTCCAGGAGGTTCATCTGGTGGTTCATCTTCAGCTCTTGCTGCAAAGTTAACACCTGCTACAATAGGTACAGACACTGGCGGTTCAATAAGACAACCAGCCTCTTTCACTGGTACAGTTGGACTAAAACCAACATATGGAAGCTGCTCAAGGTATGGCATAGTAGCTTTTGCATCCTCTTTAGATCAGGCTGGTCCAATGACTCAAAACGTTAAGGATTCTGCTTTGATGCTGGAAGTTATTAGTTCTTATGACAATAAAGACTCAACATCTGTTGATTTTAAAAGAGGCCAATATTTAAAAGATCTTAATGAAAATATTAAAGGAAAAAAAATAGGAATACCTAAGCAATATAGAGTTGACGGAATGCCTAAAGAAATAGACGAACTCTGGAAAAAAGGTATGAAAATAATCGAGGACAATGGAGGAGAAATAATTGAAATTAATTTACCAAACACTAATTATGCCTTACCAACATATTACATAGTAGCTCCTGCAGAAGCTTCGTCAAATTTAGCTAGATACGATGGCGTAAAGTATGGGTTTAGATCAAAGGGAAAAAATCTGATTGACATGTATGAAAAGACGAGATCTGAAGGATTTGGTGATGAAGTAAAAAGACGAATAATGATTGGAACATATGTTCTTTCTTCTGGTTATTATGATGCATATTATTTAAAAGCACAAAAAGTAAGAAGATTGATTAAAAATGATTTTGATCAAGCTTATAAAAAGGTTGATGCTATATTAACACCGTCAACCCCGAGCTCAGCTTTTAAGATTGGTGAAAAAACAAATGACCCTGTTTCAATGTACTTAAACGACATATTTACTGTACCTATTAATTTAGCAGGTTTACCAGCTATATCTATACCGGCTGGTCATGATAAATCAGGTTACCCTTTAGGGCTTCAAGTGATAGGTAAAGCTTTTGATGAACAAAATATTCTTAATATAGCTTATTCAATTGAAAAAAATATTAATTTTAAAAATAATATTAATGATTGGTGGATAAATTGAGCAAGGAAAATAAAGAATATTTAATTAAAAGAAATACCAATGAATATGAAGTAGTTATTGGTCTTGAGGTACATGCCCAAGTATTGTCTGAGTCTAAGTTATTCTCAACTTCTCCAACAAAATTTGGTTCAGAACCAAATACACAAGTAAGCTTAGTAGATGTTGCTTTTCCTGGAATGTTACCTGTTATAAATGAGTTTTGCATTAAACAAGCAATTAAAACAGGCATCGGACTTAATGCCAAAATAAATAAAAAATCAATTTTTGATAGGAAGAATTATTTTTATGCCGATTTACCTCAGGGATATCAAATATCACAATACAAAAACCCTATTGTGGGCGAAGGAACAGTCACATTAGATTTACCAAATGGTGAAAAAAAAATTGGAATTGAAAGATTACATCTTGAGCAAGATGCCGGTAAAAGTATTCATGATATAGATCCAAATAATACATTAGTTGACCTAAACCGATCAGGGGTTGCATTGATGGAAATCGTAAGTAAACCTGATTTAAGATCATTAGATGAAGTAAATTCATATATAAAAAAACTAAGATCAATAATGAGATATTTAGGTACATGTGATGGTAATATGCAAGAGGGATCATTAAGAGCTGATGTGAATGTTTCAGTAAGAAAAAAGGGTAGCAAGGAACTTGGAACAAGATGTGAAATAAAAAATGTGAACTCAATCAAATTTATGCAAATGGCCATTGATTATGAAGCAAATAGACAAGTTGATGTTATAGAAGAGGGTGGATCTATTGATCAAGAAACCAGATTATTTGATACAAAAAAAAATGAAACTAGATCTATGAGATCTAAAGAAGATGCTCACGACTATAGATACTTTCCAGATCCAGATTTGCTTCCTTTGGAATTAGATGAAAATTTTATTAACGATATAAAAAAAAATATTCCAGAATTACCGGATGAAAAAAAGAAAAGATTTATAGAAAAGTTTAAGCTATCACCTTATGAGGCTAATATTTTGGTATCTGATATTGATACATCAAAATTTTTTGAGGAAGTATCAAAAAATTCTGATGTAAAACTCGCTACAAATTGGATTACAGGTGAATTATTTGCATTATTAAATGAAAAAAATTTAGAAATTACCGAAAGTCCTATTTCATCTAAAAATTTATCAAAATTAATAAATCTCATCAAAAAGGGTATAATTTCAGGAAAAATCGCAAAAACAATTTTTGAATTAATGTCTGATGGAGATAAGGATCCAGAAAAAATTGTTGAACAAAAGGGTCTAAAACAACAAAGTGATCCAAAAGAATTAGAAAAAATTATAGATAAAATAATATCTGAAAATCCAAAAAATGTTGAGTTGTACAAATCTGGAAAAGATAAATTATTTGGCTTTTTTGTTGGCCAGGTTATGAAAAGCTCTGGTGGAAAAGCAAATCCACAATTAGTTAATGAAATACTAAAAAAAAAATTGAACTAAAATGGGTTCAAATCTTCAGTTAAACGTTCAAATAGAAAATTATATTAATAATAATTCATTAGATTTACACCCAGTTCAAAAAGAGATTATAAAATATAACGAAAAACTTGGTGAAATTAAAAAAATGCAAATATCAGTTAGCCAATGTCATTTCTTGCACTTTATTATAAAAATCATTAATCCAAAAAATATTTTGGAAATTGGTACATTTACAGGGTTAAGTACTTTAACTATGGCCTTGGCATCAAACGATGATACTTCGATCACGGCTTTAGATAAGAACGAGGAAACCTCTAAAACAGCGAGATCATTTTTTGACAAAGCTAATCTTAGTAAAAAAATTAATTTATTAGTAAATAATGCAAAGAAAAGTTTAGAAGATTTAGTAAATTCAAATAAATATTTTGATATGGTATTTATTGATGCTGATAAAGAGAATTATATAGATTATTTTGAAAAATCTTTAAAAATTACTAATAAGTCGGGAATTATAATTACAGATAATGTATTGTGGTATGGGGATGTCGCCAATGAACATAAGAATGACAGGCTTACGGTAAAGATAAGGGAATTCAATTCATATATAAAAAAAAATAATAAAGTTGAGTCTCTAATCCTTCCTATTGGTGACGGTTTGTCTATATGTAGGAAATTATAATGTATAAGATATTTGGTTTTTATAAGTTTAAGAAGATTAAAAATATAAAATTATTAAAAAAAAATCTCAAAAATTTCATTGAAGAGGAACAGGTTAGGGGTACCATTATAATTTCTATTGAAGGGATAAACGGTACAATTAGTTTCAAGCCTACTAAATATAAAAAAATCAAGAATAAGATTTTAAATTTACTAAATATCAGAAAGTTAGATAATGAAAATATATCCTATTATAAGTATCAAGCTTTTAAAAAAGGCAAAATTAAAATTAAAAAAGAAGTTGTTCCAATAGGAATGAAATTAAATAAAATTGTTACAAAAAACAAGGTAGAACCTAAAGATTGGAATAAGTTTATATTAAAAAAAGAAACTGTTCTTATTGATACTAGAAAAAGTTTTGAATTTAAAGTTGGAACATTTAAAGGATCTATTAATCCAGAATTGAATAATTTTAAAGATTTTCCAAGATATTTTAAAACTTTAAAAAAAAACCAAAACATAGGTATGTTTTGTACGGGTGGTATAAGATGTGAAAAGGCTAGTGCTTATTTAAAAAAAAAAGGTTTTAAAAATGTTTACCAATTAAAAGGTGGAATAATAAATTATTTAGATAATGTTAAGAAAAAGGATAGTTTATGGAGTGGGGACTGCTTCGTATTTGATAATCGTGTATCAATTAAACATGGATTGAAGCCTGGAAATTTAAAAATATGTCCAGGCTGTAGAAATCCAATCAAACTTTCTGAGAGAAAATCTAACTTTTATGAGCAAGGTGTTAGTTGTCCAAATTGTTATAATAAGTTAACAAATTCACAAAAACAGAGATTTAGAATGAGACAAAAGCAGATATTAACAGCAAAAAAACTTGGAAAAAAATACTTTTTCCAAAGAGAAGCTTAAAATGAATTTACTAAAGGACAACATTCCTCATTTAGTTCGTAAATTAGCACTACCTGCTATGGTGGGGATGTTATTTCAAACCTTGTATAATATTGTTGATACTTTTTATGCTGGAAAAATATCACCCGAGGCATTAGCGGCATTAAGTAAATCATTTCCAATATACTTTATTATTGTAGCAACCTCCATAGGAGTTACTGTAGCAGGAACCTCCTTGATAGGAAATAGTATTGGTGAAAAGAATAAAGAAAATATATTAAATTATTTCACGCACATCATTTATTTTGGAGTCTTAATATCATTTGTAATTACACTAATAGGTTTAAATTTTTCCGATAAAATTTTTTCTTTAATGGTAACAACTAAAGAAGTTACTGAACTAGGTCTTCAATATACAGATATAATTTTTTCGGGATCAATATTGTTTATTTTAGTTGTAGCTTTAAATTCATTGTTACACGCTGAAGGAGATACAAAAACCTACAGAAATGTATTAATTTTATCATTCTTTATAAATTTAATATTGAATCCAATTTTAATATTTGGTCTTTTTTTCTTTCCTGCTTTAGGTGTTAAAGGAATAGCAATATCTACTATATTTTCTCAGTCAGTAGCTTTTTTTATAATTTTATTTAAAATTTTAAAAAATCCTAGAATTAAAGAAATTACTAATAAATTTCTTATTCCAAAATTATTCTATTTTATCAATATTTTCTTTACATCAATGCCTATTGTAGTTTCAATATTTGCATACTCTATAACAGCAGCAATTGTCCTTGCTTATATTGGTCAATCTGGTGAATATGCGGTAGCCGGTTACGGGGCCGGTACAAGGATTGAGCAAGTAGTATTACTTCCGATATTAGGTATCAATACAGCAATTATTTCTATTATTTCCCAAAATTTTGGTGCTAAAAATTTAGAAAGAGTTAAAGAAACATATTTTACCTCTATAAAATATTCATTTCTTATTATGATTGTATCGGGAATATTTTTGTACACATTGTCAGATCTTATAATAAGTTTTTTTTCTAGTGATCCAATTGTTATTGAGTTTGGTTCGAAATACCTAAAAATCTGTGCATTCATTCTGCCTGCGTACCCAATATTTTTTCTCTCAAACGGTTTATTTATGGCAATAAAGAAATCAGAAAATGCAATGATTTCAAATTTATTTAGAAATGGCTTTAATCCAATAATGGTGTTTCTTTTTGCAAAATATATAAATGCAAGTTTTGAAACTTTTTTTTGGCTTTGGGCAGGAGTTAATTGGATTTTTTCAGGAATTTATCTTAGTATTTTAATATTATATTTAAAATTAAGATTAGAGAAAACGAGCGCTGTCGTTAATCCACAGCCATAAATCTTCAGAAAATGACCTTCTCACAAATAAATTTAAATTATTATCGTCTATGTTATGTAAAATAACATCGGTATGATTTAACAAAGTTTGAGCTACAGAACCTTTTTTCATTTTA
>CACFYN010000004.1 GCA_902570525.1 uncultured Pelagibacteraceae bacterium
CATAAAATTGATATCTAGAACAAATATGTAATAAAAAGCAGGAAAAGATAAAAAGAAATTTAAAATTAAAAGTTTAACTATTGCTTTAATATTAAGTTCTTTAAAAAAATAGAACATAAAATAGATTGAAAAAACTGAAAAGTTTGGACTGAAATAAGATGAAATTGAATAGAAAATTACCACATATATACAATTGCTAAAATTCTTGTGCCTTTTATAAAGCAAGAAATAATAAATACTAAAACAGAAAAAAAGAACTCCCCATATTCTGCTATCTGGCCAAATAGATAGAGACCTAAATGTAGGTGACAAAAATATTAATCCTGAAAGTAAAATTAAATATCTTTTATCAATATTAAAAAATTTAATTTCTAGACACTTATAAAAAATAATTGGCAAGATTAAGCATATATGAAGATTAATTAATCTTATAAGTAAATCATTAACCTGAAATTTCTCAAGAAAAGATAACAAAATTATTAATACTGGTGAGTGTCTAGTTGCTTCTTCATCGTAGTTTAAAAAAGTATTTAAAAAATCATTTGAAAAATTTATGGATATTGGTTTTTGACCAAAATAGTCTATTAAAGCTCCACCAGTTGAGTCTTCGTTGTAATAAAAACCAATTAATAAAGAAAAATATAAAATTATAATTGAAAAAAATGTAAATAAACTAAAATTATCGAAGAGATATCTTTTCATTTTTTTTCAAACATATATTAATACATTTAAATAAAAATCTTTAATGGATCATTTAATTTTTATTTCAGCAATAATAATAGTCTTATCATCAATTTTAGGACATGGACTAATATTCTGTAGATTAATTAGTCCAAAACTTTTACGTCTTAATTATGGCTATATAGGGTTAATAGGTTTCTTTTCACTTGCAAATTTATCCATATTGTCATCTTTCTTGTTTAAACATGGATATATCCACAATATATTAATTCACACTATAGGTATTTTAGGTTTATTATTTTTTTTGAAGAAGGATTATTTAGCACAATCAAAAAACTTAAAAAAAACCTTAATTTTATTTTTAATACTTATAATTGGTATCTACGTTTTTAAAAATCATGATGATTTTCCTTATTATCATTTAACATACTCACTAACCCTATCAGAAAATAAGTATCTTTTTGGTCTTGGTAGACTTGGACATGGTTTTAGGACACACTCTTCGTTATTTTATTTTCATTCTATTTTATACTTACCATATATAAAATATTTCTTATTCCACTCTGGTCCTTTTTTTATTTTTTTATTTTTCAATTTTATTTGTCTTGATCAAATAATAAAAATTTTAAAAAGTAAAAATATTAATTTTCTATTTTATTTATATTTTTTGTCATTTGCGTTTGTAACTATATTTTTTTATAGAATTGGTGAACATGGCACAGACAGATCCTCCCAAATTATTTTGCTATTAATCTTTATAAATTTCATAATTTTTAATTATTTTGAAAAAAACGATTTAAAATTGAATGATACTGCTAATTTAATACTTATCTTAGTATTATTAGCAGCAAGCATAAAAGCTTTATATTATATTTATTTAATATTTTTACCTTTTATTTTAGTCAAAAAGAATTTTATAAAAAATTATATTGGTTTTGATAAAGTTTTAATTTTAATTTATTTCTCAATTGTATTTGCATTAAATATTTCAATAAATTTCTTTAATACTGGTTGTTTAATTTATCCAGAAACCAAACTTTGTTTTGATAATTTTTCATGGTCAATCAACAAACAAGAGGTATCTCAAATGAAGGTACATTATGAATGGTGGTCTAAATCTGGGGGTGGCCCAAATTATAGCCATAAACTTGCAAAGAATGAATATATAAAAAACTTTAACTGGGTTTCAAACTGGATCGAGAGACATTTTTTTAACAAAGTTTCAGATACCTTATTCGGTGTTTTATTCATGTGTGCAATATTTATTATGCTTTTTTTTAGTAGAAAAAAAAGGAGAATTAACCAAAAATTTTTCTTGATATATTTCCTTATATCAATTTTTTTATTAGAATGGTTTTTAAAGCATCCTGCGATGCGCTATGGGGGGTATATATTAATTGCTTTTCCGATAATACTTTTTAGTTCAACAATATTAGCTAAATTTTTTAATCCTTTTAATAAAGTAAAACTAATATCGGTTTTTTTAATAGTTTTAATTTTAGGTATTTATAATGTAAGAAATTTTGTAAGAATTATAAAAGAGGTCTCTGTATATAAATATCCTGTTCTTAACAAGCCTTACTTTAAAGTAAAAAAAACTGAAAATAAGATAGTCTATAAAGATAATAATATAACGATTTATAATCCTGGAAAAAATATGTGCTGGGCAAATAAAACACCATGTTTTCAAGGTAGTGAGGTAAAAATAGAAAGATTTTTTAATATTAATATTCTTAAATATGTAAAATGATAAATGAATTATATCTTAAAATTTTAAATTTTTTTTTAGCTCTAGTAGATCATAAAAATAAAACTAAAATAATTAAATATTTTAAAAAAAATACATCTGGAAATTTAACTTTAATTGATGTTGGAGCTCATAAAGGTGAGACAATCAAATATTTCATTAAATTTTTAAATATTGAAAATATATATGCCTTTGAACCAAATAAAAATATTTACGATAAACTATTAAATAATATTAATAAACTCGATAAAGATATTAATTGCTTCAATGTCGCCCTTGGTGATAAAGATGAAATTAAACCATTAAATATTCTAAACGAAAGCTCATCTTCAACAATAAATAATTTAAATAAATCAAGCAAATATTACAAAAAAAAAAATAAAATTATAAATTTGTTCTCTAATAGACAAGAAATTATTCAAAAAAATGTTGAGATAAAAACATTATCATCATTTATGAATAATTTTATTTTAAAAAATCAAGTAATTTTGAAAATAGACACAGAAGGTTATGAGTATAAAATTTTAAAGGGCTTGAGTAAAAAAAACTTAGAGAAAATTAATTTTATATATATCGAGCATCATTATGATCAAATGATTATTAAAGATTACAATTTTTCAGATATTAATAGTTTTTTAAAACAAAATAATTTTTATTTAAGATTTAAAATTAGAATGAATTTTAGAAAAACTTTTGAATATATTTACGAGAAAAAACAATACTTATAAAATTAATTTTTTATCTTTTTATTAAATTTTTAAACTTGTGAATATTAATTGATGAATTTTTTGGAAACTTTTTTTTCCCAATAAGTACTGGTTTAACTTTTGGATTAGTTTTCTTAGCAAATTTATATATACTATTTCTTTCCCCACCAATATTTATTATTCCTTTTTTATTAATTAATTTTTTAAAATTTGGAATTAAGTCGTCTACAAATAAGAAACTTGAAATTGCATCTTTAAAAGCTGATTTATGTATAAATGGTTTTTCAGTAATACAAAGTCTTAGGATTAATGAATTTTTATACATTTGAACTGCACATTCGCCTCCAAGCTTTGACCAAGCATAATTATTTACAGGTAAAACTGGATCAGTTTCTTTATAGTTTCCTTTCGTACCCTGATAAACATAGTTTGTTGAAAAATATATGAGCTTTATATTGTATTTTTGACAAATATTTACAACATTACAGGTCCCAATTATATTTTTATCAATACTTTCTTTTATATTTGTTTCATGAAATGCCATTGGTCTAGATAAACCAGCAATGTGTATCAGAATTTTTGGTTTAATTTTTCTAATTGCTTTTTCCATAGAGGAAGGGTTTAAAATATTAAATTGTTTTTTTGAGGTATAAATTATATTTTTTCCATAATATTTTTCCTTTAACAATTTACAAAATTTACTATTCGAACCTGTTATTAAAGTATTACTCATATTTAATAAATCTTTCTAAAATATGAATTTATTTTTTGTACAACATATTTTATTTGATTATCCGAATGTTCCTCTGATATAGGTAAACTCAAAATTTTTTTTCCAAGATCTTTTGCTTTTTTTACATTTTTTCCATTAAAAAATTTTAATTCATTTAACATGTATGGATAATGAACCATTGTCTGAATTTTATTTTTTTTTAAAAAAGAGGAAAGTTGGTCTCTTTTTTTTGTTCTAATTACAAATTGATGAAATGAATGAGTATTTTTTTTATTCAATTTAAATAACTCAACATTTTTTATTGTTTTTAAACCTTTAAAATAAATACTAGCTAATTCGTTTCTTCTTTTAATAACTTTATTATAACTTTTAAGTTTAATATTTAATACCGCAGCATTGATAGTATCTAATCTTGAGTTTCTTCCAGAAAAAATATGATCGTATTTACCTAATGCACCATGGTTTCTTGCTCTCAAGCAATATTTATAAATTTTAGATGAATTTGTTACTATAGCTCCACCATCACCAAATCCTCCCAAATTTTTACCTGGAAAAAAACTGAATGTTCCAATGTCTCCAAATGTGCCGACATGTTTGCCTAACAGTCTAGTACCGTGAGCTTGCGCACAATCTTCAATTATTTTTATATTTCTTTTATTTATAATTTTTTTTATTTGTAAAATATTTGTTGGATTGCCATAAAGATGAACAACCATTATTGCTTTCGTTTTATTTGATAATTTTTTTTTTAGGTCTTTTAAACATATTGAATAATCATCAAGATTGACATCACAAAAAACTACTCTGCATCCGTTTGTAATAATTGATTCTGCTGTTGATATCCAAGTATTTACTGGCAAAATGATTTCTGAACCTTTTTTTAAATTTAGAGATGCTAGTGCAATTTCTAAAGCATCTGTTCCATTTGCTACTGATACACAATATTTAGAATTTACATATTTGCTAAAATTATTCTCAAAATTAAGAACTTCTTTACCTCCAATAAATTGTGATTTTTTAATTAGAAAGTTTACTCTTTGCAAAATTGCTGATTTATTATGAATTAATTTGTATAAGTTAGTAAATTTTACTTGTTTCATTAAAGTGATTTATGTTTTTTTTTGAAATCTTCAAAGGTAATTAAAGTTTTATCCCTTTTAGATAAAATTGGTTTTCTTGTTTTCCATGTATTAAAAATTTTTTTATCTTTAAAACTTATACCACTTTCATTCATTGAATCTCTATATTTTTCTAGATGATAAAATATTGTACATTTTTTGGTTAAACATTCATAACCGTGGGCATAAAATTTTGGAACAAACAAAATATCACCCTCATTTAAAATAAATCTTGAAACTTTTCCAAAATATTTTGAATTTTTTTTCAAATTTATTACAACATCTAGAATTTTCCCCTCCGTTACATGAATAAGTTTAGTCTGTTGATTTTTTTTTTGAAAGTGTAACCCTCTAATTACATTTTTTTTTGATTTTGCTACAGCTGTAAATTTAATTTTTAAATTAAATCTTTTATTTAAGAATATCTCTTGAAAATATCCTCTGTTATCGAAATATTTTGGTTGTTTGATTTTGAGTGGGACTTTTTGATTTTTTAAATTTATTTTCATAAATTGAGTTATTTAATATATATATAATTGAGTAACTTAAATATATGTTTTAATTTTGTCTTCAATGTTTATAAATTTCCTAATTATTTATTTTGTTTTTTCTTTAGTTTTAGTAGGTATTTGCAAACAATACAATTTACTAGTTGATAATAAAATTGAAAAACATAAAAAATATTCATCAACATTAAAAAGTTACTCAATTGGAGGAATACTCTTAATTCTTTTTTTTAGTTATTATTTTATATTTATCTCGGAAAATTACTCATTGTTGTTTTTTTTGATTTCAATTTTTTCTATAGGATTATTTTCAGACCTAAGAAAAATTCACAGTGTAAGCGCAAGATTTTTTTTACAAATTATTTTAATTGCTTTTTTTATTTATCTTTTGAAAACCCAGATAATTTCAACAAAAGTTATTTTCTTTGATCAATTATTACAAAACAATTTTGTAAATATCTTTTTTGTAACATTCTGTATTACAATATTAATAAATGGTGTAAATTTTATAGATGGTTTGAATGGTTTAGCAATTAAATATCACTTAATTATATACTTAGTGATGATGCTATTTTTTTCAGAATTTGTTTTTGAAACTCAACTAATAAATTACATTGTAATTGTTCTTTTTATTTTGTTAATTTTCAATTTGTCAGGTTATTTATATTTAGGAGACTCTGGGTCTTATTTATTATCATTATTCACAGGAATTTTCTTAATTGAGTTTTCTAATGCTAACCCAGCTATTTCACCTTATTTTATAATTGTACTATTATGGTACCCATGTTTTGAGTTATTATTTTCTATGATAAGAAGATTTTTAAAAAAAAAAGAAACGTACAAACCTGATACAGAGCATCTTCATCAATTATTTTACAAGTTAATTTCAAAAAATTTAAAAATAAAAAATAAGCTTGCTGAACATATTATTGTTTCTCTTGGTATTAATTTATATAATTTATTTACTATTTTGATCTCAGTAAATTTTATTTATAACTCCGAAGTCTTAATTTTAATTTTATTTTCTAATATCTTTTTTTATATTTCTATATTTTATTTTTTGAAAAGAAAAAATTATTAAAATTTTCTGTTGATGGAATTAATACTTAATCTCAATAAATAAAATAAAGATTTTAAAAAATTAAAGTCTAAATAAATATAATATACTCTAAATCCATCCAATACTTTTTGTAATAAATTTGAAGATAATGAATTATTTGAAAAATTCCATTCGCTGAGAAATTCATTTAAATTATATGCAATATAATTTTCCTTACTCAGTTTTAACCAAGCAACATAATCTTCTTTAGTTTTCAAAGAAGGAAATAATTCATTTTTAATAATATTTTTATTTAACATTACAGTTGATAATCCAATCTCATTATCATGCAATAAGTCTTTATATAAAATTTTTCTTTTTTTACTTTGAACATGAATAGATTTTTTATTCGAAATTTTTTTTAAATAGTTTGTAAACGAAAAATCATATTTATTTTCCCTCATGAATTTTACTTGTTTCTCCAACTTATCAGAATACCAAATATCATCAGCATCTATAAAAGCTATAATACTACCAGATGAATGTTTAATACCTATGTTTCTAGACATTCCAGCTCCATAGTTTTTTTTATTTTGAACTATTTTTATCTTTGAATTTTTACTGAAGCTTTCTTTAATGTAGACCAAATCATGAATATCAGTGTCATCATAAATCAATATTATTTCAAAATCTTGAAAAGTTTGGGCTAAAACAGAATTCAAAGTTTTACTAATTTGATTTATCTTTTTATAATAAGGTATAATTACACTTACTAATGCCATATATTAATAATATTAATTAAAATAAACACGTTTAAAAGTAAAATGTTTTCTATCATGTGTCACAAATTTATTAATAAAACAAAATTATATTGATATGAAAGATTTAACATTATTAATACCTACAAAAAAAGAAGTCGAGTCATTACCTAAGTTTCTTAGAGAAATAGATAACCTAGACTGTAAAAAATTAATTGTTCTACAAAAAGAAGATGTTGAGACTAAAAACGCAATTAAAGATTTTGATAATATTGAAATTTTAGAGCAAGATAATAATGGTTATGGAAATGCAATAATCGAAGGTATTAATCATATTGATTCTAAGTTTTTTTGTATAATTAACGCTGACGGTTCAATGGATCCTAAATATCTGAGCAAAATGCTATCAGAGTGCCAAAATAAAGATCTCATATTTGGATCAAGGTATCAAAAACCTGGTGGAGGAAGTGACGATGATGATCTAATTACTTTAGTAGGTAACTATTTTTTTACATTTTTAGGAAATTTTTTGTACAATTTAAATATAACTGATATTTTATATACGTATATTTTAGCCAAAACATCATCAACAAAAAAACTTAATTTGAAAAGTTGTGACTTTAGAATATGTGTTGAGCTCCCAATTAAAGCAAAGTTTTCAAATTTGCAATATAGTTGCATCCCATCATATGAAAGGCCAAGGATTGGAGGTAAAAAAAAAGTAAATCCTTTAAAAGATGGATTGCTTATACTTTGTGAAATTGTTAAATATTTTTTTAATAGAAAAATTAATTAAATAAATGAAAAAAAAAGCTTTAATTTTTGGTATTACTGGGCAAGATGGCTCGTATTTAGCAGAATTTCTTCTCAAAAAAAATTATATTGTTCATGGTGTTAAAAGAAGATCCTCTACTATAAACACAGAAAGAGTAGATCATATTTATCAAGAACCTCACCTGAAAAAAAGAACCTTTATTTTGCATTATGGAGATATTACAGATTCATTATCAGTAACAAGACTTATTAACGAAATTAAGCCCAATGAAATTTATAATTTAGCTGCACAGTCACATGTGCAAGTTTCTTTTGAATCTCCAGAATATACTGCCAATGCAGATGCTCTTGGAGCTTTAAGGATACTAGAAGCCATAAGATTTAATAAATTGGAAAAAAAGACTAAATTTTATCAAGCAGGCACTTCTGAATTGTATGGTTTAAATGAAAAAGTTCCTCAAAATGAAAAAACATTATTTCATCCTGCGAGTCCCTATGGAGTCGCAAAACTTTACGCACACTGGATTACAATCAATTATAGAGAGGCATATAACATGTTTGCTTGTAATGGTATTTTATTTAATCACGAAAGTCCAAGAAGAGGAGAAACATTTGTTACTCAAAAAATTGTACAAGCATTATGTAAAATTAAATTAAAAAAACAAAAAACATTATTCTTGGGTAATTTATACTCAAAAAGAGATTGGGGTCATGCTAAAGATTTTGTAGAAGCTATGTGGTTAATGTTACAACAAAAAAATCCAGAGGATTTTGTTATTGCGACAGGTAATCAAACAACAGTAAAAAACTTTATTAATCTTGTCTCTAAAGAATTAAAATTAAAAATTCGTTGGCGAGGCAAAGGCATAAAAGAGAGAGCTTTTGATGAAGATAATAATTTAATAGTTGCCTGTGATAAAACATACTACAGACCGTTGGAAGTAAACAGCTTGTTAGGAGATGCAAAAAAAGCGAGAAAAAAACTTAATTGGAAACCAAAATCTAGTTTAAAAAGTTTGATAATAGACATGATTTCTAGCGAGATGCAAAAATATTAATAATATTAAAAATTTAGTGAAAAATATTAAAATTTTTTTAGCTGGTCATAAGGGTTTGGTTGGTTCAGCTATTTTACGCAGACTAAGAGAGAAAAAATATACAAATATAATTTTAGCTGACAAGAAAAAACTAAATTTATTGGATCAAAAAAAAGTTTTTAATTTTTTAAAAAGAAAAAAACCTAAAATAGTTATAATTGCTGCTGCTAAAGTTGGGGGGATATATCATAATAGTACCCGAGGAGCAGATTTTATTTATGAAAATTTACAGATACAAAACAATCTTATTCACGGAAGTTATAAAAATAACATAAAAAGACTTATTTTTTTAGGCTCAAGCTGCATTTATCCAAAAAATTCAAAACAACCAATCAAAGAGGAATATCTTTTAAGTGGAAAACTTGAGGAAACAAATTTACCCTATGCCACTGCAAAGATAGCTGGTATCAAAATGTGTGAAGCTTACAATAAACAATATAAAACTAATTATATTTGTCTTATGCCAGCAAATACTTTTGGACCAAATGATAATTATAACTTATTAAATTCTCATTTCTTTCCAGCGCTAATTAAAAAAGCTCATCAGTGTAAAGTTAAAAATAAAAAAATGATCGAAGTATGGGGAACTGGAAAGCCATTTAGGGAATTAATTTTTGTGGATGATATAGCTGACGCATGTATTTTTTTTATGAATAAAAAAATTAAAGAATCTTTAATAAATATAGGGTCTGGAAAAGATATGAGAATCAAAGATTACGCAAAATTTTTGATAAAAAAATTAAAATTAAACGTAAAAATAAAATTCAAAAAATCAAAACCAGATGGAGTATTTAGAAAAGTATTGGATGTTTCTAAAGCAAAAAAATATGGTTGGAAGGCAAAAATATCTTTAGATAGAGGCTTTGAACTTACTTATAAAGATTTTTTAAAAAAAAATATTACATGAAAAATCTTATTGTGGTAACAGGAGGAGCTGGTTTTGTTGGATCAAATTTAATTAAATTACTTTTGAAAAAAACCAAATTTAAAATTATTTCAATCGATGACTATAGCTCTGGTACAAAAAAAAATCATATTAAAAATAAAAGAATAAGATATATTAAATCACATACTAAAAATATTTTTCAAATATTAAAAAAACCAAATAAAATTTTAGTTATTTTTCATTTTGGAGAATTTGCGAGAATTTATCAAAGCTTTCTAAAAATGCATAAATGTATAAGCTCAAACTCTATTGGTAGTAATGCAGTTTTTAATTTTTGCTTAATTAATAAAATCAAGTTAGTCTATAGCGCTACTTCAGCTTCTTTGGGAAATAAAGGCAAAGATAAAAACTTATCGCCTTATGCATTTACAAAAGCAAAAAATTTGGAATTACTAGAAAATTTAAAAAAATGGTTTAATTTCAATTATGAAGTAATTTATTTTTATAATGTATATGGACCAATGCAAATTTCAAAAGGGAGTATGGCAACTGTAATTGGAATTTTTGAGGAAAATTTTAAAAAAAATAAACCCTTACCCGTTGTTAAACCCGGTACTCAATCGAGACGTTTTACACATATAGATGATACAATTGAAATATGTTATCTAGCTTGGAAAAAAAATTTAAGAAGACATTATAGTATATCTCATAGAAAAAGTTATTCCATTTTACAGGTGGCCAAATTATTCCAAAAAAAAATTAAGTTCCTTCCACCGAGAGCGGGGGAGAGGTACGCATCTGCTTTGACGAATATGAATCTCTCAAATAAAGTATATAGATATTTCGGTAAAAAAGAGCTGAAAGATTACATAAGCCATTTTGTAGCTAATAATTAATCAAATATTAATTGCATTTTGAAAAAATTTTATTATAAATCACGTGCCTGGTGATTATTGCGAAGGTGTTATACCCGATCCCATTCCGAACTCGGTAGTCAAGCCCTTCTGCGCCGATGGTACTTTGTCTTAAGACATGGAAGAGTAGGACGTTGCCAGGCTATTAATTATGAAAGTAAAAAGTTCCTTAAAATCTTTAAAAAAAAGAGATCAAAACTCTAAATTAGTTAGACGCAGAGGAAGAATTTATATTATTAATAAAAAAAATCCAAAGTACAAAGCTAGACAAAAGTAATTAGGATTTTTTTATGATAATTGGATCAATTTCAGAAAATAAAGATAAAGAGAAAAGAATATCAATTACTCCAGAAATTTCTAAAAAATATATAGCATCTGGTTTTGAAGTAATTATTGAAAATAATATAGGAGATCATCTCGGGATAGATGATAGTGATTTTATTAAAGAAGGTTGCAAAATTGAAAAAAAAGAGGATATCACAAAAAAATCAGATATCCTTTTACAAGTAAGTTTGCCTAGCAAAGATAATTTTAAAAATTTTAAGGAAAAAAATATCTTAATTGGAAACTTTGATGTAAATAATAATAAAGAAATAATTGATAGTATAAAAATGAAATCATCAATTTTCTCTTTAGAATTACTGCCTAGAATAACAAGAGCACAATCTATGGATATATTGTCTTCCCAGGCTAACCTTGCAGGATATAAAGCAGTTATTGACTCTTTTGCCTTGTTTAAGAAAGCTATACCAATGATGATGACCGCAGCAGGTACAGTGCCTGCATCTAAAGTTCTAGTTGTTGGTGCTGGAGTTGCTGGTTTGCAGGCAATTGCAACAGCAAAAAGAATGGGCGCTATTGTTTTTGCAACAGATGTAAGATTAGCATCAAAAGAACAAGTTGAAAGTTTAGGTGGTAAGTTTTTATCTGTTGAGGGATCTGAAAATTTAGAAACTGAAGGCGGTTACGCAAAAGAAGCGAGTGAGGATTTTAAAAAAAAGCAAGAGGAACTTTTAGCTGAAACTCTTAAAAAAATTGATATTGTTATTTGTACAGCTCTTATTCCAGGAAAAAAGGCACCAAAAATATTAAATGAAAGTATGATTAACAATATGCAACCTGGATCAGTAATTTTTGATTTGGCTGCCTCACAAGGTGGAAACGCAGCTTTTACAAAAGCAGATGAAATAGTAGAAAATAACGGAGTAATTATAGTAGGAGAAAGTACGATATTGAATAAATTACCAGTATCTGCTTCAAATTTATATGCAAAAAACTTATATAATTTTGTTTTAAATCTTTATGATAATAAAAATAAAAAAATAAATATAAATATGGAAGATGAGATTATAAGTAAGACACTTGTTAAATAATATATGGAAATTGATCCCTTTATTTTTAGATTAAGTATTTTTGTTTTAGCCATTTTTGTTGGTTACTATGTAGTATGGAGCGTTACGCCATCTCTACATACTCCACTAATGTCTGTTACAAACGCAATTTCATCCGTAATAATAGTTGGAGCCATAATTGCTGCACTGGCAGGTGATAAAAGAAATATTTTTGATACAGCAAATATTTTTGGATATTTAGCTATTATATTGGCAGCTGTAAACATTTTTGGAGGTTTTCTGGTTACTCATAGAATGTTAGCAATGTATAAAAAGAAAAAAAAAGGTAAATAAAAATGTCTCCAAATTTATTAGCCGTTTTTTATTTAATTTCAGGTGTTTTATTTATACTTGCATTACGTGGTTTGTCTTCTCCAGAGACATCAAGACAAGGAAATTTTTTTGGTATTGTAGGAATGGCTATCGCCATTGGAGTAACAGTAATTTCAGCAGGCAACTTTTCTACAGGATTTATTCTATTATTAATTTTGCTAGTTTTAGGTGGTTCAATAGGAGCGTTTATTGCATTTAAAATACCAATGACAGCAATGCCAGAATTGGTTGCGGGTTTTCACAGTTTAGTAGGCCTTGCAGCTGTATTTGTTGCTATATCTGCATTTTTAAATCCTGAGGTTTTTAATTTAGGTACTCCTAATAATATAAAAATTGCAAGTTTGATTGAAATGTCATTAGGAGGAGCGATAGGTGCTATAACTTTCACAGGTTCAATAATTGCCTTTTTAAAATTAAGAGGTTTAATGTCTGGATCACCAATAACATTTTTGGGTCAACACTTTATAAATCTTGCACTTGGATTAATAATTATTGGATTAGTGATTTATCTTTGCAGAACACAAAATGAATATTTATTTTGGTCTATAATCGTTTTATCTTTTCTTGTTGGTGTTTTATTAATTATTCCAATAGGTGGTGCTGATATGCCAGTAGTAATTTCTATGCTTAATTCTTACTCTGGTTGGGCGGCCGCAGGTATAGGTTTTACTTTAGAAAACACTGCTCTTATAATTACAGGTGCACTAGTTGGATCATCCGGAGCAATTTTATCATATATAATGTGCAAAGGAATGAATAGATCTTTCTTTAATGTTATATTGGGTGGTTGGGGTGCAACCGAAAGTTCATCAAAGACAACTTCTAAGGATCAGAAACCAGTAAAAAGTGGTAATGCAGATGACGCTGCATTTTTAATGAAGAATGCATCATCAGTAATTATTGTACCTGGATATGGTATGGCTGTAGCACAAGCTCAGCACGCTTTGAGAGAGATGGTTGACTCCTTAAAAAAAAGTGGCGTTAAAGTTTCTTACGCAATACATCCTGTTGCAGGAAGAATGCCTGGACACATGAATGTTTTGTTAGCCGAAGCTAATGTTCCTTATGACGAAGTTTTTGAGCTTGAAGATATAAATAATGATTTTGCTAATTGTGATGTTGCATATGTAATAGGAGCTAACGATGTTACTAACCCAGTAGCAAAAACTGATCCACAGAGCCCTATATATGGAATGCCAATATTAGATGTTGAAAAATCGAAGTCTGTATTATTTGTAAAACGAAGTTTATCACCAGGATACGCTGGAATTGACAATGATTTATTTTATAGGGAAAATACTCTAATGTTATTTGCTGATGCTAAAAAAATGACAGAGGATATAACTAAAAATCTATAGTTTTATACATTAATAATTTTTTGTTATATTGCAAACAAAGATGCTAGAACAAAAAATAAAAAAACTTTCAGAAAAAATATCAAGTAAAATTCAATTAAATTATAATCTTAAAAACTTAAACTGGTTTAATATAGGTGGTAAGGCAAAAGTATTTTTTAAATGTGAAAACTTAAATGACCTCACTCTTTTCTTGAAAGAATTTCGTTCAGAAAAAAATATCTTAGTATTGGGTGCTGGATCAAATATTTTATTAAGTGATAATTTATATGATGGAGCAGTAATAAAATTAGGAAAAAATTTTTCAAAAATTTCATTATTACCTAATGATGTAATTGTTGCTGGGGCAGCAGTGACTGATAAAAAACTTTCTGATTTTGCATTAGAAAATGAGATTGGTGGATTTGAATTTTTATCTTGTATACCAGGAACTATTGGAGGGGGTTTAAAAATTAATTCTGGATGTTATGGAAGAGAGTTTAAGGATATTTTAGTATCAATACAAGTTATCAATAGGGAGGGAAATATAAGAACAATCCCATCTTCTAAAATTAAATTAAGTTATAGAAAGAGTAGTTTAGAAAAAAACTTTATTTTTTTAAGTGCTTCTTTTAAAGGTTATACTAGAAAAAAACAAGAAATTGAAAAAGAAGTTAAATTTTTAAAAAAAAAAAAGGAATTTTCTCAACCATCGAAAATTAAAACAGGAGGAAGTACATTTAAAAATCCTTTAGAGCAAACAGATAAAAAAGTATGGGAACTAATTCAAAGGTCAGTGCCATTAGATATTTCTTTCGGAGATGCTGCGATTTCGAATAAACATTATAATTTTTTAGTTAATAAGGGCAATGCAACATTTAAAGATATGAAAGATTTAGTTGAATACATTCAAAAAAACGTCAAGTCTAAAACTGGTGTAAGTTTAGAACCCGAAATCGAAATTGTTGACTAAATGAAAAAAAAAATTTTGATTTTAGGTGGCGGATTATCAAAAGAGAGAAAAATTAGTCTTAATACAGCAAAACAAGTAAAAAAAATTTTAAAAAAAAAATACAAGGTTTTCCAATGTGATTTTGACAAAAATTTTATAAATAATGTAAAAAAATTTCGACCAGATATTATATTTAATGCTTTACATGGTAGATTTGGAGAAGATGGATATGTTCAATCAATATTGGAGAGCTTAAAAATAAAATATACTCATTCTGGTGTTCTTTCTTCAGCACTTGCGATGGACAAAGTTGCTTCAAAAGAAATTTTCAAGAAAAATAAAATTCATACACCTAAATATTTAAAATATAACTATTATGATACAAACAAAAAAAATATAAAAAAAAAAATCGAAAAAAAATTAAAATTCCCAGTAGTAATTAAACCTATTAACGAGGGTTCTAGCGTAGATGTTTTTATATGTACAAAAAAAAATATAATTAAAAATCTTTTAAAATTAAAAAAATATAAAGAAATACTAATAGAACAATATATTGGGGGAAGGGAAATTCAAGTAGCTATTTTAGGAAAAAAAAAACTTGGAGCTATAGAGTTAAAACCAAAAAGAAAATTTTATGATTACAATGCGAAATATGATCATCGAGCAAAAACTGAACATTTAATACCAGTTAAAATATCACAAAAAAATATGAAAATAGTTTTAAGTACAGCATTTAAAGCACATAAATTACTTAGATGTAGGGGTGTCACAAGATCAGATTTTAAATTTTTCAAGAATAAATTTTATTTATTAGAATTAAACACGCAACCTGGTATGACTAAACTATCTTTAGTACCAGAAATAGCCGCTAACGTGGGTATTAATTTTATTGAGTTGATTGAATGGATTTTAAGGGATGCCTCAATTAATAGATAAAAAAAAAAAAATATATTTTTATATTTTTTTCTTAATACTGTTATCAACCCCATTAAATTTAAAATATAACTCATTTATTAAAGAAATTTTTAAAATAAAAAATATAAAAGTTTTTCCAAATGAACTTGTTTTTGAGGAAGTCTACAATTTATTTAATCAAAATATTTTTAAATTAAATAATTCAAACCTAAAAAACTTTTTGAACAAATATACTCATTTAAAATCTATTGAAATTAAAAAAATCTATCCTGATACCCTAGAAGTTTTAATTACGAAATCATCGCCAATTGCAATAATAGATAATCAAATAACTTTTACTTATCTTGGTGACAACGGAAAAGTGTTTAAAGATAATAGAGAATACAATTCTATACCAATTCTCAAAGGAGAATTAGATATAGCCGATGCGATTGTGGTTTTAAATCTTTTGGATAAATCCTTATATAAGCTAGAAGATATAAAGGAGATAATTTTTTTCCCTACTAAACGTATTAATATTATTTTAAATGATAATAAAATATTAAAATTTCCAGTATATATAGATTTAAAATATATAAATAAAACATATGATTTTTTGCAATCAATAAAAACAGAAAAACAGGTTATTGACTTTAGAATTTTAGGAAAAATTATTTTAAAAAATGAGTAAATTTGAAATTTTTTTTAATATAGATATAAAAAACTTTAAACTAAATGTCTTTATTATTGATACAAATAGTGAAGATATTTTGTTAACAAAAGATTTTAAATTTGACAAATATCAATATTCAAATTTTTTAATAATTGATAAAATAAATAATATTTTAAAAAAACTTATACTTGAAATTGAAAAACATTTAGATGCATCAGTTAGTAAAATTAATTTGATGGTTGAGCAAGAAAATTCCTACAATATAGATTTATCGATAAAAAAAAATTTTGAAAATAAAATTATTGATAAAAAAAATATAGAATATCTAATTCAAGATTTAAGACAGCAGTTATTAACCAACAATCCAGATAAAAAATTTATTCATATTTTAGTAAAAAAATGCATTGTTGATTCAGAAGAGTACAACGTTATTCCAATCGGAAATAAATGTAAAAACTTTATAATTGATTTAAGTTTTATACACATACCAAAAAAATTATTAAATGAATTGGAGAGACTTTTTAGTGAACATCAAATGTTTATAAATAAAGTTATCTGTACAAATTATGCAAAGACATTAATTGTTACTGAGTTTGATAATCTTTCTAAAGCTGGTTTAAACATTATAAAAGGATCAAACCTTAATGAAATTGGTGTTATTCCCAAAAAAATAAAGAAAATAGGCTTTTTTGAAAAGCTTTTTCACATTTTCTCGTAATTGAATTTTATCGTAATATTTGTTGTTTTTTAAGGTGGTGACTTCTCAATTATAAGATCCCCATGGCGTTATTAACTCAAAAAACAATAAACAAAATATTAATATTTGAAGGTGTAACATTACATAAAGGTAAGATCGCAAAAATGAAAATTTTGCCTTCCGCACCAAATACCGGCATAAACTTTAAAAGGGTTGATTTAAAGGAAAATAATATTATTCCAGCAAATTTTTATAATGTAAAAAATGCAACGTTGTGTACTACCCTAATCAATGAAGTAGGGGTCTGTGTATCTACAGTAGAACATTTGATGGCTGCGTTCTACGGGTTGGGCGTTGACAATGCAGTTGTTGAAATTGATCAAGATGAGGTCCCGATCATGGATGGATCTTCTAAAAACTTTGTTGAATCAATTGAAGCTGTGGGTCTTAAACAAAGCGATGCACCAATAAAATTAATTAAGATTTTAAATAAAGTAACAGTCAATGATGGTAATAAATTTATTTCTATAGAGCCTTCAAAAACATCATTAGAAATAGATTTTGAAATTAAATTTAATAATGAATTAATTGGTACTCAAAGAAATTATGTAAGTGTTTATGAAGACGATTTAAAAGATATATTGAGTTCAAGAACTTTTTGCTTGTACGAAGATATCGAAAAATTAAAAAAAATGAATCTTGCTAAAGGTGGATCGTTGGACAATGCAATAGTTGTTAAAGACACAGAAATTTTAAACAATGAAAAATTGAGAAATAAAAAAGAATTTGTGAATCATAAAATCTTGGATTGCATCGGGGATTTATATTTATCGGGCTACAAAATAATTGGAAAGGTCACTTCTTCACAAGGAGGTCATAAATTAACAAATGAGGTTATAAGAAAAGTTTTTAGCGATAATAAAAATTTTACCATTTTTGAGCTAAAAGAAAAGACTATCCCACATTCATATATTAATAGAAAAGCATTAAAATCCATAGCTTAAATTAAATTTAAGTTTTTCAATTTATCTGTTAAAAAAAGTAAATGAAAGTTCCATTTAAAATTTTGTTTTTTTTAATTTTTATTTTTATAATTGCTTGTTCTTCAAAAAACGAAAAGATTTCAATTTTAGAAGATGAAAATCTTGAATTGCAAATGATAGACGCCTACAAGGAAGGATATGATGAGCTTGAAAAAGGAGATGTAATTTATGCTGCAAAAAAATTTAATGAGGCAGAGTTATTATATCCACAATCAGAGTGGGCACCTAAATCAGTTTTACTATCAGCCTACGCTTATTATTCCCAAAATTATTATGATGAAGCATTAGGGGAATTGGATAGGTTTTTTAAAAAATATCCAAAACATAAAAATATAGATTATGCACATTTTTTATATGCAATGTGTTATTATGAAAATATCATAGATGAAAAAAAAGACTTAGAACCTCTTATTTTATCTAAAAAAAGATTCGAATTTATTCTAAAAAATTATCCAGATACTGATTTTGCACTTGATTCACAGTACAAAATAAATCTTATAAACGATGTATTAGCATCTAAGGAAATGTATTTGGGAAAATATTATATTAAAAAAAAAAAATGGGCTGCTGCTATAAATAGATTTAAAAATGTTTTAAAGAACTATGAAACTACAATCTATGTTGAAGAAGCTTTACATAGACTTGTAGAAACAAATTATAAAATCGGGCTGATTGAAGAGTCTGCAAAATATGCAAATTTATTAGGTTATAACTATCAATCAAGTGAGTGGTATGAACAATCTTATAAGATATTCAATAAAGAATACATTTCTTCATTTGAAATTAAAAAAGATAAAAAATCTGTATTTCAAAGGTTTAAAAGATTACTTAAATGAAGTCTAGAAATCTTAAAGATTTAAAAAAAAAATACCTAAAAAAAGTTAAATTAATTAAAAAATATAATGAGGCATATTATGATCTTAGTAAACCAATAGTTGATGATGCCACATACGATAATATAAAAAAAGAAATAAAAGAAATAGAGGAAAAATATCCTACTGAAATAAATAATGAATTTTTATCTAGTGATGTAGGATTTAAACCTTCAAAAAATTTTAATAAAGTGAAGCACAAGGTACCTATGTTATCTTTGAATAATGCTTTTAATAGAGATGATTTGGAAAACTTTGAGAAAAAAATTTCTAATTTTCTTAGTTTAAAAAATAAGAGTGACCTTGAGTATAGTACTGAGCCGAAAATAGATGGAATTTCAGCATCTTTATTTTACAAAAATAGTAAATTTATTCAGGGCCTTTCAAGAGGTGATGGTGTAGAGGGTGAGGATATAACTGAAAATTTAAAAACAATTAATGATATTCCTAAAATTTTAAAAGGTAAAAATATACCGGATGAAATTGATATCAGAGGCGAAGTTTTTATTAAAAACAAAGACTTTGAGAGGTTAAGTGATAAGTTTGCGAATCCTAGAAATGCAGCCTCAGGCTCTCTAAGACAGAAAGATCCAAAAAAAACAAAAGAGATTCCACTAAATTTTATTGCATACACTTTCGGTCATTCTAAAAATCTGAATGTTACAAGTCAGTTTGAATTTCTAAAAAATCTAAAAAATTGGGGCTTTAAAGTGAATAAATTTAATAAATTAATAAGAGGCGTCGATAATTTAGTAGAAAATCATTTTAAACTAGAACAGATAAGAAAGGAAATTGAATTTGATATTGATGGTGTTGTTTACAAAATAAACGATTTTATTCTTCAAAAGAGATTAGGTTTCGTTGCGAATGCGCCTAGATGGGCAATCGCACATAAATTTTCATCAAACAAATCAATATCCGAAATATTAAAAATTGATATTCAGGTAGGTAGAACTGGGGCTATGACACCTGTAGCAAAAATTAAACCAGTAAATATTGGAGGTGTTTTAGTATCAAATGCCACCTTACATAACGAGGATGAAATTCAGAGAAAAGATATCAGGATAGGTGATACTGTCACTGTAGAAAGGGCAGGAGACGTAATACCTAGAGTAATCTCAGTAGACCTTAAAAAAAGAAATAAAAATTCAAAAAAATTCAACTTTCCAAAAAATTGTCCGTCATGTGGATCATCAACTGTAAAAGAATTTAATCAAATTACTAAAAGATACGATGCAGTAAGAAGATGTATTAATGATGGGTATGCTTGTGAAAAAATGGCTATAGAAAAAATTAAACATTTTGTTTCCAAAGAGGCATTAAACATCGATGGATTAGGAAAAAAAATTGTTGAAAACTTTTGGGACTTGAAATTAATTAGATATCCTCATGATATATTTAATTTAAATTATGACAAGATTTCCCAATTAGATGGATGGGGAAAATTATCTGTAGCAAATCTAAAATATTCTATTGATAAAAAGAGAAAAATTTCTCTTAGTAAATTTATTTATTCAATTGGTATAAGACACATTGGTCAAGAGAATGCTAAATTATTATCCAAAACACTAAAAAAAATAGAAAATTTTTTAAATCTTGGAAAAAGTACTCGATTTATTGAACTATCTAATATTGATGGAATCGGGGATACTCAAATAAAATCTATACAAAAGTTTTTCTCTAATAATAAAAACTTAGTTGTGTTAAATGAGCTACAAAAAAATTTAAGTATAATCCCAGAACCAGAAATATCAAAAAGTGGAATTTTAAAAGAAAAAACCTTTATGTTTACAGGAAAACTAATTGGCATAAGTAGAGCGGAAGCGAAGTCTTTAGTTGAAAAAAATTCTGGAAAAATAGTAAGCAATGTAAGTAAAAAACTAGATTTTTTAATTGTTGGCGATAAACCAACAAATAGGAAAATTAAAGATGCAGAAAGCTTAAATATAAAAGTAATTTCACAACATGAATTTATAAAAATGCTAGATATTAAAGATTCTTAACCAACCATTTTTTTTCATTTTCATTCAAAAATTTAGAAATTTTAGAATAAATTAATAGATGATAGTTAAATAGATAATCCTTTTCTTTTTGATTTAGTAATTTGTAGTTAATTAGATCTTTATCTATTGGAGCCAAAGTTAAGTTTTCAAAAAATAACTTATTATTTAATCTTTTAACATAAACTAAGTTCTCAATTCTGATGCCAAATTTACCTTCTTTATAATACCCTGGTTCATTACTCAAAATCATACCTTCTTCAAACTTAACTCGATTAAACTTTGAAATTGACTGTGGCCCCTCATGAACATTTAAAAAATAGCCAACTCCATGGCCGGTGCCATGCCCATAATCAAGATTTGATTTTTTAAGAAACTTTCTCGCTTGTATATCTAATTTTCTACCTGTGTTTTGTATTGCTAAATTACTAGTCGCTACAGCAATGTGTCCTTTTAAGATTAAAGTGAATATATTCTTTATTTTTTTTGGTTGTTTGTCAAAACAGAGTGTTCTTGTAACATCTGTTGTGCCGTATTTATATTGTCCCCCTGAGTCACAAAGAAATAGATCTTTTTTTTTGATAACTTTATTTGTTTTTTTTGTAGCGCGATAATGAACGATTGCACCATTTGATCCCGTTCCTGCAATTGTATTAAAACTTGGATATAAATAATTATTATTTTTTTTTCTAAAATACTCTAATTTTTTCTCCGCTTCCATTTCCGTTAATTTTATATTTTTTAAATTTTTTATCCAAATTATAAACTTTGTTAAAGCAACCCCATCCGAAATATGGCTTTGCATCATATTTTTTATTTCAACTGGGTTTTTTTTTGATTTCAAAATATAGCAAGGATCATTTCTATCAATTATCAAAAATTTTGATTTAATTAAATCCTCATTAAAAACAGACAATGTTTTGTTATCAACAATAAATTTTTTACCGTTTAAGTCATTTATTAAATGTTTAAATTTATCCTTATTAATAAATTGTTTAATTGATATCTTCTTTTCTTTAATTAAACTTTTAATTTTATACTTATCAGTTATTAAATACATTTTTTTAGTTTTACTTAATATAAGATTACAATTTGGCAGAGGTGAAAAAGGGGTATCCGATCCCCTGATATTTAATAACCAAGCTACATTTTCAGGCGCACTTATAAATAAGAAATCTGCCTTCTTATTTTTTAAGTAATTAGATATTAATTTAATCTTTTTTTTATGATTTATTCCTGCTGCGGAATGTGGAATTGAATAAAAAGGTTTGTCTTTTACTTTGTTTATTTTAAAAATTTGGTCAACTAAATTGTTCTTTAAAGGTTTTAAATCTATTTTTTTACCAAAAAAATATTCTAATTGATAATAAGTGAACAGTTTAGGATCAAATCCTAAAATAATATTTTTAAAATAATTTTTTGGTGACTTTTCGTGAATATTTAAAATTTTAAAATTATCACCTGATTCAATTTTTGCCTGAATTGAGTATCTACTATCAACAAATAAATAATTATCTTTTTTTAAAATAACCGCTATTCCAGCTGAACCACTAAAACCTGAGACAAGCTTTAATCTATCGTATTTCACTTGCTCAGTAAAAAAAGAGTCGTTTTTTGGAATAATATATCCATCTAATTTATAAATTTTCATTAATAAATGAAGTTTTTTAAAATTTTCTTTTCTCATTTAATTCTTTTTTGATATCTCAGCCAACCAGGGCTTCTTGTACCCTCTTCAACTTCAAAATCTTGATTAAATTCAAAATTTTCTACATGATTTTCGTTATCATCTGTGAAAGCATTTTTTTCAATAAACTTTTCAGGTAACTCCTCTATAAACCTTGATGCCATACTATCAATCCAATCTCCTTGGTAAAATCTGTTCATTGAAAATGAGATATATGCTTTTTTCTTTGCTCTAGTAATACCGACATAAGCAAGCCTTCTTTCTTCTTCTAGGCCCTTGTCCCCCTTTTCCTCCATAGATTTTTGATGTGGAAATAAACCTTCTTCCCACCCAGGTAAAAAAACTACCTCAAATTCTAATCCTTTAGAGGCATGCATAGTCATCAAATTAATTTTTTGACCATCCCAGTCTTGGTCGATAGATGTAGCCAAAGATACATGTTCTAAAAAACTTTCTAAATTATCAAATTCTTTCATAGCACCGAGAAGTTCTTTAATATTTTCTAATCTGTTTTCATTTTCTAGATCTTTTTTATTTTTGAGCATTGAAGAATATCCTGACTCATCCAAAATTGTTTGTAAAAGTTTTACATGATGAGTATTCTTAAATTTATAATCATTACTCCATTTATTTAAAAAATTTAAAAAGTTACTTAAACCAACTTTTGCTTTTGGTTTTATTCCGTTAATTTCAATAAGTTTTTTTGACGAAGATACGAGGGAAAGAGAATTTTTTTTTGAGAAATCATGTATTAATTTTACAGTACTTTCACCTATTGATCTTTTAGGATTATTGATAATTCTTTCAAATGCTAAGTCGTCCTTTTCTTGATAAACTAATCTGAGGTAAGCGATGCAATCTTTAATCTCTGCTCTTTCATAAAATTTTGTACCACCTATTATTCTATATGGTAATCCAATCTTTAAAAATCTTTCCTCAAATTCCCTAGTCTGAAATATTGCTCTTACTAGAATGGTAATTTGATTTAGTGAAAAATTTTTTTTAAGGTTTTTTTCAATCTCATCACTCAATCCAACCGCTTCCTCTTTTCCATTTCTATAACAATTCAGTTTTATTAAGTCACCGTTTACTGAATTAGTTTTTAGAGTTTTACCAACTCTTTTTTTATTATTCGAAATTAATTCTGAAGCAACAGAAAGAATATTTTGAGTCGATCTATAATTTTCTTCAAGCCTGATTACTTTTGTATTTTCATAAATCTTATCAAATTCAAGAAAATTTTTTATTTCTGCTCCCCTCCAACTATAAATAGATTGATCATCATCACCAACACAACAAATATTTTTATTTGATTTTGCAAGTATGTTAAGCCATCTACTTTGAATGTAATTTGTATCCTGATACTCATCTACAAGTATATACTTAAAGTTTTTTGTGTAAATTTCACAAATATCTTTATTTTTTTCTAAGATTTTTACACAATGTAAAATAAGATCACCAAAATCACAGCAATTTAAATCAATTAATTTCTTTTGGTAAATTACATAAACAGGGAGAATAGTTTTTTCGAAGATATCTTTTTTATTTAAAATAACCTCATCAGGAAACCAACCTTTGTTTTTCCATTTGTCAATTATTGCCAATATAAACCTTGGAGAAAGCTTTTTAGAGTCGATATTTTCTGACTTACATATATTTTTAATAAGCCTGATTTGATCATCGGTATCTAAAATTGTAAAATTTGAGTTTAAACCTGCGGCCTTTGCATGTTTTCTTAAAATTTTTGCACAAATCGAGTGAAATGTACCGAGCCAGGATAGTCCTACGGCTTCAGATTTTAGTATCTTACTAACTCTGAAGTGCATTTCCTTTGCTGCTTTGTTTGTAAAAGTGACTGATAAAATTTGATTTGGAAAAGCTTTTTTATTTTTTATGATATAAGCAATTCTAGAGGTAAGAACCTTAGTTTTACCGGACCCCGCTCCGGCTACAACTAAAACAGGTCCTTCAGTGTTAATTACAGCCTCTTTTTGTGCTGGATTTAGGTTTTTTAAATATTCAAAGTTTATCATTTACAAATTATCATTATAAATCAAATAAATTTAATGAAAAAAATAAATTTTAATTTTAAACATAATTTAAAGACAGGGATATTTGGCCTATCTGCAGTTTTTTTTTTATATTTACTATATTTATCAATACCAAGTTTATACGATACTGGAAGAGTCCAAAAAGCCCTTTATGAGGGTTTATCCGATGAAACAGGATTAAATTTAAGCTTATCAAGCAATATAAATTATAGAATTTTACCAGCTCCTCACTTTTTTATTAAAGATGCCAAAATTTTCTATGATAAGCAGGACGTGTCTAATGAAATAGCAGAAATTAAAAATTTACGAGTTTTTATTAAACAAAAAAATTTATTTGACAGAGATAGTTTAATTATCAAAAAAGTAGTTATGTCAAATGCAAATTTTTTTGTTAAAAGACAAAATATTGATTTAATTAAAAACTTACTTGCAAATCCATTTTCAGAGAAAAAAATTTCCATCAGAAAAAGTAAATTTTTTTTTAACGATAAAAAAAATAACATAGTTTTTATATATTCAATTAATGATTTGATTTTTTTTAAAGATCCAAAGGAAAATAATAAAGTATTAAAAACAAATGGAAATATATTTAAAATACCGATTAAATTTGAATGGATTAAAAATTTAGATAATAAAAATACATCGTCAACTTTCAAAGCAAGTAAAATTGATATTGATTTCACAAATAGAGGAAATTTATTTAATGGTAATTACATTTTTGAAAATAATTTAAATATTTTATCTAACAATTTCAAAACTCAATATAGAATTGAAGAAGAGGTAATCAAGATTAATTCTAAAAAATCATTTATTAAAAATACACCAATTAGCTTTGAGGGGTTAATTGAATTATCTCCCTTTAATTTTATTATAAATATAAATGCTAAAGATATCGATTTAGGGTATTTTTTTAATAATACAATTTTTTTAAATAATTTGCTTTTATCTAATATCCTTTCAAATGATAATTTAAATGGCAAGATTAAAATTAAAACAGATAAGATCTATAAAAGCAAAATATTTAATAATGGAGAATTTAATATAAATTTTGAAGAAGGTAGTTTTAATTTTAACGACTCTTTTATTTCTAATGAAGAATTTTCAAAATTGCATTTAATTCAAAGTTCTTTCCTAAATGAAAATGAAAAAATATATTTGCTTGGCTCCTTAGAACTCGACATATACGATATTAATCAATTTTATAGAATATTCCCGATCAAAAAAAGTAAAAAGCTTAAAAAAGAATTTAAAAAAATTAAATTTAATTTTTCTTTTAATTTATCTAACTCTCAATTTTTAATTGATAAAATATCTTTTATTGGGAAAAATAATAAAGTAACACAGTCTCAAAATGTAGATAATATTGTTGAGGACAATTATAAAACAAGTTTTAGTTTATCTAACTCTATACTTTTTAAAAATTTTATAAAAAATGTTTTAGTTGCCTATTTAGATGAGGGGTAAATCATTTTTTTTGGATCAACTATCTCATCGTATTCTTTTTCTCTAATGAGATCTGTCTTAAGAGCCTCTTCTTTTAAAGATGTATTATTTTTTAAGGCTCTTTTTGCGATTTTTGCAGCATTATCATAACCAATTTTTGGAGTCAGTGCCGTAACTAGCATTAATGAATTATTTAGTAGATCTTTAATTTTTTTTTTGTTGGCTTTAATATTTTTAACGCAAAAATTCGAAAAATTTTTTGAACTATCAGCCAACAAATCTATAGATTGAATTACATTGTGAGCAATTAAGGGTTTAAATACGTTCAATTGAAAATGTCCATGAGTTCCAGCAACAGTAATTCCTGTATGATTACCAATTACTTTTGTACAAACCATTGTTATAGCTTCACATTGTGTTGGGTTTACTTTGCCTGGCATTATAGATGAGCCAGCCTCATTCTCTGGTAATATTAACTCTGAGTATCCAGCTCTGGGTCCAGAACCAAGAAACCTTATATCATTTGCAATTTTCATCAAACAAACCGCTGTAGTATTTAATGATCCAGAAAAATTTACTATAGGGTCGTGTGAAGCAAGTGCTGCGAATTTATTTTTAGTTATTTTAAAAGGTAATTTTGTTAATTTCGAAATTTCTTTTACAATTTTTTTGTCAAAATTTTTTGAGGTATTTATTCCAGTTCCAACTGCTGTACCGCCTTGAGCAAGAAAAAAAATTTCGTTTAAAGATAATTTAATTCTTTTAATTGAATCTTCCAGTTGTGATTGATAGCCAGAAAATTCTTGTCCAAGTGAAATTGGAGTAGCATCCTGAAGATGAGTTCTGCCGATTTTAATAATTTTATTAAATTCTTTTACTTTATGTTTCAAAGTTTTGTTTAACAATTCAAGACTTGGAATCAGTTTATTAATTGTCTTCGATGCAACGGCAATATGAATAGCAGTTGGGAATACATCATTTGTAGACTGCGATTTGTTAACGTGGTCATTTGGATGGACTGGTTTTTTGGTGCCCTTTTTTCCTTTTAGGATTTCTATTGCTCTATTAGAAATAACCTCATTGACATTCATATTAGTTTGCGTGCCGGAACCTGTTTGCCAAACTTTAAGAGGGAAGTTGTCATTTAATTTTCCTGAAATCACCTCATTTGAGGCCTTGATAATTGCAGCTGCAATTTTCTTATCAATTTTTTTATCTTTAAGATGAACTATAGCGGCTGATTTTTTGATAATTCCTATAGATTTAATTATTACCGAATTAATCAAAATATTGCCTACATTAAAAAATTTTTTCGACCTTTCTGTTGAAGCTCCCCAATATTTATCCACAGGAACTCTTATATTTCCTATGCTATCATATTCTTTTCTTGTTTTCATAAACTTTGTTTGGGATCATAATCTTATACATTATGTTTTAAAAGAATCAAATAGGAGCGTTATGACAAATTTTGAAAAAGTGGGATTGTTTATGAAAACCTTTGGTCAAGAGGTAAAATCTAAGCCAGGTTTAAGTAATATGAAAATAAATAATCTTAGAATTGATCTTATCGAGGAAGAATTGAAAGAATTAAAATATGCGATTCAAACTAATGATCTTAAAGAGACTGCAGATGCTTTGACAGATATTTTATATGTGACTTATGGTGCTGGTCATGCGTTCGGTATTAATTTGGACAAGTGTTTCAATGAGGTTCAAAAATCAAATATGAGTAAATTATCAGCAGACGGAAAACCGATATATAATGATAAAGGAAAAGTAATGAAAGGTCCAGATTACTTTAAACCAGATTTAAACAAATTTTTAAAATAATTATTTTACTTTCAAAAAAGCAATGTCTGAGTCTTTTGTATTTCCTTTGTAGACATAAATTTTTTCAATAGTTTCAAATAAATATTTTTGTTCAGATTTTGATAAGATATCGGATTTAAAATATTTTTTTTGTTTAATATTTTTTAAAATTTCATCAATATAAATCTCTTTATTGTTGGAATCATTTAGATATTTATAATATTTTGGTAAATTAAAATCTTCTATTATATAAAATCCACTTCGTTCAACATATTTAGTAAAAATAATAATATTTTTAATTATATGTGTAAGAATATGTGATCCATCATCAATTATAATTTTAAATTTTTTTCCATAAATTTTATTACTAAGTTGTTCTAGACCTCTTTTAGTACTTATATCACATTGAATAAAATTAATATTTTTTGACTTATATTTAAATTTAAAGTTTTTATCTATGCCAAATATTTTTGCATTAGGAAAAAATTTACAAAATGATGCAGTCGATGCACCAAACCATGTACCTATTTCTAATAGATTAAAGTTGGTATTTTTTAAAAAATTAAAATGATTTTCATAAAATTTAGAATACCCATGTCCTATAAAAATATCTAAGTTTTTATTATACTGATTTCTTACTCTTTTAGCTTTATCGGTTCCATAATAAGTAAATAATTCATCTAAATTTTGATAAGTTAATTCCTCTTTGTCTATATTAATTTTTTTTTTAAAAATAAAAGCTACTCTTTTATAAAAATAAGTTAATAATTTCATTTACTATTCTGATATTTTTTATACTAAAGAATTAATTTATACTATTTTTTTTATCTCTGAGTCTAACTCTTTATGATTTAAAAAATAATTCGATATCTTCATCTAAAGGATTATTTCTCATATCAAGTTCATGTGGAAGTGTAGGTTCATCACCAATAATAATTGGATTTCTTTCAAATGTTAATTCAATAACAGTTGGATCTCCAAAATTATCTTTAGGAGCAGAATTATTTGGATGAATATGAATTAAATCTAAATTTAATTTACTACAAAAGTCTTGGATAGTATTTTTATGATAATCAAAATCATGAAACTCAATAACAATTCCATTAATTTTATTTTGATTTTTAATTATTTCTTCTAGTATCCTATATTCTGAACCTTCTATATCTATTTTTAAGAAGATATCATCGTCTGTTTGAGAACTTTTTATAATTTTATTTAAATCATTATAAAAAATTTTTTTTTGGTAAAAATTAATTTTTTTTTTTATAATTAAAAAATCAATTATATTTTTGAAGTATTTAAAAAAATAAAATCTACGATGGTAAGGTAAAAATAATAATTCAATTATTAATTTTTTAAGTAAATATTTTAATATATTTTTATCATCGTAACATTTTATGTTACATTTAGGATTTTGAGTTTTAAAGTCTTTTTCAAATTGCCAATTATCATTAATACCAAAACTAATTAAGATTTTAGACTTTAATAGTGAGTTTACACCAACCAGATATCCTCCGTCATTATTTCCACCTAATCTGGATAATTTATAATTTTTTTTTGGTTTAAATATTTGTTCTATTGTCATAATTTATTTTGGAGTGGAGCTTTCTGTTTCTCGTCCCATGATTAATAATATTCTAAATATAACTTTTTTTCAAAAACTTCGTGCTGTTCCTAATTTCAAAATAGAGTTGAATTAAAAGTTTCCTTTGTTAAGGGGCGTTCTGTTGCCAGGTGCCCCGAACTTTCTAACGTTATTCGGGAATAATTTTAATTGAAAAGTCTAAAATTTGCTGCTCAGTGCGGTAATAGTGCGCCCAATTATTCATCAATTATATTTTCAAAATTTTTATATCTTTCTGATAAATTAATAATGATTAATTTTTCTCTCACTCTTGTCATTGATGTGTACATCTTAAAGTCAAAATTTTTATCAGTTTTATACGGAATTAATATTATGATGTTTCTTCTTTCCCATCCTTTAAAACTATTGATAGTTGACATCTTTAATCTTCTATCACTATCAAAAACATTAAAAATTTTTTTAGCATCTCTTTGCCTATCAGGATTTTTACTGAATATGTCAGAAATTTTTAAATTTTTATTTTTGAAATATTCTAAAATATGTTCTCTTAAATTAATTCCTTCGTCATGATCTGGAACAAGTATGGCAGTGTCAGAAAAGTCTAATTTTTGATTTTTGTCTAAATGATTTAACATTTCACAAACCATATCTCTTGATTCAACAATATTATTCACATTTATCCATTTAGAAAGTGAATTAGGTTCAAAGGGGAGTGTATGTTGAGTATTAGTTTCTATAATTGGATTTTCTTCGTCAGATTTAAAATCAGTCAGAAATTCATTAGAAAATTTATTTACTAAATTAATATGTTCATTTAATAGCCTATAACCCTTATTCAATACACCCCAACGACCTGAACCAACTCCTGATATTTTAAATTTTTTGATTGAATATATATTTTGTTTGTCGTCAAATGCTATTAGCATTTCTCCATTTTGACTTAAAAAATTTCTCAATAATTTAAACCATGTTTCTTTGAAATCTTGACCCTCATCAATTATAATTGCATCATAATTAGCGCTTAAGTTTCTATTTTCTATTTTATCTCTAATAATTTTTTCTTTTTCTAATTCATCATTTTTTTGCATTGAACCTTCATCAGGATATTCAATATTTCTAAACTCTCTATATGCTTTACAAAAATCATGAAAATAAAAAATGTCTATATTTGTAGGATCAAAGTCGTATTTGGTACCTTCAATTTCTTTTTTTAAGTAGTTTTTTAAAGTTATATTATAGCAAATTACTAAAATTTTTTTTCCTAATTTTGCAAGACTAGCGGCTCTGATTGCTATGACTCGAGTTTTACCACTCCCAGCTACACCAGATAATTTTTGAATAACACCTGGACGAGATATTATATATCTTTTTTGTTTATCATTTAAATCTCTCTCTGAAATTAAATTTTGGCCTTCAGAAATATGAAGAGGTGGTGAAATCCAATTTTTAAATTTTGACAACCAATCTGTATTTGAATGGATTTTAATATTATTATTTATTAATGGTATAAATTGTTCAATTTTAACATTTTTATCTAACATATCTCTTCCAAAGACTGTACAACGATCAGGATTAAAATATTTAGGAATTCCAACAAAAGATTTTGCTTTTTGAGAAGAAATTATATTATGAAAATACAATCCCGATTTTATTAATATATTTTTTCTTTTATCATTAAATATCTCTTCTTGAATTTCGTGAATCCCATCTATCATTCTTAATCTATATCCATCGGCTTTGTATACTGGGTTTATATTTGAAGTCCTTGTACCTTTTTCATCTTCAATAAAAACTTCCCATATCTTTTTTCCCTTTCTATTAATTTTTTCGCCACTTTTATATTTCGGAAGATCTATCTGCCAATCTTTAATTTCAATTATCATTATTCCATGTCTTTTATTTGCAATAACAACATCGGGTGTCTGAGGACAAATATTTGAACCCCAGCGATTTCTTAATTCCGGTTTAGTATGAATAACCCATTCATTAGGCAATTTTGCATCAAGTTGTTTTGATAAATAATATTCACCTTTAGTGAAAGGTACTTTTAACTCATTGTTTTCAAATTTTTCTAATATTCCTAATGGAAGAATTCTTTTACTTACAGCCATATTATCATCATATTTGACTTATAATATTTTGTCATTTATAGAATTCTCGAATGCTAAAATACATAAAATTTAGTCCTTACCTTTCATCGTTTGCACATTACACAACTACAATACCTCAGAAGTGGGTTAGCGATATTAAATATGTTGAATTTGATGAATTGCTTTCATCTTCGGTAGGAGCACTTGCTTTAGTTTTTAGATGGAAAGACTCCGAAAAAAATGAATTTACAGAAATAGCTTCAGGAATGTTATCTTCAAGTTATGTTTATGGAGATCCTGTAGGAACAATTGCATCAATTGCAGCTCTTGGATATTCATATTCAAAAACTAAAAATGAAGAAAGTTTCAGAAAATTCAAATGGGCAACTATAAGAGGTGCCACAGGAGTTGCTGCTTTTGCTTTATCTACAAAATTAATATCCATAACTATTCTTAATGTTTTAATTGGAATTTGCGCAGCTGCTGTTGTTAGAAAAGTTGTAGGAATTTTAAGATTATGGGAATATAGACATTTTTTAAAAAATTTAAAAAAATATATACCTGTTCTTAAAAAAGAAATGTCGAGGAGAGAGTTCATTACTTTAAAAATGTTTACTTTCAAAAATGCTTGAAGCATTAATTATTATCGAAATAGCAGCTTTAGCATGGTATCTTTCAAATAAATGAATACAGCATTAACTATTATTGGTCTTGCAATGTTTATTTTTATTGTTGTTTTTAGTTTAAAACGTGCAAAAGAAAAAAAGAAAGCTCAACAAGAAGAGCACGAAAAAATCAAAGCTTATGGCGAAAGCATAAACGAAGAAACTAGAAATAAAAAATCATTGTGAGTGCGGCACCAGTGCGGTCAAAAATGGTTTTGATTAAAATTATTAAAAAAGAACCTACAAAATATTAAATTAGAGAGGGGCGTTCTGTTGCCAGGTGCCCCAAACCCCGTAACTTAATTAAAGAATTAATTAAGCTGCAAGTGCAAATTTATTATTTGCAATTATAAAATTGCCCGTCACGGTGGAACAATTCCGAACGAAAGAATAGCTTTTAGACATCCGTCGATCCTAATTCACCCCCAATTTGTTAAATTTGGTGGAGGTGGTGGGTACTGCCCCCACGTCCGCAATGTTTATTACGAAATTCGTTTATCGTCATAGTTGGAAACCCAACATATTTAATATAGTAATTAATATTTTTAATAACAAGTAATTTATATTTTGAAATAATGCTCTCAAATAAAGACAAAAAATTTTTAGAGAAAATTATAAATAAACTAAGCAAATCAGACAATTTCAATAAAATTACTAATTATCCTTTACTAGAGAAAGGCTTTACCAATGAGGATATTTATTCTGGAGCAGAAGTTTTGTTGAGTAAGAAAATTACTATGTCTAGCATCACAAAAAAATTTGAAAAAGCATTTGCAAAGTATGTTGGATCTAAATATGCACTAATGGTTAACTCTGGCTCATCTGCAAATCTCTTGTCGTCTTTCGCTCTATTAAATCCAAAAAAGAAAAATAGATTAAAATCTGGTGACACTTTTGTTATACCAGCTTTATGTTGGTCTACATCTCTCTGGCCTTTCGTTCAAGCGGGTCTGAAACCTAAATTTTTGGATGTTGATATAAAAACATTCTGTTTAGATGATAAACTAGTTAAAAAAGAGAAAAATATTAAGGCAATTGTTAACTTACATATTTTAGGTAATTGCTCCAATATTTTAGAAATTCACAACTATGCAAAAAAAAATAGACTTTTTTTAATTGAAGATACATGCGAGGCGTTAGGTTCTAAATATAAATCAAAATTCCTTGGTACATTTGGAGATTTTGGAACTTATTCATTTTACTATTCACATCAAATTACTTCTGGAGAAGGAGGTATGGTTGTTTGTAAAAGCAAAGAGGATTATGAATTAATTCATAGTATGAGAGCACATGGTTGGGATCGAGGTTTAACAAAAAAATATAAAAATAATTTTAATTTTATAAATTCAGGTTTTAATTTAAGACCATTAGATTTAACAGCAGCTATAGGATTGAGCCAGCTCAAAAGATTAAATAAAATGATAAAGGTTAGAGCCAAAAATAGAAAACTTTTAATAAATGCCCTAAAAAATTCAAATCATTGGAAAAATCAATTTACTTTCTTTGAACCGAATAATAATTTAAATCCAAGTTGGTTTGGTTTTCCGATATTAATAAACAACAAATATCTAAAAAATAAGCAAAAATATTTAAATTATCTAAACTTTAGTGGAGTTGAAACTAGGCCGATTTTAAGTGGTAACTTTTTAAACCAGCCTTCAGCAAGGCTGTATGGGTTTAATAAAAAAAATGAAAAATTTAAAAATTCGCAAGATATTGAGGATAGAGGTTTTTTTATAGGTTTACCTACAAAAGAAATTTCAATTTATACTCTTAAATTTTTAACTGATAAATTATTAAAAATTTAAAAATGATTAGATGTGGAATTACAGGTTTTAATGGTAACTTAGGAAAAACTTTTTTAAAGATTAACAGTAATTTACGTTTTATAAAATTTAAAGGAGATATAAGAAAAAAAAGAGAAGTTGAAAAATGGATAAAAAATAATGAGTTCGATTTAGTAGTTCATTTCGCAGCTTTAGTCCCTGTTTCTGTAGTAAATAAAAAATATAAAGATGCCATTAATGTTAATTATTTTGGAACAAAATATTTAGTCGATTCAATAATAAAATATAACAAAAAAATCTCCTGGTTCTTTTTTTCATCAACTTCACATGTGTATCCTCACAAGAATTTTAAAATCAAAGAAAAACTAAAAGTCCAACCTTCATCTAAATATGGCAAAACGAAATTATTAGCTGAAAATTACATAATAAGAAAGTTAAGTCGTACAAATATTAAGTTTTGTATTGGCAGAATATTCAGTATTTTAGATAATAAGAATAAGGATTTTTTTTTAGCGAGTTTATTAAAAAAAATTAATAATAAAAAAAAATTAATTTATTTAACAAACTTCAACCACAGAAGAGATTTTTTGACAACGGATCAAATATCAAGGATTATTAGTCATCTTTGGAAAAAAAAAATATTTGGAATTATAAATATTGGTAGTGGTATTAAAATTGATCTACGAGATCTTGCAACTTTTTTTGCAAAAAAAAAGAATAAAAAAGTTTCTTTTAATTACAATAAACCAACTTGTTTAGTTGCAGATATTTCAAAATTAAAAAAAACAGGTTTTAAAGTAAGAAAATTAAACTTAAAAAGATTTTCTAATTATATATAATTTAATTAATCCTAGAAAAGACTCTATAATTAGCTTAAGATTTACTGAACTTTCACCTCTAATCCTATTTTTAAAGACAGATCTTATTTCTCCTATTTTAAAACCACTTTTCCATAATATTAAAATAATTTCTGATAAAATAATAAAACCTCCCCCAGTATTTTTGCATTTTTTTATTATAGTCATAGCTGCCTCTTTTGAATAAAACCTATAACCATTTGTATAATCATAAACTGGAGCCTCTAGTAAAAATTTTGCTAATCTGTTTGAAAGTTTTGAGAGTATTCTTCTAGAAATAGGCCAGTTTATGATTTTACTTTTTGGCAAATATCTACTTCCGATCAATAATCCGAAAGAATTTTTGTAAAAATAGGCAATATTTCTTTTTAATTCCCCAGGACTATGAGACATATCTGCATCCATCTCGATTAAGCAATTAACATCTTTTTTAATTTTTAATAATTTTCTAAATCCAAAAATTACAGCTGATCCTCTCCCTAGTTTTTTTCCTCTGTGATAATATTTAACATTCTTAAATTTATTTTTACTAAGTAATTTTTTAGTATTTTGGTTTGTTGAGTCATCTACTATTAAAATAGGACAATTTATTCTTTTCGTTATTTGTTTAATAAGATTAATTATATTTTTATCTTCATTAAATGCTGGGATCACTATTCCAATTTTTTTCATACAGTATAAACTTTACAATTAAACTATTATCATTGTTAATTTATAATATATAATTATTAGAGACGGTTTTGGGTATAATTTATATCTGTATCCTCCTATTTTGCTTCTTCTATTCTTAACCTTTAATAAATTAAATAATAGATTTGTTATTTACTCAGCTTTAACTATATTATTTACAATATCCTTCTTAGAATTTTATTCATTGAGAAATACTTATAAACTTCAATTTAACCGCGAAAATAGAATCTATGATATTTGTAAGATTGAAAAATGGAAAAATTCGGAAAATTACATTAAAAAATTTAACGAAAATTCTTTTATTCCATTAACCGAAGATCCAAGAACGGTAATTCTTGTGCTATACTCGAAAATAAATTTGATACAGTATTGTAAGCAATTAGAGAAAAAACTTAGTTGGAAAACTAACTTCTTTAATATAAAAATTGACTGATATTCTAAATAAATATTCATGAAATTAACAAAAGAACAACAGCAAGAAATTAAAGATCTTCAGTCGCAAGAAAATAAAACCAAGAGGGTTATTGCTCCCGAGCTTGAGAAAGTTTTATTTGAGGCTATTCCAATTTTAGACCATGGTTTTGTTCGAGTAATTGATTATATGGGTGATGACACATCAATTGTACAAGCAGCTAGAGTTTCATATGGCAAAGGAACAAAAAAAGTATCAACAGATTCAGGGCTAATTAAATATTTAATGAGGCATTGGCATAGTACACCTTTTGAAATGTGTGAAATTAAATATCACATTAAACTTCCAATTTTTATTGCAAGACAATGGATAAGACACAGGACTGCAAATGTAAATGAATATTCTGCAAGATATTCTATTCTTGATAAAGAATTTTACTTACCTTCACAAGAAAACTTAGCAGCACAGTCAAAAAATAACAGACAAGGCAGAGGTGAAATAATTAGTGGAGAGCAAGCAAAAGAAATTTTAAACTTATTAAAGACTGACGCTGAGAGAACATATGATAATTACGAGACAATGTTAAATGAAAAATATGATGGATCAGTAATTGATGAGAAAAAATCCGGTTTGGCAAGAGAACTTGCAAGAATGAACTTAACTTTAAACACATATACGCAATGGTATTGGAAAACAGACTTACTTAATTTAATGAACTTTTTAAGACTAAGAGCAGATAGTCATGCACAATACGAAATAAGAGCTTACGCCGATGTTATGTTAGATACTCTTAAAAAATGGGTTCCTATAACTTATGATGCTTTTATGGATTATAGAGTTGGTGGAACAGAAGTGTCATCAAAAGGTAAATTTGTAATTAGACAATTACTTGAGGGAAAAGATCCAAAACTTGAGGAGTCAGGATTATCAAAAAGAGAATGGAACGAGCTAATGAGTGCTTTTAATTTGAAGAAAAAAATATTAGAGTAAATAATGCAAGAGAAAATAAAACTTCCATCAAATAGAAATTTTGGAATTGTATTTTCAATCGTATTTTTGATTATTGCTATATGGCCAATATTAAATCAAAATGAGATTAGAATATGGTCTATAATAATTTCTTTTATATTTTTGATTTTGGGTTTAATAAACTCAAAATTCTTATCTCCTTTAAATAAGGCATGGTTTAAGTTTGGATTAATTTTGGGTAGTGTTATTGCGCCAATAGTTATGGGAATTGTTTTTTTCCTTGTAGTAACTCCAACTGGATTAATCATGAAAGCTCTAGGTAAAGATATATTGGGATTAAAAAGAAATAAAAATAATACTTATTGGTTAGAAAAAGATAATTCAAATAATAATTTAAAAAATCAGTTCTAAATTTATGAGTTTTTTAATAGAATTTTGGAATTTCCTAAAAGTAAGAAAAAAGTTTTGGTTACTGCCAATAATTCTTGTTCTAGCGCTTTTTGGTGGACTAATTATTTTAAGCCAGGGCTCAGCTGTAGCACCTTTTATTTATACAATTTTTTAAACTGTGGTTTCTATACTTGGAATTTCTGCATTTTATCATGATAGTGCAGCAGCTATATTAGTAGATGGTAAAATTTTAGCAGCAGCCCAGGAGGAACGCTTCACAAGAAAAAACCACGACTCTAGTTATCCCTTCAATGCAGTTGAATATGTACTTAAATTCTCGAAATTAAAATTGTCTGAAATTGATTATATAGTTTTTTATGAAAAACCTTTTTTAAAATTTGAGAGACTTTTAGAAACTTATGTTGCATTCGCACCTCGTGGTTTTAAACAATTTACTAAGTCTATGCCTGCGTGGTTAAGAGAAAAATTATTTCAAAAAAATTTACTTCTTAAACTATTAAAAGAACATGATAAAAGTTTTAGTGACGAAAAAAAAATATACTTTTCTGAACATCATTTAAGTCATGCCGCTAGCGCCTTCTTTCCATCTCCATTTAAAGATGCAATAGTTTTAACTGCTGATGGGGTAGGAGAATGGGCAACTACAACAGTTGCTGTTGGAAATGAAAGTGATTTATCAATAAAAAAAGAAATTCACTTTCCTCATTCTTTAGGTCTTTTGTATTCAGCTTTTACTTTTTATTGTGGATTTAAAGTTAATAGTGGTGAATACAAACTAATGGGTTTAGCACCTTATGGAGAACCTAAGTATGCTAATTTAATTAAAGATAAACTAATTCATATAAAAAGTGATGGATCATTTAAGCTATCACAGGATTATTTTGATTATGCAACTGGTTTAAAAATGACAAATGAAAGATTTCATAAATTATTTGGTCAAAGCCCACGAGATAGTAAAAAAGAAAAATTAACTCAATTTCATATGGATATAGCTTCATCTATACAAAATGTAACTGAAGAAGTGATGGTTTCTATGGCCGTCTCTTTAAAGAAAGAATTTAATATAAAAAATTTATGTTTAGCAGGTGGGGTTGCTTTAAATTGTGTTGCAAATGGAAAAATTTTGGAGAAAAAAATATTTGACAACATTTGGGTTCAACCAGCAGCTGGAGATGCTGGAGGATCTTTAGGTGCTGCTTTAGCTTTATGGCATTTAGAGCTGAAAAAGAAAAGAGCCGAATATAAAGATGATATGCAAGGTTCTTATCTTGGTCCAAGCTATAGTGACGATGAAATTGAGCAGGAGTTAAATAATTTAAATGCTAAATTTCAAATCTTAAATGAAAACGAAATCATTGAAAAAACCTCCGAGTCACTAAAAAATGGTGATGCTATAGGTTGGTTCCAGGGAAGAATGGAGTTTGGCCCAAGAGCCTTAGGTGGAAGATCTATTTTAGGAGACCCTAGATCTCCAACAATGCAAAAAAATTTAAACTTAAAGGTGAAATATAGAGAAAGCTTTAGACCTTTTGCTCCATCTGTTCTTCGAGAGGACGTAGATAAATGGTTTAATATGAATGTGGATAGTCCGTATATGTTATTAGTAGCAGAAATTTTAGAAGATAAAAAAATTACTATGAGTGATGAGGAAAAAAAATTATTTGGAATAGAAAAACTCAATATAAAAAGATCAGATATTCCTGCAGTTACCCATGTTGATTATTCTGCGAGAATACAGACTGTGCATAAAGATACTAATCCCAAATATTATTCATTGATAAAAAAGTTTAAGGAAAAAACAAACTGTGCTGTACTAATAAACACTTCATTTAATGTAAGAGGCGAACCAATTGTAAATACACCAAAAGATGCATTTAATTGTTTTATGGGAACTGAGCTAGATAAGCTTGTAATTGGAAATTTTTTTTTAGATAAAAAAGATCAAGATTCAAATTTAAAAAAAGATTATAAAAATCAATTTGAGCTTGATTGATGAAAAATGTTTTTAAGTTGATAAAAATTTACTTTTTATCTTTTTAGCTAACTCCAAATATAGTTTTGATGCTTCATGCTCAGGTTTAGCCTCAACAATTGGTTTTCCCTGATCACCAAATTCCCCAACCTCTGGAAATATGGGTATTTCTCCCAAAAACTGTTTATTAAATTCTTCAGCCGTTTTTTTTACTCCTCCGCTGCCGAATAAATTATATTTTTTTCCATCATCACCTTTAAAAAAACTCATATTATCAATTAAACCAATGATTTCTGTACCTAATTTATCAAACATTCTAATACCTCTTTTGACGTCTTGAAGTGCAATTTCTTGAGGTGTAGAAATAATAATTACTCCGTCCAATTTAATTTCTTGAGTAAATGTTAATTGAGTGTCTCCTGTTCCTGGTGGCATATCAACAATTATAAAGTCTAAATTTTTCCAGCTTACTTTTTGAGTGAAAGTCTTAATTGCACTCGTGACCATTGGTCCACGCCAAATCATTGGTGTTTGCTCCTCAGTAAGAAATCCAATAGACATACATTGAATATCGTATTTGTTAACTGGAATTAAATTTTTTCCATCAGTTTCAGGTTTCCCTGAAATTGAAAATAGTTTTGGAAGCGATGGCCCATAAATGTCAGCATCAAGCAAACCAACTTTACAACCAGTTTTTTTAAGGGCTAATGCCAAATTTGTTGCAAATGTTGATTTTCCAACTCCGCCCTTAGCACTTGATATTGCTATAGTGAATTTAGTGCCTAGAATAGGGTTCTTAACAAACTTTTTCTTTGGTTTTATTTGCTCCATTGCTTCAATTAGTACTATTTATCCACTTAACTTACCTTGTTTTTCATTTTAAAGACACTATATAGAGTGTCATGGTAGATGATTTTAGAGGCAGAGGTGGTAGCCCTTGGGGAAGTCCCCCGGGAGGAGGAGGAGGAGGAAATGGTTCCGGAAGAAAAGGTCCAACTCCACCTGATATTGACGAAATCATAAGAAATATTCAAGATAAGATAAACAAATTTATGCCTGGCGGTGCTGCTAAAGGCGGTAAACCAATAATCTTTGGTCTTATAATTTTATTAGTTATTTGGTCCCTAAGTGGTCTATACAGAGTTCTACCTGATGAACAGGGTGTAGTTTTAAGATTTGGAAAATTTGTTAAAACTACTCAACCGGGTTTAAATTATCATATTCCTTTTCCTATTGAGAGTGTACTTACACCCAAAGTAACTAAAGTAAATAGAATTGATATTGGTTTTAGGTCTGAAAGAGACAGTGGATTTACCTCTTCAGCTGTAGCTGATGTTCCAGAGGAAAGTCTAATGTTAACTGGTGATGAGAACATTGTTAACATAGATTTTTCTGTATTTTGGGTAATAAAAGATGCGGGTAACTTTTTATTTAAAATTCAAGATCCAGAGGGAACTGTAAAGGCAGCGGCTGAAACAGCAATGAGAGAAGTTATAGCTAGAAGTAATATTCAACCTATATTAACTGAGGGTAGATCAAAAATTGAGATTGATACTCAAGAAATTATTCAATCTATATTAGACGAGTACACAAGCGGAATCCAAGTTACACAAGTTCAAACACAAAAAGCCGACCCACCTGACCAAGTTATCGATGCATTTAGAGATGTTCAGGCAGCTAGAGCTGACATGGAAAGGTCTAAAAATGAGGCTGAAGCTTACGCTAACGATGTTATACCAAGAGCACGAGGAGAAGCGGCAAAAATATTACAAGCAGCAGAAGCATACAAAAAAGAAGTTGTTGCAAGAGCTGAAGGTGAAGCAAGTAGATTTTTAGCAATATTTAACGAATATAAAAACGCAAAACAAGTTACTCAAGAAAGAATGTATTTAGAAACAATGGAGAAAGTTTTAGCAGACATTGATAAAGTAATAATTGATAAGGAAGCTGGATCTGGTGTAGTTCCATATCTACCACTTCCAGAATTAAAAAAGGCGACAAATTAATATGAAAAAAATAATATTACCAATAATTGCTGTAATTGCTGCAACAGCTTTCTTTTCTATTTTTATAGTAAAAGAAGTAAATCAAGCAATAGTTCTACAATTTGGTGACCCAAAAAGAATTATTACAAAACCTGGTTTAAACTTTAAACTTCCTTTTATCCAGAACGTAGTTTTTCTTGATAAAAGAATATTAAATTTGGATGCTCCACCAGAGGAAGTAATTGCATCAGACCAAAAAAGATTAATTGTAGATGCATTCGCAAGATTTCAAATCATTGATCCTTTAAAATTTTATATTTCAGTTGGAAACGAGAGAGTAGCAAGATCTAGATTATCAACTATCATAAATTCTAGAATAAGAAGTGTACTAGGTACACAAAGACTTCAAACTTTATTATCAGAGGATAGAACAAAACAGATGGCGTTAATTCAAGATGGAGTTAATAATGAAGCTGAAAAATTTGGCATCAAGATTATCGATGTTAGAATTAAAAGAGCAGATCTTCCACAAGCAAACAGTGATGCTATTTTTGCAAGAATGCAAACCGAAAGAAACAGAGAAGCAAAAGAATTTAGAGCGAAAGGTGCCGAGATGGCAGTAACAATTACCTCAACAGCTGACAAAGAAGTTACAGTAATATTAGCAGATGCACAAAAAAAATCCGAAATTATGAAGGGTGAGGGCGATGGTCAAAGAAACAAAATTTTTGCAGATGCATTTGGTCAAGATCCAGACTTCTTTGCTTTCTATAGAGCAATGCAAGCTTATGAAAAAGCTCTTATAGGAGGAGAAACTTCTTTAGTATTATCTCCAGACAGTGAATTTTTTAAATTTTTTGGAAACGTAAAATCTAAAACAGCTCCATAATTATTTCATGAATGAATTGATCATTGCTTTTGGTCTATTCTTATTTATCGAAGGCATTTTATATGCCATATTTCCATCAAAAATGAAAAATATGCTAAAAAAAATAGACATTTTAAAAATATCTCAGATAAGGTTTTCAGGTCTAACATTTGCAATTATCGGATTTATAATTGTATGGTACTTTAAAACATAAGATGAAAAATATATTTTTTAAAATAGCATTATTTTTTGTTATAACTTTTGGCTTTACCTTCGGTGTTAAAGCCCAAAATGCACCAAATTCATTCGCAGATTTAGCAGAAAAGCTAATGCCATCTGTTGTAAATATTTCAACAACCCAAACAGTTGTATCGAGATCAAATCCTTTTCCTTTTGAATTCCCTCCAGGATCACCTTTTGAGGATATGTTTAAAGAATTTGGAACTCCACAAGAAAGAAAAGCGAGCGCTCTTGGATCAGGTTTCATAATTGATGAAAAAGGTCTTGTTATTACAAACAATCACGTAATAAAAGGTGCAGAAGATATATTAGTTAGATTTAATGATGATAAAGAATATAGCGCTAAAATAATTGGTTCAGATCCATTATCAGATATTGCTGTATTACAAATTAATTCTGACGATAGATTTACTCCAGTAAAATTTGGAAATTCAGATAAAGCAAGAATAGGAGATTGGGTAATAGCAATAGGTAATCCTTTCGGTTTAGGAGGCACTGTTACGGCTGGCATTATATCTGCAAGAAATAGAAGTATAGGTCTAACTAGATACGAAGACTATATTCAAACTGATGCTTCAATCAATCAAGGTAATTCTGGAGGACCATTGTTTGATATGGACGGAAACGTCATTGGAATTAATACTGCAATATTAGGACAGTCTGGCTCAATAGGAATTGGGTTTGCAATTCCATCAAATAGTGCTGAATTAGTTATTGATCAATTAATCGAATTTGGAGAAACAAAAAGAGGTTGGCTAGGAGTAAGAATTCAGCAAGTTACGAAAGAAATTGCAGAAGCCGAACAATTAGGAAAACCAAGAGGTGCACTAGTATCAAGTGTTTCAGATGGTAGCCCGTCAGATAAAGGTGGTGTTAAAGCAGGGGATATAATTTTAGAATTCGATGGAAAAAAAATAAACGAAATGAAAGAACTTCCGATGATAGTAGCTCAAACAAAAGTCGGAAAGATTGTAAATGTTAAAATATGGAGAAATAAGAAACTAATTAATAAAAAAATTACGTTAGGAAGATTAGAAACATCTGAAGATTTTAAAGAAACAAAACCAAAACTAGTAAAATCTTCTAGAATTGAAAATCTTAAAATTGAAGTCAGACCATTAAAGAAGGAAGATATAAGTAACAGAGGATTACCATCAAATACTAACGGTGTTGTAATTACAAAAATTGATAATGATAGTCCATTAGCAAATTTAGCGATAAATAATATAATAATAGAAGCACAAAAAAGAAAAATTAAAACACCTGGAGATCTTGATAATATTATGAAGTCTGCTGTGATGGCAAAAAACAAATCTATTGTTATCGTAATTTACAATAATCAAAATCAAAAGAGTTATATCGGCGTCAAACTAGACTAGGGTATGGACAAAAAGTCCAAAATAATTTTAATTTCTGGACCAACCGCATCTGGAAAATCAAATTTTGCAATCAAACTTGCAAAAAAAGTAGATGGAGAAATTATCAATACTGACAGTATGCAGATTTATAAAGAAATTAAAATTCTAAATGCTCGTCCAAAAATAAAAGAAACCAAAAATATTAAACATTATCTATATGGGTTTCATAGTGTTAAAAAAAATTTTTCTACTGGAGATTGGTTAAAAAAAACACTTAAATTAATCAAACAGATACATAATAAAAACAAAATCCCGATTTTAGTTGGTGGAACAGGATTATATTTTAGAGCTATTATTAATGGGTTAGTAAAAATCCCTTTGATCCCAAAAAAATATAGAAATCAAATTAGAAATAACCATAGAAAAATTGGTCAAAAGAAATTTTATAATAATTTAATAAAATTGGATCCATTAGTAATATCAAAAATAAATCCAAATGATGTGCACAGATCTTTGAGAGCATACGAGGTGAAGAAATATACGAAGATTTCTTTATATGAATGGTTTGAAAAAACGAAAAAAAACTTTGATGAAAATGATTTTTTAAAAATTTATATTGATTGTCCTAGAGATGATTTAATTAAAAGGATAAATACAAGGGTGAACAAAATGATCTCATTAGGTGCAGTTAATGAAGTGAAAAAATTTAGATATCTTAAAATCAGGAAAGATAAGACATCAAATAAAGTAATAGGCATATCCGAAATATGTAAATTTTTGGATGGAGATCAAAATATTGATATAACTAAAGAGCAAATTTCAATAAAAACAAGACAATATGCTAAAAGACAAAGAACATGGGCAAGAAATCAAATGATCGATTGGGAAAAAGTTGATTATAAAAAGCTTAGTTCGTTCCTAAAAAAAATCAAAATATCCTCTCTTAAACTTGACCAATAAGCACAACTTCAGCTAGATTGGTTAAATGGCAAAATTATCAACCGGCGCTGAAATTGTATTTAAATGCTTGGAAGATCAAAATGTAGAATTTATTTTTGGTTATCCAGGTGGTGCTGTATTGCCAATTTATGATGAGTTAAAAAATCATTCATCAATAAAACATATTTTAGTAAGACATGAACAAGGCGCAGGTCATGCTGCAGAAGGATACGCAAGATCATCAGGTAAACCTGGTGTAGTTCTAGTAACATCAGGCCCAGGAGCTACCAATGTGGTTACTGCGCTCACAGACGCTTATATGGATTCTATACCACTAGTTTGTATTTCTGGACAAGTTCCAACTCATTTAATTGGAACTGATGCTTTCCAAGAATGTGACACGACCGGTATAACAAGACCATGCACAAAACATAACTGGTTGGTAAAAGACATTAAAGATTTATCTAAAATCATTCATGAAGCTTTTGAAGTAGCAACAACTGGAAGACCAGGACCTGTATTAGTTGATATTCCAAAGGATATCCAATTTCAAAAAGCTGCTTATACAAAACCAAAAAAAGAGAAAAAACTAAATGGTAAACATCATAAGAGATTTAATCAAAAAGATATTGATGAGTTGATTAAACTAATGTCAAAGGCTAACAAACCAATTTTTTACACAGGTGGTGGAGTAATTAACTCTGGACCTAAAGCTAGCATGTTACTAAGAGAGTTAGTTCAAGCAACGGGTTTTCCTATAACTTCAACTTTGCAAGGATTAGGATCATTCCCTGGAGATGATAATTCTTTTTTAGGCATGCTTGGGATGCACGGAACATATGAAGCAAACAATGCTATGCATGATTGTGATCTAATGATTAATATTGGGGCAAGATTTGATGATCGTATAACTGGAAAAATCGATGAATTCTCACCGAAGTCTAAAAAAGTTCATATCGATATTGACCCATCGTCAATTAATAAAAATGTTAAAGTCGATTTACCAATTGTTGGCGATGTCCAAGATGTTATTTCATCTACTATAAAAACTATTAAAAAAACTAAACCTAATTTTGCAAATTCTAATAAGCAAAAAATTTCTAAATGGTGGGAAACAATACAAAAATGGAGAGAAAAAAAATCTTTAGATTATGTTAATAGTACGGAAACCATTAAACCTCAGTATGCGGTCCAAAGACTGTATGAACTAACAAAAAATAAGGATACTTACATTACAACTGAGGTAGGCCAACACCAAATGTGGGCAGCTCAACATTATAAATTTGATAAACCCAATAGATGGATGACCTCTGGAGGACTTGGAACTATGGGATATGGTTTGCCTGCTGCAGTAGGTGTCCAAATTGCTCATCCAAAAAAATTAGTAATTGATATAGCTGGTGAAGCATCAGTACTTATGACAATGCAAGAAATGTCAACTGCTGTACAATATAACCTTCCAATTAAAATATTTATTTTAAATAATGAATACATGGGAATGGTAAGGCAGTGGCAGGAATTGCTACATGATAAAAATTACTCCGAAAGTTATACAGCAGCATTACCTGACTTTGTTAAATTAGCGGAGGCTTATGGATGTGTAGGAATAAGAGCCACCAATCCAAGCGAATTAGACGATAAAATCATAGAAATGTTAAATACAGATAGGCCAGTTATCTTTGACTGCTTAGTAGATAAACAAGAAAATTGTTTCCCAATGATTCCCTCTGGTAAGCCACACAATCAAATGTTACTAGGCCCTAAAGATCAAGAGCAAAACAAAATAACCGGAAAAGGTAAAACTTTAGTTTAATAATGAGTAGATCAGCGTACAGCACTCCTGGTAAAAAAGGTAAGTTTGATAAACATATTATAGTTGTTTGGGTAGACAATGAGGCTGGAGTATTGGCAAGAGTTGTAGGGTTATTTTCAGGAAGAGGTTACAATATTGAGTCATTAGCAGTTGCTGAAGTTGATGCAAAATTAAATATTTCAAGAATAACAATTGTAACAACTGGAACACCACAAGTAATTGAACAAATAAAGCTACAATTAAAAAAACTCGTCCCTGTACATAAAGTTGCTGATTTTAAAAGAGAGGATAAAAATGTTATTTTCAAAGAAATGGCTCTTTTTAAGTTGGTTGGAAATATTTCTAAAAGAAATAAGGCTTTAAAGGCTTGTAAAAAATATAATGCTGTATTATTGGATAAAACGAGTAAATCTTACGTAGTTCAAGTAACAGCCTTAAGAAGAGAAATCGACACAATGTCAAAAAATTTAAAAAAACTTGGTTTGGTAAGTATATCAAGAACAGGAGCTGTCGCTATGACCAGGGGGGCAGAAGTATTTAAATAACAAAGGAGATATTATGAAAATGTTTTATGAAAAAGATACAAATAAAAATTTAATAATGGATAAAAAAATTGCAATTTTTGGTTATGGAAGCCAAGGACATGCGCATGCCTTAAATTTAAAAGACAGCGGTGTAAAAGAAGTAGTTGTTGCATTAAGAGATGGGTCATCGAGTAAAGCAAAAGCTGAGTCTAAAGGATTAAAAGTAATGAATTTATCAGATGCTGCAGAGTGGGCTGATGTCGTGATGATATTAACACCAGATGAACTTCAGGCGACAATTTATAAAAACCACATTGAGCAAAGAGTCAAGGAAGGAACCTCCATTGCTTTTGCCCATGGTTTAAATATTCATTATGATTTAATTAAAGCTAGAAAAGATTTAGATGTATTTATGGTAGCTCCCAAAGGTCCTGGTCACTTAGTTAGAAGTGAATTCGAAAAAGGTGGAGGTGTTCCGTGCTTATTCGCAGTTCATCAAAATGGATCGGGAAAAGCGAGAGATATCGCGATGTCATATGCATCTGCTATTGGAGGTGGTAGATCTGGAATAATTGAAACTACATTTAAGGATGAAGTTGAAACAGATTTGTTTGGTGAACAAACAGTTTTATGTGGAGGTCTAGTTGAACTTATTAAGAACGGTTATGAAACTTTAGTAGAGGCAGGTTACGAACCAGAGATGGCTTACTTTGAAACAGTACATGAAGTAAAATTAATAGTTGATCTTATATATGAGGGTGGGATTGCAAATATGAATTATTCAATTTCAAATACCGCTGAATATGGTGAATACACATCGGGTCCAAAAATCATTAATAAAGAAGAAACCAAGAAAAGAATGAAAGAAGTTTTAACTAAAATTCAATCTGGTGATTTTACAAGAGAATGGATGAATGAATGTAAAAATGGTCAAAAAAACTTTTTACAAACTAGAGCCAAACTTGCAGAACATCCAATTGAGAAAGTTGGGGCTGACCTAAGGGCTATGATGCCTTGGATAACTAAGAAGAAATTAGTAGATAGCGATAAAAACTAATTATTGTTACAAATTGGGTTGGAATAATTCTTTTATTTTGCAATCTATACGAGAGGTTGTATTATTCACAAGTTAATTTTTATAAAATATGAGTGATAAAGAAAAAGTATTTATTTTTGATACTACAATGCGTGATGGTGAGCAATCTCCAGGCGCATCGATGAGTGTTGAAGAAAAAATTCAAATCTCAAGGGTATTTGATGAAATGGGAATTGACATTATTGAAGCTGGCTTTCCAATTTCTTCACCTGGAGATTTTGAGGCTGTTTCAGCAATAAGTAAAGGTATTAAAAATTCAATTCCTTGTGGTTTAGCAAGAGCAATGAAAAAGGATATTGATGCTTGCAATGAGTCTTTAAAATACGCAAAAAGATTTAGAATACATACATTTATTTCTACTAGCCCCGTTCACATGAAGCATAAATTAAATATGACTGACGACCAAGTGATAGATGCTATTAAAGAAAGTGTGACTTATGCAAGAAAATTTACTGATGACGTTGAATGGTCTTGTGAAGATGGTACAAGAACAAATCTAGACTTCATGTGCAAAACAATTGAGCTTGCAATTAAATGTGGTGCAAAAACTGTAAATATTCCAGATACCGTTGGATATTCAATACCTGAAGAATTTGCTAAAACCATTAAACATATTAAGAATAATGTACCAAACATTGATAAAGCTATTATATCTGCGCACTGTCACAATGATCTTGGGTTAGCAGTAGCAAATGCTTTAGCAGGTTTGTCCGCAGGGGTAAGACAAATAGAGTGTACAATTAATGGAATAGGTGAAAGAGCTGGAAACGCTGCTTTAGAAGAAATTGTTATGGCCATTAAAACTAGAAATGATTTAATGCCATATGAAACAGGGATTAAAACCGAATTAATAAGCAAAGCATCAAAAATAGTATCTAATGCAACAGGATTTCCAGTTCAATTTAATAAAGCAATAGTTGGTAAAAATGCATTTGCGCACGAATCCGGCATACATCAAGATGGGATGCTTAAAAATAGAGAAACTTACGAAATTATGACGCCTGAAAGCGTTGGAGTTAAAAAAACATCTTTAGTTATGGGTAAGCACTCAGGTAGACATGCGTTTAAAGACAAACTTAACGATCTTGGTTACACCGATGTGACGGACGATGTGATACAAGCAGCTTTTGGAAAGTTTAAAATTTTAGCAGATAAGAAAAAACACATTTATGATGAAGATATAGTAGCATTAGTTGATGACAGTTTAATAATTGATAATAAAATCAATGCAATAAATTTAAAATCGCTAAAAGTTTTTGCTGGTACGGGTGAACCTCAAAGAGCAGAAATGACGTTAGATGTATTTGGAGAGGTTAAAAAAACTATACAAACTGGAGATGGACCGGTTGATGCTATTTTTAAGTGTATAAAGGAATTATATCCACATGATGTAAAATTATCTCTTTACCAAGTGCATGCCGTTACCGAAGGTACAGATGCACAAGCAACAGTAAGTGTGAAAATAGAGGAAAATGATAGAACTACAGTTGGTCAGTCTGCTGATACAGATACTCTTGTTGCTTCCGCAAATGCGTACTTGAATGCTTTAAATAAAATGTTAATAAAGCGAGAAAAAAAATCGCTTTCTCAAAATATAGAACACCAAAAAGTAAAAGGAGGAGTGTAATAAAATGGGAATATTAGACAAAGTAACATCTATGTGGAGCCAAGACATGGCTATAGATTTGGGGACAGCTAACACACTAGTAGTTCTAAAAGGTCAGGGTGTAGTTTTAAACGAACCATCAGTAGTTGCAGTGGTAGATAACAAAGGAAAAAAATCTGTTTTAGCTGTAGGAGACGAGGCAAAAACTATGTTAGGCAGGACACCAGGTAATATTCAAGCAATTAGACCTTTGAGAGATGGTGTAATTGCAGATTTTATAGTTACAGAAGAAATGATTAAACATTTTATTAAAAAAGTACATAAAAGAAGTTCATTTGCAAATCCAAGAATTTTAATTTGTGTTCCTACTGGTTCTACGCCAGTAGAAAGAAAAGCAATTCAAGACAGTGCGCTTGCTGCAGGAGCTAGAAGAGTTCAACTTATTGAAGAACCAATTGCAGCAGCGATTGGTGCAAATTTACCAATATCAGAAGCAACCGGTTCTATGGTCATTGATATTGGAGGAGGAACTACGGAAATTGCAGTTATGTCATTAGGTGGAGTGGTTTACTCAAACTCTTTAAGAGTCGCAGGTGATGCAATGGATCATGCATTAATAAGTTACATGCGAAAAGAGTATAATTTAATGATTGGAGATAGTACTGCTGAAAAAATAAAAAAAGAAGTTGGTACTGCTATTGCAACAAACAATAATACTTTTGCTGTAAAAGGAAGAGATTTAAGATCGGGTACACCTAAAGAAGTAAATATTACCGAGGAAGATACAGTCGAAGCTCTTAATCCAATTTTAAGAGAAATGATTAATGGAATTAAGGATGCTTTAGAAAATACACCACCCGAGTTATCAGCTGATTTAGTTGATATGGGATTAACTCTTACAGGCGGAGGAGCTTTATTAAAAAATATAGATAAAAGATTTTCTAAAGAAACTGGTCTACCAGTTCATATTGCTGATGATCCTTTAGCCTGTGTTGCAGTTGGAACAGGAAAAGCCTTAGATCAAGAGGAAACTTTTAACTCAATGTTATCGGAGTATTAATTTGAAGAAATGCAAGCTGGCAGAGATGACTTTGTAATTGCTATTCGTTCCGCTTTTTTAAAAAAAGAGAACAAACAAAAATTTTCATTATTAGCTTTAATATTTTTAACATTTATAATAATTCTTTCCGAAAAGTTTAATTTTAAGCCGATTGATTATCTAAAAATTTCACTTAGAGAAGTAGCTTATAGATCAAGTTTTATAGTATCAGCTCCTGAAAATTTTATTAAAGGAGCTTATGTTGCAACTAAAAATCATTTTAGTGTTTACGAAGAAAATAAAGAATTAAAAGAAAAATTGAATTTTGAATTATCCAAAAACTATAATTCAGAATATATTTTAGAAGAAAATAAAAGACTTAGATCTACAATAGACGAAACTACTTTTCAAACATCAGAAATAATTGGTAAAGTCCTTGTTGACAAAAAAAGTCCATTTTTAAGATCTGTAATTATTAACAGAGGTAGCAAAGATGGGGTTGAGTTGGGAATGGCTGTGATGGATAAGAGTTATTTAATAGGAAAAGTTGTTGAGGTTTCTTTTACTACATCAAGAGTTTTACTTTTATCTGATTTAAATAGTAAAGTTCCAGTTGATATTATGCCAAATGATATCCAATCTATTTTATCAGGCACGGGCGGCGACGAAGGTGTCATCCAATACACCAGACAACAAGAACTAATTGAAAAGGATGCTATTGTATTTACATCTGGGGCGGGCGGTTTATTCAAATCTGGAATTCCAATAGGAAAAATTGCTACAGATCCTTCAAATTTAAAAACGGTAGTAAGTTTTTTTTCTGATTTTTCTCAGCTTCGATACGTAAAAATAATTTCATTTAAAAAGGAAACTGAATAATGGGAGAGATAAGTAAATTTAGTAATTTTAAAAAATTCTTAGAAAAAGGCCCAATTATCCTTTTAATAGTCTCAGTTTTGAATGAATTTGATTTTAATTATTTAAATTTAAAGTACTTTTCATTCAATTTTCCTTTTATTTTAATTTATTATTGGAGCTTAAAAAGATCCGGAAGTTTGGGTTATGGATTAATATTTTTAAGCGGTTTGTTAAATGATGTAGTAACTGGTTTACCTATAGGCGTCAGTTCTCTTGCTTACTTACTTATCTGTGTTTTTTCTTCATATCTTAGAAATATAACATTAAGGCCTAGCGCTATAAAAGATTGGTTCTTCTTTGGTCTTGCTATTTTAGTTGTAAATTCTCTAATTTATTTAATTGTTGGCTTAGTATTTGACGTAGAATTAGAATATTACAGTATATTGGTTAACATACTTTTCACTTTTTTATTTTATATTATTTTTAGTGGATTGTTTGATTATTATCAAAAAGTAATCTTTGGTGGCCAGAATGTTTAGTGGTGATGACTCAAATGTACGAAAATTTAATACTATAAATAGAAGAGTCTTTATTCTATCTTTAGCAAAAGGAATTGTATTTACAGGAATATTAGCAAGATTATTTACGCTTCAAATAAGTGAAAACAAAAAATATTTAACACTATCAGATAAAAATAGGCTTCGAGAGTGGAGGCTGCCACCAGTTCGAGGAGAGTTTAAAGATTATTTTGATAAAACAATTGCCGGTAATATAGAAGTTTATCAATTACATGTCATCCCAGAACAAGTTGAAAACTTTAAATATTTGATGATCAGATTAAAAAATATTCTTCCTTTATCAAATAATGAATTTGCAAAAATCATTAAGAAAAAAAATCAACAAAAGCCTTGGGAAACACTTATTATTTCTGAAAATCTAACTTGGGATCAATTTTCCAAAGTAAATTTTTATTTACATGAGCTATCTGGTGCCAAACCTGTTCTATCTGTTGCAAGGAGTTATCCTTTTAAAGAAAATTATACTCATGTTTTAGGATATGTTGCTCAAGCTAGCGAAAACGATTTATTAAATAATGAAAACATAAAAAATAAACATGTTCCTGGACTAAGAGTTGGAAAAACAGGTTTAGAGAAATCTTTTGAAAATGATTTAATAGGCACTAACGGTGTTCAAAGATATGAAGTTAATGCATTTGGAAAAAGAATAAAACAAGTCAATTTCCAAAAAGGGAACAAAGGTAAAGAAATTAAACTTACTTTAGATACAGAAGTTCAAAAATTATGTAATGATTTGCTGGCTAATAAAGCTGGATCTATTAGTGTAATGGATATTTATTCTGGTGAAATTATTGCAATGCATTCCTCTCCTTCATTTGATCCAAATTTATTTTTATATGGAATAAGTTATAAAGATTGGGATGATATTAGAGATAATCCTGACAAACCATTAATTAATAAAACTATTTCAGGACTATATTCACCCGGATCCACTATAAAACCAATTGTAGCTTTATCAGCTCTTGAAAATAATGTTATATCACCGAACTTCAAGGTCAGGTGCACTGGAAAAATGGAAATGTATGGCCAAACATATCATTGTTGGAAAAAAAAAGGACATGGGGTTGTAGATCTTAGAGGTGCAATTATTCAATCCTGTGATACTTATTTTTATGAAATGTCCAGAAGGCTTGGAGTCGATAGGCTTAAAGTAACAGCTTCTAGATTTGGTCTTGGTAATAAAGTTTTTGACAATTTATATAAAGAGGAAAAAGGAGGATTATTTCCCTCTACAAGTTGGAAAAAAGCAAATCTTGGTCAAGGTTGGGTGCTAGGAGAAACTTTAATAACTGGAATTGGACAAGGTTATGTTCAAACAACCCCTCTTCAATTATGTTTAATGACTGCTCAATTAGCAAATGGTGGTTTTAAAATTTATCCAACACTTGTTTCTAATAAAAATCAAGAAAGTCTTGAAAAAATTAAGTATAAGATGGCACAAAATCTTATTACTGAGGAAAAATACGATTCATCCATAATTAGGACAGCTGAAGAATTTTTTAATCCAGGAGAAAAAGATTATAAAAAACTTTTCAGAAATCAAGAAAATGTCAAATTTGTTTTAGAAGCTATGTTTGCATCTACAAATCAATGGAATGGAACTTCATACAAATCAAGGATCGAGGATCCAAAGTATCAATTTGCAGGTAAAACTGGAACTGCACAGGTTAAGAAAATAACTGAAGAGCAAAGGGAATTAGATCTTGAGACATCCCAAATACCTTATGATGATAGAGATCATGCTTGGTTTGTTGCGTTTGGCCCTTATAAAAACCCTAGGTACTCAATAAGTGTTTTTGTTGAGCATGGTGGATCAGGAAGTAAAGCAGCTGCACCGTTAGCTAAACAAGTAATTAAAAAAGTTATAGATAGACACGAGGAAAGAGAAAAAATTAGACGGAGAAATTTAGTTAATATATAAATGTTTCAACAATCATCATACTCAGAACAATTAACATTTTTTCAAAAATTAAAATCTTTTGATTTTGTGCTTATTTTTTCTGTACTTTTATTAGGATTAATTAGTAATATTTCAATGTTTTCGACAGATGGCGGTGAACTACTATATCACACTAAAAGTCATCTGATTAGGTTTGTAGTTTTTTTTGTGATGATGTTATTTCTGTCCTTTTTAAATCTAAGATTTTGGCACTCAACAGCATATCTATTTTACGTAATTGTCCTTGGATTTTTAGTGTGGGCGTCGTTGTATGGTATAACCGCATCGGGATCTCAAAGATGGGTGAATTTATATTTTATTAATTTGCAACCATCCGAATTAATGAAAGTTGCAATTATAGTGTGTTTTGCCAGATATTTTCATAGAGAACAAATTACAAACGTAAGTAGTTTTAAAAATATAATTTTATCTTTAGCAATTTTGGTAATGCCAATAGTTTTAGTAGTAAGTCAACCAGACCTTGGCACGTCTATATTAATTGCAGCGAGTGGATTGATTGTACTATGGTTGGCGGGTTTAAATATTAGATACTTCGTTTACAGTGCCTTAGTATTGTTAGTCTCTTTTCCATTTGTAATATCCTTTTTAAAACCTTACCAAAAATTAAGAATTTTAAGTTTTTTCAATCCTGATCGAGATCCTCTTGGAGCGGGTTACCAAATAATACAATCCAAAATAGCAGTTGGATCTGGAGGATTTGCAGGTAAAGGTTTTTTACAAGGTACCCAAAGTTATTTAGAGTTTCTTCCAGAAAAACACACAGATTTTATTTTTACACTTTTTTCTGAGGAACATGGATTTATTGGATCAGTATTTTTATTAATATTATATGCAATTCTTATATATAGGATTATTAAAATTGGATCTATTTCAAGAAGTTATTTTGGAAGATTATTTTGTTTTGGATTTGGCTCTGCAATATTTATTTATGTAGCCGTAAACATGTCTATGGTTTTAGGTTTGCTACCTATAGTTGGCTCTCCTTTACCTATTATGTCTTATGGCGGATCTTCAATGCTTGCAACAATGATAGGACTGAGTATTGTGATGAGTACAAAAATCTATCATAAACAAATAATTAATTGATAAACTCTGTTGAATAATTTGTCGCGATAAATTTACATTAATAATAATATATATTTATAAAATGAATAAAAAACGTGTGGGTATAATTGGTGCTGGTATACAAGGCATATGCAATGCTCTTTTCCTTCAGAAAAAAGGATTTGAAGTAGTGATCTTTGATAAAGAGGAACCAGGAAGTTTAGCTTCTTATGGAAATGCAGGTCATTTTTCACCTTACGCTTCTGTCCCACTTAATAGACCTGATATTCTTACCGATGTTCCTGCTATGCTATTAAGTTCAACTGGGCCGCTTGCGCTTAAGTGGAATTATGTTCCTAAAATGATTCCATGGTTCTTAAAGTTCATTAGAAACTGTACACAAAAAAAAATGATGCATACTGCTAAGTATATGCATCAAATATTAGATTTATCCTTACCAGCTTACGAAGAATTATTTGATGAGATTGATACTGAAAATCTAGTTGTAAGTAATGGAATTATGTATATCTGGAGTAATAAAAATTTATCAAGCAGAGAGCTTGAAATAAATATTCGAGATGAACTTGGGGTTAAACAACAGTTACTCAACCCAAAAGAAATTCATGATTTAGAACCAAATATAAAACCAATATATGATGGTGGTGTATTTTATTCCTATGCCAAACATACAAACAATCCAAGAAGATTGCTTTTAAAATTGTTTGACTTGTTTTCACAAAAAGGTGGAAAATTTTTTAAATATCAAATTAAAGATATTAATTTTGATGAAGAAAAGCCTGTTTTAAGAACAGAAAGTCAAAGGTTTGTATTTGATAAAATTGTAATAGCATGCGGTGCATTGTCAAAAAAATTTACAAATGATTTATTTGAAAAAGTCCCACTCGATACGGAAAGAGGTTATCACATTCACTTCAAAGATTGTGAGCATTTAATATCTCGACCTGTTGTATTTTCTAATAGAGGTTTTGGTATGACACCAATGGAACAAGGATTGAGAGTTGTTGGAACTGTAGAGTTTGGAGGTTTAAAAAATGGGCCTTCAAAAAGTAGGATTAAAAACTTAGTTGAAAATGCTAAATTTATGCTAGATGGTCTGCCGGATCATGAAGATGAATGGTTGGGTTTCAGACCAACACTTCCAGATTTTTTACCAGTAATTGGACCATCAAAGAATTATAAAAATGTATTTTATTCTTTTGGTCATCACCATTTAGGTTGGACTTTAGGAGCAATATCAGGGAAGATAATTTCTAAAATGATTTCTGAAGAAAAGACAAATTTGGAATTAGATCCTTATAGCTCCTTAAGGTTCAGCTAGTGAGCCTTAATATAAAAGCTTACGTGATGCTGGTTCTAGCATCAATCTTTTGGGCTGGAAACTTCATTATAGGAAAATTTGCTTTTGTTGAGAGCATTTCTCCCTTCTCACTAGTTTTTTTTAGATGGGTAATGGTTTGGTTTATATTATTTCCTTTTACATACAAAGAAATACTGAATAAAAAAAAAGAAATTCTTAACAATTTACCTTTACTACTTTTTCTTGGACTTACAAGTGTGGGTTTATTTAATTCATTCGTATATGTTTCACTACAATATACGCAAGTAATAAATGCATCTTTATTTAATACTGCTATTCCTGCAGCAATCATTTTATCTTGTTTTATATTCAAAATAGAAAAAACAAACCTTTATCAATTACTTGGGCTTTTTATTTCAGTTTTAGGAATTTTAGTAATTATAACAAAATTTAATTTAAATATTTTATTAAACTTGGATTTTAATATTGGTGATATTTGGATGATAGGAGCTGTGATATGTTGGGGGCTTTATTCATCTTTTTTAAAAAAATTAAAACTTAAGATATCACTTTTAAGTTTTGTACATATTGTTTGCTCATGTGGATTAATTTTTTTATTACCTCAATTTAGTTATGAATATTTTCAAGGTAATGCTGCAGCTATTGATAAAACATTTATATATTGTTTAATTTATTTGGCTTTATTTCCGAGTATTGGATCTTATTATTGCTGGGCAGGAGCCGTTTCAATCATTGGACCTAACAGATCTGGAATTTTTTTGTCATTAATACCTTTGTTTAGTACATTTATGGCCATGTTTTTTTTTGATGAGCAATTTAGATATTTTCATACAATTGGTTCAATTTTAGTTATAATTGGTTTATTTTTATCGAATAAAAAAAAATAAAATGTCTAAAATTGATAAATCTAAACTTACAGCTGAACAAAAAATAGTTTTGCTAGAGGAGGGCACAGAGCCCCCTGGTTCAAGCGAATTAAATTCTGAAAAAAGGAAAGGAAGTTATCACTGTGCAGGCTGTGGTATAAAATTATTTGAATCTTCTTCTAAATATGAAAGTGGATCAGGTTGGCCTTCTTTTTTCCAATCTTTACCAGATGTTTTTGAAACAAAAGTGGATCATTTATTAGGTTATCCTAGAACAGAATATCATTGTAGAAATTGTGGCGGACATCACGGTCATATTTTTGATGATGGGCCAAAACCAACTGGAAAAAGATACTGTAACAATGGTATATGTTTAGTCTTCAAACCTAATGTTAATTAAATATATAAGTTTTTTAATTGGAGTAATTTGGTCCTATTCTTTAATTAAGACACAATCTATTTTTAGTAAAAAAGCTGGTTTAATTTTTAAAGTATTTATATCAAATGTATCTTGGCTAACTTTGATTACTGCAATATATTTTGGATATAAAAATTTTTCTATAAAATTTATTTTAATTGGTCTTGTTTTTTCAATTGTCTTGGTTCATTTGGGATTTAAATTTTTAGGTAAATATTTGGCTTCAAAATTTACTGAAAAACAATTGATTATGTCAAAAACTTTTTTTGAATATTCTTTGATTGTTTGGGTTATTTATTATCTTTTTTATTAAATTTAGTTCTATTTAAAAATTTCTATTAATTTTTTTGCTAAGACTTTATGCCCAACTTTATTAAAATGCGGATCATTTTTGAAATAGTATTTTTTATAAGTTTCTAGGTACGAAGAATTATTCATTTCATCGAAGAAAATCGGAAAATAATTAATAAAATTTTCACATTTATTTTTGCAGAATTCCTGCCATATTTTTACGTGTAACGAGTTTATTACATCGTTTTCTAACTGATGCGGCCAAGGATAAACTGCCAAACTTAATTTTATACTTTGTTGGGAAAGAATTTCATACAACTTCTCCATTTGATATACCATAATTTGGTTTCCTTCCCTAATTCCTAAATCATATCCTTCGATTTTATTTTCACTTGAATATGTCCATTTTGCTTTTAGGTTCACTTTATCTGTGAAAATAGGACTTTCATTGATGTTTAATTTTTCTCTTTGTTCACTTCTAAATTTATATTTTTTTAAAATAAACATGTAGAAATTTGTTAATGGAAAATTATTTCTCAAAAATTTTCTACGTTTTAAATTTTTCTTTTCCGAATGTTTCTCTGTAACTTTCAGATTTTGATCAATTGAGTAAAAATTTGTATCATCATAAAAATCACTTATATCAATAAAGACAATTACATGATCAAATTTGAAACCTTCTTGAAGAAGATAATTTACTTTAGATAAGTATATTTTGGGTGAATATGAAACTATCCCGAGGTTTGCAGTTTTGTATCCTGTTTTTTCAGTAAAAATTCCAACAAAACTATCTTCATACTCGATCGGGGTTCCTTCCGTAAATGAATCTCCTATAAAAGCAAAATCATAATTTTTGTTATCAATTTGATTACACTTAGATTTAAAACCATGATTATTTGTACAAAGTTCATATGTATCCTCAAAACTTACGTTATTCGTGTATTGAACATTTTTCCTCAATGTATGATGATAGGTTGGATGATCTATTCTAATTAGTCTTTCATAAAATTGTGATTTTGCAAAAAATGGGTCAAAGTAACTAAGAATTTTTGCACCAAAGAAAAAATCAATTACTAAAGAAAAAATAAATGTTACAAACAGAATCCTCACTAAATTAAAAAGTTTTTTTACAATAAACATTTAATCAGTATATTTTTTCTTTAAATTTCATTAATTTTTGCGAAAATTCACAATTTTGTAGACTATTTTGAGCCAATTCTACAGTTTAAAATTTATTTCAATATAGCTATTATATAAATAATTATGTTTGAAAAATTAGAGGATTTAGCAAAAAATAATAAAAAAATTTCTGACTTTCATATTAGAAGTGGATGGCCACTAGCTTATAGACAAACGGGTGAGATACATAAAATACCTGAGGTGATGGTTAAAGCTCAAGACCTTCAAGATTTAATATCAACAAATTGTAACGAGATTGAGATGAAAAGATTTCAAGACACTCATGAGCTAGATTCATCTGTAACATTAAGTGGATTAAGATTTAGAGCAAATTTTTACAAAACTATTCATGGTCCAGCAGCAGTTCTTAGACGAGTAGAAAGCGTCATACCTTCTATGGAACAATTTGATCTACCTCCAGTCTTATATGATATAATAGATATGCACAAAGGTCTCGTTTTAGTAACTGGTCCGACTGGTTCTGGTAAATCAACTACACTTGCTGCAATTGTTAACGAAATAAATAAAACAAGAACATCAAATATTATTACAGTTGAGGATCCAGTAGAATTTATCCACAAAGATTTAAAAAGCATTGTCTCGCATAGAGAAGTAGGTAAACAAACGCAAACATTTGCGACTGCATTAAAAGCAGCATTACGAGAAGATCCAGATGTAATATTGGTTGGTGAGATGAGAGATTTGGAGACAGTCTCATTAGCGTTGACTGCAGCTGAAACAGGTCACCTTGTATTTGGAACTCTTCACACTAGCGGTGCACCAAGTACAATAAATAGAATTATCGACGTATTTCCACCAGAGCAACAAGCACAAATCAGAGCGCAAATTTCAACTTCACTAAAAATGGTTGTAACTCAAAGACTTCTAAAAACTAAAGATGGACAAGGTAGATGTGGTGCCTTTGAAGTGATGAAGTGTACTCCACCAATTCAAAACTTAATTAGAGAAGCAAAGATACATCAAATTCCAAGCATCATGCAAACTGCAGTTAAAGATGGAATGATTACTATGAACAAGTCTTTAGAGGAATTAGTAAAAGCAGGAAAGATAGATGCAGGAGCAGGAAAAGAAGAATAAAGGTTTTTCATTATTAGAAATAATTGTTGTGTTAGCAATAGTTGGCGCTCTTGCTGGAGTTGGTATTCCTAATTTTACGAAATGGAACAACAGCAGAGTAGTATCAAATGCAACTGAACAAGTCGCATCTTTGTTAAGAAATATACACGCAACAACAGAGAGAGGAACTTTTGCTTATGTTCAGGTACTATTTGAAAGTGACTCGTTGGATGGCATCACAATTCGAACCAAAGGTGTTACAATGGATAATTTCACTGCCAAAATGAATGATGTAAACGATGTATGGAATACTTCAAGTGATAACAGATGTTCCATAGGTGAACTGGATCCTGATTTTTGGACCAGTGAAGATTTAGCGGAAAGACCCGAGTTAAGAGCGAGCATCTTTGAGATGGAAAGAAATGATGTGATCTTTCAATGGTTTGATGGTCCAGCTTCTGTATGTTTTTCCAGAAATGGTAAATTCTTTTATGCAGATGGAGAATTAGGCTTAGATGAACAACCTGAACATTACATATATATATTATTAAATAAGGATGAAAATGCGATGTGTGCAATTGATTATGTTGCGGATCCTTTAGAAAAAGTAATTCCACAACCAAATTCATGGGATGATAATAGTTGTAAATATGTTGGAGCAGTTAAGTGGACAAGATTCGGAGAAGTAGATACATTCAAGTGGAATAAAAGGGGCAGCGCGGTATTATCAGAATGGAAGTAAAATTTAATGAAAAAAAACAAGAAAAATAATTTAGGTGTTTCTCTGCTAGAAGCACTAATATCAATGGCAATCGTTGGTATTGGATTTGTAGCAGTTCTCCAAATTACTCAGTATTCAATCAATTCAGTCAAAACATCTGGAGAAAGAACTAAAGCTACTTTTTTTGTCAATATGTTTGTAGAGGACTCGCTATCATTGAGAGACAATTCTACTAGTGAAAATTTTACAGACATTTTAGCAGTTGATAGCGACAGAAGTTTTACTTCGGTATGTGATACTCAAGGAGCTAAAAATCCAGTTAAAACTGATACAGCTGGAAAGGTTTATGACAATTCAACCTCTGACGATGACCCAACTGAAAATAAAACTGAAAAGTGGAATGCTTTAATAAGTAATAGGGACTACATGGATTGCTCAAGTAGTGGTAGAGACGTAAGGGCTTTTGAAATCTTTAAACTTTGCAATAATGCAACTTCTCCAGGCTGTATTGAAAACAGAAATCAACCAGATGAAATTATGTATATTGGAAGAGCTCAAATGACATTAAACAATGGTCAGAAAAGAAAATATTTATACTTTCAATCTGATTTTAGACTTAAACCATGATTAAAAAAAACAAAAATAATAAAGGTCTTACTTTAATTGAAATATTAATTTCAATTATCATTACATCTGTAATGATTGGGGCAATGTATACATCTTATAACGCTGTTAGTGGGGCTTACAAACAAGTGAGTGATAAAGCAAAAATTAGTGGATCCAGCCGAGATCTCGTTACAATGATTATGAGAGATATAAGAATGGCAGGTTTTAGATATTATTCTGGTGATTATGCTGCCGATCAATTTATAAACGATCCAAGAAATGCTACGTGTGTAGCAAGTGGGCTTCGTTTAACCGATAGAAATTATATTTCATTTAATTCTGGTTATGATGGTGATGAAGCAAGGAGCCATGCACCTTTAGTTATAAGAAAAAATGTGAGTAAGGATCAACCAAGTCTTCATAAAGCATTTGATACTTGTTGTGATAGAATTGAAATAGTTTATGAAGATTTTAGCTTACTCTCAAATACTGACCAGCTCCAACCATTTAAAATTTACAAAACTTCATACTACGCATTGCCAATTGATGAAGACGGCGACCAAAGATACGGAGTTTATAAAAAAATAGAAAGCTGGGTACAGCCAAGGACTGATGGGTATGAAGAAGGAATATGTGCATGGCCAGGTCGTGAAGAAGATTTAGTCGTTGGTTTCTGGGATGATGAATGCTCTGAATGCTTTAAAGAAACATTAGTAAGAGATCATGTTGTAGACATGGAATTTATACCATTTGATGAAAACGGTAGGATTTTAATGGATCTTTCTAAAAACTTTCCTGCGCCAGAAAACATGAACCTAAGAGATAGATTATTTGATATAAGAACAGTTGATATAAGAATTACTTTTAGATCAAAAAATGATTTTTATAAACAAGATAAACAAATAGACCCAACTAATACAGACAATAAAGTTGCAAGAAAAGTCTATGGCTTACAGAGAAATTATGAGCCTAGTGATGATGGTACAGATAAGTATTTAAGAGACTCTGTAATAGTTACAGTAAACACTAGAAATATAGGACAATCTTTCCAATGATTAAACAAAATGATAAAGGTTTTGCATTAGTATTATCTTTGGTTTTACTATTAGCCATGTCTTTGATGGGTGGTGCATTAGTCATCACTGCATCTTCAGATCATTCAAGTAATAATAGTAGTGATGAGTATCAACAAACATTTTATGTAGCTGAAACTGCTTTGCTGCAAGCTCAAAAAAGTTTGATGGATAGAATGATTGGCCCGATAAATAGAGACACTGGATTTAGAGACTATGGTGCAAGGGAAGTTCCAGTTAATCAAGACGATGCAGTTGACGGTACAAGAATAGATATGAATCTTACACCTTGTGTCAGAAGCTTTAAAAATATAGACAGCAGTGCCGGTTCTGAATTTAGAGTTGTTGAATATGAAAGGAATCAATCTTTTTGGAATATTATTGGCCCCATCATTGAAAATGATCAACTGAGCGCTGACTTAGGAGACGCAGATGATATTGCACGAGAACGAACAAAACTACAAACATTTAGATATGAGTATCTTTCTACATTAGTTGGAACCGAGACTTATGCAGGTGCCGGTACAAGTCTTAAAAAAAGTTCAACCAATGCTCAAAGGAGAGGGGCAGCTTATCGGTTATATGGATGTGGTATAATGGGACCTGTTGATAAGCCATTAATTTTAGTACCTCTAGAAACTATTGTAGTATTGGCGTATTAAAAACCAAAAATGACCACTCAAGAGTGTTGAATAAAAATCAAATTTAAATAAAATCTGTGAAATGAGAAACCTGATCATACTTTCTTTCTTGATTTTAATTTCACAATCAAAAGCTTACGCATGCTCTATATTGAATGTGGATATAGGAACCCCTGTTAACGCTGCTAGTGAGAAATTTGATTTCCTTGAAGAATTTGACGCAACTACATATGGAGATGATTACTCTGTTAGATTTACTATGCCAGCTAAAGATTATTGCGATGAATCGGGTTTAGAAAATGCTGACCTAGAGGTAATTATCTACAATTCACAAATTGCAGGGATTAATGTTTTATCATGGGATCCTAATATAAAAAATGAAGTATATAATTTCACAAATAACTTTATTGGATCGTTAGGTTCAGACTTGGAAAAAGATAGGGTTGGATTTAAAGATTTAAGTCTTGGTAATTTGCTTATAGTATATAGCAAGTACGAACATCAAGAACAAATACATGAACTTTTAGAAATTACAAATAGCCAACTGAAAGATTTTGCAGTAGGAGAACAGGTTTTAGATTCAAATGGATAAAATGAGTAAAATTTTTAAACTTTTGTTTGTAATTTTAGTATTTTTTAATTTGCAAACAAGTTCAAATTCAAAACCAGTTCCACCAGGAGCAGGAGAAGGAGATGTAGCTGCTAATATTTTATTTTTGGTCGACAGTTCAGCAAGTATGTCTGCGTGGATTGGTAATGATGGATTAGATAGCGTACCAAACGCTGTATACGACTCTGCTGGAAGAATTATTGTTACTCAGTCAAGAGGTCAAGGAGTAGTTAGATATACATACAATAATGATGCTGATGTTCTAGCTTATGAAAGAGATAGAAGTTTTGGAAGAAATGGAGCAATTAGATTTGCAGGTACTTGTAGACAAGTTTTATTTAATAACGGCCGAACAGGTACCAATCAAAGAATGAATACGAACGTCTCTAGAAATAGAAATGCTAAATCTGTTAGAGGGCTTACCACAAATGTTTTAAATAATGAAAATCTAATTTTTTTTAATTCAACAGTTAGAAGAACATTCCATTTAATATTCGCATTTGATGAAACTGGTAGAAATTGCAGAATGGTATTGGATCTTCCAGAAATTGGAACTGTAAGAGGTTTTGACGTCAAAACTATAAATAATGTGCCTTATATATTTGCTTTAGGTACTAGTATTGCTGGTAGGAGAAACGGATCTTTCGCGTCTTGTAATTTAGAGACACTTATGTGCGAAACACAAAGATTTGGCAGAGGAGGATGGAGTAACACAATAAATAGTTTTTCTCGAATGTCTGTAAATAATGAAGGTACCATGCTGTACTTAGGAAATGGTAATCTAAATGGTTATTCACTTACAAGAACTGGAAACGCATTCACGATAAACGAGAACAGAGTAAGATTTTGTGCGCGAACTAACCAACCAACCTTAGATAGTCAATTAATAAATGTAACTTCATTAGCTGTTTCACCAGATGATAGTAATATTATCTATGTGGGCTCAGGTATCAATTTTGCAATTCAAAAGGTACAAGTTTCAGATACAGGGTGTACAGTACTATCAAGTATTGGAAAAGGTATAAGAAGTTTTAATAAAAATGAACCAGCAACAGGATCGACTACTATAGCTGCAGGCGATGTTAATTTTTCACAGGTTTGGGGACTAGAGGTTGATGCTGCAAATAGCAGAATACTTACATCAACATCTAGTGGATTTATTGACGAATTTAACGAGGACCTTTTTACTAATACTAATAGAGACACGGCCTGGTTAGAAAATATGGGTGGTCCAAGAATTAATAGATGGACCGGAGTAAAACAAGCAATTGATGCAATCGTTAATGACACAACTTTAACAACTGGAGCTCATTTTGGATTTGGACACTGGAACGCAGGTGAAAGTGGTCGAGGAAAAAATAGCAGAAGAGGAGGTAGACATTGTCATAGAAATGATGGCTGTATGTACTATCGTGGCTGGGTTGGCAGTCACCCAGAGGGCACAAGCCGATTATGCAACACTGATTCATGTATTAATGTTGGAATAAGTTCACAAGGAGCGGGAAGAATAATGAGTGTTCTTCGCCCATTAGGACTTGCATGGGGTACAGACGCTAATGCCTTCTCACAAATGGCTCAAAATTATTTTAATGACGGTAGCGGAGGTGGATTAGTTTTTGATCCGACATCTGAATGTCAGTTAAATTATGTGATTGTTATTGGTGACGGAGCAATGAGAAATACTGGTCCAGCACGAGCTCGAATAGCAGCATTGAGACAACAGGGCATTAAGACATTATTTGTAGCATATGGCGGAGGTATAAGAGGATCCTCTATGAGAGCTTTTGAAAGATTGGCTACGGCTGGTTCATGTGGCGCCGAAGGGTCAGATGAATGTGAAGATGTCATTGTAGCAAACACACCAGAAGATCTTAAAAGTGAGCTTACTAGTAAAATTAGGCAAATCATTGCGGATAAGTTAGCTTTTACAGCTCCATCAATTACCGCGACTATTCAAGAAGGTGGATCATTGTACCAAGCACAGTTTGGTTATGAGCAATTTAAGGAATGGAGAGGAAAAATATTAAGAAAAAAATTACAAGCGAATGGTGATGTTATTCATGAAATGGGTCTTTCTGGTAACTGGAATGCTGCAGTTGAAATGAGAGCCCAAAGTAGGGATGCAGGAGTGCCAGATGCTAGAAATCTTTGGACAGCAATGCCAACTGTTCCATACATAGGAAATTGGGATAACTTCACTACAGAAAACTCAGATGCTATAGGAAGTTTATTTGAGAGTTTAAACTATACGGTTAAAGATTATCATGATGGTGCTACGGGCTGTAATTTAGGCAGTAATGGAAATGCAGATGACATTGTTGGACTAATAAACTTTATGAGTGGTGTAGATTATTTTGATTATGATGGAGATTGCAACATTAATGAGAAGAGAGATAGTGTAATGGGAGATGTTTACCATTCACAATTGGTTGAGGTTGGAAAACCAGATGCAAATGTTAAATTTGAGGATAACAATCAAGAGGCTTATTGGAGAGCTAAAAATAATTATCAAAGCTTCTCTATGAATAATATTTCTAGAAAAAGTGTAATATATGCTGGAGCAAATTCTGGAGTACTTCACGCTATAGACGCAGAAACAGGACAAGAGCTTTGGGGTTTTATCCCTCCTTTTGTTGCCGGATTACTGCCTCAAGTAATAAATAAAAATTATAATGGAAAAGTAAATGGAACTAATGGAGGTACCAACCCAATATTTGGAGTGGATGGTTCCCCAGTAATACATGATGTTTTCATCAAAGGTATCTCACCTTCTGGTGCAATTGAAACAACCAAAAAATGGCACACATTATTATTTATTCCATACGGCAGGGGTGGAGCTGGCTTTTCAGTATTAGATGTAACTCAACCTCAAATAACTGGAACTGGAGGACCGATCCATATGTTTTCCATTTACAATGATAATATAAATAAAAGAATTTTAATAGCAGACCACGAGGGTAATATCACACAAAAAACTTATAACTCAGGTTTTGCATCTTCGCTGCAATCTCAAGAGGGTATTTTGGCACAAGAAAACTATAATGATGCAAGAGCAGAAGATGAGGGAAATCAAACAGATGATAATCCAGAAATCACTACTGAACAAGATGCAATAGCACCATGTGATGATAGCGATGACTTTAGAATTAACGGAACAGCATCTTGTTTTAAAGGAACAACTTTTTATTTTGATGGTATAGTTCTTGATTACAACGAAGGTGATACTATACCTGCTGGAGTTTTATCAGCTACTGAAATCGAAGATGGGGAAGCAAAATCTATACCAATTGCAAGCGCAACGATGGAGGGTGGTAGTTTGAAAGTTACGTTTAATGAAGAAAAAGTAATTAATATAAATGTATCAGATGCAGAGCCTACTGAGTCTAATCAATTCAGCATTTCGACTGCATGTAGAGGAGCAACTGGAATAGAACCAATGTATGATTATACCCAATTAGGTGAAACTTGGTCATCGCCGAGAATATTTAGAATTCCATCAGCAAACCCAGGTAAAAGAGATAATATAAAAGAAGATACATACGTTGCAGTTATGGGAGGTGGTTTGAGTTTAAATGACCCTTGCGCTGGGTCTGCAGTTTTCTTAGTAAATTTAGAGGATAGAGATAACCCTGGCTCAATTTTTGGAGCGGAAGAAAATGGAGGGCCAATAAGTATAGTTGATACTGATCCAGGTGGAGTTACTGTGGGTAATGATGTACTACCTACTCCTAATGGAAGTGATATTAACAACTCAATTCCTTCAACGCCTTTAGTAATAACACCAGATACCGCGTTTGGTATACCTTGGAGAGGAGCGATGGTTTACGTTAATGACCTTGAAGGCAAGATTACAAAAATAAACCTTACAAGCTCAGAAGAGAATGGAGCAGAATTATTTGATCAAACTACTTTATTCAAACTAGATGCCGATACAAGTAATGCAAGATATAGTTATTTCTCAATGGATGCTGGAATAGGTTTCTC
>CACFYN010000005.1 GCA_902570525.1 uncultured Pelagibacteraceae bacterium
TCATGATAATAGTTGGGGGTCTTACAAGACTTACTGACTCTGGATTATCTATTACTCAATGGGAATTATTTTCGGGTTTTATTCCACCATTAACAGATATTTCATGGAATAAATATTTTGATCTCTATAAAGAAATTCCTGAGTTCAAATTACAAAATTATGATATGACCATGGCTGAATTCAAAGTTATTTTTTGGTGGGAGTGGATTCATCGTTTTTTAGGAAGATTAATTGGAATTTCTTTTTTAATTCCTTTAATTTATTTTACTTACCGTACAAGTTTTAAACAAATGTTAAATTATTATATAATTTTTTTCCTAATTTGTTTTCAAGGTTTTATAGGCTGGTACATGGTTTCAAGCGGTTTAGTAGATAGAGTCGATGTTAGTCACTACAGATTAGCCGTTCATTTGATGATTGCCTTTATTATACTTTCTTTAATTTTATGGAATTACCTAGATTTAAAAGCTTTAAATTTTCCTGAAAGAAGTATTAGTTTTTATCTATCTTTATTTCTACTTTTCATAATTTATGCTCAAATCTCAATCGGCGCATTTGTTTCTGGTATGGATGCTGGTACTATTTATAATACATGGCCTTTGATGGGTCCAAGTTATTTTCCTGATGATAATAAAATTTCTAATCTTTTTGCTTTATCTGCATTTAATGATCCGTCCTTAGTTCAATTTATTCATAGAAATTTAGCTTATTTAATAATTTTCTTTTATATCTATATCTTTTTTAAAATTTATCAAAACAAGCTTAAAAGATTGTACGGCCCAATCAATTTAATTGGATTAATTTTAATTATTCAAGTGATCTTAGGAATTTTTACTTTAATAAATGGTGCACAGATTTACTTAGCATCTATGCACCAGATAAGTTCTATTTTTTTAGTAAGTTCTTGTATTTATTTTTTATATTTAAACAAACAAGTTACTAACTAACAGCCTTTAGACTTGGTTTTCCTGAAGCATCCAATGCTTGTTTTAAATCAGCTATAATATCATCAGGATGTTCTATACCAATTGAAAGTCTAACATAACCAGGCGTTACACCAGCAGCTAAAAGCTCCTCGGGTGTCAATTGACTGTGTGTTGTTGTTGCCGGGTGTATTGCTAAGCTTCTTGCATCACCAATATTTGCAACATGATAAAACATTTTTAATGCTTCTATAAACTTTTTACCAGCTTCAACACCGCCCTTAACTTCAATACCGACTAATGCTCCATTACCTCCAGAAAAGTATTTTTTAGTCCTATCACCAATCGCACCTTTATGAAGGGTAGGGTATATAACACGCTCTACATTTTTATGTTTTTGTAGAAAGTCGACAACTTTTGTTGCATTAGAGCAATGTTGTTGCATTCTTAAAGGAGCTGTTTCAAGACCTTGAATAATTCCCCATGCATTATCAGGTGCTAACGGTGCACCTAAGTCTCTAAGTAGACATACTCTTGCTCTAACAGCAAATGAAACATTTGCACCAGTTAATTGAGGTACTACTTCACCCCATTTTGCTCCACCATAACTCATATCAGGTTCATTAAACAATGGTTGTCTTTTAGGATCTGCTGTCCAATCAAAATTACCACCATCAACTAAGCATCCACCAATTACAGTCCCATGACCACCAATAAATTTAGTTAAAGAATGAACTACAACAGCAGCACCATGATCAAGAGGTTTGCATATAATCGGTGCAGCAGTATTATCCATTATCAACGGTATATTATGTTTTCTTCCTATATCTGAAACCTCCTTGATTGGAAAAACACGAAGAGCTGGATTTGGTAAAGTCTCTGCATAAAAACATCTAGTTTTTTCATCAATAGCTTTTTCAAAATTTTTAGGATCAGATGGATCAGCATATCTTACCTCTATTCCTAATTTTTTTAATGTATGAGTAAATAAGTTAACAGTTCCACCGTAAAGATCTGTTGAGCTAACAAAATTATCTCCAGCTTGACATACATTAACTATTGCAAATGTTGATGCAGCTTGGCCAGAGCCAACTGTTACGCAGGCTAAACCATTTTCTAGTGCTGCAACTCTTTTTTCAAGTACATCATTTGTTGGATTCATAATTCTTGTGTAAATATTTCCAAATTCTTTTAATGCAAATAAATTTGCAGCATGGCCAGTATTGTTAAATTGATATGACGTTGTTCTATAAATTGGAACAGCTACCGCAGTAGTAGCTGGATCACTTCTGTAATCACCACCATGTAATGCAATAGTTTCCGGATTTTTTGTTTGTTTTGACATTAATTTCCTCCCTTTTTATAATTTTATTTTATTACAGCTAGACTGAATGTCCAATTTTTAAAAAAACCCTTATTGTATAAGCTTTTTTTGGGATTAAAATACAACCTATTAATTGACATACTAATTAATTAAAAGTATTAATCCCACACAAATGACTAAGTTTATCAAAAAATCTGAAATAAGCTCTGATTGGATAGAAATTGATGCAACAAATGCTGTTGTCGGAAGACTAGCAACTATAATTACTAAAATTCTCAGAGGAAAAAACAAAAATACTTATTCACCACATGTTGATCATGGTGATTTTGTAATTGTTAAAAATGTCGAAAAAATTAAATTTACAGGACATAAGTTCCAAAATAAAAAATATTATAAACATACTGGCTATCCTGGTGGTATCAAAGAAATTACTCCACAAAAACTGAGTGAAAAAAATAGACCAGAAGAAATACTTAAATTAGCAGTAAAGAGAATGCTACCTGGTGGTGTTTTATCAAAAAATCAGCTTAGAAAATTAAAAATTTATCCAGGTGAAAATCATCCGCATTCAGCGCAAAATCCAAAAATTTTAAATGTATCTAAAATGAACAACAAAAATTTAATTAGAAATTAATATGGAAGTAAATACAAACTCATCTAACGAAATTAGTAAATCTGACTTAAATTTCAAAGATGGTAAATATGCGACTGGTAAAAGAAAAACATCAATTGCAAGAATATGGCTTAAAAAAGGTACTGGAAAAATAATTGTAAATGGAAAAGATTATGAAAATTATTTTAAAAGAGCTAATCACAAAATGCAATTGCTGAGACCTTTTGAAATATTAAATCAACAAACTACCTATGATGTAAATTGCAAGGTTAAAGGCGGTGGTTTAACAGGACAAGTTGGTGCCATGGTTAACGGCATTTCAAAAGCATTAGTAATGATTGATCCCGAGTCTAAATCCACTCTTAAAAAAGAAAAATTAACCACAAGAGACTCTAGAGCCGTGGAGAGAAAAAAATACGGCCATAGAAAAGCCAGAAGAAGCTTCCAGTTTTCTAAAAGATAATTTTTTTTTCCATATAAACTGTTATAACTAATCAATGTCTAAAATGAATGTTTTAATAGCCGGTGCAACAGGGTATCTAGGTATAGAATTAATAAAAATTTTATCAAAACATAATAAAGTTAAAATTAAATATCTATGTGGAAACAGTTCCGTTGGAAAAAAAATTACAGATTTTGACAAATCAATTAAATACAATCTACCATTAATTACAAAAATTACTAAATCTAGAATAAACGAATGTGATATAATATTTTCAGCACTACCAAATGGAGAAGCTCAAAGTATTTCAAAAAATTTAAAAAAGCATAATGTTTTAATTGACCTTTCTGGAGATTTTCGTCTAAAAAGTTCAAAAGAATACTTAAAATGGTACAAAAAAAAACATAGTGCAGTAAGTAATATTAAAAAGAGTATCTATAATTTACCAGAATTATCAAATTTAAAGTTAAAAAATTACCAAATTATATCTTGTCCAGGATGTTATCCTACATCTATATTAATACCATTAGTTCCATTAATAATAAAAAAAATAATCAAAACTCAAAATATTATTATTGACTCAAAATCTGGATATTCTGGCGCTGGCCGAGGAGTACATAAAAAATTTAAAGATAAAAATTTGTACGAGTCTTTAAGTGCTTATGGAATAACTTTACATCGTCATAATTCGGAAATTATGCAAGAATTAAATTTTTATTCAAAACGTAATATCAAATTTACTTTTACGCCACATCTAACACCAATGTTTCGTGGGATACTAAGTACTATATATATTGATATGAATAAAAATATTAATCAAAATAAAGTACTAAATATTCTTAAACAATATTATAAAGGGAAAAAATTTATTAAAATTGCAAACAAAGATACCTTCTTAAGTACTAATGATGTGATAGGTACAAATAAATGTATAATATCAGTTTGTAAATCTAAGTATAAAGATAAAATAATTATATTGTCTGCGATAGATAATTTAATTAAAGGAGGTTCTGGTCAGGCAGTACAAAATATGAATTTAAGATTCGGGTTAAAAGAAAATGAAGGTTTTCAATGATAAGATTATTTTTGTTCCTCTTGATTTTGTTAAGCTCTTGTAGTCTAAATAATAATAAAAATTTATCTAAGAATGTAGATTTTGATAATTTTTACAATTTAAGTATTATTGAATATAAGGAAAAACTCGAGAATTATAATAAATCAAAAAATTACCCTGATATTGATAAATGAAAAAAGTATACAATGTAGCAATAATAGGTTTAGGCCAAATTGGTTCCTATCTTTATAAAGAAGTTTTAATTAAAAAAAAAGAAATACAAAAAAAAACTGGTAAGATTATTAATATTGTTGCAATAAGTGCAAAAAATAAAAATAAAAAAAGAAATTTTAAAATTAATAAAAAAATCTTTTATACAAATCCTTTAAAAATAATTTCGGAAAAAAAGATAGATATAATATTTGAATGCATAGGTTTGTCAGATGGAATTTCAAAAAAAGTTGTTGAGAAAGCAATTAATAAAAAAATACATGTTATTACTCCAAATAAAGCATTAATTGCTAAACACGGCGAGTATCTGTCAAAATTAGCAGTCAAAAATAAAGTCAATTTAGAATTTGAAGCTTCTGTAGGTGGTGGTATCCCAATTTTAAGAACAATCAAAGAAGGACTTGCTACAAATAAAATTCATAAAATTTATGGAATACTTAATGGTACTTGTAATTATATTTTGACTGAAATGGAAAAAACAGGGGATGATTTCAAAAATGTTCTTAAAAAAGCACAGAATCTTGGATATGCTGAACCAGGTAATCCTAAATTAGATTTAAATGGTTATGATACCTTAGCAAAAGTAAAAATTCTTTCTGCACTAGCCTTTAATAAAAAAATTTCGAAATCAAATTGTTTAATGGAGGGTATAGAGAGTATTGAAAGTAAAGATTTTGACATGGCAGAACAATTGAATTTAAGGATAAAACTTTTAGGAATTACAGAAATTTTAAATAATAAACTTTTCGAAAGGGTACACCCATGTTTAGTCAGGAAAAATACGTATATAGCTAATGTAAGTGGTGTCATGAACGCTGTAATTCTTGAAGGTATGCCGGTGGGAGAAACAGTTTTACAAGGGGAGGGTGCAGGTCCCGGTCCAACTTCATCTGCTTTAATGTCAGATTTTCTATCTATTTTAAGAGGGAATATAAAATTTCCATTTGGATTGCCAAATAATGCTAGGGAAAATGCTAGTACATATGATGATAAAAATTATGAAAATTCATTATATTTAAGATTTGAGGTAAATGATAAACCAGGTGTTTTATCACAAATTACAAAACATTTAGCAAAATATAAAATTTCAATTCAAAGATTAATACAGATACCTGACAACACTAGGAAAAAGGCTTCAATTATAATTATTACCCACAATGTTAAAGAAAATAATTCAAAAAAATGTTTAAAATCTATTAATTCAATAAAAAATATAATTAAAAAACCCATTCTTATAAGATTATTTTAATGGAAATATATATAAAACTTTTCGAAGTAATATTTCCTGTCTTTTTTATCATTGGTATTGGATATTATATTGGCAAAAAGGATAAAAAATTCGATACAAATTTTATCACTAACTTTGCTGCTAATGTGGGCTCACCTGCCATGATAATTTATGCACTGAACGTCAAAAACATCTCTTTTCATACATTTGTTGACTATTTTTGGTATTATTTATTAGCAATTCTTGGTTTTGCTATTATAGGAGTTATTTTCTTATTTTTTGTTAAATCAAATGATATTATAAGGGAACTCCCTCCATTCATGATGCCTAATACAGGAAATATGGGTTTTCCTATTTGTTTATTTGCATATGGATTTGAAGGTTTAGGTGTTGCTGCTGCAATTACTGCTCTGATAATTCTTTTTCATTTTACAGTAGGTGTATTTTTAGCTGATAGAAGGTTTAGTTTTGATGTTATATTAAAAAGTCCCGCTTTTTATACTATCGTTATATCCGTGTTATTACTTTATTACGATATTGAACTCCCAGTGTTTGTTGAAAATACTACATTTTTATTAATGTATGCTACAATTTTTTTAATTTTAATGTCTTTAGGTATAGCATTAACACGTCTTAAAGTTTTTTCATTAAAAAGATCTTTAATCTCTTCATTTGCTCGTGTTATTCTTGGTCCTGTTGTTGGTTTTGCAATCATTTATTATTTTAATCTATCTGGATTTGCAGCTGGAGTATTGTTAATACAATGTTCGATGCCAAGTGCAATTTTAAATTTTTTAGTTGGTTCTATGTATTCACCAAAGGAAAATGTCGATAATGTAGCAAGTATGATTTTTATATCTACAGTAATTTCATTTATTACTATTCCAATTATTGTATTTATTTCATTAAATTACTTTCCTTAATGAAAGCTGTAACATTTAATTTACTAGCTTGGGTAATGCTCCCAATAATGGATGGTATAGCGAAATATTTAAGTTCTGATCTTCCCGTTTTGCAAATTACATGGGCGAGATATTTTTTTACAGTTTTTTTTACTTTACCGATAATGTTTTTCTTATTTAAAAAATACCTTGTTTGGACTACAAATCCTAAATTACAATTCTTAAGAGGATTGATACTTTTGATTGCTAATATTTGTTTTTTTTATTCAATATCAATTATATCCCTTGCTAAAGCTTTAACTTTAGCATTTATAGCCCCACTAATTGTAACAGCATTTTCACCTTTTTTTTTAGGTGAAAATGTTGGTTATAGAAGGTGGTTAGCTGTAATAATAGGTTTCGTTGGCACTTTGGTAGTAATTAGACCAGGATTTGTTGAGATAAACTTAGCAAGTATAGCAGCGTTAACAACAGGAATTATGTATGGATTTTATTTAATTATAACACGAAAATTAAGTTCATCTGATAATCCATTATTAACTTTATTATTAACCGGTGTAGTAGGGGCTATAATTATTTCTTTAATCATGCCAATTGTTTGGGTGCAACCATCATTAACTCAATGGTCATTAATGGCTGCAGTTGGAATATTTGCATGCATAGGACATTTCTTTTTAATTTTATCTCTTAAATACGCTGATGCTTCTAAACTAGCTCCCTTCAGTTATTTCGAGATTATTACTAACATTCTTGTTGGTTATTACTTCTTTGGCGACTTTCCAGATAAATGGACTTTTCTTGGTCTTTTTATTATTGTTTCTGCAGGTATTTATATATTCAGGAGAGAGATCATTAATAAGAATAATATTTTATAAAGTATAAAATTGTTTACTATATATTAATCCTTTACTTTAATATACTATTGTATACCGTTGTAATTATTAGATAATTTAATTAATTTATTATTAAATAAATTAATCATTTATAAGATAAATTAATAAAAAAATTGCAAAAATGTAATTTTTAACAACTTCATATCTAAAAAAAATGATAAATGCTAAAAACCCAATAAATACTACATTTTTGAACACCTATAGGTATTCAAAAATTTGAATATTAAAATACCTTAACGTCTTTAAAACATTTTTTTTATAAGCAATGCATAATTAGAATATGCCATTTAAACGAGCAGGGAAGGGTCTATTTTTAACAAAACATTGATTATAGTGCAACTTGAAGGGGGAAATTCTTTATTTTAGTGCTTTTAATGAAAAATCATTAAAAAATGTTGATTTTGTTAGCTTTTTTAACTTATAAATACTCCAAAATTATCTTAAATTTTAATTTTTTCAGATCTTAAAAGTCTGATCTTTTCTTTAATTCCGCCTCGTCCAGAGTAACCTCCAAGGCCTCCATCTGATCTAATCACTCTATGGCAAGGGATTTTTGGGGCATAAGGGTTTTTTGCACAAGCATTAGCTACAGCTCTAGCTGCTTTAGGCATTTTAATAGCTTTTGCCAATTGTTTGTAGGTAATAACTTTGCCTTTTGGTATGGTTTTTAGATATTTCCAAACTTTGACTTGAAATGGAGTTCCCTTCATAAAGAAAAACCCCTGTTTCCTTGCACTTTTTACGGTGCAAAGAACAGTAAGTTTTGGCACGTCGTTGTATGCGCTACCGCCATGCCTCCCGCTTCACGATTTTAGCGCTACTCCGCGAAGCTTTCTGCCCCCTGGGCTTGGTCCTCTCGGCCTTTCCCCAGTTGGCCAGTTAAGAGTTGCCTCTTAATTAAGCATTTATAACATTCAAAATCAGTTGTATTAATCACTTTTTAATTGTTTTTAAATTTTTTTTTAACAGCGGTGGATAGTGGGGATAATTTTAGTTCATCAATAAAAAAAGCAGCACGAATATACTGATGAAGAATATACCGAATATTATCATTAAAATTCTATTTTTACTTTGATCCGAAATTTTTGACCAAAAATGCATGATAAAAAATATTATTATCGGAACACTTAAGCCTATGAGAACATATTTTGGCATTCAATTATCTTTAACTTATTTGCTTGACATTAGAAATGCGTTATATTATTACTAATGATAATTAATTGTTATCAATAGTAATTATATGACTGAGCTAACCACAGACTTAAAAGCGCTTCATGAAGCAACATTAAATAACCTTAAAAGTTCAAAAGCAAATAATACATTGAGGGCTTATAAATCTGATTTTAAGGACTTTGGAGCCTTTTGTTCCAAACATGGTTTAAATTCATTACCAACAGAACCTAAAATTGTTTCTATATACTTAACTCATCTCTCTAAAAATTCAAAAATGAGCACTTTAAGAAGAAGATTAGTATCAATAAGCATGGTTCATAAGCTTAAAGGACATTATTTAGATACAAAACATCCAATTATAGTTGAAAATCTAATGGGTATAAAAAGGGTTAAAGGAAGTATTCAGAAAGGCAAAAAACCTATATTAATCAATCATTTAAGATCAATAATTAATGTAATAAATGAGCAAAAAACTGAAGAAATAAAAAAACTGAGAGATAAGTCAATAATCTTAATTGGTTTTGGAGGTGGTTTTAGAAGAACAGAGCTTATTTCAATTGATTATGAGGATTTAGAATTTGTACCTGAAGGTCTAAAAATAACTATTAAAAGATCTAAAACTGATCAATTTGGCGAAGGAATGACTAAAGGACTACCCTTCTTCGCCAATAAAATATATTGTCCTGTTGCAAATCTTATAAATTGGTTAGAGATTTCTAAAATTGAGTCTGGACCCATTTTTAGAAGATTTTCTAAAGGTTTATCATTATCAGATAAAAGATTAACAGATCAATCCGTGGTTTTACTAATGAAAGAGTATTTGAAGTTAGCAGGTATTGAAAATAAAAATTTTGCTGGTCATAGTTTAAGATCAGGTTTTGCAACTGTAGCTGCTGATTCAGGTGCGGATGAACGAAGCATAATGGCTATGACAGGTCATAAAACAACGCAAATGGTTAGAAGATATATTAAAGAGGCAAATATATTTAAAAATAATGCACTTAACAAAATAAAAATTTAAATTGAAATCCAATTTTCAGGCCAAAAATCAATATTATTGGATGGATTTAAATTTGAAGGTCTAATACAAATTTTATTTGGATTTTCATTCAACCAAGCCCCCCACCAATGAAAAGACGTGGGACCTACAATAAAATGCTTACAAAAATTAAATAAATAAAAATCGTTTAAAGATTTATTTTGTATATTGTCAATAAAAATACACTCATCCTGATTAAAATAACCACTAAGATTGGATAAATCATTAGACCATATAAAGAATCTTGGTTTATCAACATTTTTTTTTATATATTCAATAGATTTATAAATATAATCTATTGTATCTTTGGTAAATTTATTAGATTTATTGTGATCCTTATATTTTCCTTCAGAATATCTATTCTGTCTAATACAAATTGATACTGAATTAGAATTATCAATATCTTTTATGTATCTATTATTTATATCAACTTTTTCTTCTTTTATCTTAAAAAATTGAATAATTTCTTCCTTATAATCAATAAAATATTTTTCAGACTCATAATGACCTTCAATAAAAATTTTATCTGAATAATCATTAAGGTCTATCTTATTATAGGCAGTTTTTTTTGTATTATTTTTTGACTCAATAAGGAATTTTTTTTTTCCAAAAAAATCGAATTTTTTTCTAATTTTTCTTTGAATATCTCTAGCATATGTATCATGTTTAAGATTATTATCTGCAATATTAGACTCAATTAAAAAATTATCTAACTCATAATTTCTATTTTTATTTTTTTTTTTAAAATATCCTGAGGTATCATCTATATATAAGCTGTAATTGTATTTCTTTGATAAAGCATATCCATTTGCATACATAAATAATTGGTTACCAAGACCTTCGGCTATTCTTATAATCAATTTTTTTTTATTTTTTTTCATTTTTGTAAAACAATTTAATTAATAAAAATTTAAATTTACATAAAATATAAGGAATAAAATTATTTGCCGATAATTTAAATTCATCAAGTGGTTTAATATATTTCAATCCTCTATTTAGATAAAACTTTATAAAAAATTCAATTGAAATCCCCCACTTCAATAAAAAAGTATTATTTGCATTATTTCTAATTATATCTTTATTTTTTCTCGTAGTTTGTGAGCCAAAATGATAAACACGAGATTTGTTAACTCCTTTAAAAATTCTTACTCCATTTTTCCACATTTTCATATTTAGATCAGGATCAGATCCAAATCCTGGGTTAAATTCTTCACTGAAACCACCAATTTGATACCACATTTCTCGTGTCATGATATGAGGTGCCCAGTGTGATCCCTGTAGATCATGAAATTCTAAATTTTTGTAATTTTTAATTAATTTTTCCTCATTAAAGTTTTCAATATCTTCACCACAATTAAATGAAATATGGTTTAATATTGATCCTTTGAGTGGTTTTGAAGGTGAAATTTGTGTCGATGAAAAATAAAATTTTTTATGTTTTATTAAATTTATCTCATTTATTAAATGGGTGTCCCAATCTGGGCAAAAATACATATCATCATGTGCATATACTATAAAATCATGTCTGGATTTACTGACGGCCATATTTACACCACTACATAAACCAACGTTAGTATCGGTTTTTGTAAATTTTATGTTTGAATTAATTAAAAAATTTTCAGTTTCTTTATCTTTTCCATTTATATGTACAATAATTTCATGATTTAATTTCGAATTCTTTTTAATAGAATTAATCGATGTTTTAAGATATTTATGATTTTCAAATGTGGGTATTATTATTGAAAACTGCATTTCTAAATTATAATTACTTAATACAAAATAATGAATATTGATACAATAAATTATGATACAGCTTTAATTGGGTGTGGTTATTGGGGCACAAATATAGCTAAAGTTCTCTCAAAAATAAAAAAAAATAAAATTATAATTTATGATGAAAAGCATTTAAATTCGATCATTTTAAAAAAAAGATATCTAAATAAATTTATTATTGTTAAGAAATTAAAAACAATTCTTAATGACAAAAAAATACAAAATGTAATTTTGGCAACCCCTCCTAATAAGAATTATAATCTTTTAAAATTATGCATCAAAAGTAATAAAAATATATTTATTGAAAAACCAGGTTTAAAAAGCTACTCAGATTTAAAAAAAATTAAAAATCTAAATCATAAAAAAATATTAATGTTTGGTTACATCTACCTATTTAATAATAATATTAAATTTATTAAAAAATATATTACGTCAAATAAAAATGGAAAAATTTTATATATGAAATTTCAAAGACAAAATTTAGGTCCAATACGTAGTGATGTAAATGCTGCTTACGATCTCTCCTCACATGATTTAAGTATATTTTTATATATATTTAATAAATTACCTAAACTAATAAAAAATTCTAGTTATTCAATATTAAAAAGAAAGATTGCAGATATATCTAATTTGAGTTTTAAATTTAAAAATTTCTTCATTGATATTAATAATAGTTGGTTAAATCCAGATAAGGTAAGACGTTTAACAATAATAACTAACAAAAAAATGTTGCTATTCAATGAGATGGAGAGTGATAATAAAATTAAAATATTTAATAAATACGCACAATATCCAAATATTTCTTATTTTGATAACAAATTTTTTAATAGTAAAGCTAAAATTTATCTTGGAAAAAATTTCACACCAAAAGTTAAACAAAACGACAGTTTATATGACGAAATTAATTATTTTTTTACTTGTATAAAAAAAAATAAAAAGCCGATAACAGATATATCTTTTGCATTAAAAATTCTTAAAACTTTAAAAAAAATTGTTTAAAAAGTTTTTTCAATTATTTTTTTTGTAATAATTTTATTATTAAATAATTTAAAATATTTTTCCTTGCCCCTCTTACCGTATTCATTAATTTTTTTTGGATATTTAAGTAAATACTCAATCTTATTACCCAAGTCTTTTACATTTTTATAAAATCCAATCTCATTATCATCAAAAAAATCGTTAAATTTTGTATTGATATCAATAAAAGTAAATATACCATTGCCAACTAATGCTGCAATTCTGTTACTTGAAGTATATTTTAAAGGCTTTCCCCTGCTTAGATTTAAAGACATTTTACATTTAGCTAATTCTTTATAAAAATTATAATTCCATTTTGGTAATTCATTTGAAATACCTAAAATATTATATTTTAATTTTGGAAATTGTTGCATCAAATTACCAATGAAATTCTCGCGTTCATCGCTCTTTCCTTTTTTAAGTTTACCAAAATTAACACCATGACTAAGAGCAAAAAATAAATCTTTATATCTATTTTTATAATCATAAATTTTGAGATTTTCGATATTTGGATCTACTGGTATTGGTAAATAGTTTAACTTTTTTCTTTGTATTTTTGTCTTGATTTCATCTGGATGTGTAGTGAGATAATATTGGTCTATTAAATGGTGGTTATTTTCAATTAAATTTAAATTATTTTTCCAATTTGGTCCCTCACCTTTTTGACCAAGTGCATCTTCATACCATAAAATTACTTTTGAATTATATTTTGATTTTATATTGGATAATATTTTATTTTCTAAAATATTATTGTGCCCGAGAACTATTAAATTTGGGCGATAATTTTCAGTTATATTTGATATTTTATCGTTAATATAACTATTATTTTTGATGACTAAATTTTTAGTTAAATAGTTTCTATAGCTGAAGTTAATTACATCATGATCATTTCTAATAAAACCTTTACTGATTTTATTTGCTATAGATATATTAAATAATCTGTGATCACTTCTTTCATCAAATGTTGATATATGTAGAATTTTTAATTTCGAACCTTTATTGAAATTAAAATTGGAATTTAAATAAAAGTTTTTTAAGCTATCAATTTTGCTAACATGTTCTGAAAGTTTATGCTTTACATTTTTCCAATTAATTTTTTGTATTTTTTTTCTATAATCTATTTTTAAAATAAGTTTTTTTATGAGATTGTATAACTCATGTTCGTTTATTTTATTAATAAATAATGAATTTTCAAAAGTTTCTGGAAGACCGCCTTTTCTTGATGTAATTGTTGCACAACCAAAAGCGGCAGATTCCATTGCTGTCCTTCCAAAAGGTTCCTGCCACCTTGATGGAACTACAGAAATTGATGCTTTTTTATAATAATTTAAAATTTTTTTATGATTCACCCAATCTAAAATTTTTAATCGATTATGCTTAAAATTAAATTTTTCGCGAGGTTCATTACCAATTGCTAATGCCTTCCAATCAGTAAATTTGTCTAAAATTTTTATTACAGACTTACCATAAATATCAAAGCCTTTAGACGAATTTAATTTCCCAGTAAAAATAATTAATTTTTCTTTTTTTGGAAACTTTTTAATGGGACTGATTGCCGGATATAAAATATCACAATTATTTCTATGTTTATAAGGTAAATCCTCAAAAAATTTATTTTTAACCCAATTACTAACAAAATAAATTTGATCTGCATTTTCAGCTATAAATATTCTTTCATTTACTGAAGATGATGATCTTAGATCTTGAGGGTTATTATGATAAATAAATATAAGCTTCGACTTTACTTTTTTTTTAATTAAATAAAGAAGTGATTCTGGTCTATTATGAATTTCAATTATTTTGAAATTATACTTAAGATATTCTTTGTATAATTTATCTGTGTAAGATATATTTTTTTTAACAAAAGAATTACCTATTATAAGATTTTTAAAATTTTTAGTTAATGGTTTGGAGTTATCGTTAAGAAATCCATATACGGTAGACCTATTTTTTAAATTACTTTTGTTTAAATAATCTTTCACCCAAATAGAAGCAGCACCAGCACTGTTTTCAGTAAAGTTTTCTTTATATGGTAATAAAATTGCTATTTCTTTCATTATTTTTTTAAAAGCTGTTTATATCTTTCATTTTCTAACATTAATTTTTTTAAAGTAATTTTATTTTTTTTTAAACTCAATAAATTTTTTTTAATTTTTCTTACAGGTTTTCCAAAGTATATATAACCAGGTAAAATTTTTTTAGTTTTGGTAACAATAGAACCCATTCCTAGCATACTATAAGAGCCTATTACTTGATTTTGATGCACAATTGATCTTATACCCAAATTAGCATATTTCATTATATAAACATTGCCACCTAATGTAACATTACTGCTTAAAATAATGTTATCCTCTATATGACAATCATGATCTATAGTTGTCGAGTTCATCACATAATTATCGTTACCAATATAAGTTTTTTTTTTTAGTGATGTTGGTAAGTGTATATTCGTATATTCATTAAAAACATTACGGTGACCGATTATAATTTTTCCAAAATTTTTTTTATTTTTCCATTGAGCTTGATTACCTATTACAACATATGGTCCGATAGTATTACCCTTACCAATGACCAATGATTTCCAGTCAACTACAGCTGTTGAATGTACAAAGTTACCCTTAATTTTTTTAAATTTTAGCATTTATTTTGATTTTGTTTCTTAATTTATAGTTCTTTTTTAATTTAAATTCTTCTCTCATGGCTTTTTTCTTTGAGGTAAACTTTTTTATGTATGCTAAGCTCCATTTTCTTCCTTTAGTAAATTTAGCTCCTTTTCCATTATTATGTAATTTAATCCTGTTTTTAATATTATTAGTATAACCTACATAAGATATTGACTTATTTTTGACTTTACTGAGAATTAAATAAACATAATAAGTCATTGTGGCGGTCCCTAGGGGAATCGAACCCCTCTTTCATGGATGAAAACCATGTGTCCTAACCGATAGACGAAGGGACCAAATTTGCATCTTTTATTGCAAAAAATAAAATTTATCAAGTTTTTATAGTGTCTTCAGTTACAACAGTTTTGCTCATATTTGAGCTTTTATGTGTAACTAAAGTTTCTGTTACATATTTATTGTCTTTGACATAAACTCCATTTACCAAATCACCATTAGTGATACCAGTTGCACAGAAAATACTGTCACCCTTTACAATTTCTTTTAAATCATACTTTTTGTTTAAATCATTTATACCCATCTTTTTAGCTCTAGAAATATCTTTTTCATTTTTAAAAAGAAATCTGCCTTGAAATTTACAACCTAGTGCATCAATTGCAGACGCTGCAAGCACTCCCTCTGGACCACCGCCGATCCCTAAAAATATATCTACGCTATATTTTTCATCTGTAACTAATAAGGCTCCTGACACATCACCATCTGTTATTAACTTGATTTTAGTTTTCATATCTTTGAGTTTAGTAATAATTTCTTTGTGTCTAGGTCTATCTAGTAAACATACAGATACATCCTTAATATCTTTATTCATTGAATCTGCAATATTTTGAATATTTTTTTCAAGAGAAAAATCCAAATCTGTTGCTTCAAAAGGAACTTTACCTGATACAGCAAGTTTATCCATATATGTTTCAGGCGCATTAAATAAATTTCCTTTTTCAGCAATTGATATAACAGATAAAGCACCAGGTAAATTTTTAGCAGCAAAATTTGTACCTTCAAGTGGATCGACTGCAATATCTAATTCCAAATCTCCACCAGCTCCTAATTTTTCTCCAATATGAAGCATTGGTGCCTCATCAAGTTCTCCCTCACCTATTACAACAACACCCTTAATTTTAAGTTTATTAATTTCGTTTCTCATAGAATCAGTTGCTGCTTTATCAACTAACTGTTTATCATTTTTACCTAAATATTTTAAACATGATATAGCTGCACTTGAAGTAATTTTGACCATATCGTCAACAAGTTTTTTATCTAAAGACACTAGATATTTTCTTTCGATGTTTTTTCTAAATTTACTTTAAGTTTATTTTCAAATTCATTTAATCTTTTCCAAACTGAAATTAATTCGACAATAATTGGCCAACTTCTAACTAAGTACTGAAGTGATGTCTCTACTCTTCCAAATGCTCTTATGATTTGCTGAACAAATCCGAGTGTAATTGCACCAGTTACAATAGTTGGAGCTAATGCTAAGTAAGGGACTATTACCATACCTTGAAGATAACTCCATTTAACTGCATTAAAATATAAATAATGAAAATACATTTTATAATGTATTTTTCTTACACCTCCATAAAGATTATCTATTTTATCAAGCCTAGCACTTTCTTTAAAATCCTCACCTAAAACTAGTTCTTTTCTATATGCTGCTTCTTCTTTCTGAATATCATATTCAATGCCAGGAAGTTTTATTCCTACAGCCGCAAGTATAAATGTGCCTCCTAGCGCAGAAATAATAGCAACCCAAACTAATGCATGATTCACTTCACCAATCCAGGGAAGTACGGTAATACTCTTTGAAAGTCCCCAAAGTATTGGTGTAAATGCAATTAGAGTCATTACACTTCTCAAAAGTTCTGCCCCTAGACCTTCCATTATTCTAGCAAATTTAAGAGTGTCTTCCTGGACTCTTTGTGAAGCTCCTTCTATTGAAGATGCAAAATCCCATTTATCATGGTAAAAATCAGCCATTGCTGTTCTCCATCTAAATGTCCAGTGACTAGTGAAATAATCACTAAAGATTACAACCAATATGTATACAGCTGCAATTTTTGCGAATGTAAAAAGATATGCGATAAATTCTTTTTCAGAAACAGCACCAGGTTCGGCAAGAGCTTTTTGCAAAGTATCATAAAACTCACCAAACCACTCATTAATTCTAACATCAAGTTGAACTTGATACCAAGTTGCTACGAGAATAAGTACAGTTCCACCAATACTCCACATATGCCATCGTTTATCAGTAAAAAATTTAAACATTATTTTGTAAAATTATCTGCGTAAGATTTTTTAATTATTTTTCTTATTTTTGGCTCAACTACTTCGTAATTAATTTTATTTTTTTTTGCGTATTTAATTGCATTTTCTACTGTTGAAAATTCTAAGTTTACTTCACTATCTGTATTAGTAGAACTTTCCCATCCCATTAAAGGATTTATACCAGGTTTTTTGTCTTTAAATTTCAATATCCATTTTTTAGTTTTTGCCCTTCCCGATTGCATGGATGTTTTTGTTGGTTTATATATCAAAGCTTTTTTCATAAAAATGGTCGGGGCGGCAGGATTTGAACCTGCGACCCTCTGGTCCCAAACCAGATGCGCTACCAGGCTGCGCTACGCCCCGATTGTGATACTAATACAGTAGATAAGGTTAATTTCAAAGTATAAATAGATCAAAAATAAAAGAAATTTGATAAGAATCTGGTATAAAAGATATAATGATAATTACATGCCCTTGTGACAAAAAAAAATTTAATGTTGATGCTTCATTAATTCCTCCAGAAGGAAGATTGTTAAAGTGTGGTTCATGTGGTCGTAAATGGCATTACAAATTAGAAAATTTAGATAGAGATGACAAAGATAAAAAAAAGGAAGTTAAAATTAAGAAAATTAATCAACTAGAAAATATACCTAATGAAGTTGATAAAATAATTACAGATGCAGAAAATGTAAAATCCGAAGATACTGTTGCAATTTATAAAAATGCTTCAAATTACAATTTAATAAATCTTTTCTTTTTATTTATTATAAGCTTGATAGCCCTTATAATAGTGCTGGACACCTTTAAATTTCAAATTAACAATATACTTCCTGGCTTTGAATTTTTAATGTTAAACTTTTATGAAAGTCTTAAGGATATATATTTATTCTTTAAAGATTTAATTAGATAAAATGATAAATTATATTTCAAAACCTTTTAAATGGTTTTTTAAGTTAGAAGCTGCTAGTGGTCTTATATTGCTTATAAGTGCAATTTTAGCATTAATTATTAGCAATTCAGCATATTCATCTTATTATTTTGAATATCTTGAAAAATATATATTTATTGGTTTTAACGAAATTGGATTAAAACTAAGCGTGCTTCATTGGATTAATGATGCACTTATGGCTATTTTTTTCTTTTTTGTAACATTAGAAATTAAAAGAGAATTTTTACAGGGTGAACTATCTAATATTAAACAAGCATTACTCCCAATAATAGCAGCAGTTGGAGGAATGGTAGTTCCTGCACTTGTATATGTTTTAATTAATTATGGTGACCCAGAAACACTAAATGGTTGGGCAATCCCATCCGCAACAGACATTGCATTTTCCCTTGGTGTTCTATCATTACTTGGAAAAAGAGTACCACTATCACTAAAAGTATTCTTAACAGCGTTAGCAATAATTGATGATTTAGGTGCTATTTTAATTATAGCGATATTTTATTCTGGTGATCTTAATTTAAAATATCTTTCTCTAATGTTTTTAGCATTTATTATTTTGTTAATTATAAACAAATTTAACATTAAGAAATTTCTACCATATTTAATTATAGGATTATTCTTGTGGGATTTTACCCACAATTCAGGAATACATGCAACAATTGCTGGTGTACTTCTTGCAATGACTATACCTCATAGAGAAAAAGAAAAAGATTTCTCTTTATTAATCAAAGTTGAACATGCGATAAGCCCATATGTTGCATTTGGAATAATGCCTTTGTTTGCATTTGCAAATGCTGGTGTTTCATTAGAAGGATTATCTCTGGGGTCACTACTTGATAAAGTTCCACTAGGAATAGTACTTGGATTATTTGTAGGTAAGCAGTTAGGTGTTTTTGTTTTTTCATACATATCAATAAAATTAAAAATTGCTCAAATGCCAAGTAATACAAGTTGGTATAATTTTTATGGAGTTGGAATACTTACAGGTATTGGTTTTACAATGAGCTTATTTGTAGGAAATCTAGCGTTTGTAGAAAATATGCAATATATGGATGGTGTAAAAATTGGAGTTCTAACTGGGTCATTATTATCCACTCTAGCAGGATATTTTTTAATATTACTTACTCCAAATAGGTAATTTAAAAATATGAAAAAAAAAATATTTATTATATTAGTAATTATAATGTTTAACTTCAATTCTACATCAAATGCAAAATATAAAAAATTATTTTTTGACCTTAGTATTAAAAGCAATAATGGAGATATCTTAAATCTTAAAGAATATAAAAATAATGTTGTACTAATAGTAAATACAGCTAGTTATTGTGGTTTTACAAATCAATATGCAGACATGCAAAAACTTTGGGATAAATATAAAGATAAGGGATTATTAGTGATTGGTGTGCCCTCAAACTCCTTTAATCAAGAAAAAAACGATGACTCAGAAGTTAAAAAGTTTTGTGAAGTAAATTTTAATATTAATTTTCCACTGACTTCTATCACTAGTGTTAAAGGAGACGATGCACATGAAATTTATAAATGGGCAAGAGAAAATCATGGCAAATCAGCAATTCCAAAATGGAATTTTCATAAAATTCTAATAAATAAAAATGGTAAGGTAGCAGAGACATACTCTTCATTCACAAATCCTATGTCCAAAAAAGTAATATCTAAAATTGAAACTTTGCTAGAAAACTAAGCTTAATCCATCATGAGCTGGAATTATATTTTTTTTAAGTTTGTTATTTAATTCATCGTAGTCTAAATCTGAGTGTAAATTTGTCAAAACTGCTTTTTTAGGAGAAAAAAGTTCTATTAATTTTAAAGATTTATTTAAATTTAAATGTGAGGGATGATTTCTATACCACAAGCAGTCAATTATCAAAAATTTTAAATTTTTAAAATGCTTATAATCTTTTTTATGTATTTTACTTACATCGCTAATGTAAGCTAACTTATCATTAAATATATAACATATGCTTTTAACATTACCGTGTTCGACACTTATACATTTTACACTAATTTTCTCATTTTTTTTTTTAAAATATAAATTTTTTTTAATAGGATTCATTTTTAGTGTTGCGGGATATTCATATGAATTCGTATCAAAGCAATAGGAAAAATTTTTGTAAAGATATTTCCTAGTATTTAAATCTGCATAAATATCCAGAGTTTTTCTATTTTTTATAAAAAAAACTCTAAGATCATTTATGCCATGCGTTTGATCAGCATGCATATGTGAATATAAAACTTTATCGATACTTGTAATTTTATTACTTAATAATTGCATACGTAAGTCAGGAGAAGTATCAATTAAAATATTAGCATTATTACTTTGTAGCAATGCAGAGCATCTTGTTCTGTAATTTTTTTTGTTTTTGGGGTTACATTTACCAAAAAAACCATCTGCTCTTGGTACACCCATCGAACTACCACATCCTAGGATTGTAAATTTCATTTTATGACTTAAAAAATAAATTGTTAAAGTTTTTACTAGTAAAATCAATTAGGGTTTTACTTGGCACGTTTTTTATAAATGCTAATTTATCTGCAGTATATTTAATAAATGAGGGTTCATTTTTTTTCCCTCTCATAGGTTCAGGTGCTAAAAAAGGACTATCGGTTTCTATCATCAATTTATCTAAAGGAATAGTTTTAAATGTATCCTGAAGTTTATTAGAATTTTTAAATGTAATAATTCCACTTGCAGAGAAAAATGCATTAAGTTCTAGTAATTTTTTTGCAAATGAGGTGCTCCCTGTGAAACAGTGCATCAAAATTTTAAGATCTTGATGATAATTATTTTTTAAAATGTTAAAGGTTTCTTTTTCTGCACTTCTTGAATGTACAATTAAGGGTAATTTTAATTCGATAGCAGCTTCGATATGAGTTTCAAAACTTTTAATTTGAGCCTCTTTTTTACTATTATTATAGAAAAAATCTAAACCAGTTTCACCAATACCAATAATTTTTTTATTTTGTTTTACGGATGAAATTATTTCAAATTTATTTATTTTATTTTTATCAACTTCATGAGGGTGGATACCAAAAGTACCATAAATAATTTTATCTGAATCGATAATTTTCAATACATTCTTATAACTTTCTTTTGTTGTACAGATTGTAAGTAACTTTTCTATTCCTTCACTTTTAGATCTTTTAATTATTTCTTCTAAATTTGAAGAAATAGGCTCATAATCTAAATGACAATGTGAGTCTATCATTATGTAATTTTATTAAATAAAATTTGTATTTTATTAATTTTATCTCCTTTATTTAGAAAATTATTATCTAAAATTGTTTCAAAGTCTATATCTTTTTCAGATATGTTAAAAATATGAAGAGCCTTTAACGAAGACTCGGGAATTATTGGATAGAGTAGAATTGAAATTTTTCTTATAATTTCAAGTGCAACATATACGATCGTATTTAATCTTTTTATATCTGTCTTTTTTTTCCAGGGTTCTTGATCATTGAAATATTTATTAGCTTTAAATAATTGATCAACTATAAAATTTAAATAAAAATTTATATTTTGTTTATCAATTTGATTTTTTAAGTTTTCGAAATTAATTTTAAAGATATTTAAAATTTCTACATCATCATTATTAAATTTATCTACGTCTGGGACTTTTAAACCAATGTTTTTTTCACAAAAAGAAATTACTCTTTGACATAAATTTCCGTAATTATTTGCTAAATCACTATTTATGCAATTTTCTAATTTTTCATTTGATATATTACCATCATTTCCAAATGAAACCTCTTTAAGTAAATAATATCTCAATGGATCAAGACCATATTTATCGATGATTTCAATTGGATCAAGAATATTGCCTTTTGACTTTGACATTTTTTCATCACCTGAAAGTATCCATCCGTGACCATAGACTCTTTTAGGCGGTTCTATATCAGCAGCTAGCAGAAAAGCAGGCCAGTATATTGCATGAAATCTTAAAATATCTTTTCCTATAATGTGAACTGAGGCTGGCCAAAATTTTTTGTATAAATTATCATTAACATTAGGATAATTAAGGGCGCTTAAATAATTGGTTAATGCATCAAGCCATACATAAATAACATGATCGTCGTTATTTGGGACTTTGATTCCCCACGAAAAGGATTTTCTACTTATAGATAAATCTTTAAGACCACTTTTTACAAAACTTATTACTTCATTTTTTCTTGTCTCCGGCAGGATAAATTCAGGATTATCTTCATAAAATTTTAGTAATGAACTTTGCCATTTGGATAATTTGAAAAAGTAAGACTCTTCTTCAAGCCATTCAACTTTTGATCCAGAGATTTTACATATTTTTGAACCATTAACCTCCTCTATCTCATCATCAGCATAAAAAGCTTCATCTGATACTGAATACCAACCAGAATATTTAGATAAATAAATCTCTTTTTTATTTTCTAAAATATTCCAAAGATTTTCTACTGATTTCTTATGTCTGCCTTCGGTTGTTCTTATAAAATCATTGTTTGAAAGATTTAATGTTTTGCAAAGGTCTTTAAAAGTTTTACTAATTTCGTCGCAAAATTTAATAGGATCTTTCCCATTACTTTCGGCTGCTCTTTGAATCTTTTGACCATGTTCATCTGTTCCAGTTAGGAAAAAAACATCATAACCTTGTATTTTTTTTAATCTGGCAAAAAAATCAGATACTATGCTTGAATAAGCATGGCCCATATGTGGTTTTGCAGATGGATAATATATTGGTGTGGTAATATAAAAATTTTTATCCATTAAGAACTCTATTTTTAAATTCTAAAAAAATATTATCAAAATCTAAATTATATTTACTAGCGTTATTCAATTTTTGATAAAAATAACTTTGTTGATCAAATAATTTATGTGAAAAGTTTTTCAATAACGTATTATAAAAAAAAATTTGCATAAACCTAATAATTAAATTTAAATCTTTTGCATATTTTTTATTACTTGAACCAAGAATAATCTCTAAAAAATCCCTTAGATTAATGTCATGTAAATTTAAATTGTTTTCTTCAGAAAATTTTGTAATTGTACATAAATCTCCTACTGTTATATAAGGATTTATAAATTCTTCATTAAAGACCTGATTAAAATTTTTGTTACTTATTTTTTCAAAAATTTTTATATTATCATCACTCTTAATATTTTTATTAAATACTATACATCTAGATTTAATAGTACTTAGAATTTTTTTTGCTGAATTATGAATAAGTATAAATATTAGTTTTTCATTTGGTTCCTCTAAAACTTTTAGTAATGCGTTTGCTGAATTGATATTTAGATATTCGATATTATCAATTAAAATTATTTTATTTTTATTATTAAATGAAGATTTATTAGAAAATTCCAACATGTTTCTTATCTGAGATATATCTATTATTTTCTTATTTTCTATTATATCGATCAGAAGAAAATTTGGGTGAGTTTTTTTTTTTACTAAATTGTAAGATCTATTATTTTTATTAATTTCGAAGTTCCTTAAATTGTATTTATTCTCTTCATCCTTAGAAAAAAGATAATTTACAAAATGATAAGCAAAGGTTGACTTACCTATACCTTTTTTTCCTGATATAATGAATTTATTTGGAAGCCTTGAATCATTTTGTAGTCTAATAAGTAAACTAAATAAATCACTATATTCATATAATTTAGTTTGTGCACTTGGTTCCATTATTTAATTTTAGTTAAAAATTTAATTTTATTTAATATGATTTTTTCATTTTCTTTAATGGCGTTATTTGAATTTATAATTAAATATTTTTTATTATTTTTTGAAACTTTTACGAAACCATTTTGCACTCTATTATAAAAATTAATATCAAATTTATCGTATTTATTTAAATTTTTTCTTTTAAGAAGTCTTTTTTTAAGATTTCTCATACTTACAATATTTAAAAAAGTAAAACTCACGTGTATTTTTTTTAAAAAATAATTATTAATTAAATCTATAATTTTCTTGTTTAGGCCCATACCATAATATTGATAGGCTATCGTTGAATCTGTAAATCTATCGATTAAAATAATTTTTCTTTTATAATTTTTTTTTATAATTTTTTCAATGTTTTCATTTCTTGCTGCAAAATAAAGCAACAAGTCTGAAAATTTATCTAAGTCTGATTTATTGTTAAGAATTAATCGCCTAATTTTTTCGGAATTATTGCTGCCACCAGGTTCTCTAATATTTATAAATTTCGCTTTTTTTTTTTTTAAATAATTTGCTATTTGTTTAATATGATGAGACTTTCCTGAACCTTCGACTCCTTCAAAGACTATAATGGGTTTATTATACATCGCCCCATATAAGATAATTTATTGATTTAATTAACCTAGAAAATAAATTTACTTTCTTAATATCCTCACTTGCATAAATTTTATGTTCGTCAATTAATTCATTTTTAAAAAAAATTTTTAGTAATCCAATTTCTTGACCCTTTTTAATTGGCGCAGGTATAGGACCGTTATATGAAGCAATAGCTTTAATATCTTTCTTTCTTGCTTTTTTAAATGTTTTATAAATATCATTTTTAACATAACCATTTACTGTATTTTTTTTTCCTAACCAAACATCAAACTCAGTAAAATCTTCACCTTGTTTTGATATTTGCAGTGTATCAAAATTTGTGAAACCCCACATATGAAGCTTCATAGACTCTTTTGATCTATCGTTTTTAGTTTTAAAACCACTTGCTACAGCAATTAATCTTCTACCACCCCTTTCAACAGATGAAGCTAAAGAATATTTTTCAACAGCTAGATATCCTGTTTTAATACCATCTGCTCCAATATTTTTATATAAAAGTGGATTTCTGTTACCTTGTGTTATTGGATCACCTCCTGTTCTATCCCATGTAAATTCTGTTTCACTGAAATATGTATAATAATTAGGAAAATTTTTGATCAAATAGTTAGACATAATAAGAATATCTTTAAGAGTAGAATAATTGTCAGGATCATTAATGCCAGATGAATTTGAAAAATTTGTATTATTCATTCCCATTTCTTTAGCTTTAGAAGTCATCAATATAGCGAATTCCTCCTCGGAACCAGCAATACCCTCAGCTAAAGCAATACAGGCATCATTACCTGAAGCAACAATAATACCTCTAAGTAGATCCTCTACAGAAACTTCATCTCCTACCATTATAAACATTGATGAGTATCCTGCTGTAGATAATTTCCATGCTTTTTCAGAAACTAAAAATTTATCGTCTAAATTTAAATCACCATTTTTTAACATCTCAAATGCTATAATACTTGTCATAATTTTAGTCATTGAAGCAGGGTAAATTTCTCTATCTGCATCTTTTTCATAAAGTATCTCTTTAGATAAGTAATCCTGTAGAATTACAGATGGAGCTTTTATTTCAATTGAATATGAACTTTGATTAAAAATAAAAAGTGTGAATAGGAAAATAATTGTTTTTTTAATCATTTTTAATAATTTCAAGGTTTTCAAAATTTAAACTATAAATATTACTATAATCTTTTTGTAAAGACTTTAAATCTAAATAAGGGCCTAAAATTACTCTAAATTTATTTTTTGAAATTTCAAGTATATTAATATTTTTAACGGGTGATTCATTTAAAATTCTATCCTTTAATAATTTAGCGCTATTCATAAAAAAGAAATCGGCAATTTTGATAGAATAATTAAATTCACTACTAATATTTTTTTCTTTAATTGCTGTATTTTTTTTATTTAGATTATTAATAGTTATTTCATCAACAGGAGCTTTGTTTGCAACTGTTTTTTCAACTTCATATGTTTTGGCTTTCTTTGCAACAAAAGAGCTATTTTGTAAAATTTCCTCTACTTTGATATAAGGCTCATCAGCATTAAGCTCTAATTCATCAGCTATGCGCTTCGAAATTACAGAGTTATTAAATAACGGGTATGATGAATTTTTTCCAACTGTAGCGATAAGACTTTTTCCATTATTAGGATTTGTTATTTTAACAGAGACGCCTTTTTTCAGATTTTTTTGAAAAATTATAAGATCTCTTTCATTTATTTTTTTATTAACAATTTTTTCAGTATATAAATTATCAGAAAATATAAGAGTAAATCCATAATTAGAAAATTTATTTGATTTATCTATTGTATTATAATTTTTTATAGAATTTACATCTGCACAAGAAGATAATATTAAAAGCAAAATTACTAATAATTTATAATTCATTTTTAAATTTATTTTTTAAAGTACATACCGCAAGTCCAAATCTCAATGATCTGTTCCATTTAAGTATTAATTCATAATTTTGAAATACTATATATGCAGGTTCATTTTTTTTGGCATTATCAACGATATCAGCATCTGGTGTAATAATTGCTATTTTTATGTTTTCATCAAAATTTAAATTATCAGAAATGTATTTTTTGTAATATTTTAATTTTTTTTTATTTTTAATATTTCTCGCAGAAGTATTTAGTATTTTTTCTGGTACGTTCGCTTTTAATGTAACTTTTTTGAAGCAAGGCTGATTTTTTTTCCATCCCATCTTACTTAAATAATTAGCTGCAGATGCAAATGAATCTGAATTATTTTTCAGTTCGATTAAATTATTATCATTATAATCAATTGCATATTTTTCAATTGTAGAAGGCATAAATTGAAAGTTACCAAAAGCACCGGCCCAAGATCCATACAAAATTGAGGGATCAACTATTTGCTTATCAATTAATTCTAAAATAGTTAGCAGTTCATTTGTAAAAAATTCACTTCTTCTTTTATCAAAGCTTAATGTGGATAAAGATGAAATAATATCCATTTTTCCTAGGTAGTTTCCGAAATTGGTTTCAATGCCCATTAGTGCTAACAATAATTCTTTTTCTATACCAAAATTTAAATCAACATTATTAATTATTTCTTTATTATTTTTGTAATAGTTTAAACCTGATGAAACTTTTTTCTTGGATGTTCTTTTAGAAATATAGGTTTTTGTATCCTCATAAAATTCTGGTTGATATCTGTCATACTCAATGACTTTTGGTAGAAATTTTGCATTATTCATAACGCTATCAAATGTGCTTTCAGATATACCTTTTGATAAGGCTAATATTTTAAAATTTTTTTTCCACTCATCGAAAGTTAAACTATAAGAAACATTAATAGTTAAAGAAAAATAGAGAATGATATATAAAAAAATATTAATTATTTTCATAAAGATCCTTTAAATAAATAAATACAGCAATCCAAATAAAAATAAAACTAATTAACTTTTCAATATTTAGAGGCTCATTATAAAGAAAATATCCTAATAAAAATTGCAAAGTTGGAGTTATATAAAATATCATACCAGTTGGACCAAGTCCACAAAGTTCAACACCTCTTACATATAAATATAAAGGAATTACTGTCATTGGTCCCGCTAACATAAATACAAACATTAACTTTGGATTTGATATATCGAAATCATTTACATTATTTTGAATAATAAAATAAAATGAAATTAAAATTACTGGTAAAATAAATAAGCTTTCTATTAGAAGCCCAATGTCTGTTTCAACGCCTACTTTTTTTCTTAATAGGTTGTAAAAACTCCAGCTGAAAGCAACAATTAATCCTACCCATGGTATTGATTTTAAGTCTAAAAAAAATAATAATAAAATTGAAAATATAACAATAATTACAGATAATTTCCCCTTTGAACTTAAAGTTTCTTTAAAAAAAAAAAAACCTAAAAAAATACTTATTATTGGCATAATAAAATATCCAAAACTTGCATCTATTACACGATCAGTTGAAACAGCATAAATCCAAACTGCCCAATTAGTAAAAATTAGAATACCTGAAAAAAAAAGAGTGAAAATTGTTTGTTTATTTTTTATTACTATTTTTATTTTATTAATTTTAGAAAGAAGAATAGATGTTATTATTAACATCACAGTAGTCCATAAACTTCTATGAATTACAACTTCTACATGACCAGCAAAAGATATATATTTGAAATAAATGACTCCTATTAGTCCCCACCAAAATGATCCAGCTGCGGTAAGAAAAATTCCTTTATTAAAATTATTATTTTTTGCCACTATATTGAATGAATTAAACTATTTTGTTCTTGAAATATATATTAATAATCGTAAAAGACCTCATAGGAGAGATGGCTGAGCGGTTGAAAGCACCGGTCTTGAAAACCGGCAAAGGGGCAACTCTTTCCTGGGTTCGAATCCCAGTCTCTCCGCCATAAATTAAAACTTTTGAAACTTTTCTAAAATATAATTTAGTTTTGGATTTATTTTCAGATCTGATTCATTATTCTTTAGCGATTTTAAAACCTCATCATCGTAATTTACAAATTCATCAAGATGTATTAATTGTTCATAACTTAGATTGTCGATTAAATTTTTTACAAAATTAGTCATTAATATATCCATTTCTTTAGTTCCTCTGTATGAACTTCTATAAATTATTTTGTTTTTAATCTCTTCTTTATTTCTCGACATGCCTATATATATAAATAATGAATGGTATAGAATACTTACTTTCAAATATAAATAATATTAATGGCATAGGCACTAAAACAGCTAATTTATTAAAAAAAAAGAACATAAATACTATTTTCGATCTTCTGTGGAACTTGCCAAGGGATTATGTAGATAGAAGCAGAATTTTTAAAGTGAACGAACTTGAGGTTGGAAAAGTACAAACATTAAAGCTCTTGGTAAAAAAATATAGCTTTCCAAGAATAAGAAATCTACCAAATAGAGTGATATGTGAAGATGAAACAGGTAAGTTGGATTGTGTTTTTTTTAATAGTTATGAAGGGTACATAAGAAAAATACTTCCTATAGATCATGAGATAACAATAAGTGGAAAGGTTAATTATTATAATAATAGGTATCAGATAGTAAATCCCACACATATATCTACAAATATCAATTCTATAAAAAAAATTCATTCTAAATATAGTTTAACTGAAGGGATAACGGAAAAAAAATATCAAAAAATTATGGGCAATGTTCTTAAAAATTTACCCGATCTTGATGAATGGTTAAGTAAGGATATCCAAAATAAATTTAATAATATTTCTTGGAAAAATTCTATGATGCAACTACATGATCCTAAATATTTTAATAAAAAAGGAGATTTTTTGAATAGACTTATATTCGATGAAATTTTTTCAAACTTTCTAGTAAGTTCTAGCATTAGAAGGAAAATAAAAAAAATAAAAAAGGTAAAAAAAATCTTTGATCACAAACCAATACAATCAATTCTTAAAAAAGTTAACTATAATTTAACAAAAGATCAAATTAAAACTATTAACGAAATTAATAAAGATTTAAGATCAGATAAAAAAATGTTTAGATTGTTACAGGGAGATGTTGGAAGTGGTAAAACAATTGTTTCATTAATTGCGTCATTAAATGTTATACAAAGTAATTTTCAAGTAGCATTTATGTCTCCCACAGAAATATTAGCCCAGCAACACTATAAACTAGCAAAGGATGTTTTACCTAAAAATATAATAGTAAAATTATTAACAGGAAAAACCGATTACAAAGATAGAAAAAAAATTGTAGAGGATTTATCAAGAGCTAAAATAGATTTAATAATCGGGACGCACACGCTTTTTCAAGAGAAAATAAAATACAACAAACTTGGCTTAATTATAATTGATGAACAACATAAATTCGGGGTAAAACAAAGAAAAAAATTATCAGATAAGGCAGGAAAAAATTGTGATGTATTAGTAATGTCAGCAACACCTATACCTAGAACCATGATTATGACTATTTATGGAGATATGGACACCTCTATAATAAAATCTAAACCCAAGAATAGAAAACAAATAAAAACATACAGTAAGAATGAAAAAAATATTAAAGATATAATTAATTTTGTTGCAAAACAAATTCGCAATGGAAATCAAGTTTTTTGGGTATGTCCTTTAATTGATGAGTCGAAAAAAGTGGATCATCAATCCTCAATAAAAAGATATGAAATATTAGAAAAAATTTTTAAAAAAAAAGTTGGACTTTTACATGGTGAGCTTAATAAAGTTGAAAAAGACAAAATCCTATCAAGTTTTTTAAAAAAAAAAATAGACATAATAGTATCCACAACTGTAATTGAAGTTGGTATTGATTTTCCAAACGCTAATGTAATTATAATTGAAAATGCTAATAAATTTGGTCTTTCACAACTTCATCAATTAAGAGGTAGAGTTGGTCGTGGTTCAAAAGAATCTTTTTGTATTTTAATGTTTAAAACAAATTTAAGCGAGAATGCAAAAAAAAGAATTAATATTCTAAAGTCAAGTAATGACGGATTTGAAATATCTGAAGAAGATATGAAATTACGTGGGTATGGTGATTTATTAGGTTTTAAGCAAAGTGGAATTAAAAGCTTTAGACTAGCTGATCCAATTTTAAATGAAGATTTATTTATTCTCGCTGAAAAGGAGGTTAAAAAAATAGAAAAAAGTGACGAAAATTTAGATAAATATTTATCTTTGTTAAAACTTTATGATCGTGCAGATATTTTAAACGATATAATTTAAATTATTTTGTATTGGATGTTCCGGCTGATACTATAAATTTAGAGGCTTCCTCAAATGTCATATCTAAATATATAATTTCTTTTTTGGGGAACATTAATAAAAAACCACTGGTTGGGTTTGGTGTGGTTGGTACAAATACATTAACTAATTCTGTGTTTGTCTTTTTGGAAATTTCACCCTGATTATCTTTGGTTGCAAAACCAACTGCCCAACTTCCCTTTCTCGGATATTCAACTAAAACAACACTTTTTTTACTTTTATCTTTTGTAGTAAAACTTTCTGTCATTTGATTTATTGCTGAATATATCGTTCTTAAAAATGGTATTCTTTTAAAGAGATCATTAATTAATTGTAAAATTTTTTTTCCAATAAATGATACCGAGATACCTCCAATAAAGGTAATTACAATTATAGATATAATAATTTCTAGACCAGGTATTGAAAAAGGTAGATAGTTATTAGGATTAATTTCTTTTGGTATAAGTTTTGAGGAGATGTCAATTATAAACATAGTCAAGTATAAAGTGATACCTATGGGTATAATTGCAACTATACCTGCGATAAAGTAGTTTCGTAGTTTGTTAAGAATTGAAATTTTTTTTTTCATTTTCTTTGTTAATGCTGATATTGATAATATAATAATATTATTTTAAAATCTAATTCAAAATGAACAGACGTAATTTTATAAAGTATATTGGGTGCGGTTGTGGTGGATTTTTATTAAATTCTTGTGGTTCGGCGCCCATAACTGAGCGAAAACAGCTTAAATTGATTCCCGAGTCAAAATTAAATGCACAAGCTGCTCAAATTTATGAAAAAGTTAAGGAGAAAGAAAAACTAATTACTGATGGAAGCACACTTAAAGAAATTAAAGAGATAGGTAGTAAAATGGAGGACTCCATAAGCGAATATTTCTATAAACAGAATCTTAAAGACCCAACAACTAATTTTCAATGGGAGTATATTCTAATTGATAACAAGAAAATTAAAAATGCATGGTGTATGCCAGGTGGTAAAATAGCAGTTTACACAGGATTACTGGATATTACTAAAAATAAAAATGGTCTTGCTGCTGTTATGGGTCATGAAGTTGCTCATGCTGTTGCTAAACATTCTGTAGAAAGAGCTAGCAGAGGAGTTCTTATGAAAACAACAATTCAAATAACAGATATATTAACTGGTGGTAAAATAAGTAAAGTAAACCGAACTACAGGAATGGATACTGTTGGTTTGTTGGCACAATTGGGCTTAATGAATCCATTTAATCGTAAACAGGAAACGGAGGCAGATTATTTAGGATTAATTTTCTCTTCTTTATCAGGTTTTGATATTAGAGAAACTACAAAAATTTGGGAGAGAATGAGAGAAGCTAACAAAGGTCAAGAACCTCCTGAATTTATGAGTACACATCCATCCTCGACCAATAGAATAAATCAGATAAATGAATGGATGAATGAGATTATCTTAAAGTATCCACCAATACAAATAAGTTGATTTCACCATAAATGGTGAGCCGTGTTGGACTCGAACCAACGACCCATTCCTTAAAAGGGAATTGCTCTACCAACTGAGCTAACGGCCCAAAGAGTTTCTTATATAGACTTTTTTTAGATATAATCAATGTTTAAAAGGTATCATAATTTATTAAAGTATTTCCTATGAAACCTTTCAAATGTTCCCTTTTTAATATTATATCTTATAGCTTGCATCAATTCTTGATAGAAATTTAAATTATGAAGTGTTAGCAACATAGAACCTAATATTTCATTGGTATTAAACAAATGGTTCAAATAATTCTTTGAATATTTATTTAAACCAAATTTTTTGCAATCTTTGTCTAGTGGTGAATTATCATATTTATATTTAGCATTTCTAATATTAACTCTACCTTTCCATGTAAAAGCGAGACCAGTTCTTCCTGATCTTGTTGGTAGGACACAATCAAACATGTCTACGCCCCTTCTTACAGCTCCTAAAATGTCAGATGGTGTACCAACACCCATTAAATATCTTGGTTTATTTTCAGGCATATAATCTTTTACAGAATCTAAAACAGTAAACATTTCATTTTGAGTTTCACCAACTGCTAATCCACCAAGTGCGTAACCATCAAAATTAATATCTACAAGTTTTTCAATAGACTCCAGTCGTAAATCATTGAATAAACCGCCCTGAACAATACCAAATAATGCTTTAAGTTTATTTGTACCAAATGCAATTTTTGACCTTTTCGCCCAATACATTGATAAATCTAAAGATTCTTTTATTTTTTTTTTATCTTGAGTATTTTTTGGACATTCATCCATGACCATTACAATATCTGAATTAAGTCCTTTTTGTATTTTAATGCTTTCCTCAGGACTAAGTATAAATTTTTTTCCATCTATATGTGAGTTGAAAATTGCCCCTTTTTCTCTATCTATTTTATTTAATTTTGATAAAGACATCACTTGGAAACCACCTGAGTCAGTAAGAATCGGAAGCTTACAATTCATATATTTATGCAAACCCTTACTTTTTTTAATTCTATCTAATCCTGGTCTTAGCATTAAATGGTAAGTGTTTGCTAAAATTATCTCACTTCCAGTTTCGATAATATCGTCGATAAAAGTTGCTTTTACTGTAGCCTGTGTACCCACAGGCATAAAAACAGGTGTATGTATTTTTCCCCGATGTGTCTTAATTAAACCAGTCCTAGCATAATTTTCCTTGGATGTTACTTTAAAAGAAAATTTTCTTAATGACATCAATCATATTATTTTGATTTAAAACTAATGATCTTATCAGGGTCAGATACAGAACCGTTTGGACCCGCGCCTCTTTTAATTTTATCAACATATTCCATACCCTTTGTTACTTTTCCAAATACGGTATAGTTTCTATCTAAATGAGGAGCATCATCGAAACATATAAAAAATTGACTATTAGCACTGTTAGGATCTGATGATCTAGCCATAGATAATGTGCCTCTCAAATGTGGAATATCACTAAATTCTGCTGGAAGATCAGGAAGATCCGATCCACCCATACCAGCTCTATCCAAATTAAACTGATCAGAAGATGAATTTCCAAATCGAACGTCACCAGTTTGAGCCATAAAACCGTCTATAACTCTGTGAAATACTACATTGTCATATTTTCCTTCATTAGCTAATTTCTTAATTCTTTCTACATGTTTTGGTGCTTTATCTTCAAATAATTCAATTTCCACATCACCATCTTTTAGTTTTAGTATCATTGTATTCTCCTTTGCTATTATATTATTTGGTATTAAAAAAAATAAGATTATAATTAAAAAATTTTTATACATATTTATTTTTGAGAGCTTTGATAGTACTTGGTGTAGTAAATTTTTTTATATTACCTCCAAGTTCTATAATTTCTTTTACAAAATTTGATGATATTATTTGATTTTCGATATCAGACATTAAAAACATTGTTTCAATATTATTATCTAAATTTTTGTTCATCCCTGCTAATTGATATTCATATTCAAAATCAGAAACAGCTCTTAACCCTCTTAAAATAATTTTTGATTTCATTTTTTTACACAATTGTGTAGTCAAAGAATTAAATGTAATTACTTTTACTTTTTTTGAATTAAATTTTAAATCTTTGTATAAAGCATTTTCAACAATTTCCAATCTTTCATTAGAATTAAAAAGATAATTTTTACTACTGTTTTCGGATATTGCTACAATGACAGTATCAACAATTTTTAAAGCTTTTTTAATTAAGTCTATATGTCCATAAGTAATAGGATCAAAAGTTCCTGGATATAGTACGTTTCTTTTCATTATATTAAATTATCATCAATTTTAATTGCTGAAACTACTTTTTCATCACCACTTAATTTAATAATTCTAACACCTTGAGTGTTTCTTCCTGCCACTCTTATTTCTTTAACTCCAACTCTTATTACACGACCTGTATTGGTGGAAATTAAAATGTCATCTCCTTCAACAACTGGAAAGGAAGATGAAACATCCCCATTTCTAGTTGAATTTACAATACCAATTATACCTTTTCCTCCTCTGTTAGTTACTCTAAAATCGTAATGAGAGGTTCTTTTTCCATACCCGTTTTCTGTAATAGATAACAAAAATTTTTGTTTAGCATCTACTTCTGCTTTATTATCAGATCCATTTTTACCATTTTTTTTAGCTTTGGAGTCATGATCAATAATAGACAATGAAACAATACTGTCGTTTTGTGCAAGATTAATGCCTCTAATGCCTTTTGAAGACCTGCCTTTAAAAATTCTTAATTTTTTTGCTTCAAATCTGATACATTTACCTAGTCTAGTGCTAAGAACTATATCTTTATCATCATCGCAAATTTTTACCCCTATAATTTTGTCATCAGAGTCAAGTTTCATGGCAATTTTTCCAGCAGTATTAATTGAGGAGAAATCCTCAATGCTATTTTTTCTTATTTTGCCTTTGGAAGTTGCAAATATTATATGCATATTTTTTGATTGATTATCTTTGTCTGGAAAAGGCATAATAGAGCTAATAGATTGGTGATTTTTTAAAGGTAAAATATTAAAAAGAGATTTTCCTTTAGACGAAGCAGAACCTTCAGGTATTTTCCAAGCTTTTATTTTATATACCAATCCTTCGGTAGAGAAGAATAATACTGGGGTATGAGTGTTAACTGATAATGTCTGTACAACAGAATCTTCATTTCTTGTTTTGATACCTGATTTACCTTTGCCACCTCTTTTCTGTTTTTTTACATTACTTAAAGAACTTCTTTTAATATAACCTTGAATTGTAACTGTAATTAATACTGCCTCTTTTTGTATGGTCTCTTCAATATCATAATTTAATACAGCATCAATAATTTTAGTTCTACGAGGCTCAGAATATTTATCTTTAATAATTTTAAGCTCGTCACTGATAACTTTCATAAGTTCTTTTTTTGAATTAATTATTTTTTTAAAATTCACAATTAACTCAGATAATTTTTTTATTTCTATTTCAATTTCCTGAATTCCAAGTGCAGTTAACTTTTGTAATCTCAATTCTAGAATTGATATAACTTGAGATTGACTTAATGAGTAGCTTCCAGAAATATTTTTATTTTCAATTAATTTAATAAATTTTGTAGTCTTTGAAATTTTCCACTTAGTTTTTAACAATTGGTTTTTTGCTTCATCTGGAGATTTAGATGAACGAATAATTTTTATAATTTTATCTAAATTTTCAACTGCAACAGTTAAACCAATTAATATATGTGCTCTTTCTTCAGCCTTTTGTAAATCAAATTTAGTTCTTTTAATTACAACATCTTCTCTAAATTCTAAGAAATTTTCCAAAAAATCTTTAAGTGAACAATTTTGTGGTTTTTGATTTACAATTGCTAAAGTGTTAAATCCAAATGAACTTTCTATTGCAGTAAATTTGTATAGCTGTCTTTTGACAGTTTCTGGTTCAACACCTCGCCTTAAATCTATAGATACACGAATTCCCTCTCTGTTTGACTCATCTCTAATATCGCTTATCCCTTCAATCTTTTTATCTCTTACAAGCTCTACTATTCTCTCATTCAATGTAGCTTTATTTACTTGATAAGGCACAGAAGTTATTACTATTCTCTCTTTATTATTTTTTATTTGTTCTATTTTGATATCTCCTCTAATTTTAAAAGATCCTCTTCCACTTTTGTAACCTTCTTTAATTATATTTTTTCCTATAATTGTGCCACCTGTTGGAAAGTCTGGTCCTGGTATATGCTTCATTAACTCATTAAGTTTGATATCTCGGTTTCCTATCAGTGCGAGCGTTCCGTCAATTACTTCACCGAGGTTATGTGGTGGTATACTGGTTGCCATACCAACTGCGATTCCTCCCGCACCATTTACTAATAGATTAGGGTATTGTGCGGGTAAAACAACGGGTTCGACCTCAGTTTCATCATAATTGCTTTTAAAACTAACTGTATTTTTTTCTATATCATCTATTAAATATTGAGAGATTTTTGATAATTTAGTTTCAGTATATCTCATTGCTGCAGGTGGATCACCGTCGATTGACCCAAAATTACCTTGTCCATCAATCAATGGTAGACTCATAGAAAAATCTTGCACCATTCTAACGAGGGCGTCATATACTGCTTGATCTCCGTGTGGATGGTACTTACCGATTACATCACCAACAACACGTGCAGATTTACGAAATTGTTTTGACCAATCAAAACCTCCTTTATACATCGCATACAAAATTCTTCGATGTACAGGTTTCAAACCATCTCTTACATCGGGAAGAGCTCTACTAACTATAACGCTCATAGCATATGATAAATATGATGAACTTATCTCATCATACATTGCTATTGGTTTAATATTTGATTTTTCGCTATCCTGAATTTTTTCCATAAAAATTAAAACGGAATATCGTCATCAAGATCAGCTGACATATCTTGAGAGATTTCATCATCAGACTTATTCTTATTTTGAATAGGTGTGCCGGTATTAGAATTACTACCACCCAACATCGTAAGAGATGAATTGTATCCCTGAATAAGAATTTCTGTTGAATATTTATCTTGGCCAGATTGCTCGTCTTTCCATTTTCTAGTAGTTAATTGACCCTCAACATAAATTTGTGCACCTTTTTTTAAGTATTGTTGAACTACATTAACTAGACCTTCATTAAATACAACTATACGGTGCCACTCTGTTTTTTCTTTTTTTTCGCCCGTATTCTTATCTTTCCAGGACTGACTTGTTGCAAGGCTCAATCTTGCAACGCTTTTACCATTGACCATTTGCTTAATTTCTGGGTCTGCGCCCAAACGGCCAATTAATAATACTTTATTTAAGCTTCCTGCCATAATATTTTAATGAAGATATAAATAATACTTATATATTTATATCATAAATACGAGTGAATATTAATTTTATTTATTTAAAGCAACAAAAAATATGCTCAAAAACATAGTTATTAAAGGCGCAAAAGAACATAATTTAAAGAATATATCTTTAGAAGTTCCAAAAAATAAATTTGTTGTTATTACTGGCCTTTCCGGGTCAGGAAAATCATCATTAGCGTTCGACACAATCTATGCTGAAGGTCAAAGAAGATATGTTGAAAGTTTATCAGCATATGCAAGACAGTTTTTAGATAAGATGAAAAAGCCTAATGTGGATCTTATAGAGGGTTTAAGCCCAGCCATATCTATAGAACAAAAAAACACGTCTAAAAATCCAAGATCTACAGTAGCCACGGTGACAGAAATTTATGATTACATGAGAGTTTTGTTTGCTAGAGTTGGTATACCCTACTCTCCCTTTACAGGTAAAAGAATCCAGTCTCAAACAATTTCTCAAATGGTCGATAAAATAAAAGAATTACCAAAGAAAAGTACAATTTATTTATTTTCACCTGTTGTAAGAGGAAGAAAAGGTGAATACAGGAAAGAAATTCAAGGATATAAAAAAAGAGGTTTCAGAAAAATTAAAATTGATGGAACTATATATGAAATTGATAAAGTCCCTGAATTAAATAAAAAACTAAAACATGATATTAATATTTTAGTTGACAGAATAGTTCTTAATTCATCTCTAGGAAATAGATTAGCAGAAAGCATTGAGGTTGCTCTTAATTTATCAAATGGTTTACTTTTTGTAGAATACGAAAATGAAACATTGCCAAAAAATTTAAGAAAAACAGAAAAATTAATTTTTTCGTCTAAATTTGCGTGTCCAGAAAGTGGTTTTACAATAGAGGAAATTGAACCAAGATTATTTTCTTTTAATAGTCCCTACGGTGCATGTGCTGAATGTGAGGGTATTGGGGTAAAACTAAATGTTGATCCAAATTTGGTTGTTCCTGATGAAAAGAAATCAATTGCAGACGGTGCGATAGAACCTTGGTCAAAATCTTCATCTTTGTATTATGCTCAAACACTATCATCGTTAGCTAAACATTATAAATTTTCACTCAATGACAAATGGCAAAAATTACCAAAAAAAATCAAAGATATAATACTTTTTGGGTCTGACGATGAGGAAATTAAATTTTCTTATGATGATGGTTATGAGAAATACTCTCATAAGAAAACCTTTGAAGGTGTAGTTAATAATCTTGAAAGAAGGTATTTAGAAACCGATAGTGATTGGAAAAGAGAAGAGATTTCTCAATATCAATCCGACTCAAAATGTGAAGTTTGTAAAGGTTTCAGATTAAAAGAGGAAGCATTGTGTATAAAAATAAATGATCATCACATAAGCGAGATAACAGAAAAATCAATAATAGAAGCTCAAAAATGGTTTAAAAGTCTTGAACTAAATCTAAATTCAAGAGAACTAAAAATCGCTCAGCACATCCTTAAAGAGATTAATGAAAGATTAAGTTTCTTATTAAACGTTGGATTAGATTATTTAACCTTATCTAGAGAATCAGGAACACTTTCGGGCGGAGAGGCCCAAAGAATAAGGTTAGCTTCTCAAATTGGATCAGGATTAACTGGAGTTCTATATGTTTTGGATGAACCTTCTATTGGTTTACATCAAAAAGATAACGTAAAATTAATTAATGCATTAAAAAGATTAAGGGATTTAGGTAACACGGTTATAGTAGTTGAACACGATACCGAAACAATGGAAAATGCTGATCATATTATTGATCTAGGGCCAGAAGCTGGAAGTAAAGGAGGAATTGTTGTTGCTGAAGGTGAATATAAAGAAATATTATCAAATGAAAATAGTATAACTGGTAAATATTTATCTAACAAAAAATTTATTCCAATACCCAAAGGAAGAAAATTAGCGAAAAACGGAAGATTCCTTGAAATTGGTGGGGCAACTGGAAATAATTTAAAAAATATTGATTTAAAAATACCTTTTGGTTGCTTTACTTGTGTAACGGGAGTATCAGGAAGCGGTAAGTCCACTTTAATACTTCAAACATTGTATAATGCATTAAATCTTAGTTTAAATAATAACAAAACTAGAAAAATTCCTATGCCATTTAAACGTTTTAAAGGAATTGAATTAGTTGATAAAATTATTAATATCGACCAGTCACCTATCGGTAGAACACCAAGATCAAATCCGGCAACATATACAGGTGCATTCGGCCCAATAAGAGATTGGTTTACAAATCTTCCAGAAGCAAAAAGTCGAGGATATAAACCAGGTCGTTTTTCATTTAATGTAAAAGGTGGAAGATGTGAAGCTTGTGAAGGTGATGGAGTAATAACTTACGAAATGCACTTTTTACCAGATGTTTATATTACATGTGATGAATGTAAGGGTAGCAGATATAACAGAGAAACACTTGAAATTAAATTTAAAGATAAAAGTATTGCAGATGTGCTAAACATGACTGTAGACGAAGGATGTGATTATTT
>CACFYN010000006.1 GCA_902570525.1 uncultured Pelagibacteraceae bacterium
GTTTTGGAATTTGATTTAACAGTAGGTTTTGACGTCTCAACAGCTACGAAAAATTCTAACGAATGTGCCCATTCAGACGAAGATGAAGATGTAATTGGTTTAAAATTAAGTTCAGATGGAACTAAAATGTTTTTAATCGGTTCAGACTCTGAAGCAGAAGGAATAGAAGAGTATAAATTAGATACTGCTTATGATGTCTCATCTTGTGACTTTGTGACTACACACTTTGAGGGAGAAATGGACATAAGAGATATTGCATTTAACAATAGTGGAACAAAATTATTTATCTATGATGGAACTGGGAATGACTTTATTAAAAAATATTCACTTACTAGCTCCTTTAATATTTCAAACGCTACTTTTGAACAACAATCTACCGGAACAAGTAGTAAAACCTTTTCACAACTTGAAGGTAATCCACAGGGATTAGCATTCAGTTCTGATGGTTCTAAAATGTATATAACAGGACATGGAAAAGATAAAGTTCAAGAATTCAATTTAAGTACACCATTCGATTTATCTAATGTAAAAAAAGAAGGGGGTTACGATGTTTCAGGTGAAGCTGATCAAGTTTCAGGTATAGCATTCAGTTCAGATGGTTTAAAAATGTTTGTTTTAGATTTTAAAACAGGCAATAAAACTGTTAGTGAATATAACTTAACTTGTGGTTTTGGAGTGATCAATTGTATTGATCCAACAGCAAATAAAGATGATGTAGCTTCTATTGAAACACAATCAGAGACAACAAAAAAAATTATACAGCATACAACATTCCCAGTTATCAACCGTATGGAATGGTTAAGACGAAATAGTGGAAGAGTTAATTTGACTAATCAAAACATTAAGATTCAGTTTAATAATGCAATTTTGAATTCCTTAACAGATGCTTTAGTTCCAATTTATTTTTCCAATGATGGTAATAGCGGGTCGGATTATCAAAATTCAAGCTGGTCTTTTTGGAGCGAAGGAACTATCAGCATCGGAAGCACGGGTGACACTAGTCAATCTTCATCAAAAAGTATTAATACTTCTGCAATTACTCTTGGAGCAGATAAAAAAGGTCAGGATAATATTATAAGAGGTATTGCTTTAAGATTTGGTACTGATGATGTTGATGTTGGTGACCTTGGAAGTGCTTTAGATATGAATTCTTTTAGTTTAACTTTTTATGAAACAAAGCCAAAAGGAGAACAAAGATTTACAGATCACTTACTAGGCATGAGTTTTATAAATTCAAATTTAATAAATAGTAGCGGATCTCAATCAACAAATGGTGACAGATATGGCGAACAATTATATGGATCATTAAGTTTGAGAGATACATTTTCAAAAAATAGATTAAATTTTACTCCTAAATTAAAAATTAATTATGGAATAACACATTTAGGTGCATATAAAGAAACAGGATCTGAGGGATTAAATCTAGAATATGATGATCAATATATTGGAAATTTTACATCTTCTGTAGGAACAAGTTTGGATAACACTTATGATTTTGAAGTTGGCTCATTTATTCCGTATTTTGATTTTGAATATTATGCCGATATGAGTCCAGCCTCAGAACAGACATTCTCTTACGTTTCTAATGGTGAGGAATTTACTTTGAAAGGTATAGAAAACTCTACTCACAATTTTATAGGTGGTATTGGATTTGATTTTGTGTCGGAGACTGGTTTAACTTTAATGACCAAGTACACCAGGGATCAGGCTCAAAATAGTAAGAATGATAGCTTTAATATTGCTTTAGATTACAGAGGTTCCCAAAGGTCTTCTTATGCCATGTCCATTCAGGATACATCAGCTAAGTTTTCACATGATAAAGAACTAAATAATTTCAAAGTTAACATAGATAGTCATTATGATTTTTTAAAAGACGACCCAGATTATGGGCTTTATTTAAAAATTTCGAATATAAATTAAATTTAATATAGATAGTAAAATCAGCACACAAGAACCTAAGAGTATTTCTAGGAATTTCTCATATAAATTTGCCTTTTAATCTGTAGCAAATTTTGGATATAAAAGGTCTTTATGAAATTTCTGAGAATAATTGTACTGACATTAATTTTTTTACTCCCAGTTTCCAATTCATTCGGAGCAATGATAACTCATAATCAAACAGTAAGCATCGATCCTGGTACTCTTATTACTGGTGTTGCCTTTAATTCAGATGGAACAAAAGTATTTACAGGTTCTGCAAATTCACCCGATAGTCAATTTATAAATGAATTTAGCTTATCTATACCATACGATGTTTCATCAAAAACTTATACAGGTGACAGCGAAAGATGTGATATGGGAGGCCGTATGGAAGCTACTCCATATGACTTAGAATTTAGTAGCGATGGAATGCGTTTTTTTATCGTGACAAGAAATGCAGGTAATGATACAGCGGACGGTGATAAGGCTTATGGATTTGATTTAACTTCACCTTATAATGTTTCAACTTGTACATTTGCTTCACAAACTACAGATTTAGACTCTCCTACCTTTACAAGTGGAAGTCTAGCAGGAAATTTTGATCATGATGGCATAAGAAATAGAAAACATAGACTACAAGGTATAGAAATTAATAATGATGGCACTAAGTTATTTTTAATTTGGTTTGATGCTGACGATGCGGATGTAGGTGCTAGATTATTAGAATATACACTCTCAACCCCATATGATTTGACAACATTGTCACTAGTTACCTCAGCAGGTATCTCGTTTGCTACTCCCGCTGCATCATCAATCTATGTAAACAATCCAGCAAGTATGCGTTTTAGCCCTAACGGAAAAAGAGTTTTTATAACAAGTCATGATGAGGGTACCGCTGGTGTAACCCAAGTTTCATTTACAAATTCCTTTGACACATCATCATTTGTTATAGATGGAACAGTGAATGTAAATAATTTAACTCCTAGTAATAACGAACCAAGAGGACTGGCTTTTGGGGCAAATGGAATAAAACTGATTATTGCTAATGATTTTAACCAATATAGTGCAGATAATTTAATGGAGTATGATTTGGTTTGTCCTTATAATCTTTTTGAAGGTAAATGTGATGCTATAACAGAGGGTGATCGAACTGGTATGGCAGAAGCACAAATGGAACTTGCTAGAAGAACGATTGACCATTCAACAAATTCAGCTTTAAACAGATTAAAATGGATTAGAAGAAACAAAGATAAACAAGATTTAACAAATTTACAGATTGATATTAACTTTTCAAATCAAATGCTAGCTTCTCTTACAGAAGCAGTAAAGACGGCAGCTACTAAAAAAAATAAACCTTTAAAAGATAAAAACGTATTTTATTGGAGCGAGGGAAGTATTTCAGTTGGAAAAATGGGGGACACCAATGTTTCAACTTCAAAAGAAATTAATGCAAACTCACTAACGATTGGTGCAGATAAATTTATCGATAATAATGGTATTATTGGATGGGCTCTTCGATATGGAAACGATCATACTAAAGTAGGTTACAATGGTAGCAATATGAATGCAGATACATTTAACCTTACACTTTATAACACCAGACCCTCATCTATTGACAATAAATATATTGATACAATCTTTGGAGTTGGAAAACTTAATTTGGATATTCTAAATTTACTTGATGGTGAAAATTTAGTTGCCAAAAGATCCGGAAGACAAATGTATGGAACAGTTAAGCTTAAAGATGAAATTATTAAAAATACATTAACAATAATTCCATCTGCTCAAATTGATTTTGGTCACACAATATTTGATTCTTATAAAGAAACTGGAACTTCTGCAATGAGCTTTAAAAAACAACATGTAAAATCTAGAAACATTAGAGCAGCAATTGCAGCGGTAGATAAAATAGAAAATGAAAAATATTCAATTAAAAGGCATGGAAAATTAGAATATCAGGCTAATTTAAAACGCTCATCAAATATTAAATATACATATGTGGATGAACCTTCAAAAGTATTTAATACAAAACTACAATCTGGATCCTTACATAATATTAATGGTGAAGTTGGAATTGATATAATTTTTCCTGAAAATTACAGCCTTTTTATAATCTATGAAAGAAAACAAGCTATCAGTCATGGTAACTTTAATAAAGGACATAGCACAGGATATACCGATAATCTTTATATTGCGCTTGGATATCTTCCTGGCAAAAATACCGAATACGCATTTATATTAAATGGCTCAGAAAATTTAATGTCAAAACTTGAGGTTAAAAAAGACATAAAAGGATTTGATTTAATATTTAATTTGAATGATGATTTAACAAATATAGGCGATGCAAGAGAAGCTTATATTGAACTAAATAAAGTCTTTTAATTTCAATAATTAAGATTAAACTGATCATTGAGGAGTACCGATGAGTTATAAGTGGGATAACAAAAAACCAACCGCGCAAATGCTGGGAAGATGGCAACCTTTTCACGATGGCCACTATGCATTATTCAAAGAAATAATTAAAAAAACAGGACAAGTTTGTATTCAAATAAGAGATGTACAGGGAGTAGATGATAACCCATTTGATTTTGAAACAGTAAAGAAAAAAATAGAGGAGAGATTAAACCCTGAATTTGAAGGAAGATTTAAAGTGATATTGGTACCAAACATAACTAATATTTGTTACGGCAGAGGAGTAGGGTATAAAATTGAGGAAATAGTGTTATCTGAAGAAATACAAAAGATATCTGCAACAAAAATTAGAGCTAAAATGCGAGAAGATGGAGATTTAAAGTGAACGAAAGACTTAAATCAATTGTAGATTTAGAAAAATATCCAATTCACGACTTAAACTCACCAATAATAAAAAAATTAATTGAAAAATGTAAAAAAGAATTAGACGAAGATAGTTGTTCAACAATTCCAAATTTTATTTTGCCAAAGTCACTAGCAATAATGAATACAGAATTAGAAAAGCAACTCGATGAAGTTTATATGTCTAAAGAAAAAATCAATCCATATTTATACGCTAAAGATGATCCAGAGTTACCAAAAGATCATCCTAAAAGAACCTTCATGAAAAGATTTAACGGATATTTGAATTCAGATTGTTTTTTAAAAGGTTCTGAAATGAAGTTTTTGTACGAAACTGAAGAACTTTTAAAATTTGTTTCATTATGTTTAGGAGTCTCACCAATATATAGATGGGCAGATCCTTTAGCTTGTCATGCTTATAATGTCATGGAGCCAGAAGGAATTTTGCCTTGGCATTTTGATAGTTGTGAATTTACATTAAGTTTAATGATCCAAAAACCTGAGAAAGGTGGAATATTTGAATACTGCCCAAATATAAGAGAACCTGGTAATGAAAATTTTGATGAAGTAAAAAAAGTTTTAAACGGAGACAGATCAAGAGTTAGACAATTAAAATTAGAGCCGGGAGATTTGCAAATATTCAAAGGGAGATTCACATTACATAGAGTAACTAAAGTAGAAGGAAACAAATCTAGATATATGTGTATTCCTGCTTATGTTCTTGATCCTTGGAGAGTAAATACACCAGAGCACTCAAAAGCAATTTATGGAAAAGTTCTACCTATACATTTAGAGAGAAATGTTGCTCGATCAGATGGTTTAACAGATTAAATGATTAAAAAGATTGCCGTAATTGGTACTGGAGTTATAGGTACTGGTTGGATTATTAGATGTTTGGCTCATAATTTTAAGGTCATTGCCTATGACAAAGATCCAAAATTAAAAAAAAAAATAATTGAAGAGATAAGAAGAGCCTCGCCATTTGTTAAAAAACTCTTTAATAAAAAAAAAATTAATCTTAAAAATTTTCAATATGTAACTTCCTTAGAAGCAGCACTTAAAGATGCAGACTTTATTCAGGAAAATGCTACAGAAAATTACAAAATTAAAACCAAGTTAATGAACCTTATTGGAAAATATTCAAAAAATAATGCGATTATTTCATCTAGTTCTTCTGGCTTACTTCCTACAAAAATTTATTCAAAATGTAAAAATCCAGCAAGAACTATGATTGGACATCCATTTAATCCAGTTTATTTATGTCCCGGAGTTGAAGTTGTTGCCGGTAAAAAAACTAAAACGAAATTTTTAAATAAAGCTAATAAATTTTATAAATCTATTTCTATGAATCCAATTATTGTTAAAAAGGAATTACCTGGATATTTAGCGGATAGATTACAAGAAGCACTATGGAGAGAAGGTTTGCATATTATTAATGAAGGTTATGCAACTACTAAAGATTTAGATAGAGCTATAGAGGATGGACCAGGACTTAGATGGTCTTTGATGGGAACATTTTTAACTTTTCACTTAGCAGGTGGTAAACTCGGAATGAAACATATGCTAGAACAATTTGGACCAGCATTAAAATTACCATGGACAAAATTAAAAGCTCCGAAACTATCAAAAAAATTATCTAGTAGAGTTATTAGTGGCACAAAATTACAAGCAAAAGGTAAGTCTGTGGCAATGATCTCCAGCATTCGAGATGAATATCTAGTTAATCTACAAAAGCTCAGAAAGAAATATGAAGACAAATTAAGGAAATGATTGTACTTAAATATCATGACCGTATTAGTAAAAAATCTAGGAAACGGAATTAAGAATATAAAAATTAATGATCCAAAGTCATATAATTCATTAACTTTTGCAACTCTAAACCTACTTTTAAAAACCTTTCAGAAAATGGATAAAGATAATTCTACAAGAGTAATTATCTTAGAAGGAGCTGGTAAAGGATTTAGCGCAGGTCATAATCTTAAAGAAGTAAGAGGACTTAAAAAAAGATCAAAATATTTAAAGTTATTTAACCTTTGTTCAAAGCTCATGATACAAATTGTAGAAGGACGTAAACCTGTAATTGCCAAGGTTCATGGTGCAGCTTATGCGGCTGGATGTCAATTAGTTGCAAGTTGTGATCTAGCTTATAGTACTAATGATGCAATATTTGCAACACCAGGTGTTAATATTGGATTGTTTTGTAGCACACCTATGGTTGCAGTAAGTAGAAAAGTTACAAGAAAAAGGATGATGAAAATGCTTCTCACTGGAGAACCAATTAAAGCAAACTACGCTAAAGAAGTTGGATTGATAAATGATCATTTTTCAAAAAAAAATTTAAACAAAGAAGTTATGAAAATCGCTAAAACAATTTCTTCAAAATCAAATTTAACGATTAAAATTGGAAAACAAGCTTTCTATAAGCAGTTAGAGATGCCATTAAAAAAAGCTTATGATTTCACTGCAAAAATGATGACACTCAATATGATGTCAATTGATGCTAAAGAAGGTATTCAGGCATTTTTAGAAAAAAGAAAACCTAAATGGAAAAATAGATAATGACTGACGACCAGATTAAAAATATTTTAGAAAAGTCAAAAACAATTGCAATGATTGGTATTAGCTCAGAAAAAAAAGGTGAAGATCCAAAAAATTTAAAAAGAAAACCTGCAAATGTAGTGATGAAATATATGCAAGATTTTGGTTACAAAGTGTATCCAATCAATCCTTTTGCAGAAGGTGAAATAGTCAATAATGAAAAAGTCTTAGCTGACTTAAAAAATGTTCCAGAAAAAATTGATATTGTTGATGTGTTTAGACCTTCAAAAGAAACACCAGGCATTGCCCAACAAGCTAAAGAAATTGGATCAAAAGTTTTATGGTTGCAATACGGAATTCATAGTGACGAAGCAAAAGCAATTGCTGAAAGTTCGAATATGGAGTTTATATCTAATAGATGTATTAAGCAGGAATACCAAAAGATTTTCCAAAAGTCTAATCCTGTTTTTCCAGCACTGAAAAATTAGTGAAAAATTTTTTATTGATAAGTTTTATTTTTTTTTATGCAACGAATGTTGTTAAATCTGAAATATCAAGAGCTTATTTTGCTGGTGGATGTTTTTGGTGCATGGAAGAGGTTTTTGAAAAGACAGAAGGAGTGATTGAAGTAGTATCAGGATACTCAGGTGGAACCTCAAAAAATCCTACTTATAAAGAAGTTACATATGGTGACACAGGACATTTCGAGGTTGTTGAAGTTGTTTATAATAAATCAAAAATAAATTTTGAAAACCTAGCAAATATTTTTTGGAAAAATATTGATCCTTTCGATAAGGCAGGTCAGTTTTGTGATAAAGGATACAGTTATAGGTCTGTTGCGTTCTATACAAATAATGACGAAAAAAAACTTATAAAGGATGATATTCAAGAAATTGAGAAAAAATTTAATCAAAAAGTAGTTACATATGTTAGGAAATTTGAAATATTTTATAAAGCAGAGGAACATCATCAAGATTATTATAAAGAGAAATTTTTAAATTATTTGTTATATAAAGAGGGATGTGGAAGACAAAGAAAATTAGATAATATTTGGCAATGAAAAATATTTTTTTAGTATATGGACATTATAATGATAATTCATTTAATGCGGCGATAAGAGAAACCTTTTTAGAAGAAGCAAAAGAAAAAGGATTTTCTGTAGATTGTGTAGATCTATACAAAGAAAAATTCGACCCAGTATTTGCAGGTGAAAAACCAGATAACACAGTCCTAGATCACCAAAAGCGAATTGAAAAATCAAATATAATTGTTTTGATTGCACCTATTTGGAATTTTAGAATGCCAGCAATTGTTGAGGGATGGATAGACAAAGTTTTATCTCCGCCTTGGGCATTCAGATTTAAAAAAATAATTGGTAATTATGGATATCCTATTGGAAACTTAAAAGGAAAAAGAGCAGTAGTATTTTGTACCTATGGATCACCTCAATTTGCAATTAGAACTTTTTTTTTAAATATGCCAACCAAAAGATTAAGACGAGGTGTATTTAACATATGTGGAATAACTGATGTAATATATAAAAGGTATTTTGCAGTTCCTTTTGTTTCTGATCAAAAGAGAAAAAAATTTTTAGAAGATGTTAGAAAAACTGTAAGAAGTTTATAATTAATCTATCTTGTATACTCAACAAACTTCCTAAGAGATTTATTTATAAAACTTTCATAAGAAATAGATTGTTTTTTTGAATTAATTCCATTTAAAAATGATTTAGACATTTTAAAATCGTAAGAGGGCTCAAAAAAGAAAGGAACCGAAATTCTTTCTGATTTATTCCAAAGAACTCTATGGTTTGTAGCCTTAAACTTTCCTTTACTTAGATATTCTAAGGCTCTTCCAGTATTAACAACTAGAGCATTTTTATTAAAAGGTACATCATACCATTTCTTGTTTTTTCTATTTTGAACTTGAAGTCCTCCTACTTTATCTTGATATAAAACTGTAAATATCCCGCTATCCACATGCGTTTCACAACCCAATGCAACGCCGTCCTGTTTTGAAATTTCCACAGGTTTACTTTGAATTGGATAAAAATTAAATCTTAAGGTACTTAGTGTTTTAAATCTTGAAAAAGCTTTACCGGATAATAAAGGATCTTTTTTGTATAGTTTGATAATACTTTTGAAAAGTAGTTCGCTTAATAGATAAATATCATCATAATAATTTGATAAATGATTTATTGAATCTTTTTGGAAACATTTTTCCAAATCTAAGCATTCTATATATTGATTTTTAATCTTCTGTGAAAAATTTTCAGATACTCTTAAGTCTCCAATATCCAAACCTTCTTTTCCATTTACGTCACTTGGAAAGTAGCCTCTATAAAAGTTTTTATTTTTTTTATTCCATTTATTTGGAGAAAGTTTAATTTTTTCTTTTTTACTAAGTTTAAAAAATTTTTCTCCAATTTTTACAATTTTTTTAATTTTCTTATGGTTAATACTATGACCAATGACTTGAAAAAAACCAACCTCAACACAAGCTTTCTCAATCTTTTTAATTATTTTAAGCGATTCTTTGGAATCCAGATCTTTGTTAACTAATGATGAAATATTTATAGTTGGTATATATTTTTGTTTCATTATCTGTTTGGTGTATCTGTTGCTATCATCTGACCTCTTACTTTTTCTCTAAAGTAAATATAGAACCCAGCTGCAATAATGATTGCTGCACCTAAAAAAGTTCTAGGCACTGGAATCGTTTCGAAAAGAATATAACCGGCTAGCATAGCCCAAACAATATATGAGTATTCAAACAATGATACAATTGATGGAGATGCAATACTGTAAGCAGAGAAAACACAAAAGAATGATATAGATGCAACAATGCCCATAACAAGAACGTATGGCCATGAAGCTAAAGGATTAGTAAACCACTCTCTTATAATAAATTGCATTGTTGGATCTGTAAAAGTATTAAATTTTCCATCCCCAGTTATTAAAAATATCATCAAACCTGCAAAGGTTGCAAAAATATAAAGCCAAGTCATCTGAGTATAAATACTGTCTTTGTCAGATGTATACTTTGTTATTGTCATTGAACATGAGTAGCAAATAGCACAAGCAACTGGTGCTAGCTTAAAATAATCAAAGTCTTCCCAGTTTGGGTCTAAAACTATTATTACACCAATAAATCCCACTACAATCGCGGACCATCTTCTAATACCAATTTGTTCTTTTAAAAAAAATTTAGCAAACATTGACATAAAAAAAGGACAGGAGAAGAATAGTGCGCTCGTCATAGCAAGCGTCATAAAAGTTAAAGATATATAAAAAAAACTAAATCCAAAAAAGAAACAGATTACTCTTAAAAGAGTTAAAAAAGGGTAGTGTGTTTTTAAAGTAATATGTTTTTTTGTTATTATTACAAATGCCAAAAGTATAGTCGCTTGGATTAGTGTTCTACCAAGGTATAACTCAAATAATGCAATATCTTCAAAAATAAATTTAATAAGTGAATCCTGAATGGAAAAAAAAGCCATGCCAGTCATTATAAAAAAAATACCTTTTGTATTATTATTTGCTTCCATGTCCTGTACCTACAACAAAAAAAAACTTATCTTTTTAATTTGAAAAGAATGAAACTATTTTTTTAGTTTATTTGAGAATATTAGATTTTCGCTCTTGAAGGAATGTTTATTTTCACTGATGAATTTTGCCATAAGGTCTACTTTTTCTTTTTCAAATTCAGCAACTTTTCTCTCTTTTAAATCAACATAAAGGGCTAAAACTTCAATTGTTGATGCTAAATATTTTTTTTCTTTATGCACCATTTCAAACTTGTACTGTATTCTTTTTTTATCGTGGTCAAAGTGTATAAGGTTTAATTCAACTTCATCCCCTTCAATCAATTCTTGGTTGTAAGTAATGTGAGACTCAACTACCATTGTACTTTTATTAGTTTCTAAAGCAGATTTTTCACCCATATCAAGTTTTGTCATTAAAGTTTCCGCTGCATTTTGATCAAAAATTAAAATGTAATAAGCCACATTCATATGACCATTATAGTCAGTCCACTCTTTTTTAATTTTTGCTGTCGAAATTTTTATTGTCATTAAATAATTATTACCTCAAAATTAATTACAGATCTAATGTAATCTAATAGCATCTCCATCGACACCGATTACTTGTCCAGATACTCTTGCTGCATCATCAGAAATCAAAAAGCCACACATTTTCCCAATATCACTCTCATAAATCCAACAATTCATGGATGCCATTGATATAAATTCTTTTTCAATAGATTTTTTTGAAACTCTTAAAAGTTTAGCTTTATCTTTTGCAACTCTAATCATTCTATCACCTTTTATTGTTCCTGGACATAACGCATTCACACGTATTTTAAATTTACCAAGCTCCATAGATAAAGTTTTTGTCATTCCTACAATTGCCCATTTACTTGCAGCATAAGGTGATCTTAAAGGAAAGCCCATTATTCCAGCACCTGATGAAATATTTATAATTGATCCACCCTTATTTTTTTTTAACATTGGTATTGCTAGTCTAGTGAAATAATAATGACTAAATACATTTACTCTCATTGTATTTTCCCAATCGTCTGTTGATATATTTTCTATCGTTGCAGTTGGACCTGCTATACCAACGTTATTAATCAGGCAATCAATTTTGGATGTCTTTTTCTTTATTTTTTCAAATAATTCATTTACTTGGTACTCGTCTGAAGCATCGCAATTAAAAACAAAGAGTTTTTTATTTATTTTTGAATTTTTTTTTAATTTATTGATATATTTTTCATTTATATCACTTACAAATACTGTCGCACCTCTATCTAAACAAACTTTAACTGTGGCTAACCCAATTCCAGATGCTCCAGCTGATATTATGATTTTTTTGTTTTTTAAAGTTTGATTTGCCATAATAAAAAAAGGCCCTTTTGTAAAAAAGGGCCTTTGATTTTAATTATTTAAAAAGTATTATTTTAGCCAAGGCTTCCATTTATCTGGATTGTTGTCTAACCACTCTTTAACAACTTCTTTTACAGGTCTTTTCTTAATATCAACTTCAACTAACATTTTAGCTTGATCAATATTTTGTAAAGACATGTTTTCGAAGAATTTTTTAGCATCAGCATGTTCAGCTTTTGCAAAAGTGGCTGGATTACCATAGTTCATTGTATAATCCTTAGCCCAACCAGTTGCTGGCCAACCTTTTGTTCCACAGTCTTTCCAGTTGTTTGCTTCAGTAAACGTATCTGGGTCGCAAACTTTGTGGTCTGGAAGTTGAACTCCTACCATCTCATACTCACCAAAAAACCAATGCGGTGACCATAGGTATAATAAGAAAGGTTCTTTTCTCATATAAGCTGCTTTTGCTTCTGCAATAGCTGCTGCTTCTGTACCAAGTTCATCAGCTTGGAAATCAATTCCTAAAAGATCAAGTCTTTTTTGGTCATGACAATTCCAACCAGCCACCGGACAACCAATAAGTCTACCTTTGCTTCCAGTTTCAATAGTTGCAAATTTTGCTTTGTGTTTATTTAGGTCTTTCCAAGTTTTAATACCTAGTTCATCAGCTGCATATTTTGGTATCCAGTAGTCAGACATACCAATTATTCCTGCTGTTCCAAGTAAATCTACGCTTCCATCTCCGCTGTAAGATCCTACGACTTTACCCTCGTAAATTAGATCTTCATTTAACATCACAGAGTCTGCTTCAGCATAACTTGGCCAACTTTCACAAGCAAAATCAAGTTCGCCTGCTGCAATTGCTTCCCATAAACCAGTTCCTGATGGAAATACCGTTTGCTTAATTTTATATCCATATTCTTTTTCAAGAATTGCTACAGCAACTTCACAAGTGATAATACCACCTGTCCAGTCAGCAATAGCTGCGTGTAGTCTTTTAGCATGAGCTTGCCCTAAACTACCCACTAATAGCACCAATGATAAAAATAGTGCCGATATTGTTTTTGATAACTTCATTATTTTCCCTCCAATGAATTAATTAAAAACTTATTTTAGTTCAAAAGTTATATAAATGTAAACCCCTCGAAAAAACGCACTAATTACTTGCAATATTGAGTGAATTTAAAGGCCTAATGCTTCTCTTTGTTTTCTCGTCCAAGCCAAAGTAATTCTGTCTATTATTATAGCTAAAAGAACAATACCGATCCCTGCTGCTAGACCTCTCCCAGTGTCAGATCTTGCTAATCCATTAAACACCTCTAAACCTAGACCCTTACCACCAATCAATGGTGTAACTATTTGCATTGCAAAGGCCATTATTACTGTTTGGTTAAAGCCTATAACTAAACTTGGAACCGCTAGTGGAAATTTTATTTTTCTTAAAGTCTGAATTAACGTTCCACCAAATGATCTTGATACTTCTGAGTAAGTTCCTGATACCTGTGTTAAACCCAAACAAGTTAATCTTACTATAGGTGGTATCGAGTAAATAACAGTAGCTAAAACAGCAGAAACAATTCCACCACCAAAAAACATTAGAACTGGTATTAGATAACAGAAATAGGGAAGAGTTTGCATCGCATCTAATACAACGTTTTGAATATTCCTAAATCTTTCACTATAAGATGCTATTATTCCTAAAGGTACTCCAACTACAAAACATAAAGCAACTGAAACCAAAACAGATGATAGAGTAATCATTGATTGAGACCAGATTCCACAGGCACCGATAAAAAGCAATAATATAGCAGTTATGATTGCAAATCTTACTCCAACAGTTATGTAACCCAAAGCAACAAATACAGCCATAGTGTACCACCAAGGTATGTGAGTTAAGAAAACATCTAATGGACGCAATAAATTAAGATAGACAAAAGCCCTTAAACTTTTTGTAAAAGCAATAAAACCTGGATTCACAGTTAAACTTTCCACAGCATTTGTAATTGGTTGTCTTATAGATAGTTTCCATTCTTCTGGAAAAGAACCAAAGCTAACTAAATATGTGTCGATTAAACTAATTAGAAAAAAAACTATAAATGACGGTATTATATAATATCGTTTACTTATAAATTCTTTAATATCATTTGCAGTTCTTTTATTAAATATTGAAATTAAAAACTGAAAAAAATAGGCAATTAAACCAGTAACAAATAAACAGACATATTTAATCACATCATGAGAAATTTTTATAGGTTGCTCTATAATTCTTGCTAAAGAATATTTAGCCCAACTTTGTGGTAAAAAATAAAATTTCTGCACATCATCTGGAATTCTTTCTTCGGTTTTACTGAATGACATGCTGAACCTATCAAACATTATTGCCATAAACAAAATACAAAGCCCACCTTCCATAGCCCATCCAACATCGAGCCTTCTAATAGCCTGCCAAACCTGTCCACCAATACCTTCAGCTCCAATGAAACATGCAAGAACAACGAGGGCCAGAGCCATCATAATTACCTGATTGATACCCATCATGATACTAGGCAATGATAAAGGAATTTTAATTTTAAATAAAAGCTGTAATTTATTTGAACCAAATGCAGTCGCGCTTTCTATGGTTTGTGCTGGAACTTGTCGTATTCCTGAATTTGTTAATCTTATAATTGGAGGCATTCCATAAATCATAGTTGCAAGAATTGCTGGTGCACCACCGATACCAAAAAAAAATAAAGCAGGAAATAAATATACAAAAGCTGGCATCACCTGCATGGTATCTAAAACTGGTTTCATAAAATTTTCAAACCGGTCACTTTGAGAACATAACACTCCAAGAATAAATCCAAAAAATACACAAAGTAAAACTGATAAACCCATTAAAGCAACGGTTTGAAGAGAAGGTTCCCACATACCTGTTGCACCCCAAAAATAAACTACAAATAATGAGTAGAGACCAAGTCTTAAACCACCTGCAATCAAACATGGTAAAAATATTATAGTAGCGATTAATAACCATGGAGAATCAAGTAAAAAATCTTCTACAAAATAATAGCAAGCCTTAATATATCCAGCTACAATTTTTGTCATCCATCTGTAGTTTTTTTTTAAAAAATCTTCTCCCTCATTTACCCATGCAGTAAAAGTAAATTGATCTGTTACATACTTTGGAAACTTTGATGGGCCTTCGTTTTGAGTAGAAAGCCATAGAGCAACTAAAAATACTAATCCAACTATTAAATAAGTTATGATATTTTTTGATTGGCTTGATTTTTTTATAATTTCAGTGCTGGAAGACATATTTATAAAATTAGAATAATTAAATTTACTTTTAAAGCAAAATATTGTCTATTTTGACAATAAATTATAATTTTAAGCATGAATAAAGACCAAAAAATCACCTGCTCAAACATTTGGAAGTTGTTTGGACCAGATGAAAAAAGAATAATAAAGAATTTAGATAAAAGTCTGTCTATTAAAGAAGTACAAGAAAAAACAGGGCATGTTGTAGCTGTAAAAGATGTAAGTTTCTCAATTCAAAAAGGAGAAACATTTGTGGTGATGGGCCTCTCTGGTAGTGGAAAATCAACATTGGTAAGATGCATTTCAAGATTAATTGAACCTACATCAGGCACTGTAAAAATGGATGATGTTGATGTTACTAAAATGAGTTCAAAAGATTTATTAGAATTAAGAAGAAATAAAATGAGCATGGTCTTCCAGCATTTTGGACTTTTTCCACATAGAACTGTTGTAGAAAATATTGGATACGGATTAGAAGTTAGAGGTACAAAAAAAGAAACAAGATTAGAAAAATCCATGGAAGTTTTAAAAATGGTTGGATTAGATGGGTGGCAAAATAATTATCCTAGAGAGCTATCAGGAGGTATGCAACAAAGAGTTGGATTAGCAAGAGCACTTGCAGTTGATCCTGAAATTTTAATTTTTGATGAACCATTCTCAGCTTTAGACCCACTAATAAGAAGAGAGATGCAAGACGAACTTTTAAAAATTCAAGAAAAACTCCAGCGAACTATGGTTTTTATTACTCATGATTTTTTAGAGGCTATTAAGATGGGAGATCACATTGCAATTATGAAAGATGGTGAAGTTTCTCAGGTTGGAACACCTGAAGAAATTGTTGCTAATCCTAAAGACCAATATGTCAAAGACTTTTGCGAGGATGTTCCAAAATATAAAGTTTTAAGTGCAGGTAAAGTAATGAGAAAAGATTGTAGCAATCAATCAAAAGAATTATTTAAAAATAAGTCAGATTGCATTTTAGATAATTCAAAAATTGAAACTTTAATTGATAAATTAGTTGAGTCAGATAAAATTTATCCAGTAGTATGCTCAGAGACTGGAGAACTTCTAGGAGAGATAGACCGTTCTATAGTAATGAGGTCAATGAAATCAAAAACATAAACTAGTAAAATTTCTTATTAGCTTTAACTGTTTTTGTTTTTTGAGAATCTCTCCATATAATTATGAAACCAGCAGAAACAATTAATAAAACACCTGGAAATAATTGTTGCCACGGAGCTTCATTAAAAAAAATCCAACCTAATAAAAATGAAGATGGAATACCAAAATATTCAAAGGAGGCGAGCTTACTTAGTGAAATTAGTCTATATGCGTATACAAATAATATTGCTGCTGTCCCACCAAGTATTCCTGTTAAAACCATTAATAGTAAATCTCTTAGATTATTAACTGTAAAATCGTTTGATAAAATAACAAATAAAAAAAATGCACCTATCACATTAAACATCAACGTATAAAATTGTATTTTGGACGTTGAGAAGTTTGAAGGAATAAACTTAAGTATTATAACCGTTACTCCCCAAGCAAAAGCTGTTAGTATTGAATATATAGAATAATAATTAAATATATCACTTGTTGGCCTTAAAATTAATACCACACCTAAAAATCCAATTATAATTGCAGACCATCGATATATACCGACTTTATCTTGTAAAAATATAATCGAAAGTATTACTATAAAAAATGGAGATGAAAAAGTTAAAGTCATTGCTGTTGCAAACTCAACATTAATTACAGAGATAAAAATAAATATATTCATTGCAAGAAAACTTAATCCTCTAAAACAACAGAGAGATAAAAATTTCCTATTTACATTCTTAAAAACAGAGTTGTATTCCCCTGAAAAGAAAAGCAGAACAAGCAATGGTATTACCGCAAAAAAATTTCTAAAAACAGCTAATTTAAACACTGAATAGTCGTTTCCTATAAATCTAATTACTACTAAATACAAATCTACGCAAACTACACCTAATAGCATTGTAAGTATTGCGATTAAAGTTTTCCTAAGATCTACTTTTTCTTTTGCGATTTTCATTTATTTTTGTAAGTTAGTATAAATTTTTAAATAAATATGCAAAATTTTAAACTCAATAAAGATGATTTATTAGGCAAACAAGATTGGACCTTTCCAACATTTACAGCTTATGGACCAGGAAGATTTAAAGAAATTGGAAAATTTTGCAAAGATTTCAATATTAAAAATCCTTTAATCGTAATAGATAGTGGAAGCACAAAACTACCTTTTATAAGTGAATTACAAAATCTGCTTTCTGATACAAAAATTAAATCAAATATTTATTCTAATATATCTCCCAACCCTAGAGATGATGAAATCGATGGTGGCTGCAAAGCATTCAAAGACGGTAATCATGATTCAATAATCGCAATAGGAGGTGGTAGTGCTATGGATGGAGGAAAAGCTATATGCTTAACTGTTAATAGCGGAATACCTTTGTGGGATTTTGAATTTTTAGATAAAGTTCCAATAGATCTAAAAGGTAAAAACCCTTTTCCAAAACTCATAACTATACCAACAACTGCTGGTACAGGTGCAGAAACAGAAATAACTGCAATGGTTACTGACACAAAAAAAGGTATGAAATTTTGTATATGGCATCCAGAAGCTAGACCCTGCTTAGCATTAGTTGATCCAGAATTAACCTTAAAGTTACCAGCAAACCTAACAGCTTGGACTGGTATTGATGCAATGATACATGCTATTGAGGGTTACAGTGTTCCTATGTTTCATCCGTTATGTGATGGTTCAGCTTTAGAAAGTTTAAATTTAATTTCTAAGTCACTTAAACTGGCAGTAAATGAACCAGACAATTTAGTTGCAAGGGGAGGAATGATTGTAGGTTCTTATTTAGGAGGAGTAGCTTTTTTAAAAGGCTTAGGTTTAGTACATGCCATCTCTCATATGGTTGGTGCAGAATATAATACTCATCATGGACTTACAAATGCAATAATTCTTCCAACAGTAATGGAATATAATTTACCTGGTTTAGAGGAAAAAGTTCAGCGAATGTCAGAAGCAATGCAATTTGATGACCACTCAATTAAAGGTTTTAAAGAAAATTTAAATAAAATGTTAGATGAACTAAATATACCAAGAGGATTAAACGAAATTGGTGTACCTGAGGATTCATTCAAAAGAATTGCAAAAAAATCTATGCTCGATCAGGCCTATGGCCAAAATCCTAAAAAAGCAACTTTAGAAGAGGTTGAACAATTAACTTTAAAAAGCATTAAAAAAGCTCGTTAGGGCAAATGCTAGAAAACAAAAAAGTATCTGAAATTATTAAATTAATTCGGACAAAACAGATATCAGTAAAAGAAGTAGTAGAATTCTATTTAGCAAGGATTGAAAAGCATAATCCAAAATTAAATGCAATTGTTCTTTTAAAAGAGACTGAGAAAATTTTAGAAGAGGCTAAAAAAAAAGATAATCAAGAGAATAAAAATAAATCTTTGTTTGGTTTACCGTTAGCTGTTAAAGATTTAAGTGATGTCGTTGGAATTCAAACAACATACGGTTTTAAAGGTTACAAAGATTATTTTCCAAAAAAAAATTCTTTTTTTGTGGATAAACTAATTGAAAACGGCGCAATAATAATTGGAAAAACTAATACAGCTGAACTCGGAGTTGGAGGACATACAATTAATAGACTTTTTGGTCCAACTTCAAATGTTTATGACTTAAGCAAGTCTTCTGGTGGTTCAAGCGGAGGCGCAAGTTCTGCTGTTGCTGCTCAATTAGTTCCCTTTGCTGATGGTACAGATCAAATGGGTTCATGTAGGAATCCCGCTGCATATTCTAATATATATGGTTTTAGACCAACCCCAGGAGTTATTGCTTCTGCTAGATCAGACAACCAAAAAAATATTCCTATTTTAACTACTCCTGGTTTTTTATCTAGAACACCAGATGATATGACAATTATTTTAGATAGCGTAACTGGTAAAAATAATTTGGATCCATATTCTTTAGAATTAAAATCTAATTTTCAAAATTTTGAAATAAAAGATTCAGAAATTAAAAATATTAAAATAGGATGGTTATCCGATATAAATGGTAATTATAAATTTGAAAATGAAATATTAGAAATTTGTGAAAAAAAATTAAGCGAATTAAATAACCAAAATGTAAAAATAGATTATTTGAAATCAGGAATTAATACTGACGAATTATGGGACTCGTGGTTAACATTCAGATCAAAAAGTATATTTATGGATATTGGAAGTATGAGTATTAAAAATATTAATGAAATGACTTTTCAGGCAATTTGGGAGTACAATAGGGGAAAAGATATTAAAGATAATGACATTGATATTGCATTAGAAAAAAGAAAAAAGTCTATAAATGATATAAATCAGATATTTAAAGATTACGATTTTTTAGCTTTGCCATCAGCGCAAGTATTTCCATTTAAAAAAGAATTAAATTATCCAGAAAAAATAAATGATTTTAATTTAGATACTTATCATCGATGGATTGAAGTTTTTATATTATCAAGCCTTTTAGAATTACCAACTATAACAGTTCCAGTTGGTTTTAATAAAAATAAACTACCAATGGGTATGCAAATAATAGGAAAAAAGAACGACGATTTAAAAGTACTTGCATTTGCAAGAAAATACGAACAAATGTTCAATTATTCAAAAATAAAACCAGAAATATAATAATTAATGCAAAGACATCCTCATCATTTTAAAATTGCACTTGCTTTAGCATTTTCTGCTGGAGCTTGGGGAATTTATTGGCTCCCTCAACGCACACTGGAGGCTGGAGGATTAACTGGCGGATGGGGTACAATTGCCCAGATGGTAATTGGAGTGTTATTGCTGTTACCAATCGCTCTCTGGAGAGTTTATAAAAAAAAAGGAAGTGGCTTCGAGCTTCCATTAACAGGATTATTGGTTGGCGGTGGTTTTATTTGTTATGCACTAAGTTTTCTATTAACAGATGTAATAAGAGCTTTAATACTTTTTTACATGACTCCTATTTGGACTACTATTTTTGAAATCTTATTTTTAAAAAGAAGACCTGGCTGGCAAAGAGCCGTTACACTTTCACTAGCTCTAGCTGGCTTATGGATAGTTTTTAGTAAAGATGCAATTATACCTTTACCTCAAAATGCCGGGGATTGGATAGCTCTAGCTGGAGGAGCAATTTTTGCAGGAGGAATGATAAGACTTGAGGTTGTAAAGACTGATGGAGTATTTCCAATTATATTTTCATTTTTCTTCTATGGAACATTATTTAATATTGTGGCTGGTTTTTTATTAGTTGATTATTTGGGCGAAACACCGCCAATAGAGTCTTTTATTCCAATGGCAATGTTCTTAATTATTTTGTCATTATTTTATTTCATTCCTACAGGAATTGTTATTCTTTGGGCACCAAGCAAACTAGGTGCTGGACTATGCTCAATTCTTTTTCTAACAGAAATAGTCGTTGGAGTTGTAAGCTCCAGTATTTTAACCGACGAACCTTTTGGATGGAGAGAAATAGTTGGAAGTTCAATGATTATTTTAGGTGGAATTTTAGCTGTTGTTCTTGCTCCAAAAGAGGATAAAAAAATTACCGCTTAATATTTGGTATCCACTAAATCAATTAACATATTAATCATATCTACTTTGTAACTTTCTTTTGTTGCAGATTTAGTTTCTAAAACAGAAAAAAATGCAGCAACGTTTCCAGTTTTTAAATTTATAGCTAAAAATTGACCACCATAACCTGAATGGCCGATCATATTTCCAGATACCATAGTAGAGTTAGAATAATATAAATATTTATTATTTGATAAATTCATATATTTTGGACCAACATTCTTTAAAGTTCGGTTTAAAAAAGAGCTTGAGCCAATCTTCCTATTTCCTACTCCTTTACCTTTTCTTGCAAATAAAAGACCCATTCTTAAAAAATCTCTTGTTATCAAACATCCTCCCCCTGACATCCAAGGCATACCATATCTGTCAGATGCAATATAAAGCCCATCTTCAAACCCAGCCGCCTCAACTGCTCTTAACATCCAATGTCTTAATGATTTACCGCTGATCTTTTCAACTATTAATCCTATAACATCGGTATTTGCAGATTTATAAAAAGCTAAATTACTTTTGTTTTCTAAATTTTTATTTTTTTTTGATTTGATAGAATTTAAATAACTTTCCTGACTTAAATGCATATCACCACTTTTTGGCAGTCTCCATCCACCAACAGGCTCATGTAAAAAAGATGAAGAGTATGCCTTGGTGTAATCTTCTGTGTAGGCATTTATCACATTCATATTTAATACGTCTTGCACTTTAGCATTGGCATAGCCACTCCCAATTTTTGGAAGGTAGTAAGATACTTTTTTATCAAGATTTATTGAATTATTATTCAATAGTTCTCCCACGAAAAGATTAACAAACATTTTTGTTATAGACATTATCGTTTGAGGTTGATTTTTTGGAAAATCTTTGGCGTATTTTTCAAAATAAATATTTTGTTTATTTCCAACTATTAAAGAGCAAAAAGACTTTTGTTTAGTAATTTTTTTTACCAGTGGTTTTTTATAGATTGTATTTTTGTATTTCTTTTTTAATTTTAAAACCAAATCTGATCTTAAAAATAATCCATATCTATTTATTTTGTGAAGATTTCTATAACCATGTCTTCTAGTTCTAGGTAGATTCCATACGGCTTTATTATCTTTGACCGTTGCTAATTCAGGATTCTTATATGATATTATTTTAGTCAAATTAAATAAAGTTAATCAAATTTCAAAGATTTTTTTTGTTCATATTTTTGATGATAACCTTCAGCCTTACAATAATTTTTCTCTTTTGAAACTTTGGTAGAAACTTTACCACCAAGTTTATTATTCATTTCCCCTAAAACTTTTTCCGCAATTTTTTTTTCTTCATCATTATTATAAAAAATTTCAGATCTATATTGAATTCCCACATACGTACCTTGGCGGTTTACTTGAGTAGAATCGTGTAATTTAAAAAAAAGTCTCACCATATCTTCATATGATTTAACTTTTTCATCATACTCTACTTTAACAACTTCAATATGACCAGTATCTCCACCACATACTGCTTTATAAGTGACGTTTGGTTCGTCTCCGCCGCAATAACCACACTCAGTAGAAATTACTCCTTCAATACCTTCGTACTTAGTTTCATCCCAAAAGCAGCCAATACCACCAATAAACGTCTTCATATTTTTTATTTTATATTAATTTTTTAGAATTGAAATTGCTTTTATCTCTTCAACTCCAATACCACAACAACCACCAATAATTTGTGCCCCACTATCAATCCATTTTTTTGCACTTTTAACATAATCACTTGGCTTAATATCATCAGTAAACTTCCATTCTGGTTTAACAAAGTGTCCTCTGTTTGGATAAGCGCCAACTGTATTATTATGATTATTTTTTAGTATGCTGACGGCTTCTTCAGTTACACTCATATTTGAGTGTGCAACAAGTATTGGTCCTGAATGAAATTTTTTAAATCTATGTAATGAAATTTCAAGTTCCTCATAAACTTGAGGATCTTTATGAGACACATCATCATCATATCCAAGATGAATATTTTTATTTTTATCAAATACACAAGATATTGATAACCACGTTGGTAATTTTAAATTACTTGAACATTCAACTAAAGTTTCAACAATGTCAGCTTGTGAAGACATAGCTTCAAGAATAATTAAATCTACTCCTGTATCTGACAAAATTTTTAAGTGTTCATCAAAACTTGGTTTCATTTTAGCAACACCATCTTTCATAAAATAACCGTAAGTAGAGACAGATCCAGCAACTAAAACATTTTTACCTGACACGGCCTCTTTTGCAATTTTGATACTTTTATGATTACATTCTTGAATCAGATCTTCATAACCATATTTTTTCATTGATATAGGGGTTGAAGCATAAGTATTTGCGGTTATTACATCAGCACCAGCTTTAATATAATTTTGGTGAACTTTTAAAAGTTCATTTGGACTATCTAAAGAACATCTCCCACACCACAGTCCTTCATCCATTTTTGCTCCAACTTTTTGTAATTCTCCTCCTATTCCCCCATCAAGAATTATTATTTTTCCTTCAGCTAATCGCTTTTCAATTGATGAATAAGACATTTAATTTATTTGTTATTTGTAAAAGCGCAGATTTTATTTCCATCTAAATCGCGAATATATGAATAATATACACCAGAACCTTCTGGTCTTTCTCCGCCGCTTCCTTCGCTGCTACCGCCTGCTTTTAAACCGATCTCATGAAATTTATCAACTATCTCTCTTGATGAAACAATAAAAGAAACTTGTGTTCCATTTCCGAAAGTAGCAGTTTTACCATTTGCTGGTTTTGTAACATAAAATTCTATAGCTCCATCGCCATCTTTTCGCGTATATCCAGCACAAAATTCATCAGTATCTTTTCTTTTTAAATTTATAATTTGTAAAACTTCATCATAAAAATTAATGGCTTTATCTAGATTATTTGTGCCTACCATTACATACCCAATCATCTTAATTTTTCCATTCAGTGATAGTTTTCACTTCCAAATATTCATGCAAACCCCAGGTACCTCCCTCACGTCCATTTCCAGACTGTCTATAACCACCAAATGGAGTGCCAGAGTCCGCAGGTTTATGATTTACGTACACTATTCCAGATCTTAATTTTTTTGAGACTCTTTTTGCTTTTTCTTTGTCTTCAGTTTGCAAATAGTTTCCAAGACCATATTCAGTGTCATTTGTAATTTTTATTGCCTCTTCTTCATTCTCAAAAGGAATTATAGATAAAACTGGACCAAAAATTTCCTCTTTAGCAATTCTCATATCATTATTTACATCTGTGAACACTGTTGGCTTTATAAAATATCCTTTTTTGAAATCTTCAGGTTTCTCAGGTCCACCAGCTACTAAAGTTGCACCCTCTTCAATTCCACTCTTGATTAAACTTTGAATTTTATCGTATTGCGTTTTAGATATCACCGGACCTATATGTTCGCCAGCTTTTGATGCAAGATCTACTTTAATTTTATTAGCTTCATCAGCAGCTTCTTCTACTGCTCGTTTGTATATTGATTTTTCTACTAACATTCTTGTTGGTGCATCACATGATTGACCAGAGTTACTCATGACGTTTCGTATTCCATCTCTAACTGCATCAGGATAAGCATCAGCAAATACAATATTTCCACCTTTACCTCCAAGCTCTAAACAAACTCTTTTAATTGTATCAGCTGCATTTTTTGTAATTAACTTTCCAGCTCTTGTCGATCCAGTAAAGGAAACCATATCAACATCAGGATGTCCTGATAAATCTGTACCAACACCTGGCCCATTTCCGTTTACTAAATTAAACACACCTGCAGGAAATTTTGCTTCATGAATCATTTCTGCAAAAAGCATTGCTGATAAAGGAGCTATCTCAGAAGGTTTCAAAACCATTGTACAACCAGTTGCAAGTGCTGGCACAACTTTAAGAGCTATTTGATTAATTGGCCAGTTCCAAGGTGTAATTAAACCACATACACCAATTGGTTCATATACAATGTGATTAACAGATCCTTTGTCAAAACCAGGTTCAAAATTAAATTCTTTTAATCTTTTTATAAAATCTTCAATGTGACCCGCGCCAGATGCAGTTTGATTAGCTGAACACCAATCTTTTGGACAACCAAGCTCAGTTGATATGGCATCAGTCATTTCATCCCATCTAGATTTATAGATTTCTAATAATTTTTCTAAAAGTTTTATTCTTTCTTGCTTTGAAGTTTCTTTCCAAGTTTCAAAAGATGACTTTGCAGATTTTACAGCAAGATTAGTATCTTCAGAGCTGCCTAGAGAAATTATTGCGCAAACTTCTTCAGTAGAGGGATTAATTACATCAAAATCTTTTGCTTTAATTGGATTGACCCATTGTCCATTTATATAAAATTTTTTTTTATCTTTCATAATTTATTTTTTTAATTTTGATAATCAGGTTCTTCTTTATCTAAAATTAATCTGATTTGATCTAAATGTGCTCTCCCCATATCAGAAGGATAGTTTGACCACTCTTGTGCTGTTTTTTCTGCCACTTCGTGTGATGCTACATTTAATTCTTTTCCAGTTGCTAAAGCAGTTAAATATGTTTCTGCAGATTTTTCAAAATAATATAATGCATCAAATCCATCCGAAACAGTTTCACCAGTAGTTAAAATTCCATGATTTGACATTAACAGATTCTGTTTATTTCCCAATGCAGCTGCCATTTTAAGCGACTCTTCTTCAAAACCCATACCACCATACTCATTATATATAGATACTCGGTTATAAAACCTCATCGTATTTTGATCTATTGGAGGAAGAGTAGGGTTTTTCAAAGCAGAAAGAGCTGTTGCGTATTTTGAATGAACATGAAATATGCATTTTGCATGAGGTACTTTTTGGTGAATTGTCCCATGAATATTTATTGCAGTAGCATCCACAAGGTCGGGTTTTTTTTTTAATTCCTCGATATTTTCTTTGTTAACCAAAATTAAATCGCTTACTTTCATTTGGCTAAAATGAACACCTGATTTATTAACTAAAAATTCATCAGTCGAACCGGGCACACATGCGCTAAAGTGGTTTGCAACCCCCTCATTCATATTCAATCTAGCAGTCCATCTAAAGGTAGCTGCTAAATCTTTTTTTAATTCTGTTATTTCCATTTTAATTATAATAAACTATATCATTAATAAATTATGAACAATAAAGTATTTATCTCCTGTGCAGTTACTGGATCTGGTGATACTGCTAAAAAACATCCTGATTTACCAAAGACACCAGAACAAATCGCAAAATCTGCAATCGAAGCAGCAAAAGCAGGTGCAGCGATTGCACATATACATGTTAGAGAGGAAGATGGAACACCAAGTAGAAGATTAGAGTTATACAAAGAAGTTGTCGATAGAATCAGATCATCAGACACAGATGTAGTTCTAAATCTTACAACTGGAATGGGTGGTGATTTAGATATAGGAGAAAATAGTCCACTTCAATTTGGTCCATTAACTGATATGGCGAATGTAATGGAAAGAATTGCAAATGCCGAACAGTTCTTGCCTGAGATTTGTACTCTTGATTGCGGGACTTTAAATTTTGGAGATGGATCTGTTATTACAATTAATACCCCAAGAGATTTAAGAAAAGCAGCAAAAAGACTTCAAGAAATAAAAGTTAAACCAGAGATAGAAGCTTTTGATTTAGGGAATATGTGGTTTGGAACTCAGTTATATCAAGAGGGATTACTCAGTGATCCCCCAATGTTCCAAATGTGTTTAGGTATTCCTTGGGGCGCACCCGCTACACCTTTAGCAATGCAAGCAATGAAAGATATTATGCCGAAAGAGGCAGTATGGAGTGGTTTCGCAATTTCTAAAAATGAAATGCCTTATGTTGCTCAAACAGTAGTAATGGGTGGAAACCCAAGAGTAGGGCTTGAGGATAATTTATATATTTCAAAAGGAAAGTTAGCTACAAATGCTCAACTAGTTGAAAAAGCAAGAAGAATTGTTGAGGACTTAGGAGCTTCAGTAATGACGCCTGCCGAAACTAGAGAAAAGTTAAAACTAGTAAAGCATAAATAAATCTTTCAAACTATATCCTGTGGCAACTTGCTCCAATATTAGAGTTGATAAGATAACTTTTAATATTAAATAACCATCATGAATTTAAAATCTATAATCAAAAAATCGTTCATAACCATATCAATTACTTTATTACCAACTTTGTTGAATGCAGCAGATGTAACAATTGAGATGCTTAACAAACTAGGAAAAGAGAGTATGGTTTACTCACAAAAAATTGTAAAAATAAATTCAGGTGATACAGTTTTTTGGAAAGCGACAACCAAAGGTCATAATGTAGAGTTTATAAAAGGTGGGTTTCCTACTGGTGTTGAAAAATTCAAATCTAAAATGAACAAAGATGCTGAATATAAATTTACTGTGCCAGGTATTTATGCTTATTGGTGCACACCTCATAAAAGTATGGGAATGATTGGATTTGTTGTTGTAGATGGAGATAAATCAAATTTAGAGGCTATAAAAGCACTCAAATTTTTTGGAAAATCAAAAAAAATTGCTCCAGATTTAATAAATCAATTATAATTAATTAGTTTTAACTGCTTCTTTTAAATGTTCTTTGGCAAGTGCTTTAGATAACTCTTTTTGGGTTAGATAACCCTTAGTATTTCCACTTTTATCTACAACCTCACAGTTTGCATTTGAACAAACTACTTGTGGTAGGAATTCCTCTATAAATTGATCTTCATTTATTTTAACAAGATTTGATTTGTCAATATTATCAACCTCATTTACTGATTTCATTATTATTTTGGCCTTTATAACTTTTGCTCTATTTACATCTTTAACAAATGCTGAAACATAATCATCTGCAGGTTTCATTATTATTTCTATTGGGGTTCCGACTTGAACTAATCTTCCTCCATTTAAAATTCCAATATGATCACCTAATTTTAAAGATTCATCTAAATCATGGGTAATAAAAACTATCGTTTTTTTTAATTCGCCTTGTAAATCAAGCAACTGTTTTTGCATGTCACTTCTTATTAAAGGGTCAAGTGCAGAAAAAGCTTCATCCATTAATAATATGTCAGTGTCAGTAGCAAGCGCTCTTGCTAAACCAACTCTTTGTTGCATACCTCCAGATAGTTGGTTTGGGTATTGGTTTTCAAAGCCACTTAAACCAACAGCTTCTATTTTTTCCATAGCAACTTTATTTTTATCTTCAGGTTTTTTACCCTGAACCTCAAGTCCGTAACCAACATTTTCTAAAACAGTTTTATGTGGAAATAGCCCAAATCTTTGAAAAACCATGCTCATTTTATGTCTTCTAAAATCTATTAATTTATTTTTGTCTAAACTCATCACGTCAGTACCTTCTACAGAAACCACACCTGATGTTGGGTCGATTAAACGATTAATATGTCTTATTAAAGTAGATTTACCTGAACCAGATAAACCCATACATACAAATGTTTCACCTTCATCAATCTTAAGTGACACATTATCTAAACCTACTGTATGTCCTGTTTTTTCTAAAACTTCTTCTTTAGTAGCACCTTCTTGTACCATCGGTAGGATCTTCTTTGGAGAGGGACCAAATATTTTATAAACGTTATTAATTTCAATTTTACTCATTTTTTATAAAGTTTTAACAGTTGTCCAAGTTTGTTGCAAAGTAACAAATTTTATTTTTGATATTATTAAAAAAAACAATAATTTATCAACTATAAATTGCATTGAAAATGTAAATAAGTATAATAAATTTTAACCATGTTTAGTATTTCAAAACTTGAAAAAAATGGAACTTACCTAAGAATTCTTTGGAGCGATGGAGAAGAAAGTAAATTTAATTATTTATGGTTAAGAGATAATTGTCCAACGGCTCACGACAAAGATTCTAGGCATAGAATGTTTGATATATTAAACGTTTCTAAAAATTTAAATCCAACAACATATAAAGTAAATGATGAGGGTAAACTAGAAATAGTTTGGAGTGAGGGAAATCATACAAGTTTTTACGACATTAATTGGTTAAGAAAAAACTGTTACACAATCAAAAATAAACAAAAATATATTTCTCCATACCAACTTTGGGATAAATCGATTGAAAAAAATATTCAGTCTATAAGCATTAATTGCGATGAAATCATGTCTTCAGAGGAAGGTTTAATAAAGTGGTTAAAACTTCTTCACTATAAAGGAATAGCTTTAGTAAATAACGCACCAACAAAAGAAAAGTCAGCTTTTGAAGTTTTAAATAGAATTAGCCACACAAGAGAAACTTTTTTTAAAACACCTTTTGAAGTTATAAATATACCTAAACCAAATAACTCAGCCTATACAGCTCACGCATTGAAAAATCATATGGATTTACCCTGGTTTGAAAATCCACCAGGCTATCAGTTTTTACATTGTCTTATAAATTCTGCTAATGGAGGAGATTCTTCAGCAGTTGATGGTTTTGCTGTTGCAGATTACTTAAAAAATAATGAAAAGGATATTTTTGATACTTTGGTAAATGTACCGTTAAAATTTAGAGATAAAGATTATACCCAGCAAGCTCACAGAAGTTTTTATGCTCCTGCAATAAGTTTAACTAAAGATGGTGATTATAATGATATTAGATTTAGTGTTGCAACTATGGATGCATTAGATTGTCATCCAGATGTAATGGACCAAGTTTATTTCGCGCATCATAGATTTGGCAATCTGTTACATGATGATAGATTTGTTATTAAGTTCAGACTAAATCCAGGGGATATATACTCTTTTAATAACAGAAGAGTTTTGCACGGCAGAACAGCATTCGATCCTAACTCAGGACATAGACACTTACAAGGTTACTATATGGATCGTGATGAAATAATAGGAAGACTTAGTTATCTTTCACAATAATTATAAATTTTCAATAATAAGATTTTTTCCTAAAAATTTTGTTCTAACTTTTTTATCTTTTAGTGTGTAAAAATAAATTGGTTTTTTTATTTTTATAAGTTTTTTATTAGTAAGAAATTTTTTTTCTAAAACTAATAATCTAAGGTACTTTAATTTACTTTTTTGTAAAATTAGTTTTATTGAAGTGGTCGAAGAAAAAACTAGCCCTAAATTTAGATTTTTTTTAATTTTATTTAAATTTGAAATATTTTTTTCATTAAAAGAGGTTATGCTATAATGTTTTAATCTCTTTATAATAGGAATAAGATTTAAAAAATTTTTTTTTGAAAATTTTGATTTAATTTCTAGCATTAAGTAATTTTTTTTCGAAATTTTGATTACCTCATTCAAAGTTGGAATATGCATTTTATATTTTGATGCTATTTTATTTATATCTTTATATTTTAAATTTTTTATTAACTTTTTACTCTTAAATCGTTTTAGGCTAAAATCATGATAACATACAATTTTATTATCTAAAGTTGTATGTAAATCAGTTTCAATTCCATATTTTTTTTTAAAGCAAAACTTGAAGGCTTTAATTGAATTTTCTTTGAAAGTTTTATTTGCGAGCCCTCTATGAATAATATTATGACCTTGTTTGTTAAATCTCATAACCTTTCTTTTCAGGCTCTTTATCTATAAGTTCGGTTGGAAAACCTTTTGCTCTAAATTCTATTTTATTTTTATCCTCCATTCTTTTAACTATCATTGAAGACCAGGCACGAGGACCATAGCTTTTCAAACCTTCCTGAAAAATTTTTACAATCATTGGTGATATTTCTAAAGATGAATTAAGTTTTTTTGCTAAATTATCAAATAAGGAAGTATCCTTTAAAACTAAATCCATTGTAAAATTTATATTATAGGAACCATTTAATATTACTTGGCTTTCTGTTTCATGCACAAATGAATTTCCAGAGGAAATAGCAATTCCCTTAAAAGTTTTTTCTAAATCCAAATTAGATTTTTGTGCAACAGTCCAAGCTTCACCTAACGCAACTAAATGAACTGATGCTAAGTAATTCGTTATAACTTTTAAAACAGAGGCAGAGCCCAATTCTCCAGTATGAAGAATTTTTTCACCCATCGCCGAAAGAGCAGAAAAAATTTTTTCAAATGCAGATCTTTCTCCACCAACGAATATTGCTATATTTCCTGTATCAGCTCTATGGCACCCACCACTTACAGGTCCATCAAGAGCAAATGCTTTTTTTTGTTTAACTAACTTTCCAATTCTTTTTACCTCGTTTTCATCCGTTGTACTCATTTCGAGCCATATCTTATTCTTTGACAATCCATTAATTACACCGTTTTTAGACTCCATTACTTCTCTACATATTTTAGGCGAGGGTAAGCATGTAATAATTAGATCAGAGTCTTGAGTAAGTTCTTTTGGATTTTTTGAAATACTTGCTCCTTTTGAACTTAAATTGTCCATTGTTTTTGGGTCAAGATCGTAAACAGTCAATTTGAAGTTGTTTCTCAATAGACTGCCTGCAAGTTTCCCACCAACGTTTCCTAGGCCTATAAAACCAATTTTCATTTGCGTCCTTATTGTAAAGTTAATTTATTTTTCACATGTTATATTGTTTAAGTAAGAATGTATTTATATAAAAACAAACTTGTAATATTAATTTTTTTAAGTTTTTGTTTTCAGTCTATTTGCAATGCTGAGTTGATCAAACCAAAAAACTCAATTAAACCGTTAGAGGTTGTAGAGATACAATTAAATGGGTTAAAAAATAATAATGAACCGTACGAAGATTTTGGTATTGAGCAAACATGGGAGTTTGCACACCCAAATAATAAAAAATATACAGGTCCACTTGAGAAATTTAAGTCAATGCTCAAAAGTGATATGTATCAAATGTTAATAAATCATCTCGAAAATAAAATAGATATTATCTCTGCTTCAGAAAACAGTGCAATCTATAGAGTTACAGTTTTGGATGATAAGAAAAAATATTATCAATTTGAATGGGTAGTTAAAAAATATGACAAATCTGGTCCACTTAAAAACTGTTGGTTAACAAGTGGTGTCTCACAACCAATGCCACTAGGATCGTCAATTTAAATGAAGAAAAAACCTTTTTATGAAAGAATTCCAATTTTAATGTTAATTTTATGTGTACCAACAATAGGCTCTACTCAACTTGGTTGGTATTTCTTTGGTAAGCAATTTGGCCTCAACTTAGGCATGATTGTAGGATGTATAAGTGTAACTGTGGCCGCGTATTTGATGTATATAAAAGGATGGAGAGATGAGGATGATGACTATTAAAATTTTGTTTCGTTCAAACCAAAAATCTAGTAGGAATCGGTTTTATGAAATCAAAAGCTAAAGTAGTTATTGTTGGAGGTGGAGTAGTTGGTGTAAGTGCTTTATATCATTTAGCAAAAAAAGGCTGGTCTGACGTTGTATTAGTTGAGAGAAAAGAGCTTACCTCTGGTTCAACATGGCATGCTGCAGGTTTACTGCCACTCTTTAATATGAGTTACTCGGTTGGCCAATTACACAAATACGCTGTTGACCTTTATAAAACTCTTGAAGAAGAGACAGGTAAAAATGTTGGCTTTAGTGTTGTTTCAAATATTAGACTTGCAAGTACAAAAGATAGAATGGATGAATACCATCAGTACGCTGGTGTTGCACAAACAATAGGTGTAGATGTAAAATTTTTAACACCAGATCAAGTAAAAGAAATTTGGCCTTTATGTAATACAAGTGATTTGGTTGGAGCAATTCAACACCCAGAGGATGGATACATTCAACCTGCTGATCTTACTCAAGCTTTAGCTACTGGTGCAAGAAATAGAGGAGCAGAGATTTACAGAAATACAAACGTAGTTGGAATTAAACAAACAAAAAATGGCTGGGTCGTTGAAACTGATAAAGGGAGTATTGAATGTGAACATGTTATGTCATGCTCAGGAAACTTTGCAAGACAAACAGGAAAAATGGTTGGATTAGAAATACCAGTAATACCAGTTGAACATCAATATATTGTTACAGAGCCTCATCCTGAAATTCAAAAAAGAAAAAAAGAAGGTTTACCTGAAATGGGAGTATTAAGAGATAGTGATAGCAGATGGTACATGAGGGAAGAAGCTGGTGGTCTTATACTTGGACCTTATGAAGATGGTGCTCCATGTTGTTATGTTGATGGACCATCAAAAGATTCTGAATACGAATTATTTCAAGAAGATTTAGACAGATTAGCTCCACATATTGAAGGTGCAATTCACAGAGTTCCTGCTTTTGGAGAGGTAGGAGTGAAGAAAGTTTATAATGGAGCAATTTGTTATACTCCAGATGGGAATCCAATTGTTGGACCTGCATGGGGACTTAAAAACTTTTGGATAAACGAAGGTCATAGTTTTGGAATAACTGCGGCTGGAGGAGCAGGTTGGCAATTAGCAGAATGGATTGTAGATGGCGAACCTACAATTGACATGCTTGGTGTTGAACCTAGAAGATATGGTGATTATTGCTCTAAGTCCTATTTAAAAGAAAAGAATGAAGAAGCTTATAGAAATGTATTCATAATTCATTACCCTGATGAAGAAAGAGAAGCAGCAAGACCATTAAGAACAGCACCGTGTTATGACAGAATGAAAAAATTAGGAGCTGTATTTGGTCAAAAATTTGGGTGGGAAAGACCTAATTTTTTTGCAACTGATGGTATGGAACAAAAAGACGACTGGTCCTTTAGAAGATCAAAATGGTTTAAAGCAGTTGAAAAAGAATGTAAGAACGTTAGAGAAAATGTCGGACTTTTAGACATGACAGCATTTGCAAAATGTAGAATAAAAGGTCCAAAAGCAGAAGAATTTTTAGATAATTTGGTTGCAAATAAACTTCCAAAAAAAGTAGGTAGAGTAAATTTATGTCATGCTTTAAACACAAAAGGCGGCGTGCATTCAGAATTTACAATCTTAAGAGAAGCCGAGGATAGCTTCTATTTAGTTTCTGCTGGGGCTTTTCAAAGACTTGATCATGACTGGATCCATAAATGGATGCCTAAAGATGGAAGTGTGATATTTGAAAATTTAACTAATAGTACAGGAGTGTTAGTAGTTGCAGGTCCAAAATCAAGAGAGCTAATGCAAAGAGTTTCTAAAGATGATTTTTCTAATGAGAATTTTAAATGGTTGAGTGCGAAAAATGTAGATGTTGGTTATGCACCTGTAAATGCTATGAGAGTAAATTTTGTTGGTGAGCTAGGCTGGGAACTCCATCACCCAATTGAATATCAAAACCATATATTTGACAAGTTAATGGAGGCGGGAAAAGATTTAGGTTTAAAACCTTTTGGAATAAGAGCG
>CACFYN010000007.1 GCA_902570525.1 uncultured Pelagibacteraceae bacterium
TATATTCGCGGTCTAATGAACAACAAAATCAAAAAAATTCTACCTCAAATCATAACAGTTTTGTTTGTTTTAGGCATATTTGGTTTTTTTACCTTTAATGCTCAAATCAATATGGATAATCGAGGAATTGATTTTGGTTTTGGTTTTTTAACCCAAGAGTCTTCATTTGACGTACAATTTTCCCTTATTGAATATAGTGGTTCACACTCATATGCTAGAGCTTATCTTGTAGGATTACTTAATACATTATTAGTATCTTTTATAAGTATAATTTTTTGTACAATACTGGGTGTAATATTTGGAGTAGCAAGATTATCTTCGAACTATCTAATTAGAAATTCTGCAGCTTGGTATGTAGAGTTTTTCAGAAATATTCCTTTATTGCTTCAAATTTTCTTTTGGTATTATGCAGCCTTAAGAGCACTTCCTGTTCCAGAAAAAGCTGGACCATGGTTTGGTGTTACTTACATGACTATCAAGGGATATTATATACCGTCTTTTATTTGGACAAATTTAGACATTTTCTTATATTCAATTTTAGCAGTAATTATTTCTATTATTATTATTTCAACTTATGCAAAAAAACTTCAGGAGAATGAAGGAAAACAAATCCCAGTTTTTTTTATTTCCTTGGGATTAATATTCTTACTACCCGCCTTAACGTTTTTTATAGGAGGCGTATCTTTAGATTTTGAAATTCCTGCCTTAAAACAATTATCAAAAACTTCTTACGTATTTGATGGAGGTATAGGTTTACCACCGGAACTAATTGCTTTAGTTTTAGCTTTATCATTATACACTTCTACTTTTGTTGCTGAGTGTGTCAGAGCTGGAATTCAAGGTATCGGTAAAGGTCAAAAAGAGGCCGCCGCATCTGTAGGTTTAACACCTAATCAAATATTAAAATTAGTAGTTATGCCACAAGCTCTAAGAATTATAATTCCACCTACTACCAATCAATATCTTAATTTAACAAAAAATTCATCCTTAGCAGCTGCTATAGCGTATCCAGATTTAGTATTAGTTTTTGCTGGAACAGCATTAATGCAAACCGGAAAGGCAATTGAAATAGTATCTATAACAATGCTTACTTATTTATCCATAAGCTTAGCAATTGCAGCAATAATGAATTGGTATAACAAAAAAATAGAAATTAAGGAAAAATAATGAATAGTTTAAATTTTCTAAAATCAAATAAGCAGAATTTCTATTATTTTCTATATTTAGGTCTTTTCTTATTTTCTATAAGTATATTAGATGTAGCAATAAACGCATTTTTAAAAATAAATATTACATCATTTTTACCTGGAATATTAAGTATCTTTCTTCCTTTAGTTCTTGGTTTTGTAGGATTGAATTTTATTAGAACCGAATATTCCGGAATTAAAAGTTTAGATATAATAAATAAAAATATTAATACAAATAATTTTAACGCAATACTTACACTTCTTATTATTTTTGCGATTATTAAAGCAACTCCTCCATCTTTAAGTTGGATGATATTTGATGCAAATATTTCTGGAGATACCAAAGAAGCCTGCACGGGGACTGGTGCTTGTTGGACCTATGTTAAAGTTTGGTTCAGACGTTTTATGTATGGAATGTACCCAAATGATTTACATTGGAGGATAAATCTAGCATTCATTCTTGTTATTGCTTTAGGATTTTTTGGTTTTTTCTTAAGAGATAATTTAAAAAAATATTTAGCGCTATATTACGTAATTATTTATCCAATAATTGCATTTTTAGTTATATATTATCTTATCTCTGGTGGTTCATTCGGTTTAGTTTGGGTCGAAACAGGTGCGTGGGGAGGTTTATCTTTAACATTTATTGTTTCTTTTTTCTGTTTAATTTTCTGTTTCCCTTTAGGTATGGTTTTAGCCTTAGGTAGGCGATCAAGTCTTCCAATGATAAGATATATATCAATTGGTTATATTGAGTTTTGGAGAGGCGTTCCCCTTATTACTGTATTATTTATGTCATCTGTAATGTTTCCTATGTTTTTACCAGAAGATTTCTTCATGGATAAACTTGTAAGAGTGATTATAGCAATTACACTTTTCGAAGGAGCTTATTGCGCTGAAGTTATAAGAGGTGGTTTACAAGCACTTCCAAGAGGACAGTATGATGCTGCAAAATCTTTGGGAATGGGATATTGGAAAATGCATATATTTGTAATTTTACCCCAAGCTTTAAAATTAGTAATTCCTGGAATTTGTAATACATTTTTAGCACTTGTTAAAGATACACCATTGATTTTTGTAGTTGGACTAGCAGAATTGGCTGGAATGTTAGCTTTAGCAAAAACAAATCCAAAATGGCTAGGATTTGCAATGGAAGGATATATATTTGCTGCTATAATTTTCTGGATAATTTGTTATGCTATGAGCAAATATAGTTATAACCTAGAGGCAAAATATAAAACTGAAAGATAAAATGTCTGAACCAATAATTAAAATCGAAAATGTAAACAAATGGTTTGGAGATTTTCAGGTTTTAAAAGACATAAATCTTGATGTTTCTGCTAAACAAAAAATTGTTGTCTGTGGTCCATCTGGATCAGGTAAGTCAACTTTAATTAGATGTATTAACAGGTTAGAAGAGCATCAAAAAGGTACAATAATAGTTGATGGAACCGAACTTTCTGAAAATACAAAAAATATTGAACAAGTAAGAGCAGAAGTTGGAATGGTATTTCAACAATTTAATTTATTTCCACATTTATCTATTTTAGATAACTGCACGCTAGCACCAATCTGGGTAAAAAAAATGGCAAAAAAAGAAGCTCAAGAGCTTGCAATGAAACAATTGGAACAAGTTCAAATTGCAGATCAAGCAAACAAGTTTCCAGGTCAATTATCTGGTGGTCAACAACAAAGATCTGCTATAGCACGTGCTTTATGTATGCAACCAAAAATTATGCTTTTTGACGAACCTACGTCTGCTCTAGATCCAGAAATGATAAAAGAAGTTTTAGATGCAATGGTAAACCTTGCAAAAGGCGGAATGACAATGATTGTTGTTACGCATGAAATGGGTTTTGCAAAAGAAGTAGCTGACGAAGTTATATTTATGGATGAAGGTATGATTGTGGAAAAAGCAGAGACCAAAGAATTTTTTGCCAATCCAAAAAGTGATAGAACCAAGCTATTTTTAAGCCAAATTTTATAATTAGTCTAAATAAGTTTACTTTATTTTGTAAAAGCAATTTAGGCTTTTTAGCGTTATGTCAAGCCAATAAATAGGCTAAAAAAAAAATATTTTAGGGCTTGCATTAACCCTCAGATTAGAGTTCAATATTTCTTTTTAAGAGGGGTCTTAATGGAAGAAAATTTTAATAAACACTTAGGTAATAAACTTAAGCTAAGAAGATTAGCTCTTGGCTTAACTCAAACTAAAGTAGCAAAAGCTATTAACGTTACATTTCAACAAATACAAAAATATGAAAAAGGAACAAATGGAGTAAGTTCAATAAGATTACTTCAATTATCAAATTATCTTAAAGTTCCAATAAACTATTTTTTCGAGGATTTTTCAGAATATGCAATTAATGCTGATAAAATAAAAGAAAATCACATGACTGTGAACTATAATTTTTTAATTAAGCTATATTCTGAGTTAACACAGGATCAGAAAGTAAAATTCAGTAAAAATTTGCAAGTTGCACAAGTTGGAATTTCTAAAACGGGCTAGTTTTGGCTCCTCGGGCAGGACTCGAACCTGCGACCAATTGATTAACAGTCAACTGCTCTACCAACTGAGCTACCGAGGAATATAAATCAAAACTTACTTTTTTTTAAATTTAAAACAACTCTTTTTTTGGAGGTAACGCCCGGAATCGAACCGGGATACAAGGATTTGCAATCCTCTGCGTAACCATTCCGCCACGTTACCGTTTAAAAGGATAATAAATCAATTTAATGTATGTTTATATAATTGATTTTTACAATTAGTCTATAAATTTCCACTTAAAATTGATTATTGTTTATTCGAACGATTAATTTATAAACAAAAAGGTATATGAGTTCAGATAAATATAATCATAATGAAGTAGAAAATCGTATTTATTCATATTGGGTTAAAAACCAGTTATTTAAACCAAAAAAAAATAAGAAAAAATTCTCAATTGTAATACCTCCCCCAAATGTAACTGGAAGTTTACATATGGGACATGCTTTAAATAATTCTATTCAAGACCTTTTAACCAGATTCCATAGAATGAACAATTATGAAACTTTATGGCAACCAGGAACTGATCATGCAGGAATTGCCACTCAAGCCTTGGTAGAAAAAAAATTAGAAAAAGAGGGCATATCAAAAAATAATCTGGGAAGAGAAAATTTTATAAACAAGGTCTGGGAATGGAAAAATCAATATGGTGATATTATTTTAAATCAATTAAAAAAATTGGGTTGCTCATGTGATTGGTCAAGGAACGCATTTACTATGGATGATAATTTATCCAATAGTGTTATTCGTGTATTTGTAGAGCTTCATAAAAAAAAAATTATTTATAAATCCAAAAAATTGGTTAATTGGGATACTGTATTAAAAACTGCTATTTCAGACCTAGAGGTTGACCAAAGAGAGGTAAACTCAAAATTATACTATATAAAATATCCTATTGATGGCACTAATGAATTTATAACTATTGCCACAACTAGACCTGAAACAATGCTTGGAGATACTGCTGTCGCAGTAAATCCTAAAGATAAAAGGTTTAAAAAATATAAAAATAAAGATGTAAATTTACCTTTAGTAGGAAGAAAAATAAAAATTATTTTTGATAATTATGCTGATCCTGAACAAGGCACAGGTGCTGTTAAAATAACCCCAGCTCACGATTTTAATGATTACGATGTTGGCCAAAGAAATAAACTTAAAACGATAAATGTTTTTACAGATGACGGAAAAATTAACGATAATTGTCCTGAAAAATATCAAGGGTTAGATAGATTTGAGGCTAGAAAAATTATATTAGAGGATTTAAAAAATCTTAACTTATTTGTTAAAGAAGAAAGCATTAAAAATAAAGTTCCATATGGCGATAGATCAAATTCTATAATTGAACCTTACTTAACTGAACAATGGTTTGCTGATGCAAAAAAACTTTCTATAAAAGCAAAAAAAATTGTTAAATCAAAAAAAACAAATTTTTTTCCTGAAAATTGGTCGAAGACATATTTTCAATGGATGAATAATATTGAACCTTGGTGTATTTCAAGACAACTATGGTGGGGCCATCAAATACCAGCATGGTATGGTCCTGATAAAAAAATCTTTGTTGCTCTTAATGAAAAAGAAGCAAAACAAAATGCTAAAAAATTTTATAAAAAAGATGTTGAGTTAAAAAGAGATCCAGATGTTTTAGATACTTGGTTTTCATCTGGTTTATGGCCATTCGCTACATTAGGTTGGAATACCAAAGATCCTTATCTTAATAAATTTTATCCAACTTCTGTGTTGGTTACTGGCTTTGATATTATATTTTTTTGGGTTGCGAGAATGATTATGTTTGGAATGGAATTTATTAAAAAAGAACCTTTTAAAGATATTTATGTTCACGCTTTAGTTAGAGATGAAAAAGGTCAAAAAATGTCGAAATCAAAAGGTAATGTCATTGATCCTTTAGATCTAATAGAAAAGTATAGCGCTGATGCACTAAGGTTTACTCTTTTATCAATGGCTTCGCCAGGAAGAGATGTGAAGTTATCAGAAGACAGAGTTAAAGGTAATAGGAATTTTCTTAATAAATTATGGAATGTAAATAATTTTTTAATTCATAATAAATGTAATATCAAAAATTCTAAAAAATCTCCCAAAGCAAAAATAAATATTAATAAATGGATATACTCAGAATTGGTTCAAACAAAAATTGTTGTAGAAAAGAATATTAAAGACTATCGATTTGATGAAGCGGCTCGTAATATATACCAATTTGTATGGCATTCGTATTGTGATTGGTATTTAGAATTAAGTAAAACAATTTTAAATTCAAATAATAAAAATGATATTAAAGAAACTAAAGAAATTGCTAGTTTTGTTTTTAAAGAAATTTTGGTTTTGCTTCATCCATTCATACCTTTTATCACTGAGGAGATATGGCTTAAAAATAAATTGGACAATTTGAATAAAAATTATTTAATGTATTCTAATTGGATTACAGATAAATCTAAAAAAGAAAAATTTACCGATGTTGAAAATATTATAGATTTTATCACAGCAATTAGATCATTTAAGAATGAACTAAGCATTAGCCCAGGCTCATACGTTGATATTTCACTTGGTGGAATTAACAAAAAGAATAAAGCTTTTTTTACTAAGAACGACACGATAATTAAAAGGCTAGGAAGAATAACAAATTTTATTGATAAAGATAAGAATAAGCCATCTGCATCATTAGTAATAAAAGGAAATGTTTTTAAACTTTATTTTGAAGAAAATGTTGATTTAAATGTAATTAAAGAAAACCTTCTTAGCAAACAGTCAAAATATCAAGCAGAAATGGATAAAATTTCCTCTAGATTAAAGAATAAAGATTTTGTAAAGCGTGCACCAAAACATATTGTTGACCAAGAAAAAAGTAATTATAATAATTTAGGAAATAATATAAAAAAATTATCAGCTACAGTAAAAAGTTTATAATGCCAAAATTTAATAAAAAAAAATTACCTAGTCGTCATACATCAGTAGGTCCTGATAAAGCACCACAAAGATCGTTTTATTATGCAATGGATTTAACCGAAAAAGATGTTGCAAAACCTTTTGTAGGTGTTGTTTCAACATGGAACGAGGCTGCTCCTTGTAACATTGCTTTGATGAGACAAGCACAGTCTGTTAAAAAAGGCGTTCATCAAGCGGGTGGAACACCAAGAGAATTTTGTACAATCACTGTAACAGACGGTATAGCAATGGGGCACGAAGGGATGAAATCGTCGTTGATATCTAGAGATGTAATTGCTGATTCTACTGAGTTAACTGTTAGAGGACATTGTTACGATGCACTAGTTGGTGTAGCTGGTTGTGATAAGTCATTACCAGGTTTGATGATGGCCATGGTTCGTTTGAACGTACCAAGTGTATTTATTTATGGTGGATCTATATTGCCAGGAAGATTTAATGGTAAAGATGTAACTGTAGTTGATGTTTTTGAAGGTGTTGGAAAATACTCATCAGGAAAAATGTCTGCAAATGCATTAAGAAAATTAGAACTTAAAGCTTGTCCAAGTGCTGGCGCTTGTGGTGGTCAATTTACTGCAAATACTATGGCATGTGTTTCAGAAGCAATAGGTTTAGCTTTACCTTATTCAGCAGGAACTCCAGCACCATATACGCAAAGAGATTCATATGCTTTAAAAAGTGGTAAAGCGGTAATGAGTTTATTAGAAAAAAAAATTAGACCAAGGGATATTGTTACAAAGAAATCTTTAGAAAATGCAGCCACTATTGTTGCTGCAACAGGTGGATCTACTAATGCTGCATTACATTTACCAGCACTTGCAAATGAAGCTGGAATTAAATTTGATTTAATGGATGTTGCAAGAATTTTTAAAAAAACACCTTATCTAGCTGACCTTAAACCTGGTGGAAAGTATGTAGCAAAAGATATGTGGAAGGCAGGTGGTGTTCCAATGTTATTAAAAACGCTTTTAGATGGTGGATACATCCATGGTGATTGTATGACTGTTACAGGTAAAACTATGAGACAAAATTTAAAAAATGTTAAGTTTAACAAAAACCAAAAAGTTATGAGGACATATAATCAACCATTATCTCCAGATGGAGGTGTAGTTGGTTTAAAAGGAAATTTAGCTCCCGATGGAGCTATTGTTAAAGTTGCTGGTTTAAAAAGATTACAATTTACTGGTAAAGCAAGATGTTTTGATACAGAAGAAGCAGCTTACAAAGCTGTTAAAAATAAAAAGTATAAAGATGGTGATATCATTATAATTAGATACGAAGGTCCTAAAGGTGGTCCAGGTATGAGAGAAATGCTTCAAACAACAGGAGCAATATATGGACAAGGGAAGGGTGAAAAAGTTGCGCTAATTACAGATGGAAGATTTTCAGGAGCAACAAGAGGATTTTGTATTGGGCATGTTGGGCCAGAAGCATCAGTTGGTGGACCAATAGCTTTATTAAGGAATGGAGACATTATTGATCTTGATGCTAAGAAAGGAACAATAAATGTTCGTTTGTCTAAAAAAGAATTAGCAAAAAGAAGAAAAAAATGGAAACCAAAGAAGATTAATTTTGGTAACGGCACACTTTGGAAGTACGCGCAAACTGTTGGACCAGCATACCTTGGGGCGCCTACGCATCCAGGTGCAAAAGAAGAAGTCAGGACATACGCAGATATTTAATGAAAATAAGACCTGTTATTTTATGTGGTGGAGCTGGTACTAGGCTCTGGCCCAAAGGATCAAAACATCAAGCAAAACAATTTATCGATTTTGGCGGTTGGACACTAATTAACAAAACTTTTGAAAGAATTAAAAATAATATCTATGATTATCCCATCATCAGCACAAATGCTAAGTATATTAAAGAAGTTAAAAAGTCTTTAAAAAAAAGTAAAATAAAAAAATTTAAAATTGTTTTAGAACCAGCAAAAAAAAATACAGCCCCAGCTATATTAACTTCGGCACTAATAAAAGACATCCCAAACAATCAGCCTTTGATGTATTTTACTGCAGATCACTTAATTGAAAATCCAAATAAATTAAATAGAGAAATAAACAAAAATAAATCCAATCTTGATAATAAAAATGTATTTATTTTTGGTATTAAACCAACTAACCCATCTAGCGAATACGGGTATTTTTTAACCAAAAAAGATAAAAAAAATATTAATAAAGTCATAAGATTTATTGAAAAACCAAAGCCTGCAAAAGCAAAGCAAGTTATTAAAAAAAAGGGATACTGGAATTCTGGTATGTTCTTTTTAAGAAAAGATTCAATCATTAATAATTTTAAAAAGTTTCAACCAAAAACTTACAAAAATTGTTTAGCATCAGTTCATAAGTCAAAATATCGAAATAACATATATTATCTAAATAAGTCTTCATTTATTAAGTCAATTGAAAAATCTTTTGATTATGCAATTTTAGAAAAAACAAAAAATATAAATGCCATTAAATTGGATATTTCATGGTCTGATTTAGGTAGCTGGAAAGAAATATGTAAAATGTATGGAAAAAATAAATCAAAATATTTTAAAAAGAAAAATGTTTTTTATAGACCATGGGGCAGCTATACAAATTTATATAATGGTAAAAATTTTTTAATGAAGGAATTGTATGTTAAATCTAAGGGTATCTTAAGTCTCCAAAAGCATTTTCATAGATCAGAACACTGGCTAGTTACTCAAGGGAAACCTAAAATAACATTAAATAAAAAAGTATTTTATAAAAAAGTAAATGAAGCTACATTCATTCCACTAGGTGCTATTCATAGAATTGAAAATCCTTTTAAAAAGCCTGTTAAAATAATTGAAGCGCAACTTGGTTCAATATTAAAGGAAACTGATATTGTGAGATACCAAGATATTTATGGTAGAATAAAATAGTATGAGTATTTCATCTGGTTATATTTATTTAATTTTAGCTATTGTGCTGGGAATTGCTGCAAATGGATTCTTAAAAACTACTAATGGTTTTACTACCATGTTGCCTACAATTTTTTGCGCTATTTCAATCCTACTTTGTCTGTTCTGCCTGTCTAAAGCTATGAATACAATACCCGTTGGATTTACATACGCAACTTACGGAGGGTTAACCATTACTGCTGTAACTATTTTTGGAATTTTAAAATATAATCAATTGCCCAATATTTATGGAACAATAGGTATAATTCTAATAATTATAGGTGTGATACTAGTAAACTATTTGGGAAAAGTAAGTTCTTAAAAGGTTTTAACAAATCTGTAACATTTAAATGAGATAATTTTATATGGAACTATTAACATTTGTTTTGTTAATCATAATAGCTATTTTGTTATTTTTTCTTTTAAAAAAAGAAAGAGTCTTAGGCATTAATACGGAAGTTAAAATTGAAGATAATAAGTTAGATGAAGATGAAAGCAAAAAATATAGAGAAACCATTTATAATCTTTTAAATTACATACCAGAAGGAATTATAATTCTAAACAAATCTAAGGAAATAATATTTAGTAATAGTTCAGCCATTAAAAGATTTCAAACAAAGTTGAATAAAAATATAAGTGGATTTTTAAGAAATCCCGATTTGTTAAGTTCAATTGAGAAAGCTTTCAATGGAGAAAATTCTAATGATCTTGAAATAGAGCTAAGAAACCCTTCAGTTCTTAGAATGAATGTAACAATTTACCAAGATAATCATAATTTATTCTTTGATGAGCCATCTTGTTTACTTTTTATGAGAGATTTGACCGAATTTTATAAATTTCAACAATTGAAATCAGACTTCGTTGCAAATGTTTCCCACGAACTTAGAACGCCATTGCAATCTATTAAAATGGGACTTGAGTCATTTGAAAATAACGCTGATTTAAAAAAGAACTCTGAAGTTAATAATTTATTACCAGTAATGAGCTCTCAATCTGAAAGAATGGAAAATTTAATAAGAGATTTGTTATCTCTTTCGAAAATTGAGCTACAAGAGCATATAAGGCCTACACACGAAATAGATTTAATAGAAGTGCTTAATTACGTGATAAAGACTTATGAAAACATTGTTAAAAAAAATAACATTAATTTAAATCTTCAAAAAACTGAAAATTTCAAAATTATTGGTGATAGAGATAAATTAATAGAAATTTTTACTAACCTTATTGATAATTCAATTAAATATAGTGAGAAGGGTAAAGAAATTAAAATTGCCACGAAAAAAGAGGGTGATTTAAATATTGTCTCTATATCAGATCAAGGTATAGGAATTCCCAAGGAATTTATTCATAGAATCACTGAAAGATTTTTCACTGTCGATCCTAGTAAAAGTCGGAGTGTTGGAGGTACGGGTTTAGGGCTTGCAATTGTTAAGCATTTAGTTTCTCAACATAGAGGTGAAATGATTATTAATAGTGAGGAAAATCAAGGAACTACCATAGATTTGAAATTTAATTCAATTTAATTCAACTAAAAAGTTAGCCTTTGTAACAAAACTTTAACTTTCCTTTAATAAAATATTTAAGATTCAGATTTAATTCTTGATACATAACGAATCTAAAAAGGAGAAATATGAATAGATTAGTAAAAATTTTATTAAGTTTTCTTTTAGTACTTAGTTTTACAACAACTAGTTACTCAAGAGACCAAATAAAAATTGTAGGTTCTTCTACTGTTTACCCATATGCTACAGTTGTAGCTGAAAAGTTTGGTAAAGGTGGAAAATTCAAAACACCGGTAATCGAAAGTACAGGAACTGGTGGAGGAATGAAATTGTTCTGCGCAGGTGTAGGAGCAAATCATCCTGATATAACAAATGCATCAAGAGCAATTAAAACAAAAGAAAAAGCTTTATGTGAGAAAAATGGAGTTGCTGAAATTATTGAAATAGTAGTTGGTAATGATGGTATTTCATTCGCGCACTCAGTGAATGCCCCAGATGCAGATTTTACAAAAGAACAACTTTGGAGAGCATTAGCAGCTAAAGTAGATGTAGATGGTAAACTTGTTGAAAATCCTTACAAAAAATGGAGTGATATTGACTCAAGCTTGCCAGGCAAAAAAATTGAGATTTTGATTGCTCCGCCAACATCAGGAACTAGAGATGCATGGAATTCTTTAGTTATGGGTAAAGGATGTTCAAAAACAGCAAAATCCCTTTACGATGCTGCAGGTAAAAAAGCTAAAAAAGAATGTGCTAAAATGAGAGAAGATGGTTATGCAGTCGAAGCTGGCGAAAATGACACTTTAATTGTACAAAAACTTTCTTCTAATCCTGACGCATTTGGTTTTTTTGGTTATAGTTACTTAGTTGCCAACAAGGATAAAATCAAAGCATCTTCAATTAATGGTGTACAACCATCTTTAGAAGGTATTCAAGATTATTCTTATCCAATAGCAAGACCATTATTCTTTTACGTGAAGAAAGCACATATCGGAGTAATACCTGGTATTCAAGAATATATGAAAGAATTTACTTCTAAAAAATCTATGGGTAGCAGAGGTTACTTAGCAGAAATAGGATTAGTTCCATTAGCTGCTGATAAATACAAAGTTACTAGAACAGCTGCAGTAGATTTGAATATAATCGAGATAAAATAAGTTTCATTTATCCCCAAAAAAAGGCCAGTAATTACTGGCCTTTTTTTTTAATTCAATCTAAGATTTAAATTGTAATATTTCTGTAACAAAAGAACTATATCAATCTGGACGAATGAACTTCGTTCTTTTATTTTTAATAACAATATTTTCATTATCTTTGTTCTTTTATGGAAGGTCAAAAACTAAAAGTATTTCAATTGAGAAAAATATAAGATTAAATGCTTTACCGAAATTTTATGGATACTATCTTGTTTTATGGTGTTCAATACCAGCATTAGTATTTTTATTGGTCTGGTCATTATTTGAACCTGTAATCATTAAATCTATAATTATTGAAACAGCTGCAAATCAAGGTGCAATATTTAATGACAAAAATGAAGCAAACCTAATTTATGAAAAAATTAAGGCTATCCATTTAGGTACGTATTTTGGAGATATAGATAGTATATTGAAAGAAAGTGCTCTTGCATACGCAAAATTTATAAATATTTTTACAAATTCAAAAGTAGTTTTAATATTTGGAATAATTATAGCTTCGGTTATTTACTCTTTAAAAAAAATAAAAAATAACAATAAAGCAAGAGACGATGTGGAAGTTATTTTAAAGGGTTTATTGTTTGTATCTTCTTTAATAGCCATTTTAACTACTCTTGGAATAATATTTTCACTACTATTTGAAAGTATTAAATTTTTTTCAGTCATTAATATTTTTGATTATTTATTTGGTACAAATTGGAGTCCCCAAAGAGCTTTTGTTAGAGATGCCTCCTCAATAACGGTAGCTGAATTAGAAGAGTTAAAAGATGCTTTTGGCTTTATTCCATTGATTGCAGGGACATCTTTTATAGCTTTTATTGCAATGTTAGTAGCTGTTCCTATTGGTTTATTTTCAGGTATTTACATGGCTGAATATGCTTCAATTAAAGTTAGAAGAATTTCAAAACCAATTATTGAAATTTTAGCAGGAATACCGACTGTAGTTTATGGTTTCTTTGCTGCATTAACTGTTGGACCTTTTTTTAGACAAGTAGGTGAAAATTTTGGATTAACTGTTTCATCCGAAAGCGCTTTAGCTGCAGGATTAATTATGGGAATAATGATTATTCCTTATGTTTCATCTTTATCTGATGATGTAATTAATTCTGTCCCACAATCATTAAGAGATGGTTCATATGCTGTTGGAGCCACAAAATCAGAAACTATTAAACAAGTCGTAATACCCGCAGCTCTTCCAGGGATAATAGGATCAGTTTTATTAGCAGTATCAAGAGCGATAGGTGAAACAATGATAGTTGTGATGGCTGCTGGTCTTGCTGCAAATCTTACAATTAACCCTTTAGAGTCTACCACAACAATTACAACTCAGATTGTAATGATACTTGTTGGTGACCAAGAATTTGACAGTCCGAAAACTCAATCAGCTTTTGCTTTAGGACTCACATTATTTATAGCAACGTTAATATTGAATTATATAGCTCAAAGAGCAGTCAAAAAATATAGAGAAAAGTATGACTAAAGAAGAAAGATTAAAAAAAAGACACCGATCAGAGAAAAGATTTAGATTTTATGGTTTAGCATCTATATTGGTTGCATTGTTATTTGTAGTTATTCTAGTTCAAAATATTTTCTCGAAAGGAAGCTCAGCTTTTAAAAAAACAGTAATTACCACTGAAATCTTTTTTGATCAGGATTTATTAGAAATTCAAAATGGTGCATCCCAAGAAGAAATAATGGAAGCTGATTTTTATGATGTAATGATAGAAAATTTAATAAAAGCTTATCCAGCAAAAGATAGAGCTGAAGAAGATGAATTATTAAAACTATTTAGTGGAGATGCAGAAATCGAGATTAAAAAAGCTTTTTTAAAAGATAATGATTTATTAGGTAAAACAATTACATTAGATTTAACAGCCTCAGACGATATAGATCAATTGCATAAAGGTAATTATCCAAGAGATCTTCCCGAAGAAAGAAGAAGAATCTCTGACTTTCAGTTAGTTATATACGATTATTTTGTTGAAAATAAAAAGATAAGTAAAAATTTTAATAATTATTTCTTTAATAATGGAGACTCTAGAGATCCAGAACTAGCAGGGATAGGTGGAGCTTTAGTCGGATCATTCTATAGTATTTTAATTTGTTTATTATTAGCTTTTCCTGTTGCTGTTCTGGCGTCAATTTATTTGGAAGAGTTCGCTCCAAAAAATAAAATTACAGATTTTATTGAAATCAATATAAACAATTTAGCAGCAGTGCCATCAATTGTTTACGGTTTACTTGCTCTACAAATTTTACTGGCAACCATCCAATTACCAAGATCTACACCATTAGTTGCTGGAATAACTTTAGCGTTAATGACTTTACCAAGGATTATAATCCCATGTAGAGCTTCATTAAAAGCTGTCCCACCTTCAATAAGAGAGGGTGCTCTTGCAGTCGGTGCATCTAAATTTCAATCTGTTTTTCATCATGTAGTACCTTTAGCATTGCCTGGCACTTTATCAGGAACTATAATTGGTTTAGCTCAAGCATTAGGTGAAACCGCACCACTTATATTAATTGGTATGGTGGCATTTGTAGTTGACATACCGTCAAGTCCAGTTGATCCATCGTCTTCATTACCTGTTCAAGTATATTTATGGTCTGAATCTGCAGAAAGAGGTTTTGTTGAAAAAACTTCAGCAACAATTATGATGCTTTTAAGCTTTTTAATTGTAATGAACTTTATTGCTGTGTACTTAAGACAAAAATTTGAAAAACGATGGAACTAAATGAATAATATTAAAATAAAATCAAAAAATTTAAATGTTTATTATGGTGATAAACAAGCGTTGTTTGACGTTAATTTAGATTTAAATGAAAAAGAGGTGACCGCATTAATTGGTCCATCCGGATGTGGAAAATCAACTTTTATAAGATGCATTAACAGAATGAATGACGTGATCGATATTTGTAAAGTTACAGGAAATATTGAAATGGATGGTATGAATATTAATGATAAAGATCTGGATGTTGTCTCATTAAGAGAAAGAGTTGGAATGGTTTTTCAAAAGCCAAATCCATTTCCAAAAAGTATATATGATAATATTTCGTATGGTCCTAAAATTCATGGAAAAGGCGAAACCAAAAGCGAACTAGATCAAATTGTTGAGAACAGTTTAAAAAAATCTGCTTTATGGGAAGAAGTTAAAGATAGACTAGATGAACCAGGCACTAGTTTATCTGGAGGACAGCAACAAAGACTTTGTATAGCGAGAGCTATATCTGTTAATCCTGAAGTGATCTTAATGGATGAACCATGTTCTGCATTAGACCCAATTGCTACTGCAAAAATTGAAGAATTAATTGATGAATTAAAAAAAACTTATACGATTGTAATTGTGACGCACTCAATGGCTCAGGCTGTACGTGTTTCACAAAAAACGGGGTTTTTTCACTTGGGTAAGTTAATAGAAGTTGGAAATACAGAGAAAATTTTTAAAAATCCTGACAATAAAATGACACAAGACTATATTACAGGTAGATTTGGATAAATTATGAGCAATGAACATACAGTAAAGTCATACGAAGAAGAGCTACAATTTCTTAAAGATTCTTTAATAAAAATGGGAAGTTTAACTGAATCACAATTAGGTGACGCAATGGATGCTGTAATTAAAGTTGATAAGGACTCAATTGATAAAATTATTAAAAGTGATGAGGAAATTAATAAATTTAGATCTAAAATAGATACTCAAATAATGAATTTACTAGTTAAAAGAGCACCTATGGCAATTGATTTAAGAGAAACTATAAGTTCACTTAAAATTTCTCAAGATTTAGAAAGAATAGGGGATCTATCAAAAAGTAATGCAAAAAAAGTTAAGCCTTTACCATTAGATTTACCTGATGAATTGTTAGGAAATTTAAAAAGACTTGGAGAGCTTGTTATGAAACAATTAAATGATGTTCTCGATAGTTATGTGAACAAAAACTTTGATAAAGCTAAAGAAGTATGGAAAAAAGATGAACAAGTTGACGACTTAACTTATATCGCAATGGAAAGTGTAATAGATTTTTTATCTAAAGATAAAAAAAATTTAGATTTTTCCACTCATTTAATTTTTGCTACAAAAAATTTGGAAAGAGCTGGTGATCATATAACAAATATCGCTGAGACAGTATGTTATTTAGTAAAAGGTGAATATTTAAAAGGAAGTAGACCAAAGGGCAAAGTAATCCAAGAATAATTAGATGAAAGGAAAAATTTTTATTATTGAAGATGAAGCTTCAATAGTTCAATTAGTCCAACTTAATCTAGAAAAAGAGGGTTTTGTTGTCTCTTCATCATTAAACGGAAATGAAGGTTTAAAAGAACTCAAAAAATTTGAACCTAATCTACTCTTATTAGATTGGATGCTGCCAGATTTATCAGGCATAGATGTTTGCAAAAATATTAGAAGAGACAGTAATTTAAAAAATCTTCCTATTATTATGCTTACTGCAAAAGGTGAAGAGGAAGATAAAATTAAAGGTCTTGAAAGTGGTGTAGATGATTACATTACAAAACCATTTAGTTTCAATGAACTACATGCACGAATAAAAGCAGTTCTAAGAAGATCTGATCCTAATATTATTTCTAATGATTTAACATTTGAGGATTTAAAATTAGATAGAATTGAAAAAAGAGTTTTTAGAGCAGATAAAGAAATTCAACTTGGCCCTACAGAGTTTAGATTATTAGAATTTTTCTTAATAAATCCCAAACGAGTTTATTCAAGAGATCAAATTTTAGAAACTGTTTGGCCTAATAATGTTAATGTTGAAAGTAGAACTATAGATGTTCATATAAGAAGATTGAGACAGTCGATAAATATTAAAGACAAAAAAGAATTAATCAGAACAGTCAGATCTTCAGGTTATTCTTTAGTTTAAACTAATTCTTTTCTAAAAATAATTTTTTAACAATTAATACAGCAATTAACATTCCAACAAGCTCAGCTAAGATATAATAAGGGGTGTTTAAATAACTAATACCTGTAAAAGACTCTGTAAATGTTCTAGCAATTGCAACAGCTGGATTTGCAAATGATGTTGAGGAAGTAAACCAATAACCAGCAGTAATATAAAGACCAACACTAGCTGCAACAGCAATTTTACCTGACTTCATTGAACCAAAAATTATTGTTATTAGCCCTAATGTTGCTATTACCTCAGATGTGAATATGTAAATTCCATCTCTTGATTTAGTAGACAATTCATAAATTTCATTTTCAAAAAAGAAATTGGCTAAACCAACTCCAATCAAGCAACCAATCAATTGAGCAATTATATAGTAGGCTAGAAGTTTCTTTTTTAATTTACCTGTTATTGCCATTGCGATACTTACAAATGGATTAAAGTGAGCTCCCGATACATCAGCAAAAACTGTAATAAGTACAAATAAACCTGCTCCTGTTGCTATAGTGTTTGCAATTAACATTACTGCAACATCGTCAGTTAAGTTTTCTGCCATTAAACCCGAACCAACTATAATCATTACTAAAAAACAACTGCCTAATAGTTCTGAAAGAAAATAACGACTTTTATTTTTCATTTATTAGTTCCTTTATTCTTTTATGAATATTATTGTAAACTTTTTCAATTATTTCGTCTTTTTTATTTAAGTCATTTGTTTCATTAAGTAATTTAACAGGATCCTCTATATCCCAATGAATTATCTGGTCTTTATTAGGCCAAATAGGACAGACTTCGTTATTGGCATTATTACAAACTGTAACAATATAATCCATTTTAATTTGACTATTGATAAATTCACTAAAATTTTTAGATCTACAATTTGAAATATCATAATGTTTTGATAATAAATAATTTTTCACATCTTCATTTATTTTTCCTGTTGGTTTACTCCCAGCACTAAAACCTTTATACATATCGTCATACTCGTTATTTATTATACTTTCAGCAATAATACTTCTTGCTGAATTACCTGTGCACACGAACAATATATTCTTCATTTAAAAAATAATCTTGTAAATACCAATTACAAACAATGGAATTTGTAATCCAAAGTTTGTAAGAATTGCCTTATCTTTGCTAATAAATCCAGCGACAGTCCATCCAACAACTCCTAATCCATGAAAGTAAATATTGATGGGGTAGATGTTTAAGTTTGTAAGTAATATTCCGGTTAATACAAGGAATGTACTGATCCATTTTAAGTATTTTTTTAAAAACATTTTACTCCTTTTTATTTCTTATATTTAAGTTTTGTTAAGATTTTATTAAATTATCATCTAGTAAAGAATATAAATAGTGATACAACTAAAAATATATGTCCACAGTTCCTCTTTCATTAGACCAAATATACGATCTTGCCTTTAACACACTTAAAGCCAATGGTTGTGATGATGAAAACGCAAAAATTTTAAGTACTTTAATTACAAATGCAGAAAGAGATGGATCAATGTCTCATGGATTGTTTAGACTTCCTGCTTATGTATCAGGTTTAAAAAGTGGAAAGATTAATGGGAAGGGTAGACCTGAAATCAAAAAAATATCATCAAGCGTGATAAAAGTTGATGGTAAAAATTGTTTAGCTCCTATGGTACTAAATAAAAGTATTCCAGATCTAATTGCTGCAGCAAAAGAAAATGGAGTAGCTGTACTTGCCATAACTAATTCGCATCACATGGCAGCCATGTGGCCTGAAACAGAAATGATTGCTGAACAAGGTTTGGTCGCTTTTGCATGTACATCGTATAAACCGGCTGTAGCTCCCGCAGGGGCGAAAAAACCTTTATTTGGTACGAACCCAATTTCATTTGCTTGGCCTAGACCTGGGATGACACCAGTTGTTTATGATATGGCAACTGCATCAATGGCAATGGGAGAAGTGCAAGTTGCTAAAAGAGAAGGTCATAAGGTTCCGTTAGGTACAGGATTGAGTAAAGAGGGAAAAGAAACTACAGATCCGGCTGAGATTGCTGATGGAGGAGTTCTTTTACCTTTCGGTGGTTACAAAGGATCAGGTATCGCTATGATGGTAGAGTTATTAGCTGGAGCTTTAGTAGGTGATAACTTTAGTTATGAAACAGCTGCAAAAGATAATAACGACGGTGGCCCACCTAGCGGTGGTGAATTTATTTTAGCAATGTCACCTGACAAAATATCTGAGAGAAATTGGAAAGATCACTCAAATAACTTTTTTGAAAAGATGAAAGGTTTAGAGGGAGTAAGATTACCAGGTGAAAGACGACATAAAAATAGATTAGATAAAGGTCCAAGAAATATAAATGAGGACTTAGTAAAAAAAATAAAATCTTTAAGCTAATTCAATCTCAATAGGCGTGTGATCTGATGGTTTTTCTTTTCCACGCGGTGTCTTATTAATACTTACATTTTTTAAAATATTTATAAGTGAATTTGATAATAGAAAATGGTCTATGCGCATCCCATTATTTTTTTGCCATGCACCCCTCATATAATCCCAAAATGTGTAACCCTCAGTATCGGGATATTTATGTCTATAACTATCAACATAGCCCATGTTTAATATTTCCCTATATTTTTTTCTTATTTCTAATCTAAATAACGCATCATCTTCAAAACTTTTTGCATTATAAACATCTTCTGCTGCAGGAATGATATTAAAATCACCCGATAGAATAATATTTTCGTTTTTCTGACCTAATTTTTTAAGTACCTTTGTAAGATCATTTAACCATTTTTTTTTATAATCATATTTTTCTGTATCCACTGGATTTCCATTTGGAGTATAAATATTTATTACCAATATTTTTCTTTTTTTAAATTCAAACTCTGCAGATATTGTTCTTGCCTGTTTAAGTTTATCCTTGATTATATCAGTACTTACATTTTCTAATTTTTTTTTGGAAATAATAGCTACTCCGTTATAGCTTTTTTGACCAAATACATAACTATGATAACCTAAATCCTCAAACTCATTAAAAGGGAAATTTTTTTCCTCTGTTTTGATCTCCTGCATTAAAAGAATATTTGGTGAAAATTTATTAAGATAATCTTTTATATTTTCAATTCTTGCTCTTACAGAATTAACATTCCAAGAGCTGATTTTCATTAAAGAGAGAAAGAAACGCCACAGCCACAAGAAGATTTGCTTTGTGGATTTGTGATTTTAAATGACTCGCCAATTAACTCAGAAACGTAGTCAACTTCCGATCCATTTAAAAGTTCAGCTGATTTTTTATCAATCAAAACATTATTAAATACTAGATCGTCTTGCTCAGCTTTTGTATCAAAAGAGAAATCATATTGGAAACCTGAGCAACCACCACCTTTAATAGCGATTCTAAAAAAAGATCCTTTTGCTTTTTCGACAAGAAGGTTGTTTATCTGTTTTATAGCTTTATCAGTAAATTTAATTTCTTTATTCATATATAATCACTGTTATTACTAATATAATATTTTTTTTCTAATTTTAAAGTATGAATAATTTCATAAAACTAGGTCAATTTAAAAGCAATGGACGCCTTGTCTCTGAGCCAATTAACAAATTCAGAACACCCTTTCAAAGAGATCGAGATAGAATTATACATAGCGAAGCATTTAGAAGGCTAAAACACAAAACACAGGTATTCGTTAATACTGATGGAGATCATTTTCGAACTAGAATTACACATTCAATTGAGGTTTCTCAAATTGCAAGGACAATATCGAAATATCTACATTTAAATGAGGAACTAACAGAAACTCTAAGTCTTGCACATGATTTAGGTCATACCCCGTTCGGGCATGCTGGCGAAGATGCTTTAAATGAATGCATGATTAATTATGGAGGTTTTGATCATAATATTCAAACCTTAAGAATTGTGATGTTTTTGGAAAATAAATATTTAAAATTTAAAGGATTAAATTTAACATTAGAAACTTTAGATGGACTTATAAAACATAACGGTCCAGTTAGAAATAAATCGAAAATTGATAAGTTAATTGGAATTAAAAACTTTAAAAATAAAATTAATTTTAATAAATATCCATCTCTCGAAGCACAGATTGCTGCTATTTCTGATGACATAGCTTATAATAATCACGATATTCAAGACGGGATAAAAGCAAAAATTTTTTCCTTAAATGAATTATTGGAAATTAATTTTTTTAGAAATATTTTTAAAAAATATAAATCAAAAATAAAAAACAATAAGCAAGTAATACTTAATCAGATAGTAAGAGACTCTATAAATTTAATGGTAAAAGATATAATTGATAACACTATTGAAAATATAAAAAGAAATAAGATAAATTCAAAAAACAAAATATATTCAAACACGAATTTGATAGTAGATTTTTCTAGCAAACATAAAAGTATTATTAGCGAGATTAGATCATTTTTAAGAATCAGCATGTATAATAATAAAAAGGTTTTATTGAATAATAATAATGGGAAAAAAATTATTAAAAAATTATTCAATAAAATTCAAAAAAAACCTAATTTATTTATTAGTCATCTCTCTAATAAATCTGATAAACAAAGAGCAGTAGCTGATTTTATATCGGGTATGACAGATAGGTATGCAATCAGTATATATAATAAAATAAAATGAATATATTTGAGACATATCAAGACAAAATAAAGAATTTAATTTTAGATATTAATAAGCAAGGAAAAATTGAAATTTCTGATAATCTAGACTCTATTGGCGTAGATTTACCACCTAGTCAATTTAAGGCTCATATTTCAACAAACGTTGCTATGGTTTTATCTAAAATAAATAAATCTAATCCTAATGACCTTGCAAAAAAAATTGAGATTGAGCTGTTAAAAATTGATAAGGATATTGAAAAAATTGAAATCGTTAAACCTGGATTTATAAATATAACCTTCAAAAATACTTTTTGGAATAAATTTATTCAAAATGTAATTAATCAAAAACTAGAATATGGTACAAATTTAATAGCTAAAAAGAAAAGTTTCTTTTTAGAATTTGTCTCCGCTAATCCTACAGGACCACTGCACGTTGGCCATTGCAGAGGAGCTGTTTCAGGCGATGTACTTGCTAATATTTTAAAATTCAATAAGCACAAAGTGCATAAAGAATATTATGTAAATGATTATGGTAATCAAATAATTAATTTTACAAAATCTGTTTACCACAGAATTAAAGAACAAACCGATAATGAACCTTTTCCAAAGGATAATGAGGATTTATATCCAGGTGATTATATTATCCAAATCGCAAAAAATATAATCAATGATAATAAAGGTCTGGATTTTAAAAATTTTGAAAAAATATCTGATAAATTAACAATACTAGCTGTAAACGAGTCTATTAAAATTATTAAATCAAATTTGAAAAATATTGGTATTGTTCATGACAAATTTCAAAGTGAAAGAGAAATTGTTAACAATAATGAAGTTCAAAAAACAGTTGATAAACTGATTAAAAAAAAATTTGTTTATAAAGGAAAAATAAAAGCACCCGAGGGTGAAGATAAAAAAAATTGGGTGGAAAGAGAACAACTTTTATTTAAATCAACAGATTTTGGAGATGACAAAGATAGAGCTTTACAAAAATCAGATAACAGCTGGACTTACTTTGCTGGTGACGTTGCATATCATGAAAATAAACTAAATAGAAAGTATGATACTTATATTAATATTTTGGGTGCGGATCATGCAGGATATATAAAAAGAATAACTGCATCTGTCGAAGCCTTATCAGGAGAGAAAAATAAATTAGTATGTAAAGTCAGTCAGTTAGTTAAATTAATTAAAGACGGCAAACCTTTTAAGATGTCTAAAAGAAAAGGCGATTACATAACAGTAGAAGATCTAATCGATGAAGTCGGAAAAGATGCTACAAGATTTATAATGTTAAATAGAAGTAGTGATGCAGAGATAGATTTTGATTTTGATAAAGTAAAAGAAAAATCAAAGGATAATCCATTATATTACGTTCAATATTGCTATGCTAGAATTTGCTCAGTATTTAGACATTTAGGTAAAGAAATTGATAAGGATATAAAAGTAGATAACTATAATTTTAATTTTTCTTCAGAAGATATTGATATTTATAAAAAAATATCTGAATGGCCAAAATGTATTGAAATCTCGTCAAAAAAATTAGAGCCTCACAGAGTGCCAACATATCTCTATGAACTATCATCACTATTTCATTCTTACTGGAACATGGGTAAAGACGATAAAAGTAAAAGATTTATCAGTGAAGATAAAAAAATTTCAGATGAAAAATTAGTACTATTAAAGTCAGTTTCTAATGTAATAAAATGTGGAATGAATCTAGTTGGGGCTAGTACTCCAGAAAAAATGTAATGTTTAAGGAAATTAAATATCTAATATATTTACTTGTTATAGCCTTTTTTTTCATTTTTTCTGTCAGATATTACATATCCGATGATTATAAAAAAAAATATTATAGAGGTCTTGAGTCACATAAAGACAAGACAATTACTTACGCTAAAAATTTACCAACATTAAAAAATGATACAGATAAAATTCTTACATATGTTGAAAATAACAATACATCTAAAAAAAAATACAAATTCTGGGATTTGTTAGACAATGATTAGTAAAAGAAGAGCATTTATAGTTGGTATAAAGGGTTATAAATTAACAAATAAAGAGATTTCGTTTTTAAGAAAATACAGGCCTTGGGGCATTATACTTTTTACAAGAAATATTAAATCAATAGAGCAAACTAGACTATTGACTGAGAAAATTAAATCAATTTTTAAAGATAAAAACTTCCCAATTATGATCGATCAAGAGGGTGGTGTTGTTTCAAGATTAGAAAATATTTTGACCTCAAAACCATTTAATTCAAATTATTATGAAAGTATTTATAAAAAGGATAACAGAAATTTTGAAACATATTTAAAAATTTACGTAGATCAAATCTCATATCTTTTAAAAATGATTGGAATAAACATAAATAATACTCCTGTTCTTGATCTGAAATATAGATTTTCTCATAAAATTATTAAAAGTAGAGCTTTTTCGAAAAATCCAAAAATTGTTAGTAAAATTGGTGATTTGGTTATTAAACATTATAAAAAAAATGGCATTTTATGTGTTATCAAACATATACCAGGTCATGGCTTAGCTAAATTAGATAGTCATCACTCATTACCAAAAGTTAATAAAAGTCTTAAATATTTAGATAAAAACGATTTCAAAGCATTTAGAAAGAAAGATGCAATTTTCGCAATGACATCTCATGTAATATTTAACTCGATAGATAAAAAAAACACAGCAACACATTCAAAAAAAATTATTTATATAATAAGAAATAAAATAAACTTTAAAAATGTTTTAATCAGTGATGATGTTTCGATGAAAGCATTGAGATATTCAATAAAACAAAATACTATTAGATCGTTTGATGCCGGTTGTAATATCGTACTTCATTGCAACGCTAAATTGTCTGAAATGTTAGAAGTGGCTAAAAACTCACCAAAACTAAACAGTTTTTTGATGAAAAAAACTAAAGAATTTTATAAATTGGTAAGTTAGATGCTAAATGAAAACAATGCACAATTTAATGTAAATCTTACACACTTCACTGGATCATTAGAGGTTTTGTTAGATTTAGCAAAGTCACAAAAAGTAAATTTAGAAAATATTTCAATTACTAAACTAGCAGATCAATTTCATGATTTTATTTCTAATTCAAAGAATCTAGATTTAGAATTGGCTTCAGAATACCTGCTGATGGCTACATGGCTTGCCTATTTAAAATCAAAACTATTATTGCCTGAAAGTGATGAGGAAGAATTTAAAGCTTTAGAAGTAGCTGAAAAATTGAAGCTGCAATTAAAAAAGTTAGAGCTAATTAGACTATTGTCGGATCAAATGCTTAAAAGAAAAAGATTGGGTAGGGATGTTTTTTTAAGAGGGGTAAAAGGTCAGATTAGATCTATATATAGTTCAAAATATTCACTTACATTATTCGAATTATTAAAAACTTATGCAACAATCATAATGACAAAAGATTTTCAAAGAATAAATATTCCAAAATTACCTGTCTTCACGACAGAAGAGGGCATCAATCAAATTAGAAGTTTTTTTGGAAAGTTAGATGATTGGAAAAATATTGATGAATTGGTTCCAAAAAATTTTATCAATAAAAATCTTAATAAAACTGGTAAAGCAGGAATATTTGCTGGATCTTTAGAGCTTGTTAAAGAAGGTAACTTAAAAATTAAACAAGAAAAGCTTTTTAGTGATATTTATATAAGAGAAAATAAATGAAAAAAGATACTAAAAATAACATAGTTAATTTTCCTAGTAATTCAGTAAATGGAGAACGAGAGGTTGAAGCAATCTTATTTGCTGCAGCAGAACCTTTAGATATAGATACAATAGAGTCAAAAGTAAAAAAAAATGTTAATGTAAAAAAAATCTTAGAAAAACTTCAGCATACTTATTCAAACAGAGGTATTAATTTAGTTTGCATTTCAAACAAATGGTCTTTTAGAACTGCCCAAAATCTTTCAAAGTTAATGTCTCAAGAAAAAACAGTCGAGAAAAAATTATCAAAGGCTGCAATTGAAACCTTAGCAATAATAGTTTATCACCAACCTGTTACCAGGGCTGAGATAGAAGAAATACGAGGTGTTGCATTTGGAACTAATACACTTGAGATACTTATGGAACTTAATTGGGTTAAACCACAAGGTAGGAAAAATGTTCCAGGTAAACCTATACAATACGGAACAACTGATGAATTTTTAAGCCATTTTAATTTACAAAAACTGAGTGATTTACCAACAGTTGATGAACTCGGTTCTGCAGGTTTAATTGACTCAAGCAGTATAGACGCCTCGGTCTTTGGTACTGGCAAGTTCTATAAAGAAAAGCAAGAAGAGAAGAAGGAAAACATTTATTCTAATATTGACGAAATGTTAGGCAGTACTTTAAAAGAGACTGATAGTGACTAAAATTGCTCTTTCAAATTAAAGACAAAGGATATATATATTAAACATGAGTATAGGATTTTGGCAAATAGCAATCGTAGTAATATTAGTAGTTTTACTCTTTGGTAGAGGAAAAATATCTAGTTTAATGGGTGATGTTGCTAAAGGTATTAAAAGTTTCAAAAAAGGTATGGCTAGTGATGTAACAGATGATAGCCAACCGAAAAATATCTCTGAAAATAATCAAGACTCAGATAAAAAAGAGTAAAATTGATGCCGCAAATAGGCTGGTTAGAAATTCTAATTATTGTTTCCATAGCTATAATTGTTATTGGTCCAAAAGATTTCCCGGTAATGTTAAAAAAAGTCGGTTCATGGATAGGATCAGCTAAAAGATATTTTAGCAATATACAGAGTGAAATAACTTCCCTTGAAACAGAGGATTTAACTGCAGAAAAAAAAGAAAATAATAATTTAGAAAACAATGAGCCAAAGTGAAGAAAAAATAGGTTTTATCAGCCATTTGACTGAGCTTCGAAAAAGACTAATCCATTGTTTAATTTTTTTATTTTCTTTATTTGCAGTTTGTTATTTCTTTTCAGAGTATATTTATGGTTTCTTAGTAGAGCCATATGCAAATGCAGTTAAAGACGATAATGTAGAGAGAAGGTTAATATTTACAGCACTTCAGGAAACTTTTTTAACATATTTAAAAGTATCTTTTTTTGCAGCTTTTTTTATTACCAGCCCCTTTATACTAATTCAAATATGGAAATTTATAGCTCCAGGTTTATATGATCATGAAAAATCTGCCATATTGCCTTACTTAATAGTGACACCAATTCTTTTTTTATTAGGAGGAATGTTGGTTTATTATTTGATAATGCCACTTGCGATAAAGTTTTTTCTATCTTTTGAAAGTGTTGGTGTTTCAACAAACTTACCAATACAACTTGAAGCTAAAGTAAACGAGTATTTATCATTGGTAATGAAATTAATTTTTGCTTTCGGATTGAGTTTCCAATTACCTGTCGTACTCAGTTTGCTTGCAAGAATTGGATTTATAGATGCTAAATTTCTTAAAGAGAGACGGAAATATGTAGTTGTTATTATATTTGCAGCTGCTGCATTGCTTACGCCACCAGATCCGATTACACAAATAGGTTTAGCAATACCATTATTAATTTTATATGAATTATCAATATTTTCTGTAAATTTGATTGAGAAAAGAATCAAAGAGAAAGAAAAAGAACATGCATAATATTAAGGATATTAGAGCAAATTTAGAAAATTTTGTAAAAACAATATCTAAAAGAAATCACAAAGTTGATCAAAGCTTACTGGTATCATTAGATACAAAGAATAGAGATTTAATTCAAAAAAAAGAAAATCTTGAACAAGAAAAAAAATTATTTCAAAAAGCAAAGATAAATCATTATTTGAAAAGTCAAAAAAATTATCAAATGAGATAGATCAAATATCTTCTGAACAATTAAAAATAAAAAACGATTTAGATAATTTATTATCTAATATACCTAATTTACCTTTAGCTGATGTACCAGAGGGCTCAGATGAAAGTCATAATACAGAAGTTGAAAAGAAAGGAAAAATACCTGAATTTAAATTTAAACCAAAGTCTCATAGCGAACTAGGTGGTGATTTATCAATGATTGATTTTGACTTGGCTACAAAAACTACAGGATCAAGGTTTGTATTTTTAAAGGGACAAATAGCCCTTCTAGAGAGAGCTTTATCAAACTTTATGATTGATAAACATACTAGCGATAACGGATACACAGAAATTTCACCACCTCTTATTGCTTCCGAGAGTACAATGTATGGAACAGGGCAAATACCGAAATTTATCGATGATCAATTTGAAATAAAGTTGGATGATAAATCTGAGAGAAAGTTTTTAATACCTACTGCTGAAGTTATTTTAACAAATATGGTTAAGGGTAAAATATTAAATAAAAATGATTTACCATTAAGGTTAGTTGCATCTACCCCTTGTTTTAGAAAAGAAGCTGGAAGTTACGGCAAAGATACAAAAGGTATGATAAGACAGCATCAATTCTATAAAGTTGAATTAGTTAGTATTGTCGAACCGCAAAACTGTAAAAGTGAATTAGAACGAATGACAAATTGTGCAACTGGAATTTTAGACTCATTAAAATTACCTTACAGAAAAGTTGTACTGTGTACAGGAGATATGGGTTTTAGTGCAGAAAAAACTTATGATATTGAAGTATGGATTCCCTCTGAGAATAAATATAGGGAAATTTCAAGCTGTTCCTCTTGTGGTTCTTTTCAAGCTAGACGAATGAAGGGTAGGTATAAAAATGACAAAAAGGAAACATTATTTTTAGGAACTCTTAATGGAAGTGGTCTTGCCGTTGGTAGAACTTTAATAGCCATATTAGAAAATTATCAGCTCGAGGACGGGGCTATAAAAATTCCTAATGTTCTTAGACCTTACATGAATAATTTGGATAAAATTTCAATTAAATAGAAGTTGTTTTCAAATATCATTTAGTATAAAAAACTGATTAGTTATGTCAAATTCAGGAATAGGTCAGTTTATACCTCTAATACTAATATTCGTTATATTTTATTTTTTTCTAATAAGACCACAGCAGAAGAAAGCAAAAGAACACAAGATAATGGTAGAGAACCTTAAAAAAGGAGATAAAGTTATAACTTCTGGTGGAATAGTTGGTAAAGTTGACAGAATTATTGATAATGAAAAAGTCGAAATTGAAATTGCTGACAATGTTACAGTAGAGGTAATTAGAGCAACTGGCATACAAGCATTAGTTACTGCACAAGAAGTTAAAAAATAAATTTTCAAAAAGTGCTTAAATTTTCTAAAATAAATATTTTAGTTACTTTAGTTTTATCAATATTGGTAATTTTTTTTTCAATTTCAAATATAACAAAATTTGATGATAATTTTTTTAAAAAAAAAATAAACTTAGGTCTTGATCTACAAGGTGGTTCATACTTATTGTTAAAGATAGATAACGAACCTGTAATAATTAAAGAGCTTCAAAATAAGGCAGTTTCTTTAAAAAATTTTTTCAAAGAAAATAATATTCAAATTTTTAATATCAATATAAATGAAAACAAAGAGATAATTTTTTCAACTAATGAAAAAAATGTTGAAAAAGTAGAATCTTTTTTGAATGATAAAGATGGATCTATCAACATTTATTTTGACCAGTTTAAATCATTTCAATATGAAGTTGAAAATGAAAAAGAAAATTTTAAATTAAAATTATCAAAATATGGTCTTATAAAAATTAAAACATCGTCTTTGGATCAAGCTATAGAAATAGTTAGAAGAAGAGTTGATGAGGTTGGTACGAATGAACCAAATATTCTTAAAAGAGGTAATGATAGAATTCTTGTAGAATTACCTGGTCTTGATGATCCAATGAGAATTAAAAATTTATTAGGTAAAACGGCAAACTTAACATTTAGATTTATCACA
>CACFYN010000008.1 GCA_902570525.1 uncultured Pelagibacteraceae bacterium
TATTAGGCCAAAGTGCTGACAAAGCTGGTTTATCGATATTTTCAATCATTTTTAAATTAAGCTTTGAAATGACTAACAAAGCTCCAGTATTTCCCGCAGATATAACAATGTCTGCTTTGTTTTCTTTGACACTTTCTATAGATAGCCACATACTTGTGTTCTTTCCTCTTTTAGCTGCTTCTAAAGGTGTATCTTTGCCTTCTACACGATCTTTGGTGTCAATTATTTCATAACAATGATTATGTAAAGTTTTAGGTATATGTTTTAAAATAATCTCTTTATCTCCAAATATTAAGTAATGAATATTTTTAGATTTTTTATTGTGATCGGAAATACCATCGATAATTTTTTTTGGTGAACCATCTCCACCCATCGCATCTACTGCAATTCTAATTTTCTTATCCATTAATTAATTATAGATTATTTATTCTTTTGGGTCTAAAACTTGTCTACCTTTATACATGCCAGTTTTAAGATCTAGATGGTGAGATAAACGGTATTCCCCACTTTTTTTGTCTTCTATAATGTTCTTTGAAGAAACCCTTATATGAGATCTTCTTTTACCAGCTCTAGATTTTGATGTTTTTCGCTTAGGTACTGCCATAATTAAATTTCTAGATTAATTACACCGTTTAAGAACGAATTAAAAGAATTTTTTTTTAAAAAAATACTATATTTGTCAAAGTATTTAACCAATTTAACTGTATCCCCATCATAATTAAAAAAACTTTGAAATATATCACTTTTTTTACTCACATCATGATTATCCCAATTATCAATTTTTTCTAAAATTGAGTAAAGGGAGTTTATATAAGTTTTCATTTTTTTATTTATTGATGCATCACCATAACCAATTTCACGAATACTTATTTCTAATTCTCTAATAACATAATCAAATACCTCTTGCATTAATTCTTTATCTTGCGTTTTTTTGTACTCTTTTAAAAAGAAACCAAAATGAAAAAAAAAGATTAAAAGACGATCTGAAAAGGTATCATTTTTCGTAAATAAAGAAAAAATTGATTTATTCCTAGAGTATTTAACTAAATTGATATAAATATTAATATAGTTTTTATTAGCCATGAAATTTATTGTTTATAGTTTTATATTTATTTTTATTTTAAGTTGCTCGTTTAATAAAGTAGTAAATCACCACGGTGTTCATTTTTTAGAAAAAAAGTACGAAAAAATAACAATAAATAAAACTAACAAAAATGATATTATTAAAATATTAGGTGAACCATCGACAAAAAGTTCATTTGATAATGATGTATGGATTTATATAGAGAGAAAATTTTCTACTGGAAAAATTTATAAATTAGGCAGAAATAAAACCTTAGTTAATAATGTACTTGTATTAGAGATAGATGAAGCTGGTCTGTTAGCAAGTAAAAAATTGTACACAAAAGATGATATGAAAGATTTAAAATTTGCTGAAAATTCTACTGACCCTGTTTATAGAAAAAGATCTTTTGTTTATGATTTTCTATCTAGTATGAGACAAAAAATAAACGACCCCCTTGGAAAAAGGAAAAAAAAATAAATAAATCCTTATCCAGCTATAACTGCTAATAAAAGTAAGGCTACAATGTTTGTTATCTTAATCATCGGATTAACAGCTGGGCCTGCTGTGTCTTTATAAGGATCACCAACCGTATCACCTGTAACTGCAGCTTTATGAGCCTCAGAACCTTTGCCTCCAAAGTTTCCATCCTCAATATATTTTTTTGCATTATCCCAAGCTCCACCACCAGCGGTCATAGAAATAGCTACAAATAATCCAGTAATTATTACTCCTAACAACATTGCACCAACTGAAGATAATGCAGCAACTTGTCCGCCTATTGGTAAAATTATTAAATATAGAACTATTGGTGATAATACCGGCAACAATGAAGGGACAATCATCTCTTTAATTGCAGCTTTAGTTAATAAATCAACTAATTTACCATAATCAGGTTTAGCTTTTCTTTTCATTATACCTGGAATTTTTTTGAACTGTCTTCTTACCTCGACTACAACAGCACCACCTGCTCTACCAACCGCCTGCATACCCATAGAGCCAAACAAATAAGGCAACATTCCACCAACTAATAATCCAACTACAACAAATGGATTTGATAAATCAAATGTTACGACTATACCCTCTAATTGAGATCCAGCTACTTTTGAGAAATGTTTTATATCCTCTGTATAAGCTGCAAATAAAACTAAGGCACCTAATCCTGCTGAACCAATTGCATAACCTTTTGTAACTGCTTTAGTAGTGTTACCTACTGCATCTAATGCATCTGTAGTTTTTCTTACGTTTTTTGGTAGATTAGACATTTCAGCAATACCACCTGCATTATCAGTAACAGGACCATAAGCATCTAATGCTACAACCATACCAGCTAATGCAAGCATGGTAGTAACGGCTATTGCAATACCAAAAAGACCAGCAATATAGTTAGTTAATAATATCCCACTTACAATAATTAAAGCTGGGACTGCCGTAGCTTCCATAGATACTGCCAATCCTTGGATTACGTTTGTACCATGACCAGTTGTAGATGAAGACGCAACACTTTTTACAGGTCTATAATTTGTACCTGTATAATATTCTGTAACCCATATAATCAAGCCAGTAATAGCAAGACCAATTATACCGCAAATGTATAAACTCATACCAGTGAATGATTTGTCAGATATATTATATGAGTTTTCTAAACCTAAAACATAGTCTGTTATTGGATACAATATAGCAACTGAAGTTACCGCAGTAACTATAAATCCTTTATATAAAGCTGCCATTATATTCTTTGAGTTTCCTAATTTAACAAAAAAAGTTCCAATAATTGATGTGATTATACAAGCTCCACCAATAGATAATGGATAAACCATCATATTTAAATCACCTTGAAAAAATATTGATGATAAAACCATTGTAGCTACAATAGTAACCGCATAAGTTTCAAATAAATCAGCAGCCATACCAGCACAATCACCCACATTATCTCCAACATTGTCCGCAATTACTGCCGGATTTCTTGGGTCGTCTTCAGGAATACCAGCTTCTACTTTTCCTACTAAATCAGCACCTACGTCCGCACCTTTTGTAAAAATTCCACCACCAAGTCTTGCAAAAATTGAAATTAAAGATGCACCAAATCCTAGTGCGACAAGAGCATTTACTATTTCTCTTTCATCAACACCAAAAGATAACAATAAATAATAATAAACAGCGATAGATAAAAGGGCTAAACCAGCAACTAACATTCCAGTAACTGCACCAGATTTAAATGCAATTGAAAGTCCCTGGGGTAAACCTTTCCTTGATGCTTCTGCGGTTCGTACGTTTGCTTGTACAGATACAAGCATACCAACATAACCTGCCAAACCAGATAAAGCAGCTCCAATTAGATATCCCAAACCAACTAAAATGCTAAAAGCATAACTTATAATAACTAAAACTACTACTCCTACAATCGCTATAGTCTTATACTGTCTATTTAGATATGCTCTCGCACCAACTTGAATAGCTGATGCAATCTCTTGCATTTTTTGATTTCCAGAACTCGAATTTAATATATTTTTTCCTGTAAAAAAGCCGTAAACAATTGATAGTAAACCCGATAAAATGATTAATTGGAGTATATTTAGTGCTGAGTCTTCCATAAATTCCTTTAATTATAGTTATTTAGTAATGTTAAAAACCCGGACATTACAAAAATAAATACAAAAGGCAATATTTAACTTTCTAAAACTTATGCAAATATCCTTTGTATTTGCTTAATTTTAATGACTTATTATTCAACAAAAGCGTATTTTTTTTATAATTGTTATTTATCTCCCCAATAATCGTAACCTTTTGACTCATTTTATTAGCAATTGATTTAATTAGCTTGCGGTTTTTTTTTGAGGATGTGAATAATATTTGGTAATCATCACCATAAAATACAAATTTTTCCTTCATTAAATTATTTTTGTTTAAATAACTTTTTAAATTTGATGAGATAGGAATATTGTTAACATTAAGCTCAAAAGATAGTCTTTGATTGTTAATTAATCTCTCCATGTCAGAAATTAAACCATCTGATACATCAATGGATGTATTTGCAAATATAGGTAATTTTTTAGAAAAATTATAAGGAATATCTGGACAGTAATATTTATTAATAAAATATTTTTCTAATTTTTTCGAAAAAGATTTTTGTTTTTTAATAAATTTTAACCCTAAATAACTATCACCAATATTACCAGTTACATAAATATCATCACTCAATTTTGCAGAATTTCTCTCAACAATTTTTTTTGAAAAACCAATTACAGTAACTGAGAAGGACGGAATTTTTGAGTAAACTGTATCACCACCACCAATAACAATTGAATATTTTTTTTGTTCATCCTTTAAAGATTTTGAAATTAAAGAAAGATTTTTTTTTGTAAAAATTTTTTTATTACCACCACCTGATAAAAAGTAGTATTTTGGAACAACTCCTTTGCAAATTAGATCTGATAGTGACGACCTAATAATTTTTTTGATAATATAGTGAGGGTGATCAAAACTTTTAAAGTGAATATCTGAGTTATAAGTGTCAACAGATACTACTAGCCCGGTATTCTTGTCATGAAAAACATCATCGTTCAGATTTTTTGCAGCTGGGTTGTTTTTTGATAATACCTTAAAATAATCATTTATTATTTTAAACTCATTCATAATTATTTCTAATATTTTTTCCAAGTTGATCCATAATAGAATGTAGATATTTGGTTTGTGATGAATTTAAAAAGAAATTTGATGCATTTAAGTATTCCTTAATAATTATTTTGATTGGGGTTTTAGACCTATATAAAAATTCAAAAATTGCAGCTTTTAGAATAATAACTATAATTTTGTCTAATTTTTTTAAATTATAATTTTGTGAAATTATTGATAATTCATCATTTATAACTTCATCTCTCTCGATAGTTCCATATACAACATCTTTTATAAATTTTTTAAATCTATGTTTGGGGAAAGAAATAATTTCATCATCATTAAATAACTTTCCATATAATTTTTGAATAATTATTACTCTTGAATTTATAATTGTTTTATTAGTATTTGACATAATTTATTGACTTAGAACAGAAATTACTGCATTGGCAGCCTCAGCACCTTTTCTTTTTCTTGCTTTTGCTTGTTTCATGCTTAAACATGTCAAAATTCCATTTCCGATAGGTTTCTTAAAATTGATTGATAAATCCATGATTGCGTTAGTCGCTGCTGAAGAGATAAACTCAAAATGTGGTGTTTGTCCTTTAATTACACATCCTAAAGCTATAAAAGCATCATATTTTTTAATATTTTTTGAAATTGTAACTGGTATTTCAAAAACTCCTGACACTCTTATAATTTTTATTGTATATGAGTTTTTCAACTTTGTTTTTGCTGAATTTAATAAACCAGTTGAAATATCTTTATAATAATCGGCTACAACTATAAATATTTTTTTTTTCATTTTATGATTTCCTGTTTTATTATTTTAATTCCAAAACCCTCTAAACTCACTACCTTTTTTGGTGATCTAGTTACTAGGATCATTTTTGTAATATTTAAGGATTTAATAATTTGTGCTCCTATACCATAATTTCTAATCATTTGATCTGATTTTTTATAATTTTTATTACTTTTGAAGACTGACAAAGTTTGTGTAACAGATTTTAAATTAGTATCTTTGATAAAAACTAAAACACAATTATTGAAATTTTTAAAATATTTAATTGTTTTGTTAAATAAATCTGGAAATTTTTTACCCATTAAATAATTTTGTACTAAGTTTGACGAAATTACTCTTACTCTAATTTTTTTTCCAGGTATTATTTTACCTTTAATTAGGGCAAAATTTTCTGATTCATCTAGCATATTTTCAAACACTTTAATTTTATATTTTTGGTTTTGTATTTTAATAGAGTCGGTTTTTTTTAATTTCACCAATTTTTCTACCTTTAATCGGTAAGCTATTAAATCGTCTATTCTACCAATTTTAAGTTTATGATTGTTAGCAAATTCTATGAGTTCTTTACCTTTAGCCATTTTACCATTGTCATTCATTATTTCACATATAACACCAGATGGATTTTTGTTAGCTAATTTTGAAATATCAACAGAACCCTCAGTGTGTCCTGCTCTAACTAAAACTCCACCATCTTTAGCGATTATTGGAAAGATATGTCCCGGAGAAACTATTTCTTTTTTTTTAACGTTTTGTTTGATAGCTGTTTTAATTGTTACATATCTGTCTTTTGCTGAAATTCCAGTTGTAACTCCCTTTCTTGCCTCTATTGAAACTGTAAATGCTGTTTGATTTCTAGATTTATTTACTGGTGACATTAGTGATAAATTTAATTTTTTTGCTTGTTTGCCTGTGAGAGACAAACATATTAGTCCTCTACCATATTTAGCCATAAAATTTATTTTTTTTGCTGTTATATTAGATGCTGGTACAACTAAATCACCCTCGTTTTCTCTGTTTTCGTCATCCACTAAAATATACATCTCGCCTTTTTTTGCTGCACTTATAATTTTTTCAATTTTTGTAAAATTATTTTTTTTCATTAAGAAATTTTTTTATATATTTTGATAAAATGTCTATTTCTATATTTACAATATCATTTTTTTTTAGATCTTTAAGATTTGTTAATTTTAACGTATGTGGTATAGCCCATATTTGAAAACCATTTTTAGTAACCTTTGAAATAGTCAGTGATACACCATTTATTAAAATTGAAGCTTTTTCTATAAGATATTTTTTATAATTTACATCTATTGAAAAATCATAAATTGATGATTTATCAACGTTAGAAATTTTACTTACTCTCGCTACTGTATCAACATGTCCTTGACAAATATGTCCTGATATTTTTTGCCCATATTTTAATGGTAATTCAAGATTTAAAATATCATTAATTTTTAATTTGCTAAATTTTGATCGTTTGATTGTTTCTTTTGACAGATAAAACTCAATTATTTTATTTTTAATTGAAATTAAAGTTAGACATACACCATCACAACATATGGAAACACCTAAATCCTTTTTATATAATTTTAAATTTGACTTTAAAAATAGGTTAATCCCCTTTTTTCTGTTTACAATCTTCTTTACTTTGCCTTGATTAAATATAATTCCATTAAACATAATTAATAGTACCTTAAGACTTGGTCATTTTCTGTAAAAGAATTTAATTTTTCAGAGTTATTAAATTTATTTTTTAAGATTTTATCAAGATTACGTAATTTAATAGTACCATTTTTCTTTAGTTTTTTATTAGACTTAAAATGAAAAAACTCATTAAACGCATTATGTTTCATAAAATTAGATGTAAGATTTAGTCCACCTTCAACTATCAAGTAAAAAATATTACTTCTGTATAATTTTTTATATATATCAGCTGGTTGGAAATAATTATTTTTTAAATTGAGTTTAAATATTTTAATACCTTTTTTCTTTAAAAAATTTATCTTTTCTGCATTTTCTTTACTATAAAATATATATGTAGGTATTTGTTTTGCGGTTTTAATTAAATAACTATTTTTTTTAAATTCGAGGTTTTTATCTAATATTATTCTAGCTGGAGAATACTTTTCTAAACCATTCAATCGACAATTTAATTTTGGATCATCAGAGTTTAAAGTTTTATGTGAAATTAAAATACCATGACACCGGTATCTTAATAAATGAGAAATATTTTGTGATTCAGAATTAGTAATAAATCTATATTTTTTAGATTTGATAAAACCATCTTTGGAGGATGCAATTTTACCAATAACATATGGTAATTTTTTTTCTTTTATATAAAAATAACTTTTATAAAACTTATTAATTTTTTTTGATAGTATACCATTTATCACTTGTATATTATTTTTTTTAAAAAATTTTTTTGCCTTTTTATTCGTTCTTTTATCTACATCATGAACACCATAAACAACTTTTTTGATTTTTTTATTCTTAATATAATTTGTACATGGTGGAGTTTTTCCAAAATGATTACAAGGTTCAAGTGTAACATATAAAGTTGAACCATTTACTTTTTCTTTAGAATTTTTGATTGCATTTACCTCGGCGTGTGGTCTGCCATTTAAACCTGTAACACCAGCAGATATAATTTGATTTCTCTTAATTAATACACATCCAACAGATGGGTTTTCACCAGTTAGGCCTAAATTTTTTGAAGCCAAGCTTAAAGCTTGTTCCATAAAGAAATTATCATCTTTACTTGATTTATTTCTTTTTGAAGACATCTATCTTGTCAACAAATTGTATAAAATCTTTTTCTTCTCTAAAGTTTCTATAAACAGATGCAAATCTTACATATGCAACAGGATCAAGATCTTTAAGACCTTCCATAACCATAGTACCGATTGTTGATGATGAAATTTCACTCTGTCCAAGTTCCTCTAATGATCTTGAAATTTTTGTTATAAACTTTTCGACAGTGTCGGTGTCTATTGGTCTTTTTTTTAATGCTATGTAAATAGATTTAGAAAGTTTCTCTCTGTCGAAAGCTGATTTTCTTCCATTTTTTTTTACTACCATTAATTCTCTAAACTGTATCCTTTCAAATGTAGTAAATCTCTCCCCGCATGAGCATAATCTCCTTCTTCTAATTGCAGTTCCATCCTCAGTAGGACGTGAGTCAACAACAGAAGTTTCACCTTTTTTTTCGCACGGACAGATCATAAATTTTGTTTTTAAGTACTATCTTAAATGCTTATATATAGGGAAGTTTGAACAAAGATCTACAACTTCTTTCCTAACCTCAGCTTCTACTTTACTATTATCTTGCGGATTTTCTGACAATCCTTTTATGACTTTTGTGATCAAATTACCAACTTTTTCAAATTCCTTTAAACCAAAACCTCTAGTGGTTGCAGCTTGTGATCCTAACCTAATTCCCGATGTAACCATTGGGCTTTCTGTATCAAAAGGTATTCCATTTTTATTACATGTAATATTTGCTCTTGATAAACTATCTGCAGCTATATTTCCCTTTACTTTAAAAGGTCTTAGATCAACTAACATTAAGTGTGTGTCTGTACCACCAGAATAAATTTTAAAACCATTATTCTTTAAAGTTTCTGCTAACATTTTTGCATTTGATAAAACTGAACTGATGTATTCTCTAAATTCTGGTTTTAATGCTTCAAGAAATCCAACGGCTTTGGCAGCAATTATGTGCATTAAAGGTCCACCTTGATATCCAGGAAAAACAGCTGTATTAAATTTTTTAGCGAGATCCTCGTGATTAGTTAAAATAATTCCTCCTCTTGCGCTTCTAAATACTTTGTGTGTGGTAGATGTAACTACATGTGCATGATCAACGGGATTAGGATAACCTTTACCAGCTACCAAGCCAGAAAAATGAGCCATGTCAACCATTAGGTATGCTCCAATTTTATCACAAATTTCTCTAAATCTTTTAAAATCAATAACTCTTGAATATGCACTTGCTCCAGCAATAATTAATTTAGGTTTATGTTCTAGTGCCATTTTTTCTATTAAATCATAATCAAGTAGTTCAGTTTTTTTATCAACATCATAAGAAATAGCGTTAAACCATTTTCCAGACATAGATATTTTTAGACCATGTGTTATATGCCCTCCTGAGTCTAAACTCATACCCATGAATGTATCACCAGGTTTTAATAAAGCTAAGAAAACTGCTCCATTTGCTTGTGCACCAGAATGTGGTTGAGAATTTGCAAATTTACAATCAAATAATTTTTTTAACCTTTCATTAGCTAATGACTCAGCTACATCAACATGTTCACAACCATTATAGTATCTTTTTCCAGGGTAACCCTCAGCGTATTTGTTTGTTAAAACTGAACCCTGTGCTTCAAGAACTGCTTGGGAAACAATATTTTCAGAAGCAATAAGTTCTATATGATTTTGTTGTCTTATAAGTTCATCTGTTACGGCTTTATAAACTTCTGGATCTGTTTCAGATAATTTTTTTTCAAAAAAATTTTTATAATCTACATTTAAATATTTACCTTCACTTGACATATTTGCTCCTATATCTTTTTAACTCTTCTTAAATGCCTTCCACCCTCAAATTTTGTATTCAAAAAAGCGCTAATAAATTTCATAGCCTCATTTTTTGAAATTAACCTAGAACCTAATGTAATAACATTTGCATCATTATGCAATCTAGATAATTTAGTTGATTTGAGGCTAAAGCATTGAGCAGCTCTAATATTTCTGTGTTTATTCGCCGCTATACTCATCCCTGTACCTGAACCACAGATTAAAATACCTACATAATTTTTATTTTTTTTGACATTTTCTGCCAATTTATGTGCATAATATGGGTAATCAACGCTTTTAGTGGAAAATGTACCCAAATCTTTAAAATTAAATTTTTTTTTAACTAAAAAATTTACTATTTTTTTTTTTAATAAATAACCCGCGTGATCTGAAGAAATGAAAATTTTTCTCAAGCTAATATTATATATAAATCTAATTAAATTTATAGTCTAAAACACAAGCTACAAGATGAACCCTATTTTCCTCACCACCATTGAAAGCATTGTGATATTTTAGATTATTTGTAACCCATACAGATCCATCAGCAGGCATATGTTCAGCTCTTTTATCTATAACCATAATGGCTCCTGGATTTGTATAAATTGGTATATGTAATCTAGGTTCGGGGTCTCTGTGCCAACTAAGTGTTGATCTTGGTTCTTTTAATAACAATCTAACTCTACCAAGTTTATATTTTTTTGATAATTCGTCATAAACTTCTTTAAAATAAGTGTGCTCAAATTCTTTTACAAATTCAGTATACTTACTTTCATCTATTTTTACATCTCGTGAAACTTCTACACCTGTTGCATCAGGTTTTGTCCAATATACACCTCTAACTTTATTTCCTTTAATGGAGTCTGGGTCACCTGGTATTTGATTAAGAGATATACCAGCGAAGTGTGGTATTCCTAAGCTAGTATCAAAACCTTTAATTTTTAAAACTTCATTACACGCATTTCTTAATTTATCGATATCAAATTTGATATTTTGTTTTTGAAAATCGCCTACAAGATTGTTAGCAGAATTTTTATTTAAGGGGGTAACGTTGTTCATGTAAAAATTAATACTTTATTTCCTCTTATAATACATATAACTATTGTCGCATATAAAAAAATTATTGAGAATGATTATCACTGGAAAATACCCACAACTACGATTGAGAAGAAATCGTTATCACCAATGGTCTCGAAAATTGATAACTGAGAATAATTTATCTGTAAATGACCTTATTATGCCAATTTTTATTATAGATGGTAAAAACAAAAAAATACCTGTCAAAACAATGCCTGGTGTTTTTAGATATTCTCTTGATAAATTAAATTCAGTTGTTCAATCAGCAATACATTTAGGTATACCAATGGTGGCTCTATTTCCCTATACAAAGGGAAGTCTTAAAAACCCATTAGGAACAGAATCTTTAAATCCAAATAATTTGGTATGTAGAGCATGTAAACAAATTAAAAAAAAATTTAAAAACAAGATAGGTATTATGTGTGATGTTGCACTAGATCCTTATACATCACATGGTCATGATGGGGTTTTTTTAAAAGGGGATGTTGATAATGATGAAACTGTAAAAATCTTATCAGAACAAGCATTAATTCAGGCTTCAGCAGGATGTGATGTATTAGCACCATCAGATATGATGGATGGAAGAATTGGTGTAATACGTAAAACATTGGATAAGAACGGTTTCAAGCATGTACAAATTATTTCTTACGCAGTTAAATTTGCCTCGAATTACTACGGCCCTTTCAGAGATGCTGTGGGATCAAAGAATTTACTCAAAGGAGACAAACAAACATATCAGATGGATTTTAAAAATTCTGACGAAGCTTTAAGAGAAGTTACCCTTGATATAAAAGAAGGTGCAGATATGATTATAGTTAAACCCGGTTTACCCTACCTAGATATTATACAAAAAATAAAAAACAAATATAAAATTCCTGTCATAGCTTATCAAGTGTCGGGTGAATATAGTATGATATGTAACTCAATTGAAAAAAAAATACTTAACCAAGAATCAATTATAGAGACCCTTATAAGCTTTAAAAGAGCTGGGGCAAATGCAATAATTACATATTTTGCTGATAAAATAGCAAAAAAGTTAAAGTGAATTATTTACTAGATTAAGGAAGTCTGTTCTTGAATTCGGGATCTTAATATTATTTGGAGATAAAATTTTTTTTTCAAGGTAGTTACCTAACAATAAAAAACCTTTCAAAAGATCTTTTTTATCTACGTTTTCAATTTTAGTGTCAACTAAAAATGTAGGAACTTCTTTTTTTTGTGACGAAGATTGAACAAAATATGTAGTTTTATTATCTGTAGTTTCCTTATTTACAATATTTTTAAGATCAAGATCATAGCCAATTTCTTTAAGTAAATTTAGTTCCCAAATAATATAATTTTTAATCCAATTATCTTTTTTTAAAAATGTAAAAAAATCGTTTATTAAATAAAAGATTTTCTTATTTGTTTGGTTTTCAACAGTTAAAAATTTAATCATACTCATCGCAGATGAAATACAATAAAGTTTTTTCTGATTTTCAAAGAAAGTAGGTGTTATAGCATTTATAATTTCAACTTTTAGGGTTGGGATTCTTACTTCGTTTTTAATATTACAATTTAAGTGGAATACATTCCCGACTTGTAGATAGCCTTTAATTTTTTTTGATGTCGCGCCATAAATAATACCAGAGAATTTACCATGATCTGAGGTGAAAAAGTTAGCTATTATTGAATTTTCACTATATTTAAGCTTACTTAGCAAATATCCTTTATCCTCCCAATACATTATAATCCAATTTTGTCCAGTAATTTACTTGCTGCATTTTGTTCAGCTTCTTTTTTTGATAAACCACTTCCCTCAACATATTTATTATTTTTAATTTTAACACTTACATTAAATAATGGTTTGTGCTTTGGACCCTTTGTGCTTAAAATTTTGTAAATGGGTAAAATTTTAAATTTTTTTAATGAGTACTCCTGCAATTTAGTTTTTGCGTCAACCTTAGTTTTAACTGAGTTTGATATATTATTAGACCATAAATCTAATATAAATTTCTCAACAATTTTAATACCTTGATCATAAAATATTGCACCAATTAAAGCCTCACAAGCATCAGAAACAATCTTATCCTCAATATTATATGATTTTGTCTGTTTATTACCTGTCATTATAAATTTATTTAAATTAAATTTCTTGCTAATTTCTAAACATTTATTTTTATTCACTAAGGATGCTAATTTTTTATCTAATATACCTTCTGAGTCAGATGGAAATATTTCTAAAAGTTTTTTTGCAATTACAAAGCCCAAAATTCTATCACCTATAAATTCTAACTTTTCATTATTAACATTTTTGTCATAGCTTTTATGAGTGATAGCTTGCTTTAATAGTGTTTTATTTTTAAAATTAATATTAATTTTTTTTTCAAGTTGATTAAGATTATTCATTTAATTTTTTTAAAAAACCTATCAATTCTAATTAATTCATGCCATCTCCAGATTTCAAATATACTTCCTTTTCTAGTATCTGATGAGAAAAATATAAATTGCGCTTTTCCAACTAAATTATTTTCATGTACATAACCGACGCTACTTAAAAATCTACTATCTTTAGAACAATCTCTATTATCCCCTAAAAAGAAATAATGTTTGTCAGGAACAATAAATTTTTGCGAGTTCTGAAAAGTATAATGTTTACCATATACAGTTTTAAATGTTTTATCAGATAATTTTTCTTCAAAAGTGTTTACATCAATGGTTTTATCACCACAAAAAATTATATCTTTATCTGATTTTATATCCTTAAAAATCTCTAAATCATTAATATAAAGTAAACCATCTATAAATTGTATTGTGTCACCAGGCATACCGATAAGTCTTTTTATATAGTCAGTTCTGTTGTCAGCTGGTGTCTTAAAAACAACAACATCACCGATTTCAGGTCTTTTACTTAAAATTCTGTCTTTGAATATAGGTGGACTGAATGGAAATGAATGTCTGCTATAACCATAACTATATTTTGTAACGAAAAGTCTATCTCCAACTAATAAATTCGGTTCCATTGAAGATGAAGGTATATAAAAAGGTTGTATAAATATTGACCGTATAAATACAGCAATCACTAATGCATAAGCTAAAGTCTTTAAATTTTCAGAAATAACTTTTTTCATAATTTGTTTATTATTACATAAGCAATAGAATAACGCTTTTCATCAGATAAAGATAAAAAGACATTGAATTTTTTTGACTTAAATTTTCTTACCATTATGTTCTTAACTTTATTATTAAATAATATTTTTGGTTTTCCTAATCTATTATTTTTGACATAAATATCATTAAAGTTAATACTTTTTCTAAAACCTGTTCCTATAGATTTAACAAATGCCTCCTTTGCAGCAAATCTTTTAGCAAAAAAATTCGTTTTATTTTTTATTTTTTTTGAAGCTTTTATTTCGCTCTTTGAAAAAACTCTCAATAAAAACTTGGGATTTTTTAATAACTTTTTAATTCTTGAATTTTGTATTATATCGACGCCGTTTCCAATTATTTCCATTTATTTGCAAATTTTTTTAAATTTTTTAATTATATTTTTTAATCCAAAAAAAATTGACTCTCCAATTATAAAATGGCCTATATTAAATTCAGATATTTCATAAATTTTGGACAATATATTCGTACTTTTGTAATCGAGGCCGTGACCAGCATGAACCTCTATACCTAATGTTTTTGCGTATAAAGCACATTTCTTTATTTTCTTCAATTCATTATTAAAATTTTTGTTAGATCTAACTAATCTTGATAATTTTCCTGTATGAATTTCTACACATTTTGTATTTATTTTTTTAGAAAGTTTAATATCTTCAATGCTAGGGTTAATAAATAAGCTAGTTCTAATTTTATTTTTATTAAATAATTCTATTATTTTAGAAATTTTTTTATAATTTTTTTTTAAGTTAAGTCCACCTTCAGTAGTAACTTCATTTCTTTTTTCAGGTACCAAACAAATAAACTTTGGTTTACATTTTAGGGCTAATCTAATAATTTTTTTATTAGTAGATAGTTCAAGATTTATTGGAATTGTTTTAAACTTCGATAATGTAATTAGATCTTTGTCATTGATATGTCTTCTATCTTCTCTTAAATGGATAGTAATTGAATCTGCACCAAGTTTCATTACATATTTAGCTGCATTTAATATACTAGGATGACCCTCACCTCTTGCATTACGTATAGTAGCTATATGATCAATATTAATACCTAGTCTTTTCATTAAATTCTTCTACTGCCTGGACTACTTATAGGAATTTCTTTTAAATACTTAGGAAGTTTATTTTTTTTAAAAGTTTTAGCATCTATTTTTAATTGGGAAATTAATGGTTTATTTTTAATTTTTAAATTCGTTTTATTAGAACGATCGATTATACAAGCAAAACCAACTAATTTAGCTTTAGCTTTTTTTATTAGATTTACACATTCTAAACTAGACTTGCCTGTTGTTATTACGTCTTCAACAATTAAAACATTAGTATTTTTTTTTATTTTAAATCCTCTTCTTAATGTAAATTTTTTTTTAACCCTTTCACAAAAAATAGTTTCCTTTTTTAAAATTTTTCCTATCTCGTAACCAATAACTATTCCTCCAATCGCTGGAGAAAGAATTAAATCAATTTTTTTGAATTTTCTTTTTATTTTTTGACTTAAAGAATAACAGATTTTTTGAGATAAGTTTGGAAAGCTTAATAGTTTTGCACATTGTATATATCTGTCAGAATGTAAACCAGATGATAAAACAAAATGTCCTTCTAGAAGTGCGTTAGTTTTTCTTAAAACCTTTAAAGATTCTTTCGAAGAAAGCATATTTTTTATCTTTTTGTCTAATAATTTTAAAATTATATTCTTTTTGTTTTAACTCACTTATTAGTTTTGTAAAGTTTTTGAGATCTCCAATAATAAGATTAAATTGAAAATTTATACTTTCTCTAGTTTTTTCTACCATTTCGACACTTGATATATTTAAATTATTTTCTCCAATAAGAGACGTTACTTCGCCTAATCTTCCTGGTTGATCAGGTAGAGATATCCAAAGTTTAGTATTGTATATTTTCTTTTTTGTTAAATTTGCAGCATCACGGTATTGCCAATATCTTCTTATAGCTGCTCTAGCTTTTCCTGTTTTTGTAGAAGTCAACCAATGAAGTGATGGGGAAACTTTTTTAGAAGTAATTATCTTTATTACATCACCATTTGTTAGTATAGATTGCAAAGGACTTTCTTTACCATTTATTTCACAACCAATTGCAGTATCTCCAACTTGAGTATGGACAGCATAAGCAAAATCAATCGGTGTTGCATTTTTTGGTAATTTTATAACTGATCCTTTGGGGGTAAAACAAAAAACGTTTTCTTGAAACATTTGTAATTTTGTGAACTCATAAAAATCTTCTGGATTTTCATTTCTATCTATTATTTCAACTAGGTCTGCTAACCAATCATACTCTTTCCAAGTTAGTGAGTTAAATTTTTCTGAAGATTTATATTTCCAGTGTGAAGCTATTCCTCTTTGTGCAAATTCATGCATTTGCATTGTACGTAGTTGTATTTCAATCGGTCTTTTATTTGGTCCTATTATTGCAGTATGTAAAGACTCATATTTGTTTATTTTCGGAGAAGATATATAATCTTTAAATCGACCTGGTATGCAATTCCATTTGCTGTGAAAAATACCAAGTGCTTTATAGCAAGATGAAACATCATCTAAAATTATTCGAAAACCAATAATATCTGTTATTTGCTCAAGAGAAATTCTTTTTTGTTGTATCTTTCGCCAAATAGAAAAAGGCGTTTTTTCTCTTCCATATATTTTAGCGGTTAACTCATTTTCTTTTAACAGATTTGAAAAATCCTCTGATATTGTATTAAAATTATTTAAATTATTCTCTTTTATCTGATCTAATCTATCTTTAATTAACTTTCTTGCATTGGGATTTAAAACTTGAAAAGACAGATCTTCTAATTCATCTCTTATTCTATTCATTCCCATTCTATCAGCTAACGGCGCATATATTTCCATTGTTTCTTTAGCTTTTCTTATCTGTTTTTCTTTTTTTGTTACGAACTGTATAGTTCTCATGTTATGTAGTCTGTCAGCTAATTTTACTAAAAGTACTCTAATATCTTTTGATGTAGCTAATATTAATTTTCTAAAATTTTCTGCTTTTGAGTCACTTGCAGCTTGATTTTCATAAGCTGATATTTTTGTGACACCATCAACTAGGTCAGCAACCTCTTTACCAAATTCTTTCTCTATAGTCTTGTAGGTTGCTTGTGTATCTTCAATAGTATCGTGCAATAATCCAGTTGCGATGGTTGCACTATCAAGTTTTAAGTCTGTTAATATATTAGCTACAGCAACCGGATGAATAATATAAGGTGAACCTTCATCTCTTTTTTGTTTTTCGTGAGCTTTAAGAGCAAAATCGTAAGCTTTACTTAATGTTTCTGGGTTTAGAAATTTATTATAAGATTTTACTTTATTTATTAAGTCGTCAGATTTAAGCATTATTCTTTTATATCATGAAATTATAAAATTTTAACACTTCTTAGACTTGTAATTGGTAAATTGTTTAATAATTGAGTAATTTTCTTATTATTTTTTGGGTGTTTCCAATTTTTATCAATCTCAAATAACGGTAATAAAACAAAACCCCTATCATGCATCCTTGGGTGAGGAATTTTTAAATCAATATTATTTAAAAGTATATTTTTTTGGGAAAAATCTATTATATCTATATCGCAAGTTCTTGGTGCATTTTTATAAGATTTTGATCTTCCTAAAGATTTTTCAATTTTTTTTATAAATTTAAATAATTCACTTGGATTAAAAGTTGTGATGCATTTTAAAGCAATATTTAAAAAATATGGATCTTTTTTATTTGGCCATGACTCTGTTCTATAAAAAGCAGAGGATGACATAATTTTAATTTTTTCATCTGAGTTCAGAAAATACTTCGCTTTTTCTATATTGTACTGTCTATTGCCAAGGTTGGATCCTATAGCTAATATAACATTTTTAGCTTGTTTTTCGAACATACCTAGCTCTATCTCTATTCCAATCTCTAGTTTTTTTTGATTGTCTCTTGTCGTACTGTTTTTTTCCCTTAGCTACAGCAATTTCAATTTTTGCTTTACCTTTTTTAAGATATAATTTTGTAGGAATTAAAGTAAAACCTTCTCTATTAACCTTACCGATTAATTTATTGATTTCCCTTTTGTTAAGAAGAAGTTTTCGATCATCCATAGGATTATGATCTGAATAACTTGCCTGCTTATACGAAGATATATGAGCATTAATTAAAATTATTTCCCCATCTCTTTCAATTGCGTAAGCATCCGAGATATTAACTTTTCCAGATCTAATAGATTTTATTTCGGATCCCTTTAACACTAATCCAGCTTCATAAACATTTTCGAAAAAAAAATTAAAACTTGCTTTACGATTTAGAGAAATAATTTTTAAACCAGGACTGGTCTTCTGTTTCATTAACTTAATAAGTTAGCTGAGGAAAGTGCCTTTTTAACTTGATCTTCAGTTTCTTTTTTTATTTTAACTAAAGGAAGTCTAATTTCATCACCACATAAACCTAAAAGTTTTGCAGCATATTTAACCGGCGCAGGATTACTTTCTATGAATAAAGATTTGTGAACTGGTTGTAATATTTGATCAATTCTCTCTGCTTCCTTAATTTCATTATCAGTTTTAGATTTAGAATATTTTTGAAAGTCAGAACATAATTTAGGAGCAATATTTGCTGTAACAGAAATAATACCAACCCCTCCTCTTCTATTAAATTCTAGAGCAAATCCATCTTCTCCAGTTAATTGAATAAAATCTGGTCCTAGTTTCTTAAGGGTTGCGTCTATTCTATTTGGGTCACCAGTTGCATCCTTTACACCAACAATATTTTTTAACTCAAATAATCTGGCCATTGTATCAACTGACATATCAATGACACATCTACTTGGAATGTTATAAATTATAATTGGTAAATTTGTATTATCATTTATGGCTTTATAATGTTGATATAAACCTTCTTGTGTAGGTTTATTATAATATGGTGTTACTATTAGAGCGCCATCTGCTCCAACTTTTTCTGCGTGCTTTGTTAGAGAGATTGCTTCTTCTGTTGAATTAGAACCAGTACCTGCAATAACAGGTATTTTTCCATTACTTTCTTTTATACAAAGTTCTATTACTTGTTCATGTTCTTCGTGATTTAATGTTGGGGACTCGCCTGTAGTACCTGCTGGTACAAGTCCATGGGTTCCATTTTCAAGATGAAAATGGATAAGTTTTACATAAGCCTCTTTATCAAGCTTATTATTCTTAAATGGTGTGATTAATGCAACATTTGAACCTTTGAACATAAATACTTATAGCATATATATCGTATAAATAGATACGAAATTATGAAAAAATTTTATTTTTTACTTTTAACTTCAATATTAATTTTAACCGTTACAAAACAAGTTTTTTCAGATGAAAAAAAAATATTTCCAAAGAAAAAACCTATTTTAGTTCCTGAAATAAAAGAAAAAAAAGTATCAAAAAATATTTTATTACCTCTTAAAAAACCTATCGAAGAAGACAAAAAGGAAAGTAAAAAAGTGGAAGTTGTAAAAGAGATAAAAACAACAACCAAATTGGGTATAATTGTACCCAAAAATAAACCTAAAATTGTATCAAAAAAAATCAAAACAGCTGAAGTTAAATCAAAATATTTTTCAAAGAAAAAATTTAGACTTGCACAAAAGTCAATAGAAGCTTTTGAGAAAGGAAGATGGACAGAGGCTTTATCGTTGGCAAAAAAATCAAAAGATAAAAGTATTTATAATTTTGTTCAATGGAGACACTTATTGACTAGAGGAAATAAGGCAAGTTACTATGATTACCAACAATTTATTTTAGATAACCCGGATTATCCACGAATAGGAAGAATAAAATATTTATCTGAGCATAAATTATCAACTGAAAAAATTTCACCAAGGAAAATAATATCACTATTTGAAAATGAAGTTCCTTTAAGCGGATATGGTGAAATGATTTATGGAGAAAGTTTAATTTCTGAAGGTAGATACGATGATGGTGTTGAATTAATTAAAAAAGGATGGATTACTGCAAAACTAAGCAAAAGTGATTTAAGATATTTTAGAAAAAAGTATAAGAAATATCTTAATAAACAAGATTATATTAAGAGAGCTGATTATCTTGCGTGGGAGAATAAATATTGGGATTTGCAGAGAATGTTACGATATCTTCCTAAAGATGAGCAGCTATTATATACAGCACGACAATTATTAATGAGCAGATCCTATGGTGTAGATAATGCTATTTCTAAAGTGCCGAAAAAATATAAGAACGACCCTGGATTAAATTACGATAGACTTAAATGGAGAAGAAAAAGAGGAAGAGTAGACTCATCTTTAGAAATATTATTAAAAGTAAAAAATAATAAAGATTACTTAGTTAGGCCTGACAAATGGTGGGTTGAAAGAGAAATTATATCTAGGTCATTAATTTATAAAAAAAAATATGAATTAGCATATAAAATTTCTAGCAATCACGCACTTTCTGAGGGACCAGAATTTGCAGCTGCAGAATGGATGAGTGGTTGGATTGCACTAAGTTTTTTAAATGATCCAATATTAGCAATTGAGCACTTTGAAAATTTTTATAACTCTGTGGGTTATCCTATTAGTCTTTCTAGAGGAGCTTTTTGGCTTGGCAGATCATACGAACAAATTGGAAATGCTAAACTTATGGAAAAGTGGTATCAAGAATCTGCAAAATTTCCAACAACTTATTATGGGCAACTTTCATTTATGAAAGTTTATCCAGATAAAAAGTATGAACTTAATATGGATGAAAATTTTGATAAAGATTATAAAAAAAAATTTTTTGATAAAGATTTAGTAAAAATTGTATACCTACTTGATGAATTAAATAAGTCAAAATATACTAAATTTATATTACGTGGGTTAGCAAATGATAATATAGAGAAAGGAAGTGAAATATTTGCAGCTGAACTAGCAACAAATATTTCTCGTTATGATTTTGCAATTCAAATTGCTAAACTTGCCTCGTATGAAAAAAGATTTATAAATAATTATAATTATCCAATCATAAGTACACCAAAATTGATTAATGGAAGAAAAATTCCTGATAGTGCATTTATATTATCAATAATTCGTCAAGAAAGTGAATTTGATATATCAGCAAACAGTTCAGCTGGCGCAAGAGGTTTAATGCAATTAATGACCTACACGGCAAAAGTAGTTGCGAAACAAGCTAAGCTTCCTTATTCAAAATCGAGATTAACTACCGATCCGGAGTATAATATCAATTTAGGCTCTCATTACATAGCAGGGCTGATACTAGAATATGATGGTTCCTACCCGTTTGCTATAGCAGCATACAACGCTGGACCAAAGAGAGTTAAGTATTGGAAAAGAATAAATAAAAATCCTCAGAAAAAACAAATTGATTATGTCGACTGGATAGAATTGATAAAATTTAAAGAAACAAGAAATTACGTCCAAAGAGTTTTGGAAAACTATAATGTGTATAATTATATAGTTCAGAAGAAACCAGTCGAAATTATTGATTTTTTTAGGAATAAACCACTTTATTAATGGCGGAAGGAGAGGGATTCGAACCCTCGGTACACCTTTTCAAGCGTACGGCGGTTTAGCAAACCGCTGGTTTAAACCAGCTCACCCATCCTTCCGTATTACCCTGTGTAACTTGAAATCATTGAATATTCAATATTAATCAAGTAATTTCATCAAAAATGAAAAACAAATATTCTATATTTTCGCTAATTAAAAATGCTTTTAGCAGCCACGAAAATTGGCAAAGAGCATGGCGTGATCCTGAACCAAAAAAAGAATATGATGCGATAATCGTAGGTGGTGGGGGACATGGATTAGCAACAGCATATTATTTAGCAAAAAAACATAAAATGACAAATATAGCTGTTGTTGAAAAAGGTTGGATTGGTGGAGGAAACACTGGAAGAAATACAACTATTATAAGATCAAATTATTTATGGGATGCAAGTGCAGGATTATACGACCATGCGCTTAAAATTTGGGAAGGTTTATCTCAAGAACTTAATTATAATGTGATGTTCAGTCAAAGAGGTGTTATGAATTTAGCACATAACCTTCAAGATGTTCGAGATCTTAAAAGAAGAACGCATGCAAACAGATTAAATGGTATAGATGCTGTTTGGTTAAATACTGATGAAGTAAAAAAATTCTGTCCAATCATAAATACCTCTCCAGACATTAGGTATCCAGTTTTAGGTGGTACATTACAAAAAAGAGCTGGTACAGCGCGTCATGATGCAGTTGCTTGGGGATACGCTAGAGGAGCGGATCAGCTTGGTGTAGATATTATTCAGAATTGCGAAGTTAAAGGAATTAAAAGAGATGGTGATCAAATAATTGGTATTGAAACATCCAAAGGGTACATAAAATCAAAAAAAATTGGAGTAGTTGCTGCAGGTCATTCAAGTGTAATAGCAAATATGGCTGGTTTAAAATTACCACTTGAAAGTAAACCACTTCAAGCTTTGGTATCTGAACCAGTTAAACCAATTATTGATACAGTTGTGATGTCAAATGCTGTTCATGCTTATGTTAGTCAGTCTGATAAAGGTGAACTAGTTATTGGTGCTGGTACAGACTCATATGTGTCTTATACTCAGAAAGGAAGTCATAATATTGTGGAGGAGACTTTAAGAGCAATATTAGAACTGTATCCAATTTTTAGTAGAATGAAAATGCTAAGACAATGGGGAGGTATAGTTGACATATGTCCTGACGCAAGTCCAATAATAAGTAAAACACAAGTCAAAGGTCTTTATTTCAATTGTGGCTGGGGTACCGGTGGTTTTAAAGCAACACCAGGCTCTGGTGATCTTTTTGCTCACACCATCGCAAATGATGAACCACATAAATTAAATGCGGCATTTAATATAAATAGATTTGTAAGTGGTGACCTTGTAGATGAACATGGCGCAGCAGCGGTTGCACACTAAAGATGTTTATAATTAATTGCCCTTATTGTGGAGAAAGAGATCAAACTGAATTTTCATCGGGTGGTGAAGCGCACATAGTAAGACCTAAACAACCAACAGAACTAAGTGACGATGAATGGGCTGAGTTTTTATTCATGAGAAAAAATATAAAAGGAATTCAATTTGAAAGATGGAACCACATTCATGGCTGTAGAAAATGGTTTAACGTTGTTAGAGACACTTCTAATGATAAAATTCATGCAGTTTATAAAATGGGTGAAAAACCCCCGGTAAATAAATAATGTCTCAAGAATTAAGAATAAACAATAATAAATTCATTGATCAGACAACTAGATTATCTTTTAAATTTAATGGTGAAAAATTATATGGCTACAAAGGAGATACTTTAGCCTCTGCATTATTAGCAAATGATATACATTTGGTAGGTAGGAGTTTCAAATATCATAGACCAAGAGGAATAATGACATGTGGATCTGAGGAGCCAAATGCAATTGTTCAAATTGGAAATGATCCGTCACTTACAGACCCAAACGTTAGAGCTACTGAAATAGAACTTTACGAAGGTTTAGAAGCATTCAGTCAAAATTGTTGGCCTAATGTAAAATTTGACATTGGTGGTATAAACAACTTTTTGTCCCCTCTTCTGCCCGCTGGATTTTATTATAAAACATTTATGTGGCCTGCAAGTTTTTGGGAAAAATACGAATTTTTTATCAGGCATTCTGCAGGACTGGGTAAATCACCAACCAAACCTGATACAGATATATACGATCACAAGTATTATCACTGTGATGTCTTAGTTGTTGGTGGAGGTATTTCAGGCATAATGGCTGCAAAATTATCAGCTGAAAATAATAAGGAGACATTGTTGCTTGATGATAAAAATACTTTAGGAGGTACAACTATTTATCAAAATAATGATTGTTTTAAAATAGACGACAATCATACAAATTATTGGTTAGAAAAAGAAATTAAGAACATTAAAAATATTAAAAATTTAACCATTAAAACAAGAACAAGCTTAGCAGCTTATCATGGATATAATTATCTATTGGCTAAAGAAAATATAACTGATCATTTAAGCCCGGATGAAAGAAAAGATAAAATAAGACAAAGACTTTGGAAGATAAGGGCTAAAAAAGTTATAATTGCAACAGGTTCTATAGAAAGGCCATTAATTTTTAATAATAACGACAGACCTGGTATTATGCTTT
>CACFYN010000009.1 GCA_902570525.1 uncultured Pelagibacteraceae bacterium
GGGTTTATATAATAATTCAGCTTTTTACAAAGTTATAGAAAATACATTAATTCAAGCAGGAGATATTGAATACGGAAATATTGAAAATATTAATTATGTAAAGGTTGGTAGTGGAAAATCAGGCTTAGGAAATTTAAAATCTGAAATAAACGAAGATTTTAAATTTACTGCAGGCTCTGTTGCTATGGCTAGAGGTGATGATTTTGATACCGAAGACAGTGAATTTTTTGTTATATTAAAAGATATACCAATTTATAATGGCGAATATACTCCGATAGGTAAAGTAATTCTTGGCTTAGATGCTCTTAAAAAAATAAAAAAAGGTAACAAATCAAACTATGTTTTAAGACCTGATTACATTAAATCTTTAAAATTAATTGATTAATGGTTTTCCAGTTGCAAGCGTGTGTTTTATTCTTTGTTGTGTTTTTTCAGTTTGAATAAGCCTCATAAAAGCTTCAAGTTCTAGATTATATAGATCATCTTCACTTAGTTGCTTATCTATTGTTGTATCACCACCGCTTAAAACATTTGCCAATTCTTCTCCAACTTTAAATCCGTGATCCAAAATAATTTTGTCATTATAAAGCTTCTCTAAGGATTTTATCATTTTATCTTTTAAAGGTTTGCCTGAAAGTTTAAACGTACATTCTTTTGGTGGTTGGAAATTTTTATTTTCCTCTAATAATTTTTTTGCTTCTTCAAAAAGACTATTTCTATTCATAACTTTTTTATCTTCAGGTCTTAAGAATTTTAAAGGCAAAGCCTCTACAGTTGAAGTTGCTGTTTTAGCATAACCAATAATGTTAAAAACTTGAAGAGGAGCATAATCTGGGTCTTTCTTTGCTTCATCGGTTTGCGACCATCTCCATAAAACTTCCTTACATCCGCCGCCTGCTGGTACTACTCCAACTCCAGTTTCAACAAGTCCCATTACTATATTTGTATGTGAAACTACAAAATTAGATTGAATTGCTACCTCTTCTCCTCCACCTAAAACTAAACCAGATGGAGCAGATATCACTGGATATTGAGAATACTTTAAATGCTTACAAGTTTGCTGAAAATATTTTATAAACTTTTCTATAGATTTAAAGTCTCCTTTTTCCACAAATTCCATTGTATATTTTAAATTAACTCCCGCTGAAAATTGCATACTCTCATTAATTATAATTAAAGGTTTATCTGTAGCGTTTTTTAATGCATCCATTGAGTCATAATCTAAAGCACAAGCTTTAGTGGTAAATTCAACAATATTGAAGTCCTTAAATCTAAATATATCAGCCGATTTGTTTTTATCGATTTTAATTGCCTTTGGTTTGATTTTACCCAGAGTTTCAATATCTGTATAAAGCTGTCTTTGACCATAAAAATTTTCGTCTTTTGTTTTAGATAAATTTTCTAGGAAAGAGTTTCCTTTAACGTCTCCTACTCTATCAAAAAAGTTTTTAACCCCAATCGATTTTAACATTTCAAAGGGTCCCATCGACCAGTTAAAACCAAGTCTCATAGCTTCATCGATATCATTAAATTTGTCTGTAATACCAGGAACTAAAGAAGACGAGTATTTTATGATTTGTGAAATTACAGACCAAGCATATTCACCAAATTTATCTTTCCTGTTTATTAACAAATTTAAATCTATTTTTTCTATTCCTAATTCAATTTTTTTGGAGGTTGAGTATTCTCCTGTTTGTAAATTTATCGCTTCTAATATTTTTTTATTTTCTTGTTTGTTCATTCGATAGAAACCGCCTTTACCTTTTCTACCAGTGTATCCATCTTTAATTAGTTTAGTGATTAATGGAATTTCTTTTGCAACTCTCTGAAATGGATCGGTTTCAGGCAATTCTTTTATAAAACTTTTTAAAACATCCGACATTAAATCAATACCAATTAAATCATATAATCCAAATACACCTGTTTTCGGAATTCCCATTGGTCTACCGAAAATTGCATCTGCTTCCTCAATAGACAAATTCATTTTAAATGCTTCTGTCATTGCTACTTGCATAGCAAATACACCAATTCTATTTCCTAAAAATCCAGGTGTATCGTTACAAATTATAGCCCCTTTACCAAGTTCATGTTCGCAAAATTTTTTAAGATAATTTATTTTATCTAAATCAGAACTTTTACTTTTAACAATCTCTAAGAGGCCCATGTATCTCACAGGATTAAAAAAATGCGTAATACAGAAGTCTTTTTTATCTTCTTCAGATAACTTTTCAGATAAAACGCTAATAGGTATAGAGGATGTATTTGAAGATACGATGGTGTTTTTTTTTCTTGTATCAAATATTTTTTTATAAATATTGTGTTTAATATCAATTCTTTCTACAACAGCCTCGACAATCCAGTCTGCATCGGCTACTTCTTTAAAATCATCATTAATATTTCCAACATTTATTCCATCAATTTTTGATTTATCAATTAGCAAAGGTGGTCTTGATTTTTGAATTCTTTCTTTTGCTTTTTGACTGATTTCTGTTGTCAAATCCAATAAGGTAACAGGAACATTGGCATTACAAAGATGTGCAGCGATACCACTTCCCATCGTTCCAGAACCAATAACAACAACTTTATTTATTTTCATGAATCAATTTTATATTAAATTTAATTGTTTCATGAAATAAAAAAATTGTATCAATTTGAAGTTTGCTGATTTTTTAAATCATTAATTTTTATATGGCACCGGATTGCGTTTCCATTTTCATCAATTTGCCATGGTGGAACATCTGTTTTACAAATTTGACCTAATAATCTAGGACATCTTCCTTGAAATGAACATCCTTTTTCGGGTGGTTTTTCCTCTACAATATCTTCTGCAACTAACTTTGGTTTAATGTCCGGGTCTGGTTCTAACACAGCTCCCAGAAGGACTTCAGTGTAAGGGTGGGACGGAAATTTATATACGCTTTCAGATGGACCAATTTCACATAATCTTCCCTGGTACAATACTGCAACCCGATCACTTATTGCTTTTACAACTGCAAGATCGTGTGAGACAAAAATATATGTAGTACCAAAATCTACTTTTAATTCCTGAAGTAAATTCAAGACTGCTGCTTGAACGGAAACATCAAGCGCTGAGGTTACCTCGTCACATAGAATTATATCTGGTTTTGCAGCAAAAGCTCTTGCTACAGCTACTCTTTGCTTTTCACCTCCTGACAATTGTCGTGGATACCTTGTAAGATAGAACTCGCCTAATCTTACTTTTTTTAAAACTTCTATAATTTTTTGTTTAAGTTCATTTCCACTAAGACCAAAATATAGTTTTAGAGGTTGTGATACAATTTCCTCAACTGTGTGATTAGGGTTTAATGACTCATCAGGATTTTGAAAAATTAATTGTATTGCTCTTAAGTAATTTGCATCTCTTTTTTTTAAATCGTTTGATAAAATTTTATTTTTATCAAATTTAATTATCCCATTTTTTGCTTTGATAAGTCCTGCGATAGATTTAAGAATAGTTGACTTTCCACTCCCGGATTCACCCACAAGTGCCAAGGTTTCACCTTTATCAATTTTTATATTTATATCTTTAACTGTTGGATTTGTATCATCAATTTTATTTAGTAATTGTTCTATGAATTTTTGTTTTGCATAACTAATTGAAACAGAAGATATATCTAAAATTTCATTTTTGGTTAATTTTCTTAATACTTTTTTTGAAGATTTTGTATCCTCGTCCTTTTTTTTATGAAGTTTTTTGTGGTTAAAACATCTAACACTTGTATTTAACTCACTAACAAATTCTAACTCTGGCGTATTTATTTTGCATTTATCTTCAGCAAACTCACATCTATCGTAAAAACTACATCCTTCTTTTATTGTTCCGGGTTGTGGCTGGCTACCTGACATTGAATTGGGAAGTCCAGATAGAGTTAATTTTGGTATAGATTTTAATAATCCATAAGTATAAGGATGAATTGGATTTTTTAATATAGTCCTTACTGGTCCATCTAGAACAATTTCACCAGAATACATTACAATTACTCTATCGCTTACCTGCGCTATTGCTCCTAAATCATGACTTACATAAACCATTGATGTACCTGTATCCTTTGCGATAAAGTTCAATAGCTCTAAAACGTGAGCCTGAGTTGTAACATCCAGCCCAGTAGTTGGCTCATCCAATAATAAAAGGTCCGGGCTCCCAGCTAAAGCCATTGCAACTGCAACTCTTTGTTGTTGACCTCCAGAAAGTTCATGGGGATATCTTTTTGCAATTATCTCTGGAGAAGGTAACCTAACTTTGTTTAATAACTCCGAAATTTTTACATCTCTATCTTCCTTTTGAAAATTTGTATGTAATCTTAATGCTTCGTCAATTTGATAACCAATTTTTAAATTTGGTGTTAAAGACTGCCCAGCATTCTGAGGTATCATTGCTATTTTTCTTCCTCGAATATTTTCTAATTCTCTGTTTTTCATTTTTAAAATATCATTAGACTGATAAATACATTCTCCAGAGATTGTAAATAAACCATGCTTAACATATCCCATCATTGCTAACGCGAGAGTACTTTTTCCTGAACCAGACTCTCCTACTATACCAACTGTTTCACCTTTATTAATTGTTGTACTAATATTTTTTAAAATTGAAATTTGTTCCCCTTTTTTACTGGTAAAACCAATAGATAAATTTTTTATTTCTTGTACAACTTGTTGCATATTAAACTGGTGCTTTTGTAGATCTATCAATACCTAATGCTTTTGCAAAAGCATCAGCAGTTAGATTTATACCTATTATAAGTGAACTTAATCCAAATATCGGTGCAAGTACTGCCCAATACGCAAAAGACATCAAGCCTCTTGCATTAGATATCATCAATCCCCAATCTGGAGTTGGAGGGCTCACACCAAAACCTAGGAAGGATAATGAACTAAAACCAAGTAGCATCCATGACCATCTCATTGCACCCTCAACCATAATTGCATCTCTTACATTGGGTAATATTTCATTCCAAATAATTGAAAAATTACCATGACCTCTAGCTCTTGCTGAAACAATAAAGTCTTTTGCTATTACATCGTGTGTTGCTGCTCTTGCTACTCTTACAATCCCTTTTCCATAAAAAAAACCTAAAGCTGGTATCAAAACAATTGTTGATGTGCCTAAAAGTGAAACTATTAAAAGCATCGCAAGTATCCAGGGAATAGAGAGAAAAGCATCAATTATTCTCATCACTACGTCATCTATCTTTCCACCAACCAATCCACAAAAAATTCCTAGCGCACCTCCCCATAGCAAAGCAATTAAAGATCCAAAAAAAGTTACCGTTAGTGCAGTTCTGCCTCCAAGTATAGTTCTTGTAAAAACATCTCTTCCAAGACTATCTGTACCAAACCAATACTCGGAAGAAGGTGCTTGTAACATTAAAGATGGATCAATAGCCTTGTAATCATGGGGTGCATATAGAGGGCTTGTGATAGCTAGTGTGACATGAAAAACTAGAATTATTAAACCAATTAATCCAGACGGCCTTGAGGCCATAGTTGAAATAATTTCCACTATTTTAGAAAATGTGCTTTTAGGTTTTTCTTGTTTAATAACTAAAGTCATTTTTTAATTTGTAAGGATTTTAATCTTGGATTTAACATTAAAGTCAATAAATCTGCGATGAGATTTATTATTACATAAATTGAAGCTAATATAATTGCTAAAGCCTGAACAACAGGCAAATCTCTATTTGAAATAGACTCAATTACCAATCTACCTAATCCAGGGTAATTAAATACTACTTCTGTAACAACTACTCCACCTAATAACCACGCAATAGTAAGCGCAACTACATTTATTGCTGGCAATAAAGCGTTTGGTAAAACATGTTTAAATACCATTTTCCAGTAAGGAACACCCTTTAGAATTGCCATTTGAACATAGTCCGATGCCATAACTTGAATAACACTTGATCTAACCATTCTTGCCATGTGGGCGGTCATAATCATTGATATTGCAATAACAGGCAGAATTATGTTTGGTAAAAGCTCAGATACAGACGCTCCTGTTGGAACAATTACTATTCCTGGAAGCCACTCCAGCCAAATTGCAACAATTAATATTAATAAAGTAGCACTGATGAATTCCGGAATCGTCATAGAAAAAATAGTGAATGTTGAAATTATAATATCTGGCATTTTATCTCTCCATAATGCAGTGATTATTCCTAATAGTAAGGCAATTGGAATTCCAATCAAAATAGATGCAGAAGCAAGTACTAAAGAATTTTTTACTCTCGGACCAAGGACATCATTGATTTTCATTTCACCACTTAATGAATAACCAAAATCACCTTGTATTACTCCTATAGCCCAACTAACATATCTCTCATATGCTGGTATATCTAACCCCAGCCTTTTGTAGCATGCTTCAAGTGCAGCACCATAAGCTTCCCTCTCTAGATAAGTTGTGCAGGCATCACCCGGTAAAACTTCAACTCCAACAAAAGTGATCAAAGATACAATAAATAGGGTAATTAACCCAAGAAGAATTCTTTTTAGAACTAAAATTAACATAATAAAATTGTAAAGCTTCTGTTAAACAATATTTATATTAAATGAAAAGGATTTTACAGGCCTAATTAAAGGCCTGTAAAAAAGATTTTTGTATTAATCTGTTACTTTAAGCTTATGCCAACGTACAGAAAAAACTTCTACATCATCTAAATTTTTAACTCTTGATGACGTAATGACTAATTTTGATACGTGATATGGAATCATCGTACCAGACTCTTCCCATAAAGTTTTTTGTGCATTTTGATAAGCTTTTTTTCGTTTGCTAAAGTTAAGTTCACCTCTTGCATCAGAAAGATTTTTATCAAATGCTGCATTTTTAAAGAATGATTCATTCCATTTTGCACCACTATGATACGCTTCATGCAGAATACTATCTGCAGGTCTTTCATTCCAACGAGTCATTGCAACTGGCTTTTTCATCCAAGTTTCTTTCCAATAACTTTTTGAAGGTGTCATTTTAACTTCAGCTTTAATACCAGCTTTAGCTAATTGTTGTTGTAATACTTCACCAATCGTTGGCCAAGTAGGTTCTTTAGTAGAAACGTGAATTACCATATCAAACCCGTCTGGGTATCCTGCTTCATTAAGAAGTTTTTTCGCTTTCTTAATGTCTTGAGGACACTTCATTTTTAAACGATATTGATCTGATGGTGCAACTGGTGTATCGCAAGATACTGTGGCTGCTCCACCCATTACTAAATCAACAAGCTCTTGTCTATCGACTGCAAGTCTAACAGCTTTTCTAACTTTTGGATCATCAAAAGGTGCAGTATCTGTTCTCATTACCATACCTCTCCAATTTCCTGTTGGTACTACTGAAACATTAAACTTTTTATTACCATCAAAAATTTTCTTTTGGCTAAATGGTACATATCTGTTCATATCAATTTGACCAGTTAATAAAGCTTGTACTCTTGCTTCACCATCAGGTATTGCGATAACATGTACTTCCGCAACTCCTGGCGCACCTTCCCAATAATCTGGGTTTGCTTTAAGCACAGTCGTTCCCTCTGGATCAAATGTTGCTACCTTAAAGGGTCCAGTTCCAATACCAGTTTGACCAATAGTATCTCCAGAACCTGAAGGTATCATTCTTAATCTATAATCAGTTAATAATAATGGAAAATCTGCAAATGAAGTATTTAATTTCATTTTTACGGTATGTGAATCTATTACTTCAATATCCGTAACAGAGCTCATACTTTTTTTCGCAGGTGATCCAATATCAGGATCTTTAACACGCATTAATGAATATTTAACATCTTCGGCATCAAAGTCTGAACCATCATGAAATTTTATTCCCTTACGGAGATTAAAAGTCCACTCGTTTGCTTCTGAATTTGCTGACCATTTTGTTGCTAATGATGCTGTGACTTTGCCTTTTAAATTTTTTCTTACTAAACGGTTTTGAGTCATTATAACTACTTGAAATAAACGCCCTTTAGTAATTGCATCAAGGTTTGTATCTTTTCCAAAACCAAGATCATGCGATAGTTTAAAGACACCGCTTGATGCATTCGCTAATGAAAAAGACAACATTAAAGATATCAATGAAAATGATATCACTTTATATATTTGTTTCATAAAATTGCCCCTCTTTTTAAAGCATAAAGTTAACAATTCATTTGTTTGATATCAATAAAGAAAACTTTATTGTTTTATTGGCATTTGTTGTTTAATAATCATCTTTATTAAATTATATGCACGATATCCTAAAGAACGTAAGGTTTTCAATAAAGCCAACTAAACTGAATGGTGAAAATAAAGTAGAGTTAGCTAGAACTCTCCCTATTCATCCTCTTACCTATCAAGAACTGCCTTACGACCCTGAGTATTCACATTATGCTGGGCGACTTACTACAGAAAAATTATCAAATGCAACTCCTGATCAAATGTATTGGAAAACAAGAAAAGAAATAATTTTAAGGCATACAGGAGAATATCCTTATGAAATATCAGGTCCAGACTCTTTGAAATTTTTAGAAAAAATTTTCCCTAGAAATATTTCAAAAATGAAAGTTGGTAGATGTTCTTATCAGTTTGCTTGTTACCATGATGGTGGAATGATAACTGATGGAATATTATTAAGATTAGAAGAGGATAAATTTTGGTTTGCTCAAGCTGATGGAGATCTTTTTTCATGGTACAAAGCGAATGCCGAAGGTTACAATGTAAAAATATCTGATCCAAATGTTTGGATAAGTCAAATACAAGGTCCCAAATCAATGGAGTTGTTATCAAAATTAATAAAAGAAGACATTGCAGAAAAATGGAACTATTTTGATTGCAAAGAAGTAACAATATTCAGTGAAAAGATTATAATAAGCAGGACTGGATTTACAAACGAACTTGGATGGGAGATTTACTTTAGACCTGAAAATAACGCTGAGAAAATTGGTGATTTAATTCTATCTGAAGGAAAAAAGATGGGTATGATTTTAACAGCTACACCATCTTTTAGAGGAAGAAGAATAGAGGCAGGTCTTCTTTCAGCAGGACAAGACTTTGACAAGAATACAAATCCTTTTTCTGTTGGACTTGGTAAATTTGTTGATTTAGATAAAAAAGATTTTATTGGAAAAAAAGCTTTATCGAATCTTGAAAAAAAATGTAGAACATGGGGCCTTAGAGTTAAAGAAAGTGTGGCTCTAAAAGGTGAAAATATTTTTTCTAATAACAAAGTAATTGGAAGAGTTACATCAAGCACATGGTCGCCATTTCAAGTTTGTGGAGTTGCAATTATACATTTAAATAATGATCAATTTGGACCTAGCTCAGTAATAGATGTGAAGTGTTCAGATGGAAAAATTTATAAAGGTGAAATTTGCAGTCTACCAATGTACGATAAAAAAAATGAGATAGTTAGGGGCTTAGTAGAAAATATACCAACTAATCCAGAACCTTGGCCAGGAATTCAAACAAAATAGTTTCTTTAAATGGATATTGTTGAGAAAAAAATTATATCTATAGGCGGTGGCGGATTCACACACCAAACAGACAAATTTTTAGATGAATTTGTAATTAATCAAATAATCGATAGAAAAATTAAATTTGGATTTTTACCTACAGCAAGCAAAGATAATTTAAATAAAATTAAAATATATTATGAAGAATTAAAAAAATATAATCTTGAATTATCTCATTTTGAACTTTGTTCAAAAGTAAAAGGTTTCTCAAATTGGATAATGGATCAAGATATAATTTATGTTGGAGGAGGAAATACCAACTTCATGCTAGATTTGTGGCAAGCAAATAAATTGTATAAATATTTTGAAAAAGCTTATAACTCAGGAATTATTTTATCAGGTGTTAGCGCTGGTGCTGTTTGTTGGTTTGAATGGATATTTACAGATTCTCTAGGAGATGGATATAAACCCCTTAGAGGAATGAATTTTATATCAGGAAGTTGTACACCTCATGCGTCTGAAAAAAATAGAATTTATGAATTTGAATTAAGTATTAAGAATAAAAAAATACCTAATGGTATAGCTATTGATGATGGTGTTGCTGTTCTATTTATAAACGGTAAACCAACTTCTGTTTGTTCTTCAAGCAAAAATAGAAATGCATATTTTATTGATGATAATAATAATAGAATTGTATTAAATGATCATATAAAAAAAACGAATGAGTAATATTTTTCCAAGCAAAAGAATTCATAGTATTGAAGATGCTCGTAATTTAGCTAGAAAAAGAATGCCAAGAATGATGTTTGATTTTGTGGATGGAGCTTCTGGAGACGAAAAATTATGCGAAAATAATAGTAAAGCTTTAGATCAGATTAGACTTCAACCTCGTGTTCTCAGAAATGTGGAAAAAAGAAAAATTAATAAAAGTTTTTTAGGCTCCGAATACGATCAACCATTTGGCTTTGCACCAATGGGAATGTGTAATTTAACTTGGCCAGGTGCAGATGTAATGTTAGCGCAAGAAAGCGTTAATAATAATGTGCCAATATGTGTATCGATGGCATCATCAACATCACTAGAAAAAATGTATGATCTTTCTAAAGGAAATTGTTGGTTACAATTATACAACTTTCAAGATGAAGAATTTCTTATGGAACTTTTAGATAGAGGTCATCAAAAAGGTTATAAAGTTGCAATTCTTACTGTTGATGTCCCTATACAATTTAGAAGAGCCAAAGATAATAAGAATGGTTTTACTGTACCGTTTAATTTAGGCCCAAAACAATTTTTTGATTTTGCTTCACATCCACTTTGGTCAATAAGCACACTTCTATATGGAATTCCTAAGCCAATGAATTATGAAACATCGAAGCGAGGAAATAAATTTAATAGAGGTGAAAGTAGAGGATCCACTGATTGGAATACATTAAAAAGAGTGCGAGAAAAATGGAAAGGAAAACTAATTATAAAAGGCGTGATGTCTCCAGAAGATGCAATTAAAATTAAAGAAGAAGGAGCTGATGCTATACAAGTTTCAAATCATGGTGGAAGACAATTAGATAGCGCAACAGCATCAATTGAAGCACTTCCTTTGATAAGAAATTCTTTAGGAAAAGATTTTCCAATCATATTTGATAGTGGTATTAGAGGCGGTAGTGATATTGTAAGAGCATTAGCTCTTGGAGCTGATTTCACAATGGTTGGTAGACCTTTAATGTATGGTATTGGAGCTGACGGTGCTAAAGGATTGAAAAGAATAGTCGATATAATTAAAGAGGAAGTTAGTACAGCCTTGGGATTAGTAGGTTTAAATGATATAAAAGATATATCTTCAGATATTATAGCTGAGAGATTTATAAGAGAATTTAAATATTAAAATGTCAGAAAAAAAAATAAGAGGTGGATCTCTAATTGCAAGAGCTTTAAGGGATAAAGGTATAGAAAATGTTTTCACTTTATCAGGTGGATTCTGCAATCCTGCATTAGAAGGATTAATGGAATGTCAAATAGATGTAATAAACTGCCCTCATGAACAGATTGCAGGGCACCTTGCCGATGGACACACAAGAATTACTAGAAAACCTACTGTATGTCTTGTTGGGCCAGAGGGATTTGCAAATGCTGTTCCATCTATGATGGAAGCATGGGGAGAAAGATCTCCAGTGATTTTCATAACTGGATCAAGTAGTTTAAGAAGACAAGGGGCAGGAGGATTTAAAGAAATTGATGATGTCAAAATTGCTGAACCATTAACAAAATATAGCGCAAGTATTACTGATGGAAATAGAATTCGTGAATTTGTCGATAAAGCTTATTTAATAGCAACAAATGGTTACCCGGGAGCAGTTCACTTAAGTGTCCCAGTTGATATCATGTTTTCATCTTTTCCTGAAAATGCAGGATTAGAGGAAAGACCTTTTTCTCAATCAAAAAAAATAAAAAATATTGCTTGGCCAGACCCCAATCAAATGAGTGAAGTTTTAAAATTAGCGTCGAATTCCAAAAAACCGATGCTTATCGGTGGCCATGGTGTCTGGTGGTCAGGTTCTGAGAAGAAATTAGAAGCTGCAGGTCAAAATTTAAATATTCCAATTTTTAATGTTCCGTACCATCAAAAACTTTTAGGGGAGGAAGCTAAATCGTACATGGGATTGGCAGATATACACCAATATCCCCCTTCAAAATTTGCGTTTGATGAATCAGACTTAATTTTAATGGTTGGAACAAGACTTGACAATCAGATGAATTTTGGGAATCCCCCACTATTTCCTAAATCTACAAAAATTGTTTGTATAAATGGATCTCATGAAGAAATCGAATTAAATAGAGCTGCAGATATTAATATGCTGTGTGATCCAGGGGTATTTTTGGACACTTTAAGTAAATTAAAAGTAAATAATAAATGGAATTTAGACAGTAAATGGATTGAGCAAAACATATTAGAAAAAAAGAAATGGATTGATAAATCTTTAAAAGATCTTGAAAAAGAAACAATCGAAGCAAAAAAAAACGGTGGTAAAATTCATCCTCTCCAATTAGCTTTAGATGTACAAGATGCAATGAAGGATAATGATTGGTTGGTGATAGATGGTGGAAATACTCATTTTTGGTCTGAAATAGCAATTAATATTGCTGGTCATAAAGGAAAAAAACTTGGTGGTATTTTACATCCCGGAACTTTTAGTATGCTCGGTGTTGGAGTTCCATTTGCACTTTCTGCAAAAAATCTAAATCCAAAATCAAATGTAGTATTGATAAGTGGCGATGGGGCTTTTTTATCTGGAGGCTTATCTATTGAAGCAGCTTTTCAAGAAAAGAAGCCAATAGTAGTTGTAATAGATAATAATGGTGGGTTAGATTGTATTTCTCAACAACAAGAAAGGTTGTTTGAAAGTGGAAAACATTTTGCAACTGATTTTAGAGATATTCCCTTTCATAAAATATTTGAAGGATTTGGAGGTCATGGTGAGCTTGTCCTTAAAAGAGAAGAGCTTGCTCCAGCACTGAAAAGAGCTCTGGCAAGTGGAAAAACTGCATGTGTAAATGTAAAAGCTAAAGGAGTTATCAGCCCGATTGTAGCTGCAGTAAGCAATAAGAGAGATAAAGCATCAATTGAATAATAAATGGCAATAGTTTCATCACACTTATTAAGTTCAACAGATGGTTCACATGCATCAGGTGTGAAAGTAATTATAAATCAAATAAATAAAAAAGGATCAAGAAGAAAAATTTTTCAATCTAAAACAGATAAAAATGGGAGAATCTATAAACAATTTTCTCTAACAAAAAAAGATACCTCCTTAAAATATGAAATTATTTTTAATATACAAAATTACTATAAAAAAAAAACTAATGTTACAGATATCGTAATCAAGTTTAATATGAAAAATCCTAAGAAAAAATATCATATACCTGTTATAATTGCGCCAAACGGATATTCCGTGTGGTGGTCAAAATAAATTAATGAGAAAAATATCAGTTCATAAATCAAAAAATATCAAATTAAATATGTCAAGACGTATAAGACGTACGCCTTTTACTGATAGGGTTGAAAAATTAGGTGTGTCAGATTTTACTGTTGTCAATCATATGCTCTTACCAAAAGGTTTTAGAAAAACTGTAGAGCAAGATTATTGGCATTTAAGCAAACATGTTCAGCTATGGGATGTTTCTTGTCAAAGACAGGTTCAAATATCTGGTAGAGATGCTTTTAAACTTATTCAAAAGTTAACACCAAGACCATTAAAAAAAATGCAAACTGGAAAATGCTTTTATATTCCAATCTTAAATGAAAAAGGAGGTATGATTAATGATCCTGTTCTCCTAAAATTAGATGATGACATGTTTTGGATTTCTATTGCTGATTCTGATATATTGCTTTGGGCCAATGGTATTGCAATTGGATTAGGTTTGGATGTTAAAATAAAAGAACCAGATGTTTACCCATTAGCAGTACAAGGACCAAAATCTGAAGATTTACTTGTATCCATTTTTGGAGAAGAAATAAGAAAAATAAAATTTTTCAATTTTAGAATATTTGACTTTATGGGAACCAAACAAATAATAGCAAGATCAGGCTATAGTAAACAAGATGGTTTTGAAATTTACTTCAAAGGTTTTGAAAAATATTTTGATAGTAAAGACTTGGGACAAAAGCTTTGGGACACAATCTGGAAAGCTGGAAAAAAATTTAATATTTCACCGGGATGTCCTAATCTGATAGATAGAATAGAAGGTGGGCTAATGTCATATGGAAACGATTTTACTAAAGAAAATAATCCTTACGAATGTAATTTAGAAAAATATTGTAAATTTGATGATCATGATTTCATTGGAAAAAAAGCTCTTGAAAAAATTAAAAAAAGTGGATTAAAACAAAAAATGCGAGGGGTTATGTTCGGTGGAAAACCCTATAAACCTAATGGTAAGCTTTTGCCAGTACTTTCACTAAGTAAAAAAATTATTGGAAGAATTACATCTGGAATTTTTTCACCGAGAATAAAAAAAAATATAGGTCTTTCAATGATTTCAAAAGATAATTGGAAAGAAAATCAAAAAGTTTTAGTAGAAACCTTAGACGGCAAATTAGTAAAAGGTACTATTACCTCTTTGCCATTTCCTAAATAAATATATATACATATTAATATGTTTAAACCTGTTATTGTCGGATATGCTCGTTCGCCCTTCACTATGGCAAGGAAGGGTGCACTTATTGATGTTAAGCCAGTAAATTTATTATCCGAAGTTGTGGAAAATTTAGTTTCTAAAAGCAAAATTAATAAGGAAGATATTGAAGATATTGTGGTCGGTTGTGCTTTTCAAGTCGGTGAACAATGTTTCAACATTGGAAAATTAGTTACTTTTTTAGCTGATATGAATGTTAAAACTTCAGGTATGACCGTTGACAGGTGGTGTGGATCTTCAATGGAGGCTATCCATATAGCATCAGGTAAAATTGCAATGGGGTCAGGTAAAGTTTTTATTTGTGGTGGAGTAGAAAGTATGTCTAGAGTTAATACTGGATTTGACCCAGTCCCTTATCCTTATACTGAAAAAGAAAACCCTCATGTATATTTTTCAATGGGTACTACAGCTGAAAACGTAGCAAGAAAATTTAATATTTTAAGAGAAGAGCAACAAGAATTTGCAATATCAAGTCATAATAAAGCACATGAAGCTCAAAAAAATGGAAAGTTATCTGAAGAAATAATTCCAATAGGTGAATGTAAAGAAGACGGAAATATTAGACCCAATAGTACTCAAGAAAAATTAGATCAATTAAAACTTGCTTTTGATACAAAAGGAACAGTCACAGCAGCAACATCCTCACCCTTAACTGATGGAGCGGCGGCAACAATAATCTGTGAAGAAAATTATGCGAAAGAAAATAATCTTAATATATTGGGTAGAATAGTTTCTACAGCTGTTGAAGGTTGTGATCCAGATTATATGGGACTTGGTCCAATAGGTGCATCAAAAAAAGCACTTATGCGTGCAAATTTATCAATTGATAAAATTGATATCTTTGAACTTAACGAGGCTTTTGCATCACAATCTTTAGCTTGTATAAAAGATTTGGGTATTGACCAAAAAAAAGTTAACATTGATGGGGGTGCATTAGCCTTAGGACATCCGCTTGGAGCTACAGGAGCAAGAATTACCGGAAAAGCTGCTGATCTTTTAAGAAGAGAAAATAAAAAATATGCGCTTTCAACTCAATGTATCGGTCTTGGTATGGGGATTGCTACTGTAATTGAGTCGGTAGATTAATTATCTATTTATTCCTCTAATTCTTTCTGATCTTCTTCTTAAAAGTTCAGCTGTAACCAAAATTAGAGTTGATAAAACAATTAAACATGTGGCAACTGCCAAAATTGTTGGGCTTAATTGCTCTCTTAAACCTGTCCACATTTGAATTGGAATAGTTGTATTTTCTAATCCAGCTAAGAATAAAACAACCACTACTTCATCAAAAGAAGTTACAAAGGCAAATAAACCTCCAGATATTACTCCTGGTAAAATCAAAGGTAATGTAATTTTCATAAATGTATTAACGGGATCACTTCCCAAACTTGATGCAGCTCTAGTTACGCTATGATCAAAGCCAGATAGTGTAGCAGTTACTGTAATTACTACAAACGGAGTTCCTAAAACAATGTGTGCCAAAATTATTCCTGTATGAGTTGCAGCCAGTCCTGCTTTTGCCATAAAGAAAAATATTGCAACACCAGAAATAATCAAAGGTACGATCATTGGAGATATTAGTGTCGCCATTATTATTCCTTTGTAAGGCATATGTCTGCTACTTAACCCTAATGCTGCAACTGTTCCAAGTATCACAGAGCCTATTGTAGCAAAAGTTGCAATTATAAAACTATTTTTTGTTGCAAGGCCCCAAGGATTTTTAGTTCCATATATCATATCCTTATACCATCTTAGTGAAAATGCATCTGGATCTAATCTTTTCATTCCATCTGAAAAAACTAAAAACTCTTCTGCATTAAATGATAATGGAAAAATTACAAACAAAGGTGCAATCAAAAAGAAAAAAACACAGGTACATATAAAAAGATAAAAGTAGTGCCAAATTCTATATCTTGTCTCTGTATATTTTGGTAATGCCATAATTATCCTAGTTTAATATTGTCTACTCCAACAAGTTTGTTATAAATCCAATAAATTACAAGAACTCCGGTTAGAAGCATAAGACCCATTGCAGATGCAAAACTCCAATCTAAAGTACTTTTCATGTGGAAAGCTATTTGATTGCTTATTAAAGTACCTGAGGCACCTCCAACAAGTGCTGGTGTAATATAGTATCCAATTGCAAGTATAAAAACCAATAAACAGCCAGCCCCAATTCCAGGAATTGTTAAGGGAAAATAAACTTTCCAAAAAGCTACAAAAGGAGTTCCTCCAAGTGATTTTCCTGCCCTCATTAAACTTGGGGAAATTGTCTTCATAACGCTATAAAGTGGCAGCACCATAAAAGGTAATAAAATTTGGGTCATTGCAACATAAGTGCCTGTTTTGTTGTACATCATTTCTGGTCTATTTTCCTCGCCAACAAGGCCAATCCATACAAAAAAATCATTTACAATTCCTTGTTGTTGTAAAAGTATCATCCAACTTGCTGTTCTTACTAATAAAGAAGTCCAGAAAGGTAATAGAACACAAATCATTAATAGATTACTATATTTCATTGGTAAGGTTGCTAATAAATGTGCGATCGGGTATGCCATTAAAAAACATAATATAGTTACAAAAAAAGCAATCTCTAAAGTTCTAAGCCATAATATTCTGTGCACTCTTCTATCTTCTGAAACTTGTGATATTTTTCCATCTTCATTTTCATACATATCCATTGCTTTGAGATATTTTGAATAAGTAATATCTGGGGCTCTTCTCTTTATAGCTCTCCAATATTCAACGTTTGCCCAACGTTTATGTACATTCATGATTTGCTCTTTATAATTACCTTGTTCAAATTTTTTCATTTTACGTTGAAGTTTTTTTAGAATACTTTTAAAACCATTTTTTTCGTAATTTAATTGAGTGGCTAATTTTCCAAATGTTTTTTCCTCAACAAGAAATTTATAATCCAAATAAAATGCCTCAAAAACTTCCTCTGGGGGTAATTCTTTACCATCCCATTTTTCCATTGCTTTAAATGTTTTTGGAAGCATGTTTGTGACCATTCGATCATCTACACTTCTAAAAAGCATTTCACCTATTGGAAAAATGTATGTAATTATTAAAAAAAGTAATAATGGAGCTACTAAAAGAAAAGCTTTAATTTTATTTTTTTTTTCTGCTTTTTTTAAGCTTACCTCTAAAGGAATTCCGTCAGTAGTTAATATTTGTTTAGTTTCGCTGCTCATAAAATAAAAAGGGCGGTTATTAAAACCGCCCTAAATATATTATATAATTTTAGTCTTTAAAACTTAAATTATAGTCCAGCTTTCATTGCTTCCCATTTTTCTCCAAGCTCTGTACCGTTATCGGCCCAGTAAATTGGGTCAACTAAGAAGTAATTTTTTGTATTTCCTGGAGCAGTTGGCATTTCTGGAACCATGTTTGTTTTACCGTCTTTGTACCACGGCTCACCTGCTTCCATAATTTTTAAAGATGATTTTCTCCAAGGTGCGTATGCTATATATTTAGCACTTCCTGCTAAACCTTCTGTACTTGTCATCTCAGCTAATGCTTTTTTAGCATCTGCTTCGTTTGGTCCACCTTTGACTAAAACGAAATATTCATAGTCAAGACCTTGGCCATCCCAAACTTGTTTTAATGGTGCACCTTCTCCAACAATTGCGTTAAAGAATCTACCATTCCAACCAGTTGCCATTACTACTTCACCACTCATTAAAAGTTCTGGTGGTTGAGCACCTGCAGACCAAAATACACATCCACCTTGAGGGTCTGTGCAAAGTTTTTTGATCTTATTCATTGCTCTATCAACACCTTTTTCTGTTTCTAAAGCTTCATAGATTTTTGCTCCACCTTTTCCTGGTTTAATACCATCAGCTGCTAAAGCAATCTCTAAATTTGTTAAAGCGCCTTTGTATATAGCTCTTTTTCCAGGAAATTTTTTTGTGTTAAAGAAATCTTTTATAGTTTTTGGAGTGCCTTTTACATTTTCAGTATTATAAGCGTAAGTCCAAGAATATAAAATATTTCCTACAGCACACTTACTTGGCATTGGAGCAAAGAAATCTTTACTCGCTGGAGTTCCATCAGGTGCTGGTGGAAAGTCTTTATCAAAATCAAATTCAACAAATAAACCTTCGTCGCATCCAGTAATAGTATCCATTGCAAATACATCGATTATATCCCATGTAATTGCACCAGCTTCTTTTTGTGCTTTAATTTCTGATAATCCACCAGAATAATCCACCCAGTTAATAGGTACACCAAGTTTCTTAGCAGTAGGATCACCATATCCTAATTTTTGACTTTCAGTGTATGCTCCACCCCAAGATGCAACTGTAACTGCAAATGCTGATGAAGTTATTGAAAGAGCAAAAGAAAGGGTAAGTAATAATTTACTTAATTTTTTCATTTATCCTCCGTTTAAACGTTTTTTTTAAAAATATAATTACAACAAGTAAAAAAAACGGAGTCAACCAAGTATTTACGAAAAATTAAGTGGATTAGGGCTGATTATATTAAGAATAATTCTAAATTGGTTTATTTTGGGTCTAAAGCTCTTGCATCGGTTGAGTTCCAACTAATATTAATTGTATTCCCAAGTTTGATATCTATATTTTGTGAACTATTTGGAACTTTTAGAATAAATTCAGAATTTCCAAGAACGTTAAGTCTTACACGAGTATGATCACCATGATAAATCACTTCCTCAATTTTTCCTTTATAATTATTATCCATTTTTTGAGATGGGTTAATAAGAGCTCTTTCAGGTCTTATAGAAACAGTAGTTTTATCACCTTTTGATTTAACATTTATTGGATTAGCTACTATTTCACCTTCTTTTAATTTAACTTTGCATTTTCCATTAGAGATATCTGATACTTCGCCCTGGAAAGTATTATTTTCCCCAATAAATTCTGCTACGAAAGAATTCACTGGTTCTTCATATAATTTGTCAGGTGATGAAAGTTGTTGAACTTTGCCATCATTAAATACGGCAATTCTGTTTGACATAGTTAATGCTTCACCCTGGTCATGTGTAACATAAACTACTGTAACTCCAATACTTTCATGAATATGTTTAATCTCATACTGCATGCTCTCTCTCAAATTTTTATCTAGAGCGCCTAATGGTTCATCCATTAAAACAACTGCCGGATCAAAAACTAACGCACGAGCTACAGCTACCCTTTGTTGTTGGCCACCTGATAATTGCCCAGGCATTCTGTTTTCAAAACCAGTTAGAGAAACCATAGACAGTGCTTTATCAACTTTTTTATCAATTTCAACTTTTGAAACTTTTCTTACTTTTAAAGGGAAAGCTAAATTTTCATAAACTGTCATGTGTGGAAACAGTGCATAATTTTGAAATACCATTCCAATTCCTCTTTTATGTGGAGGAATATTTGAAATTGGATTTGAATCTAAATAGATTTCTCCATTTGTTGGAGTTTCAAAACCAGCCAACATCATAAGACAAGTTGTCTTTCCAGAGCCAGATGGTCCAAGCATTGTTATAAATTCACCTTCTGAAATATCTAAGTTAAGATCTTTAACAACTAAAACTTTGCCATCATAACTTTTATCGACTTTATCGAATTTGACGAATTCTGAATTCTTAGACATAAGCGTGTTTTAAAACATTTGTGTGATGTTTTTTCAAGTTATTTTATATGCAAGTCTTTGGGGAAATTACAAAATAACTCACTTCCTTTGTCTGTAATTCTTACAGACTCTGATGCTTCAACACCCCAATCACCAAATTGCATTACAGCAATCATATGAAAACAAACATTTGGTTTAAGAATAGTTTTATCTCCTTTGTAAATATTTAAAGTATGTTCACCCCAATCAGGAGGATACCCAATTCCAATTGAATATCCTGTTCTAGACTCTTTTTTAATATTATACTTATCAAGAACTCCCCAAAATTTTTGAGCCACGTCATCTGCTGTGTTTCCAGGTTTAGCTACAGATATTCCTTCATTCAAAGCTTCGTTTGTAGCTTTCATTGCATCTATTTTTTTTTGCTCTGGTTTTCCAAGATGGACTGTTCGTGCCATTGGACAATGATACCTTTTGGTTACTCCAGATAATTCAACAACAGTCGCCTCTCCTTTTACAAATTTTTCATCTGTAGCTGTTAAATGTGATGCAGATGTCCCTTTGCCTGTGGGTAATAAAACAGCAATACTTGCATATTCTCCACCAATTTCTGGAGTTCCTCTAAATAAAGCCCTTTGAATTTCTGCTACTGCATCACACTGTCTTACTCCAGGATTTATACTATCCATTGCAACTTTCATTGCATTTTCGGAAATCTTTGCAGCTCCCTTCATTAGATTTATTTCTGCATCTGACTTTATTAATCTTACCCAATTAACTAATCTTTTAGAGTCTTTAATGTTTGCATTTGGTAATCCTTGTTTTAACTTTTCGTAACAAAATGCTGTAAAGTAATGACTATCCATTTCAATACCAATATTTGATTTTTCCCATTTTCTTTCTTTAATAAAATCAATTAATGCGTCGTATGGGTGTGTTGGCCATGTATGAATATACTTTTCTTTATAAACAATAATATTTTCCCTTTTTAAATACGTCTTAATATAAGCGCCTCCAGCATCCTGGGCCCTAACAAAACAAATCGGTTCTTCTAGATCAACATGAACAAGTACACATTGAGAATAATAAAAAGACCAAGCATCATATCCAGTAAGATAATTCATATTATTGGTATCTTGGGATATTAGTAGTTCTATGCCTTTTTGTTGCATAGACTGTTTTGTTTTTATTAATCTTTCTTTATATTCATCTTTTGTAAAGGACATGATTAATTTGAATTAAACAACTTTCCAAATCCAGATATAGAATTATTTTGTCCAATCTTTTCTAACGTATCCCAGATTAAAACTTGATTGCTAGAAAGAACAAATTTATTTAGGTTTTTCTCGAGTTTTTGAATAATTTGAAGAACCGGAAGAGCGGTACATGAAATAAATACTGCATCAGCATCTCTATGATCCATATTTGTTAAAACTTCATACAAAAAATCTGGATCTACTTTCCAAATATCACTATCGGAATCAATATCTAAATATGAATTTGATGTTACTTGAAATTTCTCATCCTTGAAAAAAGAGACAACCTGATTATTCAATTTTTGGGGATAAGGAGTAAAAATAGAAATTTTTTTAATATTCAATTTTTTTAATGCAGCTATAGCTGCAGTGCTAGGAGTTGTAACTTTTGATGAAGGTTTTGCATTTTTTATCTTTTTTTCAATAGTTTCATAACCACTTGCAATTGTTCCAGATGTACAACCATAAACAACACAATCAATTTTCTCATTTGGCAAAATATCATTCGTGACATTTGTAAGATCTTCTGACATTTTAATTAAATTTTCTTTAGTTAAAGGGTCATATGTCTTTATACGATTAACAAAAAAATCTATATCTTTATCTTTGATGACATCTGCGAAATCTTTTTCAATTATAAAATCTGAGGCTAAAGCAATCAAACCAATCCTAGGGTTTGTTTTTTTTGAAAATTTCGGATCAATTTTTTTTAAATTCATATAATTCTTTTATTTGTGTATATTCCTCTAAAACTTCAGGATTTGCCAGCGCTTCTTTATTTTTAATTGTGTTACCTTCTATTATATTTTTCACCGCTAATTCAACAATTTTTCCATTTTTGGTTCTAGGAATGTCTTTTACTTTAAATATTTTATTTGGAACATGTCTTGGTGAAGCATTTATTCTAATCTGTTGTTTAATTTTTTTTATTAATTCATCATTTAGTATCACCCCGTTATTAAGGATAACAAATAAAATTATTCTGATATCATTATCCCAAGATTGACCCACAACAATCGACTCTTTTATTTCTTTAAATTTTTCTACTTCGGAATATATTTCTGCTGTGCCCAGTCTTACACCGCCAGGATTTAAAGTGGCATCTGATCTACCATAAATTAAAAACCCACCTGAATTTTTTATCTCTCCATAGTCTCCATGATGCCAAATATTTTTATATCTGTTAAAGTAAGCATTTTGAAATTTTTTATTATTTTTATCATTCCAAAACTTTGTTGGCATTGAAGGAAATGGAGTTTTACAAACCAGCTCTCCCTTTATATTCTTTACTGATTTACCGCTTTCATTAAAAATATCCACATCCATTCCTAAGCCTTTTGATTGTATTTCTCCTGAAATTACAGATTTATAAATATTTCCAAGTACGAAACATGAAACTAAATCTGTACCACCAGAAATTGATGCAAGATGAACATTTTTTTTAATTTTTTTATATACATATTCAAATCCTTCTTTTGATAAGGGAGATCCAGTCGAACATATTGTATTTAGTTTTTTTAAATCAAAATTGTTTGAAATATTACTTTTTTTTAAAGCATCTATATATTTTGCACTTACGCCAAAAAGTGTGATTTTTTCTTTACTAACAATTTTTAATAGTAAATCTTTTTGTTTAAACATTGGAAATCCATCGAATAAAACGATAGACGCTTTAGAACTTAGACAGGTTACTAACCAGTTCCACATCATCCATCCACATGTTGTAAAATAAAAAATATTATCATTTTCTTTTATATTTGAATGAAGTTGATGCTCTTTTAAATGCTGTAACAGTATACCACCTGATCTGTGGCATATGCACTTAGGTTTACCAGTCGTTCCACTTGAGTAAAGAATAGCAAGTTCAGTATTAAAATTAAATTTTTTAAAATTAATTGAAGATGAGGAATATCTTTCGATTTCTTTCCAGAATTTAAATTTTATACCTTTAGATTTCTTAAAATTTAGATATTTTTTTCCAGGGTAATTAATTACTAAAATATGTTTAATTGATTTTATTCTTTTTAATATATCTGGAAGTCTTTCAATAACATTGATTTCTTTTCCGTTATAATAATATCTATCACCAATAATTAAAATTTTTGGCTTTATTTGAGCAAACCTTTCAATTAGACCATTTAAACCAAAATCTGGAGAACAAGATGACCATATTGCTCCAATTGCAGAAGTAGCGACAAAGCTTTCAACGGTTTGAATTATATTTGGTAAATATGCAGACACTCTATCACCTTTTTTTATATTTATTTTATTAAAATATGTAATTACCTTGCTTACATTTTGATTTAACTG
>CACFYN010000010.1 GCA_902570525.1 uncultured Pelagibacteraceae bacterium
TTGGTTACCTATCACGAACAATTCAAGTAGACGCGTATTACGTAGCAGGAAGACAAGTTCCAACTGTATTTAATGGAATGGCAACAGCAGCAGACTGGATGTCTGGTGCATCATTCGTTGCGATGGCAGGTGGTATTTACTTTAAGGGCTATGGTTATATGGCGCTTCTAGTTGGATGGACTGGTGGGTATGTATTAGTAGCATCTCTACTTGCACCATACTTAAGAAAGTTTGGTTGCTATACTGTTCCAGATTTTATTGGAACTAGATATGGTGGAAATGTTGCCAGACTGTCCGCAGTATTAGTTTTAACAGTTGCTTCATTCACTTACGTGACAGCACAAATTAATGCAACAGGAACGATTGCTTCTGTAGCATTAGATATTCCTTTTGGAATTGCTGTATACGTTGGTTTAGCAAGTATATTACTTTGTTCTATGCTTGGTGGAATGAGAGCAGTTACTTGGACACAGGTTGCGCAGTACATTGTATTAATTATAGCGTACTTACTTCCTGTTTTCTGGATCAGTAATAAAATGGGTGCTGGGGTATTCCCTCATCTAATGTTAGCAGATGAAGTTGCTAGAATTGGAGAATTAGAAGCTCAATTCGGACTTGGAACAGTTAAAAACTCTGCTGCTGATTTAGCAACTGTACCAAAAGGCTTAGCTGGAATAACTAAAGCGCATGCAGAAGTGAATACGACTCCTTGGAAATTTATTTCACTAGCGGTTTGTATGATGGCCGGAACGGCTTCATTACCTCACGTTATGATGAGATACTTTACTACTCCAAGTGTAAAAGCTGCAAGAAGATCAGTAGGTTGGTCATTATTCTTTATATTCCTACTATATTGTTCAGCGCCTATGTTAGCTACATTATCAAAACTGTCTTTGATGGATCCTACACTTCCAACTGGAATCATAGGTAAATCAATTGCAGAAGTGCAAGCTATAGATTGGTATCAAAACTGGAACCAAGCAAACTTAATGTTTATCAGCGACTTTAATGGAAATGGAACTCTTGAGTTAAACGAGTTTTTCATGGGTGGTAAAGCCGTTGTATTAGCAACTCCAGAGATAGCAGGATTGCCTTATGTAATTTCAGGATTAGTTGCAGCAGGTGGTATGGCGGCTGCCATGTCAACAGCTGACGGTCTTGTTTTAGCAATCGCAAATGCTTTGTCTCATGATTTATATTACAAAATCATAGACCCTAAAGCAGAAACTGCTAAAAGATTGATTGTTGCAAGGGTACTTCTTGTAATAATTGGTTTTGCTGGAGCAACAATTGCAGCACTTGAAATTCAAGGTATCTTAGGTTCAGTCATATGGGCTTTTGACTTTGCAATGTCAGGGTTGTTCTTCCCACTTGTACTTGGTGTATGGTGGAAGAGAGCAAATGCTCAGGGTGCAGTGGCAGGAATGCTTCTAGGTCTAGCTTCAGGAACAGCGTATCTAGTTTGGGTACGTACTGGAGGAGCAGGATTCTGGGGTGTTACTCAACTAACTTTCGGTATTGTTGGATCATTAGTAAGTTTAATTTCAATGATAGTTGTAAGTTTAATTACTAAAGCGCCAGACTCAGCTACACAGAAGATGGTTGATGAGGTGCGTGTACCTAGTGGTAAAACTGTACTTGGTAAACAACACTAAATAATTTTAATCTCAAGGGGCGGTATATTTCGCCCCTTGATCTAATCTCTAAACTAAAATGTCTGCAAATTTTCATCCACTCGTTTACCTAGTTGATTATATAATGGGTATGATCATGTGGACTTTGATTGGAAGAGTTGCAATGAATATTTTTCAAAGAGAAGATTCGAATTTTTTCTTTATGAAAGTCTTTGTTAAGTTAACTGATCCTTTAATAAACTCATTTAGAGTAATTACACCATCTTTTATTATAAAACCTCTTGTTCCACTATATGTCGCCTGGTTTTTTTATATGTTTAGGTTTTATCTTATGCCTTATCTGATGGGTTATTCTGTCATGGGTATGCTATCTTTTCCATTAGAAAGTGAAATTGCAATACAGATTTACCAAATTTTTGGAAAAAATTAATTCAAATTAAAAAACTTTATTGATAGTAGTATCTTAAAGTATTTAATGAAAAAAATTCAAATTTCACCATCTATTCTCGCAGCTGATTTTAGCCAACTTGGAGAGGAAATTAGCCGCTTAGAGAAGGGTGGTGCAGATATGATACATGTAGATGTTATGGATGGTCATTTTGTTCCGAACTTGACTATTGGACCCCCAGTAATTAAAACCCTGAGAAACTATACCAAGCTTCCATTTGATGTTCACTTAATGATATCTCCTGTGCACAAATATATTAAAAATTTCGCAGAAGCAGGTTCAGATATTATTACTATTCATCCAGAGACGACTGATAACGTAAAAGATTCTATAAAACTCATCAAAAGCCTGAATAACAAAGTAGGTTTATCAATTAATCCTGACATACCGTTAAAGACAATAAATAATTTTTTACCTGAGATAGATCTTGTTCTGGTCATGTCTGTATTTCCAGGGTTTGGGGGTCAAAAATTTATTCCAGAGGTGTTAGATAAAATTAAAAACCTTAAAAAAATAAAAATTGAGAATAACTTTAATTTTCAAATTGAAGTTGATGGAGGTATAAACTTTGAGAATTCAAAAAGTGTAATAGATGCTGGTGCGGATATTTTAGTCTCTGGAACAACAATATTTAAAGATAATCAAGGTGATATAAAAAAAAATATAGATTTGTTAAAAAACTTAAAATGATTTTGAAAAATTCATTGATTTACGTAAATCAATTTTTCTTTTTTATTTATAACAAATTAAGAGAATTTTATTTAAATTCAAAAATATATAATAAGAAAATTTCAAGAGTAAAAAAAAATAATCTTAAATACAAACCAAGCCCAAGCCTATTGGAATGTATTGTAAAAGTTAAAAAGGAAAAAAATAATATTAGTGATCTTTCACTTGAAAAAATCTGGTTAGAAAAGAATTTAAATAACAAAGATTTTATTAACTTAAATAGTTTTTTTTGGCTATTTACACTTGATTTAAATTCTCCAAAAGAGGATGTTCAATCCACAATTGCTGAATGGATCAATAAAAATCATAATTATAATAATTTAACTTGGGAAGTAGATATATTATCTAAAAGAATTATCTCGTGGATTTCAAACGCAAAAATTACCTACGAGGATTCCGATGATAATTACAAAGAGAAATTTGATTGGATTATTAAAAAACAAGTTAATCACTTAATTAATGAAATAAAACGGTCTCAATGGATTGATAATAAAATGATTGGTTGTTCTGCAATAATATTAACTGGTATCGCTTATAATGAAAAATATTTTTTGGATTACGGATTTGATTTATTAAAAAAAATTATTAAAGTTTCTTTTGATAAAGATGGATTTCCTAAAACCAGAAATTTAAGGCAATTAAATTTTTATCTAAAATATTTTATTTTAATAAGAGAATGGCTTAAAGAATCGCAGAATGAAATTAGTGATTATTTAGACGAAATTATTTATTATTTGGGTCAAGCATTTACCTTAACAAATAAAAATATTAGTAATAATTTTTTATTTAATGGAAATCATAATTTTAAAGATACAAATCTTGAAATTCAGATAAAAAAATTAGGATATAATTTCAAAAATGATTTAGATGAAGTGGGTGGATATTTACTATTAAAAAATAAAAATTTTGCATTAGCTGCTGATCTCGGACCCTCACCTGAAAGAAATTATTCTAAAGATTACCAATCTGGTGCGTTATCATTTGAGTTTATTAGCAATAAAAATAAAATTATTACAAACTCAGGTTACTTTCAAAACCCAAAACACCAACTTAACCTGATCTCTAAATTTACAGCAAGTCAAACCACTCTAGGTGTTGGAAGTTCTTCCTCAGTAAATTTTCTAAAATCGTCTGATGGAGAGAATGTAATAAATAATTCTCTTAGAATCTTTGATAAAAATATTAGTTCAAATAAAAATTTATGGTCATTTCAAGCGTCTCATGATGGTTATGAGAAGAGATATGGTATTATTCATCAAAGAAAAGTTGAATTTAATCATTCAAATTTAAAACTTTCAGGAACAGATAATATTATCAAAAAAAGAAACTTTAAATCAACGAATTTTGAAATAAGATTTCATTTAACACCAAGTGCAAGAGTAATGAAAACACAAGATGGTAAATCCATATTTATCGAAGTCGAAAAAGAAGGTTGGAAATTTACATCCTCAACGCATAAAATTTATTTTGAGACTGGATTATATTTTGGTTATAAAAATAGTTTTATTGAAAACCAGAATATTTTCATTTCTGATATGATTAGTGAACAAGACACCTCAATCAAATGGGAAATTGAAAGGGTTCAATGAACAAAATAAAAAGAGCTATTGTTTCGGTGTACAATAAAAAAAATTTGAAAAAACTTTTAATTTGTTTAAAAAAATTCAATATTGAGATTATAAGTTCTGGAGGCACCTTTAGAGAAATCAAAAAATTGGGTTTTTCATGTATTGAAGTATCGCGATACACAAATAATTTTGAAATATTAGAAGGAAGAGTCAAAACACTTCACCCTAAAATTTATGCTGGCATTTTAAACAAAAGAAATTCGAAAAAACATAATAAAGAAATGAAAATAAATAAGTATGACCATATAGATCTGGTAATTGTTAATTTTTATCCATTTGAAGAAATTTTGAGTAATACAAGTGACCAGAATAAAATTATCGAAAATATAGACATTGGAGGTCCAACAATGGTTAGAGCGGCAGCTAAGAATTACAAGGACGTTACTGTTATAACTTCTGATACTCAGTATGACGAATTAATTGAAAATATAAAATTAAATAAAGGAAAAACATCTCTTGAATTTAGAAAAAAAATGTCTTTAGAGGCATTTTCCGAGACAAGTTACTACGATTCTCTAATTTCAAATTATTTTTGTAATATATCAAATGAAAAGTTTCCAAAAAAAAAGGTTATTGGACTTAAACGTTTAGAAAAATTGAGATATGGAGAAAATCCTCATCAAAAAGCCACAGTTTACAAGTTTTTAAAAAATTTTAATTTAGAAAAACTAGGTGGTAAAGATCTTAGTTATAACAATTACAGCGATATTTTTTCTGCTTTAAAGATTTCCAGATCATTGCCCGGAAATATTGGAACAGTAATAGTCAAACATGGAAATCCATGTGGAGTATCTATACATAAAGAGAAAGTTAAGAGCTTTAAGTTAGCATTTAATTCTGATCCTACAAGCGCATTTGGAGGAATAGTTTCATGTAATTTTAAAATCAACGAAAAAATTGCTAAAGAAATAAATAAAATATTTTTTGAGGTAGTTATTGGAAATGGATTTGAAAAAAAAGCACTTAAAATTTTGAAAAAGAAAAAGAATTTACGAATAATAGACTCAAGTAAAGTACAGAAATTCAATGATCTCAAATTTTTCTCTAATGGGGAGGCGGTTTTACTCCAGACAGCTGATGAAAATAAATTTGAAACTCAAAATTTCAAAGTCGTTTCAAAAACCAAACCAAATTCAAAGACTTTGAAAAACCTTATTTTTGCGTTTAACGTTTGTAGATTTGTAAAATCTAACGCCATAGTAATTACTCAAAAAGAGACTACTATAGGAATTGGATCGGGACAGCCGAGTCGTTTGGATAGTTGTGAATTGGCAATTAACAAAATGAATAAATTTCATAAATCGAAAAATGAGGAAATACTTGCTGCATCAGATGCTTTTTTTCCATTCGTTGATGGTATCGAAAAACTTGTTCAAGCAGGTGTGACAGGTATTATTCAACCATATGGTTCACTTCGAGATAAAGAAATAATTGATTTTGCAAATAAAACTAAAACTGTTTTAGTTTTTTCAAAAACAAGACATTTCAACCATTAGTCAATTTTATCAATTTTTGCAGCCAATATAAAATCACTCTCATGTAGACCGTTAATGGCATGAGTAAAAATTTTGATTTTAGAGTAGCCCCAACCAAACATTATATCTGGATGATGGCCCTCTTCCTCAGCAATTTTTGCAACCTTATTTACAAACTCTTGACTTCCTAAAAAATTTTCAAATTTAAATTCTTTTATTAAATAATATGTTTTATTATCATCGGATTTTACATCCCAACCATCGACCTTTTTTAAATATTTGTGAATTTCAGTTAAATCGAAACTTGGTATTCCTCCTTCACAAGGTATACATTTTTTATCTGCTAAATTTGTCATAATATCATCCTTTAGTTGGAGCGGGCAATGGGACTTGAACCCACGACCTTCTCGTTGGCAACGAGACGCTCTACCACTGAGCTATGCCCGCATAATAAAATATTATAGTAAGTGCATTTTATAAATGCAAGAGGTAATAAAAACATAAAGATTCAAAATAATTTTACGAAATATAATTGGAGTTTAAAATTATAATTTGTTAAATTATATTTTAAAATGAAAAAAAATAACAATCTTCCTGAAATTATCCCTATATTTCCGCTATCAAATTTTATTATTTTTCCTAAAACTACAGTTCCTCTAAATATATTCGAACCAAGATATATTCAAATGATTGACGATAGTATGAAATCACACAGATTAATTGGAATGATACAGCCTAAAAGAAGTGGTGAATTAAAAAAACCTGATTTATATCAAGTTGGATGTATTGGTAAAATTACTAGCTTTAATGAAACTGAGGATGGCAGATATTTGATAATAATTAATGGTGTAACTAGGTTCAACATAAAAGAGGAGATAAATTCAGAAAAACTTTATAGATTGTGTAAGGTAAGTTACCAAGATTATTTATATGATCAAGCTAACAGAGACGAAACTTTAATCAATAAAGATTTAGACAAAATTTTTTCAGATTTGAAAAATTTATTTGAAAAGCAAGGATATATGGTAGATTGGTCTGATTTAAAAAAAAATGATTTAGCAAGTACATTAAATACTTTATCAATGGCTTCTCCGTTTTCTTTGGAAGAGAAACAAATTTTGCTTGAAACAAAAGATTTACATACAAGGAGGTTGCGATTAGAAGAAATAATAAAAACTTATATTCATGACAATTTCCAAAATAAAACTTTGCAATAAGCAATTTTTAAGACAAAAAACCCTTATCGGCAATTTTAATCATTCTCTTTTTAATAATTTCATTATTTCCTATTAATTTTATAAAATTATCTAATTTATCATTCTTTAAATATTTTTTAATTTTAAAAAAATTATGTATAGCGTCTATGCTAAAAGAAAATAATGTATTTTTTGATTTAACAGATTTCTCGAATTCGTTTAATACAAATTGATCGACAGGTAAACCTAAACTGATATTTCTTTTAATAAGAGAAGAGAGTACTTTTAAATCTCTTAGTGTCATATTAAAACCTTGTCCCGCTAATGGATGTATTTGGTGAAGAGAGTCTCCAAAAATAAGAATGTTATTATCGTAGTATTTTCTTGCTGAAAAAAATTTCAAATTTGCTTTTTCAAAATTTGAAAATTTTTTAATATTTAATTCAAAATTATACTTACCAATTAAATTTTTAAGGTATGTTTCTTTTAAAGAATCTGACCCATAATACGAGAATACTACTGAAGTGCTTGTTCTAGTTAGTGGAAGAAATGCCAAAGGTCCAATATTGGTAAAAATTTGTCTTGCAATAAAATTTTTCACTTTGTTGTGATGTAGCAAAAAAGTATACGCAGAATTAGCATAATTTTTTTTTAAATTAATGTTAAAATACTTTTTATTAAATAAATTATTTTTTTCACAGTTAATTATTAAGTCATATTTGGATTTTTCATTTAGACATTTTTCTAAAAAATCTTTATTTATAAACTTAAATCTGAATTTCTTATTTTTTTTTAAAGAATTAATAAGTAATTTGTATAAACTTTTACTTTCAAACATAGAAAATAAAAATTGATTATCTTGAAAGTCCAATATCTCCTTCTTTTTATCAGAATAAATTTTTATTCTATTTATTTTTTCAAAATTTAAATTATTAAGAGAACAAATATTTTTATTTATAAAATCAATATTACTTTTTGAAATACCAATAGTTCTATTTGTTAATCGGTATTTCATATCTTTTAATGACAAAATATCAATTTTTGCACCGTTATTTATTAATATTTTAGATACAATAAGACTTGTTAGATTATTTCCTATTAAACAAATATTCATTTTTTTTTTTTAATTTTAACAACAATTATTAAATGATACAAAGTGATAAATAGTCGTTTAAAATATTATGGAATTTAAAATTAAACTATCCAATATTGTTAATTTTACCATTAATAAAGCAATCCAAATTTTTGGAATTATTATAATAGTTTTTAGCATAATATTCATGTTGTCTCTTATTTCATATTCACCAAATGATCCAAATTTTATTTTTCCAAACGAAAAAGAAATTAACAATCTAATCGGTATAAAGGGAAGTATTTTATCAGATTTTTTCTTTCAAAGTATTGGGCTTGTTTCTGTTTTAATCCCATTAACGTTTATATTTGTAGGTATTAATATTTTTTCTCAAAAAAAAATTACAGTAATTATCGAATGTTTTTTTTAGTAATTTTGTATTCTTTGGTTGGGTCAGTGTTTCTTTCATATTTTTACGTTAATTCATTTTGGCTTAGTATTAATGGAAACGGTGGTTATGTAGGAAGTTTTTTATTAGATCTTTTCTTCGAAAGTTTTATAAAATTAAATGAAAAATTATTTTTTTACATATTTATTTTTATTATTAGTTGCTTATTTTTTTTCAGCCTTAAATTAAATTTAAAAAATATTTTTTTATATTTCTTAAAGAAGAGAAATCAAAAAACACAACATATTATTAATTCCAAGAAGAATGAAGAAAACGATAATTTTATCCAATCACCATTAAAACAAGAAAATTTCTCATTTGAAAATTTTTCTAAACCTTCGGATGCCAATAATATAAAAATTAAGTTACCACAAATTGATTTTTTAGATACTCCAAGTAACACAAAAAATGAAAAGTCTTCCTTTTCAAGCAGTTATAATGAAAAAAGTTTAGAAAAAATTCTTTTAGATTTTGGAGTAGAGGGTAAAATTACAAAAGTTAGCCACGGACCAGTGGTTACTTTAAATGAGTTTGAGCCAGCTGCTGGAATAAAAGTATCTAAAATAATCAACCTCTCAGAGGATATTGCAAGAAATACGAGTTCTGAGTCAGCCAGAATTTCAACGATACCTGGTAGTAGCACTATTGGTATAGAGTTGCCTAACTCAAGTAGAGAAAATGTTTTTTTAAGTGAAATAATTTCAAGTAAAGAGTTTAAAAAGAAAGAATTTAAGTTACCAATAGCTTTAGGTAAATCTATATCAGGATCTCCAATTGTTGGTGAATTAACATCCATGCCACATCTTTTAGTAGCGGGGACCACAGGATCAGGTAAATCAGTTTGTATTAATACAATAATTCTGTCTTTGTTATACAAACATTCGCCAGATAAATGTAAGTTTATTTTGATAGACCCTAAAATGTTAGAGCTGTCAACTTATGAAGGCATCCCTCATTTGTTGTGTCCTGTTATAACTGAGCCTAAAAGAGCAGCATCTGTTCTGGGTTGGGTAGTAAAAGAAATGGAAAATCGTTACAGGCTAATGACTAAAGAGGGTGTAAGAAATATCGACGGATATAATCAAAAACATAATTTACCCATGCCCTATATTGTAGTGATAGTCGACGAAATGTCAGATTTAATGCTTGTTGCTGGCAAGGAAATAGAGAATTATATTCAAAAATTATCTCAAATGGCTCGAGCAGCAGGAATACATATTATAATGGCTACACAAAGACCGAGTGTAGATGTAATAACAGGAACAATTAAGGCTAATTTTCCTACACGAATATCTTTTCAAGTAACTTCAAAAATTGATAGTAGGACAATTCTTGGAGAGCAAGGCGCTGAACAACTTCTTGGCAAGGGTGATATGCTTTATATGACTTCGGCAAACAGAATTATCAGAATTCATGGCCCATTCGTTTCTGAAAAAGAAATAGAGAAAGTGAATAATTTTTTAAGATCTCAAGGTAAAGCCGAATATTTTGATGAAATATTGAGTTTTGGAGATGAAAAAAATACAGATAATTCAACTAAAAATGATGACAAAGATGAATTATATAATAATGCAGTTGAGATTATTAGGACTGAGGGTAAAGCATCAACATCTTTTTTGCAAAGGAAACTTCAAATTGGCTATAACAGAGCAGCGAGAATAATAGATCTGATGGAAGAAGAAGGAATAGTAAGTAAAGCAAATCATGTAGGAAAAAGGGATGTTCTTAAATAATGAAATATATAAAATTCATCTTATTCATTATTTATCTTATTCATCCTAATTATTTATTAGCATCAATTAAAAGTAAAATTATTCAAAACTTTGAAGATACTAATAATCTTTCATTTGAATTTAAACAAAACATTAACGAAGAAATAGAACAAGGACAGTGTGTAATAGAATATCCAAAAAAGATTTTTTGCGAATACAAAAATTTTAAAAGGAAAATATTGGTATCAAATGGAAAAAAATTAGTAATTAAAAACCTTACCAATAATCAATATTATATATATCCCATAGAAAAAACTGCATTTAATTTGATATTAGATAAAGAGTTTTTGATAGAAAAAATGAGGAAAAATAAAGGTGAGATGATAGATTCAAAATACTTTCGTTTCAAATTTTTAGAAGGAGACTACCAAATAAATATTTTTTTCGATAAAGTTACGTACGATATCATAGGTTGGCAAAATGTAGATATTTATCAAAATTTAGTAATCACATATTTATTTAATTTAAAGAAAAATGTTAATATAGAAAAAAATAAATTTAGACTTCCTAGTCAAGACTATAATTAAAATACTTTAAATCATCGATAAACTCTTTTTTTACCCTTGATAAAATATCTTTAGGTAATTTTTCTTGCCATTTATTTTTGGGGCCTAAATAAAAAAAATCTTTTTTTTTATCTTTATACTTTATACTTTCTTGAAAACCAGTTTCGATCTCTTTTTTTTTTAAAATATCAAAATTTGTTGTTTGTATACAATTAAATAGTTTCTTTTCATCAACCTTCACATTTTCACCTTTTAAAAAATTTAAAAATTCAATAATTTTTAGAGATGTTGAATAACAATCTTTTTCTAAATCCTCATACTTAACAAGCAATGTTTTAAACGAAGAATTTTTTAACCAAGATTTGTAGTGATCAGACCAGGATCCTAAAAACTGAAAGCTCGAATAATTATTTTTTTCTCTTTCATCCCATATAAATTTTTTTTTATTAACCATAAAATCAAACGTTTCAGAATAATCATCGAAATCATAATGGTTTTTCATTGAAGAAATTATATTTCTTGGATCTCTAACTATATAAATGCAGCCAAGAGTATTTGTCGAAGATGTGAAATCTCTTCCGTTAAGAGCCACCATTGCATTATGTGTTTTTAAAAAAACATTCTTATTGTTTTTGCTTAATTCATCTTGTGTACTTTTCCAATATAGACTTACTTCTCCAGGTTTTTTTATAGGAAATTTAAAATACTTTGAGCTTGGATATTGAGGAATATTTCCTAATAAATCAAAATTGAATTCTCCAGTATCTGAAAAAAAATATGATGAAATAATCGACCTAATCCAAGTATTTCCACTCTTGGGGTATGAGGCTATCCAAATAATCAAACTTTTCCTTTAGACTACTTTTCTTCTTAGTGTTTCAGTTTTAAATATTTTCATCCCACGTAATTTGTAGTTTTCAATTGCATTTGGATGGTCTAATGAACAAGTGTGTACCCAAACTCTTTTGCTTTTTTTGAGTCCAATCTTCAATGCCTCAGAAAGTAAAAATCCTCCCAAACCTTTGCCGATATATTCTTCAAGAATACCAAAGTACGCTAACTCGCAATTTTTGCCTTCAAAAATTAGTTCAAAATATCCTATTAAATCATTGTTTGTTTGTAAAATATAGGTTTCTACTTTTTCGTTTGATACATAATCAATCCAATTTTTATCTTTCCAAATGAGCCTATCAGTCCACTGGTGTTTTTTGCCAATTTGTTTGTAAAAAAATTTATTAAGATCGAACCTATTTTTGCTCTCTTTATTTAGCGAGTACTCATCTGAGGGTTTTGATTTAAAATTTAAATTATTTATTGAACTTATATCTAGAAAATATCTGTCTATTATTTGAGTCACTCGACCATTTTACCTATTTTTTCACCACCAAACAAATGAAAATGCAGATGAGGTACCTCTTGACCACCATCACCACCAATGTTTGTCAAGGCTCTATAACCTTTACCTTTATCGTTTGAAATACCAAGTTTTTTAGCAACTTCTTCAATACCTTTAAACATACCCACCATTTCATTTGGCGATGCGTTTTTACAAAAATCATCTAAATCTATGTATTTTCCCTTTGGGATAACTAAGGCGTGAATTTTTTTTTGTGGATTTATATCATAAAAAGATAGTACATACTCATCTTCATATATTTTCTTACAAGGTATTTCTCCTCTTAAAATTTTAGCAAATATATTATTATCTTCGTAACTCATTACAAAACTTCAAGTTCCTCAATCACAGAAATAATTTTTCCATCTTTAACAATAGCGTTTAATCTAGCACATTCATAGTATGCATTTGAGACCTCCTCTGCATTATTTTTCATTTCTAAACATTTTGATCTATTTTTTACCAACAAATGTTCAACTAGTTCAAGATCTTCAGGGTCTCCTAGGTACATCATTAAACCAATTACTTCATCTTCTTTACCTAAGCCCAATGCTTCAACTTTCTCTACCCTTTTATCGAGACCTACTTCAAAATCTTTAACTGCAACAAAAACTTTATAAACAATGAAACCTAAAACTAAAAAAGTAATGATCCTAAATATGCTCATTCTATTTTTTAATTAATACTGATTTTACAGTTTCCCCCATAACTGAAGGGTTTTTAGAAATTGTAACCCCACACTCTTTTAAAAGTTCCACTTTTTCGACAGCACTTTCTCCATATGCTGAAACTATAGCACCTGCATGCCCCATAACTCTACCTTTTGGAGCTGTTAATCCAGCAATGTAAGCTATCACAGGTTTTTTCATATTTTCTTTTGCAAACTTTCCAGCTGCAACTTCTTGTGGTCCACCAATTTCACCAATCATTAAAACTGCGTCAGTTTCTTTATCCTCTTCAAATTTTTCTAAAATATCTTTAAAAGAACTTCCGTTAATTGGATCTCCTCCAATTCCAACACTTGTTGAAATTCCAATTCCTAAATTTTTCATTTGTTGGGCTGCTTCATATCCAAGAGTTCCTGATCTTCCAATAATACCAACCTTTCCTTCTTTGTAGATATGTCCTGGCATTATTCCAAGCATTGCTTTACCTGGGCTTATTACTCCTGCACAGTTAGGTCCAATCAAAGTCATTTTTTGAACTCTAGAATATCTCCTCATGTATCTTTTAATTCTAATCATATCGTGAGATGGTATTCCATCAACGATAGCAACACACGTTTTTATGCCAGCATCAGCTGCTTCCATGGCTGAGTCCGCTGCAAAAGCTGGGGGAACAAATAATATTGAGGCTGATGCTCCTGTAGTTTCTACAGCTTCTTTTACTGTATTAAAAACTGGTAAATTTAAATGTTTTGATCCTCCTTTGCCGGGCGTAACACCACCAACTACTTTTGAGCCATACTTTATCATTTCCTCAGCGTGGAATGTTCCCATTTTTCCTGTAAAACCTTGAATTAATATTTTTGTACTTTTATCAATTAATACTGACATCTATTTTCCTAGTGCTTTTACCGCTTTGTTTGCTGCATCCTCCAAAGTATTGGCTTCGATATAATTAATTTTACTTTCTTTTAATATTTGATTGCCCTTTTCTACATTTGTACCTGCAAGCCGAATAACTAATGGTACTTTTATTTCTATTTTTTGAAGTGCTTGAACTATTCCCTCTGCCACCCAATCACATCTATTTATTCCAGCAAAAATATTGACTAGGATTACTTTTACTTTTTTATCCATTGAAATTAGCTTGAATGCCTTCACAATCTTTTCAGGTGTTGCGCCTCCACCGACATCTAAGAAGTTAGCCGGTTCTCCCCCAGCTAATTTTATCATATCCATTGAAGCCATTGCTAAACCTGCTCCATTAATTATGTTGCCAATATTGCCATCTAAGCTTACATAATTAAGACCTCTATCAGACGCGTAAACTTCACTTGCATTTTCTTGAGTTTTATCTCTCAGCTCTGAAATTTGGTTTCTTCTAAATAATGCATTATTGTCAAAACTCATTTTGCAGTCCAAAGCTAAAATTTGTTCTTGGTTTGAAATTACTAGTGGATTTACCTCAACCATAGTTGCATCTAATTCGCTAAACGCTCGGTAACAACCAGTTATTGCCTCGGCCATTCTAGAGATTAGCTTTGGTTCAATTCCAAGACCAAAAGCAATTTCTCTTGCCTGAAATTGTTGCATACCAACGGCCACCTCAATTTTTGATCTAATAATTGTTTCTGGTTTTTGTTTTGAAATTTCCTCAACACTCATGCCTCCTTCAGTGGAAGCTACTACCATTATAGACTCTGAGCTTCTATCAAAAACAAGTCCAAGGTATAATTCTTTTTTAATATCGGTTGCTTCTTCAATATAAACTCTATTAACAATTTTTCCTTCAGGTCCAGTTTGGTTGGTTACTAGTTTTTTTCCTAAAAGTTTATCTGTTGCTTGTGCAACTTCTAATTCGGTTTTACAGACAATTATCCCCCCAGCTTTTCCTCTTGCTCCTGAGTGAATTTGTGCTTTTACAACCCACTTAGATCCTCCAAGCTCTCTAGCTTTATTTTCCGCATTTTCTGGACTGTAAACTATTCCACCTCTTGGTACTGCAACTCCAAATCCTGCTAGAATTTTTTTTGCTTGGTACTCATGAATATCCATTTTATTTACCCTCTATTTTTTTATTTATATTTACAATATTTTCTGCCATCCGTGCAGATGCTGCATCTATCATTCTTCCATCTAGTTGTGCCGCGCCTTTTCCCTCTTTTGCTGCTTTATCTAATTCTTCTAAAATCCTTTTTGCTTTTTTAACTTCAGCTTCTGGTGGTGAAAAAACTTTATTTGCTAAATCTATTTGAGACGGATGTATTGCCCATTTACCTTCTATACCGATAGCAGCAGCTCTTTTTGCTGAAGCAATATATGCATCTGGATCATTGAAATCTCCAAAAGGTCCGTCTATCGCTCTAAGCCCATATGCTCTGCATGTCATAACTAATTCTGATAATCCATGATGCCATTGGTCTCCCGGATAATCTGGATTTAGCCCACCTATAACAACAGTTCTTGCTCTAAGACTTGCGGCGTAATCAGCAACACCAAAATGTAATGCCTCTAATCTTTCACTAGACTTTGCAATCTCTTTAATATTGGACATACCTAAAGCAGTTTCAATTAAACACTCTATTCCAATTTTATTTTCAATTTTTTTGTTTGTTTCTATTTGAGTTAACAAACAATCTACCATGTAAACATCACTTGCTGTTCCTGCTTTTGGAACAAGTATTGTATCAATATTTTTCCCTGATTGCTCAACAAGCTCAACTAAATCGGTATACATGTAATGAGTATCCAAACTGTTAATTCTTACTGAAATAGTTTTTCCTTTATCTCTCCAATTAATTTCATTTAAAGCTTTAATAACATTTGCTCTCGCTGCAACTTTATCATTTGGAGAAACTGCATCTTCTAAATCTAAGAAGACATAATCTGCATCTGAATTTAAAGCCTTTTCAAACATTTTCGGCGACGAACCTGGGACTGCTAATTCACTTCTCTGAAGTCTTGACCTTGCGGGTTTATAAAATTTGTGACTCATAAATGAATTTAATTTTTTGGAAGGCTAACACTAATTTTGTCTTTTTAAGACTCTTTTTTTTTCTTCCTTTTTTCTAATTCATTCATGATATCCTCAATACGGACGCCATTTCCTTCTAGATAAACTAATAAATGATAAAGAACATCGGCTGCCTCGTGAACTTTATTTGAATTGTTTTCTACAGCTTCTATAAGTTCACCAATCTCCTCTTTGACTTTACCTAAAGACAAAGATTTATCTTTAAGTAATTTTGATGTGTAAGAGTTATCATCTGATGAGGATTTTCTCTCTCTTATTATTTTTATTAAATCTTCTAAAGTTTTAAGCATATTAAATTCTAACTGGAATTCCCTTTGAATCCAAATATTCCTTTGCCTGTTTTACTGAATATTTACCGTAGTGAAAGATTGAAGCTGCTAGCACTGCACTCGCATTACCTAATTTAATACCATCCACTAAATGATCTAAAGTACCGACTCCACCAGAAGCAATAACAGGAATATTTACAGCAGATGTAATCTTGGACATGAGATCAATATCATATCCGACCTGTGTACCATCTCTATCCATTGAAGTTATCAGTAATTCCCCTGCGCCACTTTTTTCCATTTCTTTTGCAAATTTTATTGCATCAATACCTGTTTTATTTCTTCCACCATGAGTATAAATCTCCCATAAATCTCCATTTTTTTTTGCATCTATTGCAACAACTATACATTGAGAACCAAATTTTTTTGAGCTATTAACAACAACTTGCTTATCATTAACCGCAGCTGTATTTATTGAAACTTTATCAGCGCCACAGTTAAGTAGTTTACTTATATCTTCAACACTTCTTACTCCTCCACCCACTGTTAAAGGAACAAAACATTTCTTTGAAGTTTTTTCTACAACCTCATAAATGGTATCTCTATTTTCATTTGAGGCTGTTATATCTAAAAAACAAATTTCATCAGCGCCACCATCGCTATAAATTTTAGCTTGTTCAACAGGATCTCCTGCATCTTTTAAATCAATAAAGTTAATGCCTTTTACAACACGACCGTTCTTTACATCTAAACAAGGAATTATTCTATTTTTAAGCATCTTCTTTTATAAGTTCATCTAATTTAATATCGCCATCATAAATAGCTTTACCAACTATTATACCTTCAATATTTTTTAAACCCTTTGCTTTTTTAATATCATTTATTGATGAAACCCCACCAGATATAATTACAGGACAATTGGATTTAGCAGCAACTTTTGTTGTTTCGTCAAAATTTGGACTTTGTTTCATACCATCCTTATTTATATCGGTATAAATAAGTCTGCTAAACCCATAGTCATTTACCTCACTCAAATAATCTAAAGCTAATTGATTAGAATTTTCCCTCCATCCTGATATTGATAAATATCCATCTTTTGCATCTAGGCCTAACGCTATTTTATTTGGAAAATTTTGACATGCTTCTTTTAAAAATTTTTTATCTTTTATAGCGGCACTCCCTAAAATTACTTTCTCAGCGCCTGTATCAATATATTTTTGAATACTATCAAGATTTCTAATACCACCACCTATCTCAACTTTTAGATCAAATTTACTGACTATATTTTGGATAATATCAATATTTACTGTTTCGCCTATCAATGCCCCATCTAAATCAACAATATGTAAATTTTTAAAACCATGATCCTTGTATTTCCCTGCCTGCTCAATTGGAGAAATTTCATATTCAGTTTTGTTTTTAAAATCTCCTTTGACAAGTCTTACGCACTTACCATCTTTAATATCTATTGCTGGAAATATTTTCATTTATAAATTTATAAAATTATCAATTATTTTTAATCCAGTTTTATCACTTTTTTCTGGGTGAAATTGTGTTCCAAATATATTTTCTTTCTCAACTGAACAAACTACTTTTGTTGAATAATCAGTAGTTGCTGAAATAACTTTATTATCATTAGGTATAAATTCATAACTATGAACAAAGTACATATGTGAATTGTTTTCTACTTCTTTAAAAATTTTACTATCCTTTAAGATGTTTATTTGATTCCAGCCTATGTGAGGAAGTTTATATTTGCCATTCTGGTTATCTATTTTTGATACTTTGCCTGAGATCCATCCTAAACCTATTGTTTCAGTTTCTTCATAACCAACATCTGCAAACATTTGTAATCCGACACAAATGCCCAGAAGTGGTTTCTTATTTACTGTTACAAATTCATTTAAAGCATCATTTAAACCGCTGATTTTGTTTAATGCATCTACGCAGCTTTTAAATGATCCTTGTCCAGGTAGAACAATTTTATCTGAAGATTTAATTTTTTTTAAATCTGAGGTTACCTCTATTGTTGCTTTATTTTTCGCAACTTCATTAAATGAGTTTATTACAGAGCTAATATTGCCTGAGCTATAATCAACTATTGTAACTTTCATTAATTCTTTTTTTACAAAGAACCTTTTGTAGAGGGCACTGTATTTTTGTTTTTAGGATCTAATTCAAGTGCTGCTCTTAATGATCTAGCAAGTCCTTTATAACAAGATTCGATTATGTGGTGACTATTATCACCATAAATATTTTCAATGTGCATAGTTATTCCGGCAGATTGAGCAAATGCCTGAAACCATTCTTTGAATAACTCAGTGTCCATTTCACCTAATTTTTCAACCTTCAATTTAACATTCCAAATAAGATATGGTCTATTAGACATATCAATTGCTACCCTTGTTAATGTTTCATCCATGGGTAACAAAGCATGCGCATATCTTTTAATACCAACAAAATTTTTTGATGCTTTTTTTAGGCATTCACCTATAGCAATTCCTGTGTCCTCAGTTGTGTGATGTAAATCAATATGAGTGTCTCCTTTTGCTTTAACTTTAAGATCAATTGATGAATGTTTGGATAATTGCTCAAGCATGTGGTCGAGAAAACCAATTCCTGTGTCAATTTTGTATTGACCTTTGCCATCGATATTAAGTTCCACCTTAACCGATGTTTCTTTTGTTTTTCTAGTAATATCAGCTTTTCTCTTCATTATTTTAATACGTATATATTCATTATTTGCTTATATCAATAAAAGTAATCAAGAACTTGAATTATAGAAATTAATATCCATCTAACATGTATGACAACAATAGTATTAGTTAGAAAAAATAAAGACGTTGTAGTTGCTAGCGATGGACAAGTTAGCATGGGAAATACTGTCATAAAGAGAACAGCTAACAAAGTTAGAAAAATTGAGAAAAGAAATGTGATCGCAGGATTTGCTGGATCAACAGCAGATGCATTAACTTTATTTGAAAGATTAGAGTCAAAATTAGAGAAACATGCTGGTAATTTAACAAGAGCCGCTGTTGAACTTGCAAAGGATTGGAGAACAGACAAATATTTAAGAAGGCTAGAAGCATTAATGGCTATCGGTGATAAAGAAAAAAGTTTTATTATTTCAGGAACGGGTGATGTTTTAGAACCTGAAGGTGATGTAATTGGAATCGGATCAGGTGGAAATTATGCTTTGGCATCAGCAAAAGTATTAATGGATACTGATATGTCAGCTGAAGATATAGCGAAAAAAGCAATTAAGGTTGCTTCAGAAATATGTGTTTTCACAAACGACAACATAAATATGGAAAAAATATAATGGAAAAAAACAATGTAACACCTTTGGTTCCCAAGGATAAAAAAGATCAAGATGAATCTTTTGTAAACTCTCTTTCTCCAAGAGAAATAGTTTCTGAACTAGATAGATTTGTGGTTGGACAAAATAAAGCTAAAAGAGCAGTCGCTATAGCATTAAGAAATAGATGGAGAAGACAAGCTTTAAAAGGTGATATGAAAGATGAGGTTTTGCCAAAAAATATTTTAATGATTGGACCTACTGGGGTTGGTAAAACTGAAATATCAAGACGATTATCAAAACTTGCGGAGGCACCGTTTGTAAAAGTCGAAGCTACAAGATTTACTGAAGTAGGTTATGTTGGTAGAGACGTTGAACAAATAGTAAGAGATTTACTTGAAATAGCTATTGCTATGGAGAAGGTTAAAAAAAGAAAAGAAGTTTACGCGCAAGCTCAAAAACAAGCCGAGGAAAAAGTACTTGATGCAATAGTTGGAAATAAAGCAAGTGTTGCAACAAGAGAAAGCTTTAGAAAAAGATTAAGAAATGGTGACTTAGATGATAATGAAATTGAAATTGCAGTAAACGAAGCAAACGCTATGCCATCATTTGAGATACCCGGAATGCCAGGTGCTAATGTTGGGATGATCAATATTGGTGAAATGCTTGGTAAAGGCATGGGTAATAAAGCCAAAAAGAAAAAAATGACTGTAAAAGAATCTCATGAAATTTTAATTAATGAAGAGTCTGATAAATTAATTGAGCAAGACAAAATTATTAAATCTGCAAAAAATTCTACTGAAAATAATGGTATCGTGTTTCTTGATGAAATTGATAAAATATCAGCAAGAACTGATAGAGTTGGTGGTGACGTTTCTAGGGAAGGAGTTCAAAGAGATTTATTGCCTTTGATTGAAGGAACAACGGTAAGTACAAAGTATGGACCTATTAAAACTGATCATATACTTTTTATAGCATCAGGCGCGTTCCAACTAGCAAAACCCTCAGATCTTTTACCAGAATTACAGGGTCGTTTACCAATAAGAGTTGAGCTTGAAGCTTTAACAAGTGAAGATTTTAAAAAAATTTTAAAAGAGCCAGATAACAGTTTAATTAAACAATACAAAGCACTACTTAAAACAGAAAATGTTGATTTAGAATTTTCTGATGATGGAATTGATACTATAGCTAACATTGCAACTGAAGTGAATTCTACAGTAGAAAATATAGGTGCAAGAAGACTTCATACAATCATAGAAAGAGTTCTGGATGAAATAAGTTTTACCGCTACTGACAGATCAGGTGATAAAATTGTTGTAGACTCTGATTATATCAAGAAAAATTTAGGTGAATTAGTTAAGGATACTGATTTATCTAAGTTTATTTTATAACTTTATATTCAAAATTTTGGGTTGTTTCATTAACTTGTAATTCTACTGCGCCGTTTCTAAGGTGGAATTTTCTCGCCATATCAGTCAAAGGTGACAGTGTCACTAATCTATTAAGATGATTTGATTTTTTTATCATTTTGTAAACCTCTTTTACAATAAGTTTACCACCTCCTTTTTTCTTAGACCAAACCGTATAAGCAATCGCTATTCTGCCAACTTTTTCTGGATCTCTTTGAACATTTTTTAAAAAGGCATCCTGACTGAATAAATCAAGTTCCTTAACTGATTTTGGAATCTGATCTGTGAATGCAAAACACATTACTGCATGAATTTCATCCTTGAATTTAACACCAAATATTTTTCTTCCATAACTTGTTCTAAAAATATTATCAAGTTCTGGTCTCACAGGATCCTCTGAAATATTACATTTATCTAATTCTATAAGTTCAGCACCTTTAACCCAATCGAAGAAGTCTTTAATATTTTTTTTAATATCAGTTTTTTTTTTTACAATCCTTGCCTTTTCACTAACTGAGGAAAATTTTTTTTTAATATCAATTTTTCCTTTTCTTAGTCTAGCTTTAATTCTTGGTTTAAAATTTTTCATATTCAAATGTTATTTTTTTTTAAAAAAATGTTGAAGCTTCCTTTGTTATTTTTATCTTCCTCATCAAAATCAACGAATTTTATTTTATTCATTAATTCTGTATTATTTTTTATATAGTTGGGCACTGAATGTTTAAGTATTCCAAGATCTTTTGAAGAGTAAGGATTTTCTTTATTTTTAGATCTCAAACCTTTTCCAGTAATTACATTGATTACTGAAATATTATTTTCATAACATTCATTTATATAATGATACATTTTTTTGTTAGCTCCTTCTAATGTGTATCCGTGCAAATCAATTTCTACATGTCTTTTTGTAGTTTTTTCGTCTTGAATGTTATCTTTATTTTCTAATTTTTCGTCTTTTTTAATAAATTCTTGCCAATCCTTAATATCTTTTTCAGAAATTTTTTTTATCAATTTTCTGTGTCAATCAATAGCCAATTTGGATTTGTTGAATTAATTTGCTTCGAAAATTTCCAGGTGTCAAAGACTTTTTTGATTTTTTTAGGATCACCTGTCAAAATATTATTATTTTTGTCCTTTACACAAGAAATTATTTCACTGACAAAATTAACTGTTACCTCTAAAAACCCTTTTTTATTTTCATGTTTTTTTATTTCTGCAGAATTAATACCTATAAAAGTAGTTTCCGATATTTGTCCATTTGCATTTCTTGATTTAATTGCTTCATCAAATTGATTGTATACCTTTTTATCTAAAAGCTCTTTCACACTTTTTAAATTTCCAGATGAAAAACTAGTAACTATATTTTCGTAAGCAATTTTTGCTCCTTTTATAAAATCTTTTTGGGCACCTTCATCAAAAGTATTTTCATTTATGGGTTTTTTTGCAGTTTCATTTGGAAATTCATGAGGAAAACTTGTTGGCATTTTATCCTCAAATCCTGATTTTTTTCCTAAAATACCTCTTAATCTTAAAAAAATAAAACCAGCAATCATCGCTAAAAGTATTATATCTATATATTCAAAACTATTATTCATTCATTAATAGTATTTACTATGTTGCTAAATTTCAACTAGCAAATTAAATTAAAGACAAATGAACGCGATATTATTACTTATTATTTTAATCCCAGTTATTGAAATATATCTATTCATAGAGATAGGGGGTAAAATTGGAGCCCTTTACACTATCTCCCTAATTTTTGTTACAGCATTCCTTGGTGTATTTTATGCAAGATACGAGGGTTTCAATACACTTAGATCCGGTTTAAGCCAAATGATGAAAAATGAATTACCTATTTATGAAATAATTTCAGGCGCAGCTTTAGCATTTGCTTCCTTACTCTTAATCATACCAGGATTTGCAACAGATTTAATGGGTTTATTAATGATATTTCCGCCAACCAGAAAGTTAATCTTTCTAAAATTTTCTAAAAATTATTCTACAAAGGTAAAACAAAAAGAAGACTTTATTGAGGGAGAATCTGAAGATATAGATGATAGGAATGGCTGAAAAATATAAAATACTTTCAACTTATATTAAAGATTTATCAAGTGAAACTCCAGATGTAGAGAGTTATCTTTATACAAAAGATAATATTTCAA
>CACFYN010000011.1 GCA_902570525.1 uncultured Pelagibacteraceae bacterium
GTATATTCTTTAAGTTTAGCGAATTGATGTAGGGGTCCTGAGCCAGAAATACCTAGATTTAAAATTTTTTTTGAATAATTTTTACTTATATTGCCTGAAATATTTTGATTATTTTGAACACATGCTCCAACTGTAAAAGAATCTCCTATAAAAATTATATCCAGATCTTTTTCATCCCATATATTATCTGGATTTCTGAAACCATGCCTATCACTACGCCAAATTGAGTATTCTCCATTTTCATTGCAATCGATTATTTGCGAATTTGAAATGTTTGCTAAACTTATAAATTCATCAAATTTGATACCAGGAACTACTTTTGGAAATATAATTTTCTCGCTCTTTATACCATTATAAACTTCTAAAGCTGATCTTTTATCAAAGGATATTTTATTTTTGTCTAAATGATTAAATAAAATTTTTTGATTTTCAGATCTTTTTAAATCAAGTTGGAATAGTTTTATTGATCCTAAAACTATTTCCATAAATGATAACGCAATAATTAATGAAAAAATTAAGATTATAAAATTTATTGCTGTTAATTTTGATTTATTTAGTTTCATAAACAACTTATTCTTGTGATATATCATGGATATATCAATAAGTTGAATTTAGAAATGCCCAAGTGCAATATATATAAATAATTTAAACTAATAATATCTAAACTTAATTAAAAATTTTTTTCAGTGCATAAATCAAGCCAATTGAGCTATTAGTACTGGTCAGCTACATGCGTTACCGCACTTCCACACCCAGCCTATCAACGTGGTGGTCTACCACGGCTCTATTGGAAGAACTAGTTTTGAGGTGAGTTTCCCGCTTAGATGCTTTCAGCAGTTATCTCGTCCGTACTTAGCTACCCGGCACTGCAGCTGGCGCTACAACCGGTCCACCAGTGGTACGTCCATCCCGGTCCTCTCGTACTAGGGACAGCTCCTCTCAATTCTTCTACACGCATAGCAGATAGGGACCGAACTGTCTCACGACGTTCTGAACCCAGCTCACGTACCACTTTAATTGGCGAACAGCCAAACCCTTGGGACCTGCTCCAGCCCCAGGATGTGATGAGCCGACATCGAGGTGCCAAACACTGCCGTCGATATGAGCTCTTGGGCAGTATCAGCCTGTTATCCCCGGCGTACCTTTTATCCGTTGAGCGATGGCCCTTCCACTCAGAACCACCGGATCACTATGACCGTCTTTCGACTCTGCTCGACTTGTCAGTCTTGCAGTCAGGCAAGCTTATGCCATTGCACTCTACGAACGATTTCTGACCGTTCTGAGCTTACCTTCGCACGCCTCCGTTACTATTTGGGAGGCGACCGCCCCAGTCAAACTACCCACCATACAATGTCTTGATACCGGATAACGGTGATCAGTTAGATATCAAGAAAAACAAAAGAGGTATTTCACTGGCGACTCCACTAAAGCTGACGCCTTAGTTTCAATGTCTCCCTCCTATGCTAAATATGTTTTTCCTAACACCAATGTAAAGTTGCAGTAAAGGTGCACGGGGTCTTTCCGTCTAACTACGCGAACTCCGCATCTTCACGGAGAATTCAATTTCACTGAGTTGATGTTGGAGACAGCGGAGAAATCGTTACGCCATTCATGCAGGTCGGAACTTACCCGACAAGGAATTTCGCTACCTTAGGACCGTTATAGTTACGGCCGCCGTTTACTGGGGCTTCAGAAATGAGCTTGCACCCATCGCATTAACCTTCCAGCACCGGGCAGGCGTCAGACCCTATACATCCACTTACGTGTTAGCAGAGCCCTGTGTTTTTGATAAACAGTCGCTTCTCCCTGGCTTGTGCCACCCTTTAATAGTTGCCTACTAAAAGGTCTTCTTTATTCCGAAGTTACAGAAGCATTTTGCCGAGTTCCTTCAACATCATTCTCTCAAGCGCCTAAATATACTCTATTAATCCACCTGTGTCGGTTTAGGGTACGGTCTTATGATGGAGCTATTTCCTGGGACTTTTTCGCGGCAAACTCAATCCATTAAGAGTTCACAACTTACAAAATCCGTCACTACCATCTGGTCAAGGAATATTAACCTTGTTCCCATCGACTACGGCTTTCGCCCTCGCCTTAGGGGCCGACTAACTCTGCGCGGATTAACCTTGCGCAGAAACCCTTGGATTTTCGGCGATAAAGTTTTTCACTTTATTTATCGTTACTTATGTCAGCATTCGCACTTCTGATACCTCCAGAGTCCCTCACGGGTACTCCTTTACAGGCTTACAGAACGTTCCGCTACCGCTTATAAAACTCGAAAGTTTTATAAACCCACAGATTCGGTATGTGATTTGAGCCCCGTTACATCTTCGGCGCAGAAACTCTATTAGACCGGTGAGCTGTTACGCTATCTTTAAAGGATGGCTGCTTCTAAGCCAACCTCCCGGCTGTTAAGGAATTTCCACATCCTTTCACACTTAATCACAATTTCGGGACCTTATCTGGTGGTCTGGGCTTTTTCCCTCTCGACCATGGACCTTAGCACCCACAGTCTGTCTGTTGAAGAACAATGTTCAGCATTCGGAGTTTTATTAGGTTTGGTAAGAATCTCTTCCCCCTAGCCCATTTAGTGCTCTACCTCTAAACATCTTTTTATTCAACGCACTACCTAAATAGTTTTCGCGGAAAACCAGCTATCTACGAATTTGGTTGGCCTTTCACCCCTTACCACAAGTCATCCAAAGACTTTTCAACGTCAACTGGTTCGGTCCTCCAGCAAGTGTTACCTTGCATTCAACCTGCTCATGGTAAGCTCATTCGTTTTCGGGTCTAATTCATTAAACTAATCGCCCTATTAAGACTTGCTTTCGCTGCGCCTACACCTAGATGGCTTAAGCTTGCTTAATAAATTAAGTCACTGACCCATTATACAAAAGGTACGCCGTCACTCTAAAAAGAGCTTCGACTGATTGTAGGCATGCGGTTTCAGGTTCTATTTCACTCCCCTAATAGGGGTTCTTTTCACCTTTCCCTCACGGTACTAGTTCACTATCGGTCACTGAAGAGTATTTAGGCTTAGAGGGTGGTCCCCCTATATTCGAGCAAGATTTCACGTGTCCCGCTTTACTCAAGAAACATATTAAACATTACTCTTACGGGACTGTCACCCTCTTTGGTAAGTCTTTCCAGACTTTTCAGATTTTTTTAATATATTTACTGGCCTACTCCGATTTCGCTCGCCACTACTCACGGAATCTCAATTGATTTCTTTTCCTCTGGTTACTTAGATGTTTCAGTTCTCCAGGTTCTCTCTTTAAATCTATTTATTCAATTTAAAGTACCACATAAAGTGGTGGGTTTCCCCATTCGGAAATTTTCGGATCAAAACTTGCATACAGTTCCCCGAAACTTTTCGCAGTATACCACGTCCTTCATCGTCTTTCAGTGCCAAGGCATCCGCCACACGCCCTTAAACGCTTGATTTATGCACAGAAAAAAATTCTGTGTTGAATCAAATTTTGTTGAAATGTTCATCTATTCGAACATTTTTGATTGTTCATCTTTTCGAACAATCGGATATAGATATTGATATTATTAATTTATTCACAATTTAAATAGCTAAGTGTTTCTGGTGGAGGATAGCGGGATCGAACCGCTGACCTCCTGAATGCAAATCAGGCGCTCTCCCAGCTGAGCTAATCCCCCAAAAAAATGGTGGGCCGAGAAAGACTCGAACTTTCGACCCCACCCTTATCAAGGGTGTGCTCTAACCAACTGAGCTACCGGCCCCTATTCAGTAAAGAGAAACACTTTTAAGAAGAGAAATGAGGACGGTCAACATTAACCTGTTAATTATTTAGGTTAAGAAATTTTTCTTAACCATCCTTAGAAAGGAGGTAATCCAGCCGCAGGTTCCCCTACGGCTACCTTGTTACGACTTCACCCCAGTCGCTGACTATACCGTGGTCAGAGGTTTTAAACTCTGCCTTAAGGTAGAACCAACTCCCATGGTGTGACGGGCGGTGTGTACAAGACCCGGGAACGTATTCACCGCGGCGCGCTGATCCGCGATTACTAGTAATTCCAGCTTCATGCACTCGAGTTGCAGAGTGCAATCCGAACTGAGGCATCTTTTTAGGATTTGCTCAATGTCGCCATTTTGCTTCCTATTGTAGATGCCATTGTAGCACGTGTGTAGCCCAACACGTAAGGGCCATGAGGACTTGACGTCATCCCCACCTTCCTCCAGCTTATCACTGGCAGTTCTTTCAGAGTGCCCAACTAAATGATGGCAACTAAAAGTGAGGGTTGCGCTCGTTGCGGGACTTAACCCAACATCTCACGACACGAGCTGACGACAGCCATGCAGCACCTGTGTTTCGTCCGGCCGAACCGAAAACCTTAATCTCTTAAGGTCGCGACGAACATGTCAAGTGTTGGTAAGGTTCTGCGCGTATCTTCGAATTAAACCACATGCTCCACTACTTGTGCGGGTCCCCGTCAATTCATTTGAGTTTTAACCTTGCGGTCGTACTCCCCAGGCGGTGTGTTTATCGCTTTCGCTGCGACACTGAAAATAAATTTCCAACGTCTAACACACATCGTTTACGGCATGGACTACGAGGGTATCTAATCCTCTTCGCTACCCATGCTTTCGTTCCTCAGTGTCAGTAATGATCCAGAAAGCTGCCTTCGCAATTGGTATTCTTTCTAATATCTACGAATTTCACCTCTACACTAGAAATTCTGCTTTCCTCTATCAAACTCTAGCTAAAAAGTTTTGATGGCAGTTCCAGAGTTAAGCTCTGGGATTTCACCACCAACTTTTTTAACCACCTACGAACTCTTTAAGCCCAGTAATTCCGAACTACGCTAGGTCCCTTCGTATTACCGCGGCTGCTGGCACGAAGTTAGCCGGACCTTCTTATTCGGGTACAGTCATTTTCTTCCCCGACGAAAGAGCTTTACAACCCAAAGGCCTTCTTCACTCACGCGGCATCGCTGCATCAGAGTTTCCTCCATTGTGCAAGATTCCTTACTGCTGCCTCCCGTAGGAGTTTGGGCCGTGTCTCAGTCCCAATGTGGCTGATCATCCTCTCAAATCAGCTATTGATCAAAGTCTTGGTAGGCCTTTACCCCACCAACTAACTAATCAAGTGCAGGCTCATCCAATGGCGCATAAAGCTTTCTCCGTAAAGACTTATGAGGTATTAGCACAAGTTTCCTCGTGTTATTCCTCACCAAAGGGAAGATACCCACATGTTACTCACCCGTCTGCCACTAAGTATTACTACTTCGTTCGACTTGCATGTATAAGGCGTGCCGCCAGCGTACGTTCTGAGCCATGATCAAACTCTCAAGTTTAAAAACGGCGCACACTAGCTTCAATATAAATTCTAAGAATAAAATTTATATATGTATGAAGTGTGTACGACAAATTTTGGTAACCTTAACCGTCCACACTTCTCTTCTTAAATATAAACAATTTAAATAGCTAATTAAGCCTAAAGGCTTAATGTTCACAATATATTTATTGAGAAAGTGTGACGCTTATAATCTAAAATATAGGATAATCAAGCGGTAAGCCAAAAAAAAATGTGTTAAAATGCAAGCAAAATAAGGGTTTTTTAGCTATATTGAGTTGTGATATATCTCAAATTGAAAAATTTATGAAATTTAATCTCAAGATAAGCAGTTCAAAAATCTCAAAAAATTTGGAGTTCTTTTTTGTTTTAATTTTAATAGTGATCTCAATAATAATTACTATGATTTATAATGTATCTAAAACCAAATCTGAAAAACAGTATAGCCAATTGCTTAATAATTTATATTTTCAAAAAACGATAGAAAATATATTTAATAATCTCTCCCCTAAATATTCAAATGTTGAATATCTGGTAAAAAGAAACGATACGTTAAATAGTGTGCTAAAAAGTTATGATTTACCTAATAAAGAAATATCAATGCTATTTAATAGTCTTAAATCTAAAAATATTAAAAATTCACTTAAAATAAATCAAAAGTTATTTTTTACAATTGATAAAAAAAATAACATCATAACAAAATTTATAATTCCTGAAAGTAACACAAAAAGAATACAGCTCGTAAGAAATATTGATCAAAAGAGTTTCGACGTGAGTGAAATAGTGACTAACTTAAAAAAGAGGTTAATATTTAAAGAGGGAAAGATAAGTCAAAGCTTATATAGAAGTGCATCTGATAAAAATATTCCACCAAGTATAATAATTGAATTTGCAAGAATATATGGTTTTCAAATCGACTTTCAAAGAGATATAAGGAAAAATGACACATATCAAATTATCTATGAAGTTTTTGAAAATGATAAGAAAAAAATATTTAATACAGGAAATATATTATTTGCAGATCTGAGTTTAAGTAATCAAAGCAATGCTTTTTACTATTTTAAAGATAGAGGTGAGGAAGGACATTACGATATAAATGGTAAAAGTGTTAAAAAAGCATTAATGAAAACTCCAATTAACGGAGCACGTTTATCATCTCCATATGGAATGAGAAAACATCCGATCGACGGTTACAATAAAATGCATAGAGGTACTGATTTTGCTGCACCCATGGGGACACCAATTATGGCTTCTGGTGACGGTGTTGTAGTAAAAGCAAGCTGGTGCGGAGGAGGAGGAAATTGTGTGAAAATTAAACATAATTCTTCTTACACTACAGTCTATGCGCATATGTCAAAATTTGCGGCAAATATTAAAAAAGGTAAAAGAGTAAAGCAGGGACAAACAATTGGTTATGTAGGTTCTACAGGTAAGTCAACTGGACCACATTTACATTACGAGGTTATTCATAATGGTAAAAGAATTAATTCTCAAACTTTAAAATTACCATCTGGTAAAGTTTTAAAGGATAAATCGAGAAAATTATTTGAAGTGAGTAAATTAAAAATTGATGTATTAAAATCTGAAATTATTGCGGGAATTAACTAGTTGCGAACTTTTTATCTTCTGCTTTATTATTAGTTGCTTCTTTTGATTTTTCATCTAGAGATAATTTGTTATTTTCAGATTTGCTTTTTTCAACACTATTAGAAATTTGATTTTTTTCTTTCTCATTTAAAACTCTTACAAAGTGATCAGAATGTTGAAAATAGGTTTCTGATAATATTTTGTCTCCAGTTGATAAAGCTTCCCTAGCAAGGTTACTGTATTTTTCTATAAGCCTAGCAGCATTATGATTATTATTTCTATGATTTTTTCTTTGAAAGTTTGTATTTGATATTAAAGTTTGTGGATCGTGATTTCTAGAAGAGTTTCTATCTCCATTAATTCTAAACTTTCTTTTATTATTATTTTTATAAGATCTCATTATATATTAAATTTTAGTACTTATTATACATCTGTCATTATTACCGTAATCTTTAACAACCTTATTAACGTAAAATCCTTCGTTTTTAAGAAACTTCATTGTTTTTAATTTTTGATCAAATCCAATTTCTAAAATTAGTTTTCCACCTGCCTTTAATAAACTAGAAGATTTTTTTATCACTTTATTCAATATAGAGGATCCATCTAGACCACCCTCTAAAGCAATTAAAGGCTCAAAACTAAATATATCTTTTTCCAAATATTTTAATTTAAGTTTGTTAATATAAGGAGGATTAGATATAATTAAATCATATTTACCTTTAAAAAAATTGTCAACACATGATTGATAAAATTTTATCCTATTTTCTAATTGATGCATTTTTGCATTAATTTTTGCTATTTTTATTGCCTTTTTAGATATATCTATTGCAAAGTAAGAAAAACTTGGACGTTCTTTTGCAAGTGATATCACTAAACACCCTGATCCAGTACCTATATCTAGAATAAATCCTTTATTCTTTCTATCTATATGTTTTAATGCTTCTTCGATAATGATCTCGCTATCTGGCCTAGGTATTAGTACATTCCTATCTACATAAAAGGAGTGTTTCCAAAATTCTTTATTTTTGACAATATAAGCTATTGGCTCACCTAACTTTCTTCTTCTAATAAGGTCTTTATAAATATTAATTTCATTTTTTTTTATTTTAATTTTTCTTTTAGTAACCACATCTTTAAAGCTTATTTTTAAAGCACAACAAAGAAGGATTTCAGCATCGAGCATCGAAGTTTTTATTGAAGAGTCAGAAAGAATTTTTTGACCATCATTTAATAAAGAATTAATATTTATCATTTTAATTAGCACTCATTAATTCTTCTTGTGCTTGTAAATTTATATTCTCAATCATCTCATCAAATATTTCTCCCTCCATAAACTCCGCTAGTTTATGTAAGGTAAGATTTATTCTATGATCGGTAACTCTTCCCTGAGGAAAATTATAAGTTCTAATTCTTTCAGATCTGTCACCAGTGCCAATTTTACTTTTTCTATATTTCGATCTTTCATCTTCTTTTTTTTTTCTTTCGTTTTCATAAATTCTAGACCTCAAAATTTTCAAACCTTTTTCCTTATTTCTTATTTGAGATTTTTCATCCTGTTGACTTACTACTATACCTGTTGGTAAATGGGTTATTCTTACAGCAGAGTCTGTTGTATTTACACTTTGTCCACCTGGACCACTACTTCTAAAAACATCTATTCTTAAATCTTTCTCTTCTAATTTAACATCAATTTCTTCAGCCTCAGGTAAGACTGCTACTGTTGCTGCAGATGTATGAACTCTTCCTTGTGTCTCAGTTTCTGGCACTCTTTGAACCCTATGGACACCACTTTCATATTTTAATGATGAATAAATATTTTTACCCTTTATTGAAGCTATAACCTCTTTAAGTCCACCTGCATCACTTTTGGATATACTTATTATTTCTAGGGTCCATTTTTTGTTATTACAAATTTTTTCATACATCTTAAATAAATCTGCAGCAAATAGGCTTGCCTCAAGCCCACCTGTTCCTGCTCTTATTTCTAAAATTGCATTTTTTCTATCTGCCTCATCTTTTGGCAGTAAAAAAATAATAAGTCTTTTTTTAACTTTTTCATTTTTTGAGATTAGTTCAGATAATTCTTTATTTGCTAAATCAATCATTTCTTTATCACTAGATTTATCATTTATTATTTTCTCTAGGTCGGTTTTTTCTAAATCGAATAAAGTATAAAATTTAGCATCATCGATTATCTCATTAATGTCGGAATATTCTTTTGACATTTCAGCAAATTTTTTTTTATCAAGATCTGTCGAAGATAAATCAGCCTCTAATTTTGAATGTTTTTCAATGATATTTTTTACTTTTTCAATAGGTATCATTTATTTTTATATTGAATTTCTTCAGCTTTTTTCTCCACCAATTCAACTACCTTAGAAATAATTTCTTTGTTATTAAGTTTCTCAGTTTGAACTCCGTTTAAATAAAGCATATTACTGTCTCTCCCCCCACCAGTTATTCCAATATCTGTGTATGCTGCCTCACCAGGTCCATTTACTACACAACCAATTATAGACAACGTTATTGGTTGATTTATATGAGACAGTTTTTCCTCTAATATTTTAACTGTATCAATAACCTCAAATCCTTGTCTTGCGCAAGATGGACAAGAAATAATTTTTACTCCTCTCGTACGTAAGCCAATAGATTTAAGGATTTCATTTCCAATTTTAACCTCTTGCACTGGATCGTCTGATAGTGAGACTCTTATAGTATCCCCAATACCTTCCATCAGCAAATTACCTAGGCCAATCGCAGATTTTATGCTACCTGGTATATAACTGCCTGCTTCTGTTATACCAAGGTGTAGTGGGTATTTAGTTATTTTAGACAACTGTTTATAGGATTTTACAGATAAAAAAACATCAGATGATTTTACGCTAATTTTAAAATTTTCGAAATTTAAATCCTCGAGAATTTTAATATTTCTTAAAGCACTTTCAACTAATGCCTCGGGGCAAGGTTCTTTGAATTTCTCCAAAATATCTCTTTCAAGGGATCCTGCATTAACTCCAATTCTTATTGAGCAATTGTTGTCTTTTGCAGCTTTAATAACTTCTTTTATCTTATCTTTACTTCCGATATTGCCAGGATTGATTCTTAGACAAGCAGCCCCGTTTTCAGCAGATTCTATTGCTCTTTTATAATGAAAATGAATATCAGCAACCAAAGGAATATCTATATGTTTTGTAATCTCTTTCAATGCGTATGAGGAGTCTTCGTCTGGACATGAAACCCTTACGATATCTGCTCCAGCTTGAGATATTTCTTGGATTTGTTTAATAGTGCTTCTTGTGTCTTTCGTGAGTGTATTAGTCATTGATTGGACACTTATTGGGTTATCTCCTCCAACTTTTACTTTACCAACTTGTATGACTTTTGTTTTTTTTCTGATTATGTCTCTAAAAGGTCTAATACTCATTTTTCTAAATTAAATTCCTTATGGAGTGCATGAACAGCTTTATTAATTAAATTTTTATCTATCAAAACTGAAATTTTTATTTCAGATGTAGAAATTACTTGAATATTAATTTTATTTTCAGCTAGGGCCTTAAACATTCTATATGTTACACCAGGTGTTGTGATCATTCCAACTCCTATAATTGACAGTTTTGATACATTTTTTTTTATTAACATACTTTTAAATTTAATTTTTTTATTATTTTTCAAAAGTCTTTCTGTTTTTGTTACATCTTCATTTTTTACTGTGAAAGTAAGATCTGTTTCTTTTCCATTTGACGAAATGTTCTGAACTACCATGTCTACATTAATAAAATTTTTAGATAAAGGTTCAAAAATAGATGCTGCTACACCTGGCTTATCAACAACACCTATTAAGGTAATCTTTGTGTCATTTTTAGTAAATGAAATACCCGTAATAATTTTTTCTTTAGAAATATTTTTCCTTTTTGTAATTAGGGTTCCTGGCTTATTGACAAAAGATGATTGCACGTGAACATTAACTCTGTTTAATCTTGCATCTTGTATTGAAGCGGGTTGCATGACTTTGGCTCCTAAAGACGACATTTCTAGCATTTCTTCGTAGGATATTTTTTTAATTTTTTTTGCTTTTTTGCTATAATTTGGGTCAGTTGTATAAACACCTTCTACATCAGTATATATTATACATTTCTCAGCTTCAAAAAATTTTGCAATCATAATTGCGCTAGCATCTGATCCACCTCTTTCTAGAGTGGTTAAGCGGTTTTCATGATTTATTCCTTGAAAGCCAGTTATAATTGGAACACCACCAGAATTTAGATATTTTAATATTCTTTTTTTAAATATATTTACAATTCTTGATTTTTTATAATCTCCTTCTGTAAAAATCGGTACCTGCCAACTTAGCCAAGATCGAGATTTTATTCCGATATGGTTAAGTCTGCCCGAGATAAGAGCGCAAGACATTTGTTCTCCTGATGAAACTAAAACGTCGTATTCAGATGGATCAAAGTTATTACTTATTTGCCTTGTTTTTCTTATTAATTCATTAGTAACGCCACTCATAGCTGAGGAAACGACAATTACTTTTTTTTTATTTTTAGTGTTTCTTGAAATAATATCAGCAACTTTTTTGATTCTATTAGTAGAACCAACGGACGTGCCACCAAATTTTAATACAACAATTTTCATTGAATACTTTTTAATTTTATTTAAAACTATATTGATAAATTACATGTTAATCACTATGTCAATAATAAATGAAAAATAACACAATAAATAAAAAAGAAATAGATAAATTTTCTAAAATTGCTTCTGAATGGTGGGATCCACACGGTAAATTCAAACCCTTACACAAGTTTAATCCAATTAGAATCAAATATATCAAAGATAATAGTATTAAACATTTTAAAATAAAGTCATTGAATCAACCTTTTAAAAAGTTAAAAATTTTAGATATTGGTTGTGGAGGTGGATTACTAAGTGAGCCAATGAGAAGATTGGGTGCAGAGGTTACTGGTATCGATGCATCTCAAGAAAATATTAATATTGCTAAAATACACTCTTTAGAAAAAAAACTAAAAATTAAATATATTTGTTCATCACCAGAAAAACTTAATACTAAAGATAAATTTGATATAATTCTAAATATGGAAATAGTTGAACACGTCGATGATGTAAATTTATTTATAAAGAATTGTGCTAAATTTTTAAAAAAAGATGGTATTATGTATATAGCTACTTTAAATAAAACTTTAAAATCTTATATATTTGCAATAATTGGTGCGGAGTATATTTTAAGATGGTTGCCAATTGGAACTCATGATTGGCAAAAATTTGTTAAACCTAAAGAACTTATTAATTATGCCGAATACAATTCTATGAAAGTTAAAAAGATTGATGGTGTAGTTTTTAACCCCTTAAGCAATACTTGGAATATAAATGATGATAAATCAGTCAATTATATTGCTCTATTTAAAAAAAATTAATTTTCTTTATCCTCAATCCAAGGTATCGATTGTGTTTCTATACCCTCTTGCTTTAAATCTTTGATTTCTTCATTTGTAGCTTTACCATATATTCCTTTATTAAATTTTTTTTTTTTTGAATTGTAATGTATTGACCTAGCTTCAAAAGCAAAATTTTCTCCTACATATTTAAGATTTTTTTTTATAAATTTTTGATATTGTTTTATTTTATTTTTCAAAATTTTAATTTTTTTCTCTTGAATATGAAAATTTTTATTATCTTTGTTTAAAATGTTTGGGGCCATTAAAGATTTATTGACATCTAGAGACCCACAAAAACTGCAGTTCACTAATTTGAGTTTTTTTAATTTATCAAATTCTTTTGATGTCGAAAACCAACTATCAAAAGTTTTGAAACATTTTTTACATCTTAGCTTATATTTTATCATATGATAATTCTTATTTAATTTTAAATATTACGATCTGTAATCTGCATTAATTTCTATATACTTTTTTGTTAAATCCATAGTATATGCAGTGAATTTTTTTGTTCCCATTTTTAAATCGACTTTAATATCTAATTTCTCATTCCTCATAAATTCTTTAAGCTGTATTTCATTATAGTCTTTTGATATTTCACCTTTTTCTAATATTTTATAGTCACCAATACTTAAATTGATTTTACTTAGATTTATTGAGACTTGTGATTTTCCAATAGCCATTATTATTCTTCCCCAATTTGGGTCTTCCCCTGCAAATGCGGTTTTAACCAATGGTGAATTAGCTATTGAAAATGCAATTTTTTTTGCGTCGATTTCAGTCTTAGCATTTTCTACCATTACAGAAATAAATTTTGACGCCCCCTCTCCATCTGCCGTAACTCTCTTAGCTAAATTTAACAAAACTGAGTGTAAACTTTTTTCAAAGGCATCAATTCTTTCATCATTTATAGTATTTATAATTTTGTTTTTTGCTGCACCGGTAGCAAAAATACCAACCATATCATTTGTGCTAGTATCCCCGTCACAACTTATTGCATTAAATGTTGTTTCAATATTTTTTTTAAGTAATTTTTTTAAAATTGTTGAGGAAATATTTGCATCTGTAAAAACATATCCTAATGTCGTTGCCATATTTGGATAGATCATCCCTGATCCTTTCGCCACGCCATAAATTTTAACATTAGCATTTCCAATTTTACATTCTTCCATAGCTAGTTTTGGGACTAAATCTGTGGTTATCATGCCGAGGGCTGCTTTTACCCAAATATACTTATTTTGATTATATTTTATTTTTTCAATCAATTCAGGTAAACAGTTTTTTAGTTTATTTGTTGGAAAAGGCTCTCCAATTGTTCCTGTACAACCAAAAATTATCTCATTTGATTTAACTTTCTCATGTAATTCATCATCATCTTTCTTTTTTATTGTTAACAAATTTGAAAGTTCATCTGCAATTTCTTTCAAACCTTGAAACCCATTTTTTCCAGTAAAAGTGTTAGCATTTCTTGTATTTATAAATAATGCTTTTATTTTTTTATTTTTAATTTCACGGTTCCATTTAATATTTTCTGAAACGATAGTTGATTGAGTATAAACTGAAGCAAAATTTGCACCATTCCTAAAATAAAATAAAACTACATCATCTCTTGGTGGATTATAGAGTTTTGCATTTACTACTGAAATTGCTAGACCATCTAAATGTTCTAAATCCTGAAAGTCGCTTATTTTAGAGTTATTTTTTTTTACATTAAATAAATTGCTTAAATTTATAACCATACTATTTAAATTAATATTTTAATTACTATATTTATAGATAATAATATGTATATACCAATAAAAATAGATGCTAAATCCATTAAAATTTATATCTAAGTTTATTAAATCAAGTAACCAGAAAACTTTGGATAAACTTAGTTTAATGGTAGATAAGATTAACTTACTTGAAAAAGAAATATCCAATTTAGATGATGTGGATTTTCCTTCAAAAACTAATTTTTTAAAGGATAGACTCAAATCTGGTGAGGACATCCAAAATATTTTACCAGAAGCTTTTGCATTGGTAAGAGAAGCTTCCAAAAGAACTCGTGGCGAAAGACATTTTGATGTTCAAATAATGGGTGGAATAGTCTTACATAATGGAAACATTGCTGAAATGAAAACTGGAGAGGGAAAAACCTTAACAATTGCACTTGCTGCATATTTGGATGCGTTAAAGGAAAAAGGTGTACATGTCGTTACAGTAAATGATTATCTGGCAAAGCGTGACTGTATGAACATGGGTAAAATTTATAATTTTTTAGGAATGACCTCTGGATATATAAATAATGATCAAAATGATGATGAAAGAAAGAGGAATTATAATTGCGACATTACATATGCAACCAATAGTGAATTAGGATTTGATTATCTTAGAGACAATATGAAGTATTCGTCAAATGAATTTGTTCAAAGAGCTCATCATTTTGCAATAGTAGATGAGATTGACTCTTGCTTAATTGATGAGGCAAGAACACCTTTGGTAATTTCAGGGGCGGCAGAAAACAAGGAGGGTCAGTATAATGCTATAGATAAATTAGTTAAGAGATTGGAGCCCTCAGATTTTGAAGTAGACGAAAAAGATAAAAATATTTTTTTAACAAATAATGGAATTTCTAATGTAGAAAAAATATTTAATAATGCTGGTATATTAAAAAATAATAATTTTTATGATCCTAGCAATTTATCTTTGGTTCACTTTGTAAATCAATCTTTAAGAGCTAATCATTTATTTACAAAAGGTAAGGATTATATAATCAAAGATGGAGAGCTTAAAATTATAGATGAACTTACTGGAAGAATATTGGAGGGAAGGAGATACGGCGATGGCCTTCATCAAGCTTTAGAGGCAAAAGAAAAAATTGAAATACAAGTTGAGAACCAAACATTAGCATCAATAACATATCAAAATTATTTTAAATTATATAAAAAATTGTCTGGGTGCACAGGAACTGCCTTAACAGAAGCTGAAGAATTTCAAGAAATCTATAATTTAGGAGTTACAACTATTCCTACAAATAAAAAAATGATTAGGAAAGACTGGAATGACCAGATTTTCCGAACAGATGAAGAAAAAAATCAAGCAATTATAAAAAAAATAAAAGAGTGTTATTCAAGTGGTCAACCAATGTTGGTCTTTACATCAAGTATAAATAAATCAGAAATATACTCTACTCTTTTAAAAAAGGAAAAAATACCACACACAGTTTTAAATGCCAAGAACCACGAAAAAGAAGCTGATATTATTGCTGATGCAGGAAAATTAAAATCTATAATTATAACAACAAGTATCTCTGGCAGAGGTGTTGATATTAAATTAGGTGGTAAAAAAGACAGTAAGAACGAATTAGACAATGACAAAAAAATAATTAAAAATCTTGGTGGTTTATTTGTGCTAGGAACTGAAAGAATGGAGTCTAGAAGGGTCGATAATCAAGCAAGGGGTAGAGCCGGACGACAAGGGGATGAAGGAAATTCAATATTTTTTGTTAGTTTAGAAGACGATCTTATGAGGATTTTTGGATCAGATTCTATGACAAATGTGCTTGAAAAATTAGGATTGAAAGATGGAGAGAGCATTGATCATCCGTGGATTAATAAAGCAATTGAAAGAGCACAACAAAAAGTGGAATCTAGAAATTTTGATATTAGAAAAACGTTATTAAAGTTTGATAATGTTCTAAATGACCAAAGACAAGTAATTTTTAATCAAAGAAATGATGTTATTAATTCAAATAGAATTTTTGAATACTCTGACGTTTTTCTTGATGAAATAACAAATGATTTATTAAAATTTAAAAATAATAAAGATTTTGAGGGCCAACTAAGATTGATTTTAGGAAAAAGTTTTTCAGATGATGAGTTAAGTAAACTATTATTAGATGACGAAAAAGTATTTAAAAATAAAATAAAAGAAAAGTTTTTCGAGAAAAGACAAGAAAGAATAAAATTAATTGGGGAAGATCAATCTATAGAAATCGAGAAAAGAATTTTTTTACAGTCAATCGATATGAATTGGAAGCTTCATATTCAATACCTTGAACAATTAAGACAAGTAATTGGTTTAAGGTCTTACGGTCAAAGAGACCCTTTGGTGGAGTATAAAAAAGAAGCATTTTCATTATTTGAAAATTTATTAATAAAACTGAAAAATGATCTGGTGAAAATACTTATAAACCTAACAATAGTAAATAACATAGTTGATACAAAACCAAAACAAAGTCCTAGTAAAATCGATCCAAAATATATAGGAAAGAAAATGAGTAGGAATGAACCTTGTTTTTGTGGATCAGGAAAAAAATATAAATACTGTTGTGGTAGATTATAATTATTTAAAATAGAACCAGGTAGCAAATAATAAAATAGCTACCGAAATAAAAATTATATATCCATTTTTTTTATTAATTTTCATCAACATATTTTCAAAAAAACTTGCTGAAGAGATTAATTTATCTTTATTTCTGCTACTTGAATAAAATCCCTTTGATCGCCCAATCGACAAAAATTTTTTTTTTCTTTCCACAAAAATATCTTCTCTACTCAAGCTTGAGAGGTCATTTAAACTTCTTTCAATTGAATGTCTTACATTTTTTAAAACTGTTTCGCTTCCTCTATGTGCACCACCTATTGGTTCCTTAATAATTTCATCAATAATTCTCAAATTAAAAAGGTCTTCTGAAGATAGTTTCATTGCAGTTGCCGCCTCTAGAGTTTTTTTTGGATCTCTCCATAAGATTGAAGCACATCCTTCAGGTGATATGACGGAGTAAATTGCGTTTTCCAACATTAAAACTTTACTTGAGGATGCTAATGCAATTGCACCACCTGAGCCGCCCTCTCCTATAATTACAGATATCGTGGGTACCCTCAAATTCATACTACACTCTATAGATTTTGCTATGGCTTCTGCTTGTCCTCTCTCTTCTGCACCAACACCTGGGTACGCTCCAGGTGTATCCACAAATATAATTATTGGTAAATTAAATTTATCAGCTAATCTCATTAATCTATTTGTTTTTCTATATCCCTCTGGTTTCATCATGCCAAAGTTTCTGTCAATTCTTGTTTCTAAGCTATCTCCTTTTTCCTGGCCAATTACTAAAACTGAAGTTGTGTTGAACTTTGCGAAGCCAGAAATAACTGATCTATCCTCTCCATAAAACCTATCTCCATGTAAAGGGATAAAATCAGTAAATAAGTTATCTATAAAAAATTTTGATTTTGGTCTTTCCTCATGCCTTGCTACCTGGGTTTTTTGCCATGGATTGAGATTAGAATAGATATCCTTTAATTTTTCATCTAATTCTATTTGTAACTGGGTAATTTTATCGGTATCAACCTCAGACAGCCCCTCTTTATTATAAGGATCCTTCAAATTCTCTAGCTCTGCCTCTAATTGCTTTATATCTGTCTCAAAATTTAAATAATTTTTCATATTTTTAATTAATATTATTCTTTATCAATTTAAAATAGGCAATAAAATGTCAAATACAAATAAATAATCTTTATATTAAGTATATTTTATATGAAAAAAAAACATCAATTTGTCAAAGTATTTGACTTGTCAGTATCAAAAATTTTATTCGAATTTGTTAATAAGGATCTTTTGCCAAAATCTGGGGTCTCTAAGTACAGATTTTGGAAAGGATTTAATCAAGTGGTTCA
>CACFYN010000012.1 GCA_902570525.1 uncultured Pelagibacteraceae bacterium
TTTTTTAGAACCAAAAGAAGCTTTTTTACCTGTTTTTGGATCAATTACCATCAATGTAATATTTTCTGCAACCTTAAAAGGCCTTGCGTCTTTCTTTTTAACAGAACTTTTTATAAATTCTTTAAAAATTGGCATAGTGGTCCTAGCACCTGTTTCTTTTTTTCCTAAAGATTTAGGATTATCAAAGCCTACATAAACACCAATAATCAATTTTGAGGTATAGCCTATGAACCAGGTGTCTGTATTTTTATTTGTGGTTCCTGTTTTGCCAGCGATATCCAAATTTAAATCTCTTAGACCTTTTCCTGTTCCTCTTTGAACAGCTCCTTCTAACATGGAGGTTATTTGATATGCTGTTTCTGGTGAAAAAATTTGTTCAAATTCATCTTTTATAGTTGGATAATTATTGCTCAAATAAGAAATTTGTTCACATTTTAAACATTTTCTAGTTTCATTGTTTAAAATTGTTTCTCCCTCACTATCTTGTATCCTATCTATTAATATTGGTTTAACTAATTTTCCACCATTTATGAAAGATGAATATGCTGAGGTGAGTTTTAACAATGTAGTTTCAGCTGATCCTAAAGATATTGATAGAAGTTCGTTGGGATCCTCATAAATTCCTAATTTTTTTGAAAAATCAATTATTTTTTTTAAACCTAAATCTTGTGCAATTCTTACAGTCATCAAATTTCTTGATTTTTCAAGTCCAACTCTCATTGTAGATAATCCATAAAATTTTTTACCATAGTTTTCTGGCTTCCATAATTTTAAGTCTTCACCTTGCTCTAAAACTAATGGTGCATCTAAAACTAATGAAGATGGTTTATAATTATTTTCTAATGCTAAGGCATAAATAAACGGTTTAAATGCAGATCCAGGTTGTCTTAATGCTTGCGAAGCTCTATTAAATTCACTTTGTAAAAAACTAAAACCTCCACTCATTGCCAAAACTCTTCCAGTATAAGGATCCATTACAACAATTGATCCATTTACTGCTGGTATTTGTTTTATATCGAAATAATTATTTTTATTTTTTTTTACGTAAATAATATCGCCAAGTTTCAAATAATTATTACTTTTTTTAATCCATGTAATATCTTTTTGGCTAATTTGTCCTTTTTTACTATCTTTGGTCTCAATTTCAATTTTTGTATCACTAACATTTTTAACAATTGCAAGATCCCAATTTATTGATTTTTCTAATACAAACTTATCAAGATTATCTGTCCATTTTTTATTATATTTTTTATTTAAAAGTGGCCCCCTCCAACCTTTGCGTTTATCGTAATTTAATAAGCCTTTTCTTAAAGCGAGTGTTGATGAAGATTGAAACTCTAAATTTAGTGGTGTTTTAATATTAAGTCCATCTTTATAAACTTTTTCAAAACCAAATTTTTTTACTACATCTTTCCTAATATCTTCAACATAATATCTTGAGTCCTCTAAATAAATTTTTTTTCTTTTTTTTAATTTGATTGGTTCTTTTATAAAAGAATTATATTGAGCTTCAGATATAAAATTATTTTCATATAAGTTTTTCAATACCAGATTTCTTCTAAATTTAGCTAACTCTTTATTTTTAAAAGGATTATATTTACTTGGAGCTTTAGGAAGAGCTGCAAGTAAAGATGCTTCAACATAATCAAGTTCTGTAATTGCTTTATCAAAATATCTGAGGCTAGCAGCAGCGATACCATATGATCCACTACCCAAATAAATTTGGTTTAAATAAAGTTCTAAAATACGTTCTTTACTCAAAGCTCTCTCAATTCTAAAAGCAAGTATAGCTTCTTTAATTTTTCTATTTATGCTTACTTCATTAGATAATAAAAAATTTTTTGCTACTTGTTGAGTAATTGTAGAAGCTCCCTCTAGTCTTTTTGATAATAAAATATTTGATATATTATTTTTTGTTGCTCTCAATACTCCTTTTGCATCTACTCCTGGATGAATAAAGAAATTTTTATCTTCTGCTGATAAAAATGAATTTATTATTTTATCTGGTATAGATGAATAAGGAACAAAAATTCTTTTTTCAGATGAAAAATCATTTACTAGTTCTCCATCACCAGAGTAAACTTTACTAGATACTGGTGCTTTATAACTCTTTAAAAATTTATAATCTGGTAATTTATTCGAAAAAACCCATAATATGGATATTACTATTATTACTATTCCCAAAAACTTGCTGTAACTAAAACAATAATTTTTTTAATTAAACTGTTCATTTATGTTTAATTTATTAATCAAATTTGTTAATGTTAAGGCAACAGAATTTATAAAATTATAATGAAAAAATTAATCAAAAATTTATGGAAAAGAATTTATATATCGATGCATCGCATCCGAATGAAACGAGAGTTGTTCTTAAATCAAATGGAAACATTGAAGATTACGAATTTGAAAGTTTAAGAACTACTCTTATTAAAAATAATATTTATCTAGGCAAAGTAAGTAGAGTAGAGCCGTCTTTACAAGCAGCATTTATTGATTTTGGAAGAGAGAGACATGGTTTTTTATCATTTAATGATATCCAATCTGATTATTATCAAATTCCTCAAAGTGATCTTGATAAGATTAAACAGGAAGAGGAAAAAGCTAGGGAAGAATTAATAAAAGAAAGTGAGAAAGAAGAGGAAAAAAATATAATTGAAAATAAAGTTGATGTTAACGACCCTGTTGAAAAAAATGTTGACTCGCATATAAATAAAGAAAAAAAATATATCGATAAAAAACATCCCTCTAAAAGATATAAAATACAAGAAGTAATAAAACCAAACCAAGTAATACTTGTTCAGGTATTGAAAGATGAAAGAGGTATGAAAGGTGCTGCATTAAGTACATTCATATCAATTGCGGGAAAATATATTGTGCTTATGCCAAATACCCCAAAAGGAGGTGGTATATCAAGAAAAATTTTTAATCCTGCTGACAGAAAAAAAATTAGATCAATTCTTAATCAAATAATAATACCAAAACAAATGGGTATTATTGTAAGAACAGCAGGTTCTAATAAATCAAAAAATGAAATAGATAGAGATTTACAAAATTTAATAAAAGTTTGGGAATCAATTAAAGAAACTGCAATGAATTCAATTGCACCATCTTTAATCCACAAAGAAAGTGAAATAATAAAAAGAACTATAAGAGATATGTACGATGATGAAACTCAAAATATAATAATTGACGGTAATGAGGGTTATCAAAAAGCAAAAAATTTCATGAAATTGATTATGCCAAGCCATGTAAAAAAAATCAAAAAATATCGTGATAAGGTGCCACTCTTCATTAAAGAAAAAATCGAAAATAAATTAAATGAAATTTTTGAAACTGAGGTGAAACTTAGTTCAGGAGGATATTTAGTAATAAACCCAACTGAAGCGCTAGTATCAATAGATGTGAACTCAGGAAGATCAATTAAACAAAAAAATGTTGAAAGTACTGCCGTTGATACAAATTTAGAAGCCGCAGAGGAGATAGCACGTCAAATCAAAATAAGGGATTTATCTGGTTTAATAATAATTGATTTTATAGATATGATGAATTTTGGAAACAGAAGATTAATTGAGAGAAAACTAAAAGAAAAATGTAGAAATGATCGTGCCAGAATACAAATTGGAAGAATAAGTAGTTTCGGCTTATTAGAAATGTCTCGACAGAGATTAAGAGAAAGTTCAGTAAAATGGCAAATATCCCTTACAAATGAAACTTATGCCTTAAAAATAATAAAAAAGCTTGAGGTGCAAGCTATAGAATATAAAGCCAAAATAATTGAACTAAATATCTGTGAACAAATTTTTAAATTTATAAATGAAAATTTAATAGATAATTTAAATTTTATTGAGAAAAAAAATAAGTTTAAAGTAAATCTGGTTTCAAGCAATAATATGATAATTTCTGACTACAAAATAGAATTTAGAAATAAAACCAAAAAAATAATAAAAGTTATCGAAAATATTGCTAAACTGGAGAATTTTAGAGACGAAAATAATGAAGTAAATTTTGATCAAAATAAACAACTTAAAACTTTTAAAAAAATAAAATTTAAAAAAAAAAAATTTTACAAAAAAAAAACTAAATGATGCCTTTTTTTAAAGTTGATCTTACTCCGAGAATATTTTTTTTGATCCTTCCTGCTAAATAGGAATATCTTCCTGCTGTAACAGCATGTTTCATAGCTAGGGCCATCTTTAATGGATTCTTTGCTTTAGCAATAGCAGTGTTTATTAGCACACCATCACATCCTAATTCCATTGCCTCAGCAGCGTCAGAAGACTGTCCAAGACCAGCATCGATGATTAAAGGAAGCTTAGTTTGTGATCTAATAATTTTTATATTTATTTTATTTTGTATACCTAAGCCAGATCCTATTGGTGCAGCTAGAGGCATAATTGCAACAGCTCCAGCATTTTCTAGTCTCTTTGCCATGAGTGGGTCGTCATTACAATAAACCATAACTTTAAATCCTTCTTTAGTGAGTACTTCAGTTGATTTAAGTGTTTCTATCATATCCGGAAGTAGTGTTTTTTTGTCTCCTAAAACTTCTAGTTTGACTAATTTCCATCCACCAATTTCTCTCGCCAATCTTAAAGTTCTTAGAGCTTCAGAAGAGTTAAAACAACCTGCTGTATTTGGTAAGTAAGTTATTTTTCGGGGGTTAATGTAATCCATTAAAATTGGTTTACTTTTATCTTGAATGTTAACTCTTCTAACAGCAACTGTTACTATTTCCGCGCCCGATGTTTCAACACATTTAGCACATTCCTCAAAATTTTTATATTTACCAGTACCAACAATAAGTCTTGAATTATATTTTTTATTTGAAATTCTTAAGAGGTCTTTTTCTTTCATTTTATCCACCACCTATAAAATGTACTATTTCAATTTTATCAAATTTTTTTATTTTTATTTTTCCTAATTGTTGTTTATTGACTATTTTTTTATTTAGCTCTATAGCAACTTTTTTTAATGGTATTTTATATTTAATAATTACATCTTTTAATGTCATTTTGGGTTTTAAATTAAAGATTTTTCCATTTATTCTTATTTTTACTTTGTTTATTTTTTTCATCATATATAAATAATTAATGCCACATAGAATAATAATTATCAATGGACCAAATATAAATTTATTAGGGGAGAGAGAGAAAAGCCAGTATGGAAAATTAACATTTGAGGAATTAAAAAATAAATGCTTGAGCAGATCAAGTGATCTGAAACTTGAAATAGAGTTCTATCAGTCTAATATCGAAGGTGAAATTATCACTAAAATTCAAGAGTCTAGAAACAAATTTGACGGTATTATTATAAATGCAGCTGGATTTACTCACACTTCCGTATCAATTAGAGATGCACTAGAAATTGTAAAAAAACCAAAAATTGAATTACATATATCAAATATTCATAAAAGAGAGATGTTTAGACATAAATCTTTAATAAGCGATGTTGTTAATGGAATTATATGTGGATTTGGTGTAAATGGTTATATTTTAGCCATAAATGCAATGCATGAATTGCTTGAAAATGGATATTGATAAAAAAATAATAAAAAAATTAATTGATGCACTAGAAGATTTAAAAAAATCTTTGAATAAAAATGGTGAGCAAATTGAGATTTCTGAAATTAAATCAAATGATGATGATTCAGAAATTGAAGATTACAAATCAGTAAAAAGTCCAATTATAGGTACAGCATATTTGGCACCTGAGCCAGGGGCAAAACCATTTGTAGAAGTTGGAAAAAAAATTAAAAAAGGTGACACAGTGATGATAGTAGAAGCAATGAAAACTATGAACCATGTTCCTTCAAGTCATAATGGTATAGTCAAAAAAATCTCGGTAGAAGATGGACAACCTGTTGAATATGATCAGATTTTAATTCTTGTAGAATAATGTTTAAAAAAATTTTAATCGCAAACAGAGGAGAAATTGCTGTAAGGGTTATTAGGGCATGTAAAGAATGGGGAATATCTACTGTAGCTATTCACTCAGATGTAGATAGAGAAAGTATGCATGTTAAATTAGCAGATGAAAGCATATGCGTAGGTCCACATCAGCCATCTAATAGTTATTTAAATATACCAGCAATAATGTCTGCTATTGAATTAACTAACGCAGAGGCAGTTCATCCCGGTTATGGTTTTTTATCTGAGAATCATAGATTTGCTAAAATTTTAGAAGACAATAATATTAAATTTATTGGACCATCTTCAAAATTAATCAAAATGATGGGTGATAAAATTGAAGCCAAAAAAATTGCAAAAAAACATGGTTTACCAGTTATAGAAGGTTCTGATGGAGGTGTCTCAAATATAAATGAAGCAAAAAAAATTTCCCAGAAAATTGGTTTTCCTGTCTTAATAAAGGCTGCTGGTGGAGGTGGTGGAAAAGGGATGAAGATAGTTCATGATGAAAGTAAATTTGATGAGTTATTCCTAGCGGCAAAGTCAGAAGCAAAAAAGTTTTTTGCAAATGATGAGGTTTATATTGAAAAATTCTTCCAAAACCCCAGGCATATAGAAGTTCAAGTTTTATCAGGCAAAAATAGAACAGTTCATTTACACGAAAGAGACTGCTCAATACAGAGAAGACATCAAAAACTTATAGAGGAAACTCCAAGCCCAGTTTTAAATAATGAATTAAGGAACGATTTGTTTAATAAAACAGTAAAAATGGTATCTCAAATTGGTTATGAGGGTGCTGGAACTGTAGAATTTATTTATGAGGATGGAAAATTTTATTTTTTAGAAATGAATACCAGGGTTCAAGTTGAACACCCTGTAACTGAGATGGTAACTGGAATTGATATTATTAAAGAACAAATTTGGATTGCTTTTTCGGGAAATACAGCTTTAGAGCAGAAAGATGTTGTACCTAGGGGTCATGCTATTGAATGTAGAATTAATGCAGAAGATGCAAGTAAAAATTTCCAACCATCACCAGGCAAAATAACTATGTGCCACCAACCATCTGGTTTTAGAACAAGAGTTGATGGTGCTATATATCAGGGTTACAAAGTAACTCCGTTTTATGATAGCATGATATGCAAATTAATTTGTCACGGTAGAAATAGACAGGAAGCAATACAAAGAATGGTTAGATCTTTAGATGAATTTATTATTGAGGGTATAACAACAACTATTGATCTTCATAAAACATTGCTAAATCATAATAAGTTCCTTAAATCCGACTTTAATGTTACTTGGTTGGATAAGGATAAAGTAATTTAATTAGAACATTTTATTAACCAAATATCATAAACAGGGTGATCAAATGTATTTATGGATGGACTTGATGAGAAAGTCCAACCATTAAAAACAAATACTTCATCATTATCTGTATCTTTTAAATCCTTCACTTGCAAATATGCAATTATTTCAGGGTGATCGTCAAACTCTGAATTTTTACATTTTAAAGGTTTTATGGAAATATTTTTAAAAACTTTTTCCTCTCCAATACTGATTTTTACCTTATAATTTTTGGAGCTAACTTTATCAAGAATCCTAATCTCAATTTCTGTACCCTCATTGTTTGTTTCATTAGCTGATAAATAACTTATGTTTATACATAAACATAAAAAAAAAAATAAAACTTTAACTTTTCCAAGAATTATACTTTTTTTTAACATCGTTATTTTTTTTATTAGGATGATATGCTTTGGATGTTCCAGTTTTATTTTCAGAATGGGGTTTTTGCCAATCATATTTTTTTATATTCGTCTTGAATTCAATTTTATTCTTTGTAAAATGTATCCAAGAATACCAATCGTTTGAAATTTTTGATGCATCAATTTCACCAGAATAAATCACCCATCTTTTATTTTTTTTTTTATTTTCAAAATACTTGTTACCAAATTCGTCCTTACCAACTAATCTGCCATTTAAAAAAGTATAGATTCTTGTTCCAAGTGTTTGCTGATTCCACCATACGAATATTTGTTTTAGAACTGTCAACATAAAAAATAATTTATTTTTTCAATTTCAAATTGCAAAATTTAGATTAGACTAAATTTTAATTTTGTATATACATAAACATTCAACGACTCAAATATAAATTAAAATTATGGCAAAATATTTAGTAGAAACATATTACAATTGTAGTTTTAAAGTTACACATTATCTTGACGAGGTTAATGAAAAAGAGCTTTCTGCTTTAGATAAGAGAGATGACGGCAAATTCGAGATAATAGAGGTAAAACTAGACAACAGAAAAACAAAAAGTTTGGATAATAAAGAGATAAAAAATAAAAAAACTAATAATGATTATATCAATTTAGGTAATGATAAAATAAAAAAACAAGTTTCTCCAAAAGAGGAAAATCTTAATTTTATTAAAAAAATTCATGATGGTGTGAGTAAAAGATTTAGTATGCCGGATAGAAGAAAAGGATATATCCAAAAAGCAACTATTGGGGACCACAAAGTTTATCTCCACACTGGAGAGTATGAGGATGGAAAAATAGGAGAAATATTTATTGATACTAGTAAGGAAGGAGAATTAGTAAAAGCTTTGATGAATAATTTTGCTATAGCAATATCATTAGGCCTGCAATATGGTGTTCCATTAGATGAATTCGTCAATGCTTATGTGGATACAAAATTTGAGCCATCAGGTAAAGTCTACGGAAATGATAGGATATTGAGCGCTTCCTCTATGCTTGATTATATATTTAGAGAATTAGCAATTTCATACTTAAATCGAGAGGATCTAGCACACACTCCATCTATAGGATCTAACGCTGAAAAATCAAGAGATATAAGTTCAGATGATGCAGATGAACAAAATCAATTTTTAAAAATTGTAAGAGATATAACTAGTAAAGGATTTGTAAGAAATAATTATAAGAAAAAACTTGTTGATTTATCTGATATTCGCATAAATCTTAAAGGGAAAAAATAATCTATTTTTTTTTAATTGCTATGTTTAGTTCAGCTAATTGTTTATCACTAATTTGAGATGGAGCATTCATCAAAAGATCCTGTGCGTTTTGGTTCATAGGAAATAGCGTTACTTCTCTTATATTTTTTTCACCTGCTAATAACATTATAATCCTATCAATACCTGGGGCTATGCCCCCATGTGGAGGAGCCCCGAAACTTAGAGCATTAATCATTCCACTAAATTTTTCTTGTACTTCTATTTTTTTATATCCTGCTACCTCGAAAAGTTTATACATCAAATCTGGTTTATGGTTTCTAATTGCACCAGAAGAAAGCTCTATCCCGTTACACACTATATCATATTGATATGCTTTTATATTTAATGGATTTTTTAAGTCTAAATTCTTCTCCTCTCCTTGTGGCATAGAAAATGGATTATGACTAAATTTTATTTTTCCTGTCGTACTATCTAACTCATACATGGGATAATCTACAATCCAACAAAATGCAAAAACGTTATGATCAATTAAGTCTAGTTCGTTTGCAATTTTATCTCTTGTGGAGGACATTAACTGTAGCACATTATGCTCTTTATCACATGAAAAAAATATACTATCGCCAACTTTTGCTCCGGTTATTTTCATAATTTCGATTAATGCTTCAGATGAAAAAAATTTACCTACTGGCCCTTTAGCTGTGATATTTTTCTCTTTTTCTAATGTGAAATATGCAAGTCCAGAAGCTCCTTGAGACTTCGCCCATTTATCTAAATTATCAAAAAAACTTCTTGGTTTGTCTTTAGTATTTTTTGTTATTATTGATCTTACAATTGATCCAGATTTTACAAGTTTTTTGAAAATTTCAAATTTTACATCTTCCCTGTGAAATATTTCTGTTAAATCATAGATTTCTAATGGATTTCTAAGATCTGGTTTATCTGTCGCATATTTAAGCATTGCATCTTCATATGGAATTTTTGGGAATTTTTCATGTAAAAATTTTTTATTTGAAAATTTTTTAAATACCTTATTAAGAAGACTTTCTACTACATTAAACACATCCTCCTGTTCAACAAATGACATCTCTAAATCTAATTGATAGAATTCCCCAGGACTTCTATCAGCTCTTGCATCTTCATCTCTAAAACACGGTGCAATTTGAAAATATTTGTCAAAACCTGAGACCATTATCAACTGTTTGAATTGCTGTGGTGCTTGAGGTAATGCGTAGAATTTTCCAGGGTTTAGTCTGCTTGGAACTATAAAATCTCTTGCACCTTCAGGGCTGGATGATGTAAGGATTGGTGTTTGAAATTCAATAAAACCAAATTTATTCATCTCTTCTCTTATGAATGAAATAACTTTAGATCTTAGTAAAATATTTGAATGAATTTTCTTTCTTCTTAGATCTAAAAATCTATATTTTAGTCTAATTTCCTCTGCATATTCTTGATCAGTAAAAACAGGAAGAGGAAGTTCTTTACAGGTTCCTAAAATCTCATAGGAATTTATTTTAATCTCTATTTCACCAGTTTTAAGATCTTTATTTATCGTGTCTGGTGATCTTTCACTTACAACACCACTTATCTTAATAACGCTTTCAAGCTGCATTTTTTCTAATTCTTTAAAAAAAGATTTATCTTTTTCAATAATACACTGCGTAGTGCCAAAATTATCTCTTAAATCGATAAAAAGTAAATTTCCATGATCCCTTTTTTTATGAACCCAACCAGATAAAATAACTTCATCCCCACTGTTTTTAAGTGAGAGTTCAGAACAATTATGAGTTCTATATTTATTCAATTTATTTTCCTAACACTTCCTTTATTATTTTTTGGTCAATAGATTTTTTTTTTTTTAAGCTTATTTCATCAATCTTATATATAAATTCAAATATTTTGCCATAAGACCTTGGTATTCGTTTTACAACAAAATTTATTAATTTTTCATCAATTATCACTTGTTTATCTGAAAGATTCTTTACAATTAAAACTTTTATTAACTCATCATCAGGCTCATTTATTTTTGCCTCTAGACAGTTTTTCGATCGGGAAATTAAATCTTTTAATTTAAAAGAAATTTTATTTATAGGTCTAGTGGAATTTATAATTAAATATTTAGAGTTTTGATCTACAAAGTTAATAAGTGAAAAAATTGATTTTTCATCAATATCATCAATAAGATCATCAATAATTATATTTTGATATAATTTAAGTTCTTTTTGATCGGTAAATTTAAATGTCTTAGCATCAAAAATTATACCTTTATTTTTTTTTATAAATATTTCAGTTAGATGTGATTTTCCACAATATTTTTCACCATGAATATTTATAATATTTTTCTCCCAATTTGGCCAACTATCTAAAAGTTTGTATGCAAAAAAATTACTTTTTGAAACATAGAAGTCGTCTTTTTGATAGTTGTTTGTTTCCTTGAAATTTAATAATAATTGATCTAATTCACCCACAAAATTTATTTTACCTCCCAAATTTGATTTTCAGTGCTTATTAAAATATTTTTTTGTTCAGCTATACTTAAAAACTGATTTGGTGATCCATTGAATAATATTTTATAATTCATTTTTTCATTATTAAAGTCTTTTATATAATAATTAGAAATTTGCTCAGTCGATGACAAAAATTTATTAAAATCTTTATTTTTTTTGAAATTTTTCGAAGATATAGAGATATTCAAAGGTAATTTAACTGATCGATTAATTTTGTTTATTTCTTTCCATTTATCCTCATAAATCTCCTTAAGAATTGTTATTAAACTTTCCAATTTTTTTTGGTCATTTATATCTTTGTCACTAAAAGTTTTACTATCTATAATTAAGTCTTCATTGATTTTAATTTTTGAAAAAATTTTATAATTTGATTTATCTTTGTAAATTAAACAAATTATATACTCATTTGTGTCGTATTTTTTTATTATATTTGTAAAATTATAGTCCTCTAGCTCGTTTATTTTTTCATTTAAAATTTTAACTATATCAAGATCTTCTGATGGCAAGATATAATTTATCAAATGATATTCCTTTTTGAATATAGTCCAATTTTTATAAAATGGGTTTTGGTTAAATAAATTAACATTACTTGTTTGAGTGTTTATTAGAATAGGTAAAATAATTATATTTTTATTATAAGGAATGGAGGGAAAAATATTTTTCTTCTCAAAGTATAAAAAAGTATTTTGTTTATTAAAATTTACATCTAGTACTGCTTTATAGGTATCGTTAATAAATTTTTCATTTTTAATGTCAAATGAATCAATTAAATTTTTAATTTCAAAAGCATTAAAATTTTTTATTTTTATCATTTCGTTTGAAGATACAGTCATATTTATTAATTTTTTAAAAGCCAAAATGAATGCTTTATCTATAATAATTTTTTTTTTAAAATTGTTGTTAAATGGCTCAGTTATTTCAATATCACTTACTTTAAAAGTTGATGAACTATATGTTGGTTGTTGAAAAATTAAAAATAGAAGTATTGTAAAAAAAAATTATATAAGTTTTTTTTAAGAAGGTATAATTTTTGTATAAAAACATAATTTATTTTAATGAAATATAGCAAGTTTACATATCAAAAAAGTGGCGTAAATATAAAGAGCGCAGACAAATTTGTTGAATTTTTAAGAAAAAACACAGGCCAAAAAAAACAGAAAAATAAAAATATTGGTGGATTTGGCTCAATAACTGCCATACCTAGAAATTACAAAGATCCGAGCATAGTTGCAAGCACGGATGGAGTTGGAACAAAAATTGAAATAGCTAATTTATTAAATAAATTTAATACCATTGGTATAGACCTCGTTGCAATGAGTGTTAACGACCTAATTGTCCAAGGTGCAAAACCACTTATATTTTTAGATTACATTTCAATTAATAAAATAAATTTAAAAAAACTTAAATCTATTTTAATTGGAATAAATAAAGGGTGTGTTTTATCAGAATGTAAATTAGTAGGTGGAGAGACTGCCGAAATGCCAGGTACATATTCTAAAAATAAATTTGATATAGCCGGTTTTTCTGTAGGCTTAGTTGAGAATAATAAAATTTTAAGTAAAAGAAATATTAAAGCTAATGACTTAATCATAGCTGTTCCCTCAAGTGGAGTTCACTCAAATGGTTTTTCTCTTATACGAAATATAATTAATAAAAAAAAAATTAATTTAAAAAAAAATAATTTTTTGAAAAGTGAACTTTTAAGACCTACAAAAATCTATGTTAAGGAAATTTTGAAACTTTTAGATGCAAAATTAATTAATTCTTGTGCTAATATCACTGGTGGAGGAATATCGGATAATATTAAAAGGATTATTCCAGATGGATTGACAGCAAATATTGACCTTTCAAAAATAAAAATTAAAAAAATTTTTAAGTGGATTAAGTCTCAAAATGTAAGTGACGCAGAAATGTTAAAAACTTTTAATTGTGGGGTTGGTTTTTGTTTAATAATTAAACAAAAAAATTTCAATAAAATTACTAAATACTTTTCACAAAAGTACAAGCCGTACATAATAGGTAAAATTAGTAGAGGAAAAATAAAAGTCAAATTGAATGAAAAATTACATTGGTAGAAAAATCAATACTGCAATATTCATCTCTGGAACTGGTTCAAATATGCGAAATTTAATAAAGTTTTCTAAGGGAAATAAATCCCCAATAAAGGTAAAATTAGTTATTTCGAGTAATAAAAATGCAAAAGGTATAATTTATGCTTCCAAAAAAAAGATAGATAACTATTTTTTTAAATTTAGTGACTTAAAACATGCCGAAAAAAATATCTTTAAAATTTTAAGTGAAAAAAAAATTAAATTAATTTGTCTAGCAGGATTTATGAAAATCTTATCTTGTAACTTTATAAAAAAATTCAAGGGTAAGATAATTAATATTCATCCATCTCTTCTACCTAAATATAAAGGACTAAACACATACAATAGAGTCTTAGAAAATAGAGAAAAATATACTGGATGCACTGTACATTTTGTAAATTCTAAACTGGATGGTGGGAAAATAATATTGCAAAAAAAAATTAAAATTTTTAAAAAAGATACTGCTATTTCTTTAAAAAAACGTGTTCAAAAAGAAGAATACTTACTATATCCACGTGCAATAAAAAAGATTATGAATTAGTTTTTAAAAAAAAATTCAATTTCTATTTTAGCATTTTCAGAACTATCAGACCCGTGTACAGAATTTTTGTCTATTGAAATTCCAAAAGAGTTTCTAATTGTGCCCTCTTCAGCCTTTTTTGGATCTGTTGCACCCATCAGATTTCTATTAGCTAAAACAGCATCTTTTTTTTCTAAAACCATTACTAGTATCGGACCAGAGGACAAATATTCACATAGATCGTTATAAAACGGTTTAGTTTGATGCACTTTGTAGAACTGTTCTGCTTCATTTTTTTCTAACTTAATTTTTTTTTCTTTAATAATTTTAAAACCATTTTTAATAAAAATTGATTTTATTTGCTGCTCAAGATTTCTTTCAACAGCGTCTGGTTTAATTATTGATAAAGTTTGTTCAGCTTCACTCATACGAGTCTTCAATTAATTTATTTAAAAGTCTTACTCCAAAGCCTGTAGCGCCACCAGAATTAAGAGCTCCACCATATTTAGAAAAAGCCATACCAGCGATATCCAAATGAGCCCAGGGCGTTTTATTTAAAATAAATCTTTGTAAAAATTGCGCTGCAGTTGTTGAACCTGCTCCACCAACATAATTAATGTTTTGCATATCAGCATTTTTGGAATCCATAAGTTTATCAAAGTTTTTATGGAGAGGCATCCTCCATAACTTTTCGTCAACCTTTTCTCCGGCTTGAATCAGTTGTTTCGATAACTTGTCGTCATTTGAAAAAAGTCCTCCGTATTCGGATCCCAGCGAAACAATTATAGCACCAGTAAGAGTTGCTAAATCAATTATGAATTTAGGTTTATATTTTTTTTCTGTAAAAGTAAGTGCATCAGCTAATACTAGTCTACCCTCTGCATCAGTATTTAGAACTTCAATAGTTTTCCCACTATAAGATTTTACAATATCACCAGGTCTTTGAGCATTTCCACTTACCATATTCTCAACAAGCCCTACGACTCCAACAGCATTGATTTTTGCTTTTCTTAAAGCTAAAGTTTTCATTAAACCTACAACAGCAGCAGAGCCTGCCATATCATAAGTCATATCCTCCATAAATCTTGCTGGCTTTAATGAGTAGCCACCTGTATCAAAACAAACCCCTTTACCAACAAATGCTAAAGGTTTAGTTTTTGTTTTAATACCATTCCATTCTATCGTAACTAAATAAGAACCTCTTACACTTCCTTGTCCTACTCCAAGTAGTGCACCCATGCCCATCTTTTTAAGTTCATTTTTGTTATAAGCTTTTATCTTAAGTCCTATTTTTTTTAATTTGAGTATTCTTTTTGAATATTCATCTGGATGAAGAATATTACCTGGTTCTGAAACAAGATCTTTAGTAAAATTAGTACCTTCCAACAAAGAATGAAATCTATTATTTTTTACCTTATTTGGAATTTTTTTTCTAAAACAAATATTTATATTAATCTCACTATTTTCTTTTTTTGTTTTATATTTATTAAATTCATATGATTTGATTTGAATACCATGTAAGAATTCATCAATAAAATTTTTATTTTTATTTTGA
>CACFYN010000013.1 GCA_902570525.1 uncultured Pelagibacteraceae bacterium
GAATCTTGGAAAGTTTAAAAGAATTGCAAAACTAGCAAACAATTGAAGCCCTTCAGTAAAAGCACTGAACACAGCAACAGTTTTTGCAATATCTTCTTTTGAATTTACATTAAAGTTTTGCATATAATCGTACTTATCTTTCATCTCTTTATATTTCATAAATGCAGAGTATTCCGACTCCGGCATTCCAATTGTATCTAATAAATGTGAGTAGGCAGCGATATGAACTGTTTCCATTGCTGCAAAAGCAGTCATCATCATTAATACTTCTGTTGGTTTAAAAACTGTGGTGTAATGTCTTAAATAACAGTTGTTTACCTCAACATCTGCTTGAGTGAAAAATCTAAAAATCTGAGTTAATAAATTCTTTTCAGCTTGAGATAAGTTTTTTTGCCAATCTCTAACATCATCACCTAAAGGTACTTCCTCTGGAAGCCAGTGAATTCTTTGTTGTGTTAGCCATGCATCATAACACCATGGGTATCTAAATGGTTTGTATACTGGGTTCTCTACTAGAAGACCCATTTTTTTTGGTTGAATAATTTCTTTTTTTTCTTGTTTAATTACTGACATGATAAACACTCCTCGTATTCTGGTTGATCGTCTTGTTGTTTGTTTGATTTATAAACGTTGGCTGTAATGTCAGTTGATTTTGCATCATTAACATTTTCAGCACGTTGAATTGATTTTGACCTACAATAATACAAGCTTTTCAAACCTTTTTTCCAAGCTTGAAAGTGAATTTGATGTAACTCTTTTTTATGCACATCTGCAGGTAAAAATATGTTTATTGATTGTGCTTGTGATATATGTGGTGTTCTGTCAGCACTTAATTCTATTATCCATTTTTGATCAAGTTCAAAAGCTGTTTTGAATACATCTTTTTCATTTTGAGTCAAAAAATCTAAGTGTGAAACTGAACCTTGATTAGTTGTAATGCTCGACCAAACCTCATCATTGTCTTTACCATATTTTGCAAGGATTTGTTTTAAATGTCTATTCCTTACATTAAAAGACCCTGATAAAGTTTTATGAGTATAGCTGTTAGCAGCTATTGGCTCAACACCTGGTGAAGTTCCACCGCAAATGATAGAGATAGATGCAGTTGGAGCAATAGCAGTTTTGTTTGAAAATCTTTCATTAATCCCATACTCCGCTGCATCAGGACATGGTCCTCTTTCCTCAGCTAAGTCTTTTGAAGCTTTATCGACATGTTTATGAATGTGTTCAAATATTTTTTTATTCCAAGCTTTGCTCATAACAGATTCTAGTGGAATCATTTTCTTTTGAAAAAATGAGTGGAGGCCCATCACACCTAATCCGACACTTCTTTCTTTAAGTGCAGAGTATGTTGCGTCACTAAATTGTTCTGGTGCATTTTCAATGAAATCTGTGAGAACGTTATCTAAAAATCTCATAACATCACCAATAAAATTTTCATCATCTTTCCATTCATCATACTTTTCTACATTCAGAGATGATAAACAACAAACTGCTGTCCTATCTCTTCCCTCTTTATCAATACCTGTTGGCAAAGTTATTTCGCTACAAAGATTAGAAGTTTTAACCGTTAAACCTGCCAGTTTGTGATGTTGTGGTATCATTCTATTAACTGTATCAATATAAATTATATAAGGTTCTCCAGTTTCAATTCTAGCAGTTAGAAGTCTAATCCATAAATTTCTTGCTGATACTGTTCCTTGAACAGCTCCATCTTTTGGACTTTTGAGCGCCCACTGCTCATCCATTTCTACTGCTCTCATAAAAGCATCTGAAACTAAAACACCATGATGTAAATTTAATGCTTTCCTGTTAGGATCGCCTCCAGTTGGTCTTCTCATTTCTATAAATTCCTCAATCTCAGGATGATCAATTGGCAAATAACACGCTGCTGATCCTCGTCTTAAAGATCCTTGGCTGATTGCCATCGTTAAAGAGTCCATAACTTTAATAAACGGAATTATTCCAGAAGTTTTACCTACTCTTCCAATTTTTTCACCAATAGATCTAAGGTTGCCCCAATAACTTCCAATACCCCCGCCTCTTGCAGCAAGCCAAACATTCTCACTCCATAAATCTAAAATTCCATTTAGACTATCTCCTGCTTCATTTAAAAAACACGAAATAGGAAGACCTCTCGATGTTCCACCGTTAGATAAAACTGGTGTGGCTGGCATAAACCAAAGTTGGCTAATATAATTATAAAGTCTTTGTGCGTGTAAATTATCATCTGCATAATGACTTGCTACTCTTGCAAATAAATCTTGAAATGATTCATTTTCCCCTAAATACCTATCGCTCAAAGTTGCTTTACCGAAATCAGTTAAATTACTATCTCTAGATCTATCAATTTTGATGGTTACCCCTCTAGAGTTTTGGAATAATTCAGTATTATTGTTTAAGGAGAATAGATCGGGTCTTTTATCCTTATTAATCAACTCCTGGTTGCTATTACTATATTCTGAGACAGCTTTCTTTATTGCCTGAGACACTAATTTATTCATAAATCCCTTAAAATTTGTTAAACAACTATATGTTGTATGAAGATATCTTTAATACACTATATGAATTAAAAATCAACAGAACATATATAGAACATTGTAAAAATTTTAGCAATAAAAAAAATAAAAAAAATATACAAATATCAACATGTCTAATCAAAAAAAAATAGATCCTCTAGGTTTTAGAGAATATGACGCAAGATGGTTATTCCCTGAAAGCATCAACGAACAGGGAATCGAGTCGGTTGGAAAAGGCTTTGGAACTCAAATTATATCCCAAATAAAAAATCCAACTGTAATAGTGGGACATGATTATCGATCATATAGCGAAAAAGTAAAAAAAAATTTTATAAAAGGATTGTTATCTACTGGATGTAATGTGAAAGATATTGGATTGTGTCTTTCTCCTACAGTTTATTTTTCTCAGTTTAAATTAAAATCAGATGCGGTTGCAATGATAACAGCTAGTCATAATGAAAACGGATGGACTGGAATAAAAATGGGTATTGAAAAAGGTTTGACACACTGTAAGGAGGAAATGTCAGATCTAAAAGATATTGTTCTGAATGAAAAGTTTTTAAAAGGATCTGGAAAATTAGAAGAAATTAAAGATTTTAATCAGATTTATATAAGCGAGCTATCTAAAAATAAAATAAAAAAAAAAATAAAAGTAGTTGCTGCATGTGGTAATGGAACAGCAGGAATATTTGCACCTGATATTTTGCGAGGAATAGGTTGCGATGTTATAGAATTAGACTGTAAACTAGATTATACCTTTCCAAGGTATAATCCTAATCCTGAGGATATGAAGATGCTTCATGAAATTGCTAAGTGTGTTAGAGAAAATAAAGCAGATGTTGGTTTTGGATTTGATGGAGATGGCGATAGAGTTGGTGTTATTGATAATAAAGGAAATGAAATATTTGCAGATAAAATAGGTTTATTAATTGCAAGAGATATTTCTAATATACATAAAAATTCAAAGTTTGTTGTAGATGTTAAATCAACAGGATTATTTATGAAAGACGAAGTTTTAAAAAGAAATAATTGTGAAACTATTTATTGGAAAACTGGACACTCGTATATCAAGAGAAAAGTAAATGAGGATAATGCAATAGCTGGATTCGAAAAGAGTGGTCATTTCTTTTTTAATAAACCACTAGGTTATGGGTTTGATGATGGAATTAACTCGGCAATTCAAGTATGTAAATTGTTAGATAATCAGGATGAAAATTTAGATGACTTAATCAGTGCTTTACCGAAAACATATCAAAGCCCAACCATGGGTCCATTTTGTAAAGATAATGAAAAATATGATGTAATAGACAATATAACTTTGAAAATTAAAGATTTAAAAAATAAAAACATAAAAATAGAAGGTCAAGAAATAGTTGATATTTTAACAGTTAATGGAATAAGATTTACTCTAAATGATGGTTCTTGGGGTTTAATTAGAGCATCATCAAATAAACCTTCGTTGGTTATTGTTACTGAAAGCCCGACTTCTGATAAAATTAAAAAAGAAATTTTTAATTTTATAGACAAACTTCTACAAGAGACTGGAAAAATTGGAGAATATGATCAAAAAATTTAATCAGATATTAAAATATCTATAAATAAATATTGTCCCAACTGTATATAAAAATACCCCAAATAATCTTTGAGCTTTTATTTTATCCATTTTATATACTGTATTTGCACCCACTCTTGCCATTAAACTTGTAATGGGAACAAATAAAATAAATGCAGGAATATTAATAAACCCAATGCTAAAAGGTAAATTTACATCAAAATAGAATCCAGAAATTAAAAATCCTATGGATCCTGTAAAAGATATAAAAAAACCAATAGCGGCAGCACTTCCAATACATTTACTGATCGGGTATCCCAAGTATCTAAGTATTGGAACATTCATCATCGCACCAGTAATACCCATTGGTGCTGAAATAAAACCAGATAATAAACCAAATATAATACGCGGAGAAAGTGATGAATTTGGCCTAATTTTACGAATTCTTTCTTGAGCTAACATCAGATAGGCGCCAAATACGTATACAACGAGTGAAAAAAACAGAACTAACATTTTAGTCTTCATAACAGATGCAAAAGTGGTGCCAATCAGAACTCCAATAACTACGAATATACCAAAAGTTTTAACCACACTTAAATCCACTAATTTGTTTTTGTGGTGAGTAATTACTGAAACTGTTGATGTAAAAATAGTAATAGTAAATGCTGTACCTACAGTTAAATGCATTAAATAATTTTTATCCAAATTTAATGTTTCAAAAATAAAGAAAAGACATGGGACAGAAATTAAACCACCTCCGATCCCAAATAATCCTGCAAAAAAACCAACAGCAGTAGCTGCGAATATTATCAATAATATGAAATACCAATATTCGTTTATGAGGTATGTTAGTGACAGAAAATCCTTTTAATTAAGTTATACTAAAGTATTCAAAAAACGATCTAGCAGATACGATTAGTAAAAAACAGCCAAATATTCTACTTAATAATTTTTTGTCAATTTTATACACAACCTTAGCTCCTATTCTGGCCATAACCATTGTTACCGGGACAAACACAGCAAATCCTAAAAGATTTATATAACCAACGCTATATGGTGTATTAACATTATCAATTATATTTCCACCAATTATCATTGTAGTGGTACCTGTCACAGCTATTAAAAATCCAACTGCTGCCGCAGTACCTATAGATTTTCTGATATCATATCCAAAGGTTCTCATAAATGGTACCATTAATGAACCACCGCCAATTCCTAAAGGGACAGAAATAAATCCAATTAATAAACCTGAAATATTTTTAATTGTATTTGATATTTTTTTTGGGCTTTCAACAAGTTTTTCTCTTAAGAAAATAAAAAATAGTCCTACAAAACATGAAAAGATAGCAAAAAATAAAACCAATGCTGGAGTTTTTAAGTTTACTGCTAAAAAAGTTCCAGCCAAAACACCTAAGACAATTAAAATACCAAAAGTCTTTACCATTTTAAAATCTACCGCATCATATTCCATATGAGTTTTTGTCGAGATTATTGAAGTTGGAATAATTATTGCAAGAGATGTTCCAACAGACAAATGCATTCTTGTTACAATATCAAAGTCAAGAACACTGAATGCGTAATAAAGAGCAGGAACCATTATTATTCCTCCCCCTACTCCAAGTAATCCCGCCATAAAACCCGCAACAGCTGCAGCAATAGCTAATACTGTTAAAAGATTTATTATGACCCCTGAATCTATATTTTCCATCAGGTAGTTAATTGATTTGCTTTTTCATTATTTTGAGCAATATTCATAATATGTTTTGCTTTTTGGAAATCAGAATCTCTCGCCATCATATTATCACTTAAATATTTTTTCCATTCTTTAGAACCTGGTTGACCGTAATAAAGTCCAACAGTATGTCTCATTACTTGATTTACTTTAGTTCCAGTTTTAAGTTCTTTTTCAAGATATTCTAGAATTTGTTTAACAATATCTTCTCTCGATAAAACATTAAAATTATTAAATATCGTGTTCTCAATATCTTTTAAAAAATAAGGATTTTGGTAAATTGCTCTACCAATCATCACACCATCACAATAATTTAAATGGTTTTTTATCTGATCCGTAGTGGTAATTCCTCCATTAATTATAATTTCTAAATCTGGATTGGATTTCTTAATCTCGTAAACCATTCTATAGTTTAATTTTGGAATATTTAGGTTTTGCTTTGGAGTAAGGCCTTTCAAAATTGCCTTTCTGGCATGCAAAATAATAGTTTTACACCCAGTTTGTTTCATTTTATTAACAAACATATTTAAATAATCAAATTCCTCTGTATCATCAAAACCTATTCTTGTTTTGGCTGTAACAGGAATATTGCAAGATTTTTTCATTTCAGCCAAACATTCAGATACAAGATCTGGCTCTTTCATTAAACAAGCCCCAAAAGAATTTTTTTGAACTTTTTTACTAGGACAACCTAAATTTATATTAATCTCATCATAACCAAAATCTTCGGCAATTTTAGCAACTTCTGCTAATTCTTTTTTATCAGAACCACCAACTTGTAAAGCTAATGGTTTTTCTAACTCATTAAACTTAAGTAATTTTTGCTTGTCACCACGTAATACTGCTTTAGTAACAACCATCTCCGTGTAAAGCATTACATTTTTACTAATAAGTCTTAAGAAATATCTATCATGACGGTCAGTACAATCCATCATTGGAGCCACTGAAATTTTTCTATTAAATTTTTTTTTAATATCCAAGAGCTTTACCCATTACTTTATCAGGTAACCATGTAACAATCTCTGGAAAAACACATAGTATTAGAATTGCTAAAGCCATTATTATCATAAAAGGCACTGATCCTTTTAAAATTTCTTTCAAGCTAACATCGGGTGTAATACCCTTAATTATATAAAGATTAAGGCCAACTGGTGGAGTAATTAAACCAATCTCCATATTAATTGTAAATACTATAGCAAACCAATAAGGATCAAAGCCAAGAGTGGTAATTACTGGCAATAATATTGCTGACGTCATAACAATTACTGCAACAGGAGGTAAAAAGAAACCAGCTATTAAAAGAAAAATATTTATTAAAATAAATATAACCCATTTATTTGAACTTAACTCTACCATGCTCTGAGCTAAAGATTGAGTTACATAAAGTTGTGACAGAGTAAATGCGAAAAGATAAGAAGCTGCAATGATGAACATTATCATTACACTTTCTTTCATTGAAACTTTAACTATGTTCCATATTTTTTTTGGTTGATAAATTTTATAAACAACTGCTATCATAACAAACACCAAGAATGCTCCGACTCCCGAAGCTTCAGACGGAGTGGCTACTCCTCCATATAAAACATATAAAACTCCAGCAATGATTGCTAAAAAAGGAAAAATCCTTGGTAGCACTTCAAGTTTTTCTTTTAGTGTTGGACGCTTTCTATTCTTTAAAGCTTTAGCTGCATCTTTATCAATAAAGTAACTATGGATTAATGCCCATATTGCAAACATGCCCGCAAGCATGAAACCTGGAATTAAACCACATAAAAATAATCTTCCGATTGAGGTACCAGTGGCTATTCCATAAACAATAAGAACTATACTTGGTGGAATTAAAACTCCTAAAGTTCCTCCAGCTGCAATAGTACCTGTAGCAATTTGATCTGAATATCCTCTCTTTCGCATTTCAGGTATTCCCATTGTTCCAATAGCTGCACAAGTTGCTGGACTTGATCCACTTAAAGCTGCAAAAATAGAACATGCGCCGATGTTAGAAATAACTAATCCACCTGGAACTCTCCATAACCATCTATCTAAACCTATATATAAATCTTTACCTGCTGGTGAATTAGCTACAGCCATTCCCATTAAAATAAACATTGGTATTGAAAGTAAGACGAAAGAATTAAGACCTGCATAGAATGTTTCAGCAAAAACATCTAACATTTGGAAACCTTCAAAAGAAACAAGTAGTGCTATCGAAACGAAACTCAAACCAAAAGCGATTGGGATTCCTGAAAAAAGAACTATCAAAGTAAAAACCGCAACAATCAATGCTATTATTAATGGATCCATTACTTATAATCCTTATCATCAACTAATTTTATAATTTCTGCTATGTATTGAAGTATCATTAAAATAGCTCCAATCATCATTGAAGAATACGGTATCCAAAGTGGCGGATCCCAAACTGTTCCTGTTGAGTAATTCTTTGTAAAAGCTTCTTCAACCATTAAAAATCCAAAATAAAATAGAATTAAGAAGAAAAGTAGGCTTAAAAACGATGTAAAGATTTTTAATCTAATAATATTTTTATTAGATAAAAAATCATATATCCATTCCATACTAACATGTGCTTTTTCACTTAACACGTATGCACTACCAATAAATGTTGATGCAACCAAAAGCATTGTTACTAATTCTGTTTGCCAAGTAATCGCTCTTTGAAAAAAGTATCTTTCAAATACTAATTCTACAATAACCAAAATAGATAATAATAATGCTAATACAGCAAATGCTCCACAGGCCTGTGCGATAAGATCGCAAAACTTTAAATATTTTTTCTTCATAAAAAAAACCCCTATTTAAAATTAAATAGGGGTTCTTCTTTATATATTTTTTTACTTAACTGATAAAGCCATTTCCATTAGCTTGTCGCCACCTGGAACTTTTTCAGCAAATGCTTTATGAGAAGATTTTTTTGCTATCTCTACCCAAGCTGCATGATCTTTTGCATTCATATATACTAATTTTACGCCTGCTGCTTTATATGCGTCTTCAAATTTTTTATCTAAATTTTCGACTTGAGCGGTCATATATTTTTCTGCAACTTTTCCAGCTTTCATTAAAGCATCTTGTTGTTTAGAGTTTAATTTATCGAAACTCATTTTTGACATTAAAATTGGCTCGTACATAAACCATAACCCAAACTTACCTGGAGGAGTTGCACAAGTCACTTGTTCATAAATTTTATAACTTACAAAACTTCCTGAACTAGTATTTGCACCAGTAAGTACTCCAGTTTGAAGACCAGTATAAATTTCAGATGATGGCATACTTTGTATACCTGCACCAGCAGCCTCTAACATTTGGTTAAATGCTTTACCAGCTGCTCTCATGACTTGTCTTTTAGCATCACTAGGATTTTTAATGCATTTTGTTTTAGATGCAAAACCTCCACCTAGCCAAGCATCAGATAATACAACTACGCCAGCATCATTAATAATTTTTTTAATCTCGGTCATCATTGGACCCTTATTAAATCTCAATGCATGATCGTGATTTTTAACTGTTCCTGGCATTAAAGTTGCATCAAATTCTGGATGAAACTTAGATGCATACGCTAATGGAAAAGCAGAAATATCCAATTGACCAGTTGTCATTGGTTTCCACTGTTCTTTAGGTTTATAAAGTGATTTTGCAGGATAAATTCTTATATCTACCCCTACATTTGCTTTTTTCATTTCATCAGCAATTATCTGTACCATTTCATGTCTTGGATCATAAGAACCATCCGCTCTTGGCGTGCCTGGCCATTGATGACTTGCTTTTAGTGTAACAGCATAAGCCGATCCAATTGTAGTTAGGACAAATACTAATGAAGTTAAAAATAAAGATATTTTTTTAAACATTTTTTCCCCTTCTTTAGTTATTAAAAAGAGTGTATTAAAGATAAGATATGATTAAGAGTCAAGTTCGCTATTAACTCATATATATTGTTAATTTATGGATGGACCTTTAAAAAACTTGCTAGTTGTTGATTTAACAAGAGTATTAGTGGGTCCTTATTGTACAATGATGCTCTCAGATATGGGTGCAAGAGTAATAAAAGTAGAAGCACCAGGAATAGGTGATGACTCTAGAAAATTCGGTCCTTTTGTAAAAGATAATTCAGCTTATTTCATGTCATTAAACAGAGGAAAAGAAAGTATTGCCTTAAATTTAAAAGATGAAAAAGATAAAAAAATATTTTTAAATGTATTAAGTAAAGCAGATATCCTTGTTGAGAATTTCAAGCCTGGAACATTAGAAAAATGGGGTTTTGGTTGGAAAGATATGTGTAAGAAATTTCCAAAATTAATTTATGCTTCTGCATCTGGTTTTGGTCAAACTGGACCATTAAAAGAATTACCAGCTTACGATATGGTGGTTCAAGGAATGGGTGGGCTTATGAGTGTTACTGGACAACCTAATTCTGAACCAACAAGAGTTGGGACTTCTATTGGAGATATCACAGCCGCATTATTTACAACAATTGGAATTAATGCAGCACTTTATGATAGGGAAAAAACAGGTAAAGGTATGTTCATAGATGTTTCCATGCTTGATTGTCAAATTGCAATTTTAGAAAATGCAATTGCACGTTATTTATCAAAAAACGAGATACCAAAGCCAATGGGGTCTCGCCATCCATCAATCGCTCCCTTTGAAGCATTTAAAACTAAAGATAGTTACATAATTATTGCAGCTGGAAATGATAAGCTTTTTGAAAAATTATGTAACGTTCTTAGCTTGAGTGATTTACCTAAGGATGAAAAATTTAAAGACAATTCATCTCGATGCGAGAATATGAACGAACTTAAATCTATTATGGAAGAAAAACTTAAGTCGCATAATACAAAAGAATGGATAAAGAAAATGGAGAAAGATAAAATTCCATGTGGTCCAATTTTTAATATTAAAGATGCTGTTGAGAATCCTCAAGTAAAGTCTAGGAATATGATAGTCAATACATTTCATAAAGTTGTTGGTGATTTTAAAACAGCGGGTAATCCAATCAAAATGTCTTCTTATAAAGATGAAACTAAAAGAGGAGATATACCTGACTTAGATGAGCATCGGGAAAAAATTATTAAAGAGTTTTGTAATTAACTCTGAGTTGTATCTTCGCTAGATTCTTTATTCTCTTGTTCTTTTAAATCTTCTACAGAAGCATCCTCAGTCTCACCAGATGGTTCGGTTTGTTCAGTTGGTTGAGTTGGAGCACTTTCTTCTATGTCTTCTTTTGAAAAAGCTAGGGTTTTTTCTGGAATTTTTCTGGCTCTTTTTGACGGTAATATAGGAGTACCACTTTTTGAGATTTCTCCTTTATATAAATTTTCAAAATCATCTCCTACATCTTCGTCCTCAGAAAGATTATCATCTATTTGCTCAACGTGTTTTCTCAATTTATAAACAGCGCTTTCAATTAAATCTGGAACTTTTATATTTTCGTCAGCTATTTCCCTTAACGAAATTACAGTATTTTTGTCGTTATCTATGCTTACAGTTGGTTCAACACCTGAATTTAATTGAGTTGTTCTTTCTTTAGCAACCAAAACTAATTCATAAGGACTTTCAACTTTATCAACGCAATCTTCAACAGTAACTCTAGCCATGCGGGGTATTTATACCTGCTGGTAAATAAAATCAAGATATTTCTATACTGGAACTGGTTTCAATTTAGATCTAATTATAAAAAGCATGATCAAAGATAAAGATATATAAACCCCAGATATTACAGCAATTTCTTCAATTGAAAAACCGTTATCAATTAAAATACCAAAAAAAGCTGTTCCAAAAGCTGTAGAAAATACCATCAATGCAGTTGTTAATGCTTTAATCGATCCAATATGCTTAACACCATAAATCTCTGCCCAAGTTGAAGATCCTAAAACGTTTGCAAATCCATTTGAGATACCAATTAAACCTAAAAAGATAAATGCTGTAAATGGATCATCGTAATAAATTATAACTAGTGTTGCTAAAAGAAGAGGGATATTCATATATATTAATATTTTTCTACTAGTAAATTTATCAATTAAAAATCCAGATATAAATAAAGTGACTACAGACATTAATGAATAAACCATGAATGACTGTGCTATAACATAAGGTCCCCAATTTTTTGATTCCAGGATGAAAGATTGGTACACGAAAGTACCTGTAGCAATCCATGGCATAGCAAGCATATTTGCACTTATAATATAAAATCTATAATCTTTTAAAACTTCTATTCTTTTCCAATCCTTAATTTTTTTACTAGGTTTATTTTTTTCTTGTTCAGTCTCTCTTGATTCTAAATTTAAATTCTTCACTAAAATAAATGAGGCAATTGGTAAAAAAAAAATTACTATTAGTGATATTGTTATCCAAATATGTCTCCATTCATAAATTGTTAAAAGATAAATAATTAGTACAGGTAAAATAAATTCTGACGTTGATAAACCAAACCACGAGGTACTTAATGCTTTTCCTCGAGATTTAGTAAAGAATCTTGATATAGTTGTTGAAGCTGTATGAGACATCATACCTTGGCCTGAAAATCTCATAAAGAGAATTGCAAAGAATAAAATATATATTGAAGATATCTTTGAAAAGAAAAAACAAGAGAATGCTAATAAAATTATTACTATGTATGAAAATTTGAGAATATTAATATCATCAATTTTTTTTCCAAACCAAACTAGAATTAAGCTACTAATTAATGTTGCCGATGCATATATTGAGCCAAATTGTCCATGAGTAATCGAAAGCGTGTCTCTAATACTTGAATTGAATAAACCAAGAAAAAAACTCTGTCCAAAACTTGAAAAAAATGTAAAGATAAAACCGAATAAAATTACTTTTATACTTAAATTTTTAAACATAAAAAATTATGACTTGTAATGTTACTTTCATAGGTCTTGGTGTAATGGGTTATCCAATGGCTGGATATATATCAAAAGGCGGACACAATGTAACTGTTTTTAACAGAACACAGTCAAAAGCAGAAAAATGGGTAAAAGAATTCAAAGGCAAAATGGCTAAAACTCCAGCAGAAGCTGCAAAGGATGCGGAATATATTTTTACCTGCGTTGGAAATGATAATGATTTAAGAGAAGTTACCTTTGGTGATAATGGTGCATTTAAGACAATTAAAAAAGGGGCGATATATGTTGATAACACAACAGCGTCCGCAACAATTGCAAGAGAAATTTATGAATATGGAAAGAAAAGTGGATTTGGTGCATTAGATGCTCCAGTATCAGGAGGACAAGCCGGTGCAGAAAATGGTGCCCTTACAGTAATGATTGGTGGAGATCAAAAAGATTTCGATAAAGCAAAAGATAAAATTGATTGCTACAGTAAAAAAATGAAATTACTAGGTAAAGCTGGATGCGGTCAATTAGCTAAGATGGTTAATCAAATTTGTATAGCAGGACTTGTTCAAGGATTATCTGAAGGAATTAACTTTGGAATGAAAGCCGGATTAAATATGGAAGATGTAATTGAAGTTATTTCAAAAGGTGCAGCTCAGTCTTGGCAAATGGAAAATAGATACAAAACAATGATCGATGATAAATTTGATTTTGGTTTTGCAGTTGATTGGATGAGAAAGGATTTAAAAATTGCTATGGATGAAGCTAAAAATAATGGTTCGCTATTACCTGTTACAGAGCTTGTTGATAAATTTTATGGAGAAGTACAAGGCTTGGGTGGTAATAGGTGGGATACATCAAGCTTAATAAAAAGATTTAGAAAGTAATGTATGCAACCAGCATACTATGAAAATTTAGAAGAAATTCAGAATAAGTATTGGTCTATGTTAGATGACGCAGTGACCAATAGAGGTTCACCGTTTAGAATTCCTGTTTTTATTTGTGCTTACAAAGATGAGGTGGATGGTAGAATTGTTGTTTTACGTAAATCAGATAGAGTAAACAATCTTTTACAATTTCATACTGATTTAAGATCTCCAAAGGTGGATATTCTTAAAAAAAATAAAAATGCATCTCTAGTTTTTTACGACAAAGAAGAAAAAATACAGTTAAGGGTAAAAGCAGAATGTGAAGTTAATAATCAAAATTCTACAACTAAAGAATCTTGGAAAAAAACTCAACATATAAGCAGACGTTGTTATTTAACTGATAGCCCTCCAGGAACTTCATCAGAAAATCCAACATCTGGGATGATATCTAAATTAGAAGATTTTGATTATTCTATGGAACAAAGTGAAGAAGGTTATAAAAACTTTACGGTTATAAAATGTAAAATTAAATCTATTGAGTGGCTTTACCTTGCAGCTAAAGGACATCGAAGAGCAAAGTTTGATTTAGTAAATGAAAAAGGAAGTTGGCTAGTACCATAATGAAAAAATATAAGGCAATGGTTCTTTCTTGTATAGATCCAAGATTTCAATCAAAAGTGTTTAATTATTTAAAGAAAAAAAAATTAACTGGAAAATATAGCTCCTTCACAATTGCTGGGGGTGGAATTGGAGTAACTGCAAAAAAATTCAAAAAATGGCATTCAACATTTTGGGGGAACCTATCAACTTCAATTAA
>CACFYN010000014.1 GCA_902570525.1 uncultured Pelagibacteraceae bacterium
TTAAAACTTCTTCCTACTAAATGAACACCATTAGCAATTAAAGCAGAAGCCAATGTATCTCCCTCATAGCCAAAATATTTTTTTCCATTGAATTTAAATGAAAGTTTTTTTTCTCTATTTATTAATCCGATTTTATCTAATCTATAATTTTGCACCATTATCCAACTTTTTCTTCTGATTTGTAAGTATTAAAAATTTCATGTGTTGAGGTATCTCTAAGAACTTTTATCCATTGTCTACATCCAGATACATGATGCCAAAGTTCTAAATGTTTTCCTCTTGGGCTTTTTCTTAAATATACAAACTCATCCCACTCTTGATCTGAAATTTCTTTATTAAGTTCTGGTCTTTTTACTGAAGCATCTCCACCATAAGCAAATTCATTTTGAGATCGTAATCCACAGTGTGGGCACTTGATGTAAAGCATTTAAGAAATCCAAGTTTTTGTTCCAAGACCTTTTTCATCTATGAGATGACCAGTGCTAAATCTATCTAGTCTAAAACCAGCGTTTAATTCGTGAACTCTATCTTGTGCTATTGTATGTGCAAAAGTAAAACCTGATGCTGGTGTTGCTTTAAATCCACCATAACACCAACCACAATTTAAATATAATCCTGCGATATGAGTTTTGTCGATTATTGGTGATCCATCCATTGACATATCCATGATACCACCCCAGGTTCTTAGCATATTTAACTTACTTAAAAATGGGAACATCGCAATTCCTTCTGTCAATACATGTTGAAGTGTTGGTAAATTTCCTCTTTGAGCATAACTATTATATCCATCCAAATCTCCGCCCATTACCATTTCACCTTTGTCAGATTGACTACAATAAAAATGTCCAGCACCAAAAGTTACTACATGATCAAGAATTGGTTTGATTGGTTCTGAAACACAAGCTTGTAATAAATGAGTCTCAATTGGTAATGTCATATTTAACATTTCTGCTAGAATTGAGGTGCTACCAGCAACACATAAACCAACTTTTTTAGTTTTAATATCTCCTCTTGAGGTTTTAATCCCTTGAATTTTTCCATTATTAATATCAAATCCAGTAACTTCACAATGCTGGATAATATCTACTCCCATTGAGTCAGCTTGTCTTGCGTAACCCCAAGCAACCGCATCGTGTCTAGCAGTTCCAGCACTAGGCTGCATCAGTGCACCAAATATTGGGAATCTTACATTGTCAGAAAAATCTAAAACTGGAACTTTCTTTTTTACTTCTTCTCTATCGAGCAATACTGCATCAATACCATTTAATCTCATAGAGTTTCCTCTTCTTGCATATGCGTTCATTTGTGCATCTGAATGCGCAAGGTTAATAATTCCTCTTGGGGAGAACATAATATTGAAGTTTAAATCTTGAGACATGCTTCTCCACAAGTCCATTCCTTTCTCATAAAAAAGACCGTTTTCATCGTGCATGTAATTTGATCTTATAATAGTTGTATTCCTCCCAACGTTTCCACCACCAATCCATCCTTTTTCTATAACGGCAATATTTGTAATTTTGTGCTCTTTAGCTAAATAATATGCTGTGGCTAGGCCATGACCCCCACCCCCAATTATGACTACGTCATATTCTTTTTTTGGTGTTGGATCTTTCCAGGCAACTTCCCAACCTTTGTGACCTGAGAATGCATTTTTTATTAAGCTTAAAAATGAATATTTTTGCATAAATTATTATAACTAATTTTAATTTATTTCTTTAAAAATTATATAATAAAGTATAGAAATCTGTTCCATAATATAAAGCTTAAAGAAAGCATATATGGGCGCAGTCAAATCAGACATCGAAATAGCAAGAGCTGCAAAAATGAAGCCTATTAAGGATATTTTAGGCAAAATCAAAGTTCCAGATAATAATAGCAGCTTTAGTCCTATGGGTAGGCATATTGCTAAAATTAACCTTGAATACTTAAATAAATTAAAAAATAAAAAAGATGGACATCTAATTTTAGTAACCGCTATTACTCCTACACCTGCGGGAGAGGGAAAAACAACTACCTCTGTTGGGTTGCATGATGGCCTTAACAAAATTGGTAAAAAATCAATAGTATGTTTAAGAGAGCCTAGTCTGGGACCATCATTTGGTATGAAGGGAGGCGCTGCTGGAGGAGGTTATGCTCAAGTAGTACCTATGGAACAAATTAATTTACATTTTACTGGAGACTTCCATGCCATTACATCAGCTCATAATTTGTTATCTGCATTAATAGATAATCACATCTATTGGGGTAACAAACTTAAAATTGATGATAAGAGAATTGTTTGGAAAAGAGTTATTGATATGAATGACAGAGCTCTAAGGTTCATAAATATAAATACTAAAGGTGTTGCAAAAGAATTCCCAAGAGAAGATGGCTTTGATATTACAGTTGCATCAGAGGTTATGGCAATTTTTTGCCTATCAAATGATTTAAAAGATTTAGAAAAAAGAATCGGAAATATAACAATTGCATACAATACCGATGGCAAACCTATTTATGCAAAAGATCTAAATGCCCAAGGACCAATGACTGTTCTTTTAAAAGATGCAATAAGACCGAACGTAACACAGACTTTAGAAAATAACCCTGCATTAATCCATGGAGGACCTTTTGCTAATATTGCGCATGGATGTAATTCGGTAATTGCAACAAAGTCTGCTTTAAAACTTGCTGACTATGTTGTTACAGAGGCTGGATTTGGCGCAGATCTAGGTGCTGAAAAATTTTTAGATATTAAATGTAGAAAATCAAACTTAAAACCAAGTTGTGTAGTTATTGTTGCAACAATAAGAGCCTTAAAAATGCATGGAGGTGTTGAAAAAGAAAATTTAAAAAACGAAAATGTTGAAGCACTAAAAAAAGGATTAGTAAATTTGGAAAGACACATAAGTAATATAAAAAAATTTGGATTAACGCCAATTGTAGCTGTTAATAGTTTCATTTTAGATACAAAAAAAGAAATATCCGTAGTAAAGGATTTTTGCAAAAGTCAAAAAGTTGAAGTCAGCGAGTCTACACATTGGGCAGATGGTGGAAAAGGTGCAAAAGATTTAGCTAAAAAAGTTGTTAAAATATGCAAAGTTTCAAAAAAGAAAAATTTTAAGTTTTTATATGAGGATAATCAATCATTGTGGAGCAAAGTGGAAACTATTGCAAAAGAGATATACAAAGCAAGTTCAATTACTTCAGATGAAAATGTTAAAAAACAGTTGAAAATATTTGAGGATAATGGATATGGAAAATTACCTGTCTGTATAGCTAAAACTCAGTACAGTTTTTCAGTTGATCCTAAATTAAAAGGGGCTCCTACAGGTCATGAAATTTCTATAAGAGAGGTAAGATTATCATCTGGTGCTGAGTTTATTGTTGTAGTTTGTGGATCAATTATGACAATGCCTGGTTTACCAAGAGTTCCCGCCGCTGATAAAATAAAACTAAATAAAAAAGGTGATATCGAAGGATTATTTTAAGCCTAAACCGTCCCAAAAATCTTTTGCTAAATTTTTTCCTGTAAGATCTTTAAACTGAGGTAATCCAGTTGGAGATGTAACATTTATATCTCCAATGAGGTAACCATCAATTAAATCTATTCCTGCAAAATAAATTTTATCTTTTAATAAACTTTTGCCAATCAATGAGGAAATTTTTAATTCTTTTTTACTTAAGCCAGTTTTAAAAGCTGTTCCACCTTGTGAAATATTTGATAAGTTAGATCCTACTCTTGGAACTCTTTTAATTGCGCCTTTTACTTTACCCTTAATTATAAATACTCTTTTATCTCCAAATTTTACTTTATTTAAATATTTTTGGACCATCAAATAATTATATTTTTTAATAAATAAAGATACTTTTGGTTTTGAAAATTTTTTTGTTAAAAAGAGTATATTTTTTCCTGCGTAACTATCTAAAGGTTTTATTACGATTTTCTTATATTTTTTGTAATGTTTATGAATATCCTCAATACTATTTGAAAAAATAGTCGGAGGCATAAATCTTAAAAATCGTGAAGAGTAAAATTTTTCAGATACATTTCTTATCGCAGATGGATTATTAATAACTTTTTTTTGATCAATATTATCCAAAAAATATGTAGAATTAATATAATTCATATCAAATGGTGGATTTTGCCTTATTAAAATAAAAGCAGCTTTTGAAATATCAAATTTGATTTTTTTATTTATTTTATAAAAATTTTTTTTACCTTCAAAAAAATATACCAGATGTCCTCGAGCTTGGAGCTTAGAATTTATTATACTTAAATAATCGGCGTCATACCAAAATATTTTAAAACCTCTTTTTTGAGCTTCAATTGCTAATTGTAAAGACGTATCTGTTAATGGATTAATTGTTTTTAGGTTGTTAGATTGTATTGCTATAATTTTTTTCATTGATTTAGATTTTTAAGTGAATCTTCAGCTTTAGTACTTTTTTTAGTGATCATGCTATCAACATTTTTAAGATATATTTCTTCATTATTTTTTTTTGAGTTTAATTGATTTCTAGATTTTAATCCCTCTTTTGATAATTTTAAAAAAATTTCTGACCAATCTAAAATACTTTTGCCTTCTATTTCTGTACTAAAACCTTTTGATGGACTATTAAAATATGCTTCTAAAATGTCTTTTTTTTTCCATTTATTTATAATCTCATATGTTTCATTTAAATTTCCATAAAAAAGTCCTATTAAAAATGCTGGACCAGCACAATGACAGTCCCATTCGCATGCATCCAAAGATCTTATTTCTATGTAGCTTTTTAATCTTACTTCGGTAAAAATTGTGGATAAATGTAATTCAAGATTTCTTTTGTCAGCTTCATCTTGTTTTATTAAATCGAAATATGTTTTACCATCTGGAAATAAATATTCATTTTTTTTTTTGATAAAATAACAGTGGGTAGTTTAAAACAAAATCTGCATATTTTTCATAAGACATTTCTTCAAGAAAAATTTCTGGTAATCCAGCTCTTGAAGTGTTTTGCCAAACTTTCGATCGATAAGATAAATAACCACTGAATTTGTTTTCTTTGATTGCAGAATTTGAAAATAATGCGATACTTATTGGTGTTAGATAAGATGCTACCTTAAATTTTTTTTTAAAGTCTTCTTCATTTTTGTAGTCAATATTTATCTGAGTACCAGCTGTTTGATACATCATTTCTAAGCTTAAGGAGCCATTTTTTGGCATCTCTTTTGTCATTACTTTGTATCTTTTTTTTGGATTATTTGGAATTTTATCAATACTCGAAAATGGGTCGAAACCTACTGATAAAGTTTTTAAATCAAAATTTTCACATGCCAAATTTAGTTTTTCTTGAAATTCATATGACTCAGAACAGACTTCATGAATATTAGATAATTGACTACCAGACAATTCTATTTGATTTCCTGGCTCTAGAGTAATCATTTTTCCATTTTTTTTTAAACCAATAATATTTTCATCTTCTTTAATAGGTTCCCAATTAAATTTTGAGGTAAAAAAATTAAAAATTTTTAATAAATCAGAGTAATCTGCCCTTTCATTACTTTTTTTTTTAAATAGAAATTTTTCATTCTCAACACCAATAAATTGATCTTGTTTATTACCTGAAATAAAATGCTCTATTATTTGTTGCTTAGATTTTATTTTCATTTAAATAATCAATCCAATTTTTTAATTCTATCATTCTTAAATCTTTATTTGATATTTGATTTTCTTGCTCTATCATTTGAACATGATTATCAATTTCTTTTTGATCTTCAAAAGCCTTCTTTTCGATTAATCTCTCAGTTCTAAAGTGGATCAATCTTATCATTTTATCGTATGATATCTCTGGATGATATTGTATACCCCAGATATCACACTCATTAATTTTAAAATTTAGTCCTTGCACTTTATTAATTTTATTTGATGATAAAAGTATAGCGTTATCTGGAACTTTTGAAACTTCATCAAAATTAAATGCAGGTGTGTTAAAATTATTTTTTTTATTTTTATAAAGAGGATGTTTTAGTCCATTATCATTTATTTGTATTTGATGAGCGATTCCCCTATGTGTTCCTTTTTGACATTTCCTTACCTCACCACCTGCTGCTGTAACCGCAACTTGCATACCCCAACATATTGCAAGAATTTTTTTTATTTTTTTTTGAGACTCTTTCATAAATTCAATTTGTCTACGAATTTCAATTGTGTCATTATAAATATTTAAGCTACTGCCGCCCCATATAAGACCATCGTACTCCTTAAGGTTTTTAATATTCTCAAAAACTTTAGGATCTGATGATGGATTTGCTACATCAATTTCTAAATTTTTGGTAAAATATGCAATACTATCTTTTAAACTTTCTGTGTGTGTTTGGATGCCAGCATTAGTAAATTGCTGATTTTCCTCTTTAAGATTACCCTCTACTATTAGTATTTTTTTCATGAAAATAAATTACCTTTCATACTGTGGTCATATAATTTTTTCATATCTTCTAGATTTAACAGTCTAGGATTTGTCGCAGTTGAAGGATCTTCGAGAGCCATTTTTGATAATATTTCTAAATCAAATTTATCTTCGCTGATAACTTCTGATAAAGCATGTGGGATATTTAACTCTTTTCTTAGTTCTAAGATCCAATTCAAAAAACTTTTAAAATTTTTTTTTAAACCAAGGAAATCACAAACAGATACTATTCTTTTTTCTATAAATTTTTTATTATAAGTTAGTACATAAGGCATAAAAATTGCATTTGATAATCCATGGTGTAAATTAAATTGAGCGTTTACCGGGTGACTTAATGAGTGAATTGCACCAAGGCCTTTTTGAAACGCAGTAGATCCCATGCTTGCTGCTGCCAACATGTCTGATCTTGCTTCTAAATTTTTTCCATCTTTAAAAGCGGTTATTAAAGATTTTTTTGTCAATCTTATACCTTCTATCGCTATGCCGTCCGCCATTGGATGAAATCCAGGAGCGCAAAAAGCTTCTAAGTTATGCGCTAAAGCATCCATCCCTGTTGCAGCAGTTAATCTAGGAGAAAGGTCCAAAGTTAAAACTGGATCTAAAATTACAATCGACGGTAAAAATTTAGGATGGAAAATTATTTTTTTTACCCCAGTTTCATTATTAATTATCGCTGATGCTCTTCCAGTTTCTGAGCCTGTACCTGCTGTTGTGGGTACAGCTATTATAGGTGCGATATTATCGTTGTTCGCTCTTTTCCAATAATCACCTATATCCTCAAAATCCCAAATTGATCTTGTTTGACCAGACATAAACGCTATTGCTTTTCCAACATCCAATCCACTTCCACCACCAAAAGCTATTACACCATCACAATTATTTTTTTTAAATTCTTTAACACCTTCGTCTACATTCTCCCCATTGGGGTTGCCAGAAAAATTGGAAAAAATATTCAAGTTTTTAAATTCTTTTTCAATAATTTTAATTATATTTTTTACAAAATCTAAACCAACTAGATCTTTATCTGTGACAAACAATGGCTTTTTAATTTTAAGATTTTTGCATGCAGAATTAATTTCAATTATTCTATTATTACCTACCCAGACAGTTGTTGGGTAGTTCCAATTAGATTTCATAAAATTTACAATTTTTTTAAATTTAATTTTTTATTTTTTAATAAAGATTTAAGTAAATTGATCATTAAAGGTATTTTTTGTAAATTAATTTTTTTAAAAATAAACGGTCCAATTTCTCTCGCCAATTGTTCTCCTTCAACTGTATCTTTCAACATAAATTTTTTCTTAGCAGATTTAAATGTAAAACCTTTTCCTAAATAATCACCCATTTTACTATTTCTTCCCCCAGCAGCGCTTACATATAAATCACCAACACCTGCTAGACTTTCGACTGTGGTATCCTTACCGTTAAAATATTTTGTTAAATATTTCATTTCTATTAAGGATTTTTGGAATAAACTTGAAGACATATTTAAAGATTGACCTGCACCTATAACCATAGCATAAATATTTTTTATAGCAGAACAAACTTCAACACCAATTATATCTGTCGAATATTCAACTAAATAATAATTTGTTGAAATTAATTTTCCAATTTTTTTTGCTATATTAATGTTTTTATTTGCGATAATTACTTTAGTCTGATTTTTTGTTGCTAGTTCTTTTGCTAAACATGGGCCTTTTAAAACTGAAATATTTTTATTCTTAGTGCTAATTTTAATCTGCTCAGAAATTGTTAAAATTTTATTTCTTTTTTTGTCATATTTTAAACCTTTTGTTAAAATTAATATTGGTGTTTTATTTTTAATATTTTTTAATTCTTTACTTATGAAATTAATTCCTGGTAAACTAAGTGCAATAACTATCAAATTAAACTTTTCTTTTAAAAGTTCTTTTGAAAATATTCTGAATTTAAGTTTTTTTGGTAGCTTTATTTTTAATACTGAATGAAATTTATTTTTTGATTTAAGATTGTTTATAAATTGTTTGCTGTAAGGTTCAGTAATTGTAACATTATTTTTATTCTCTAAACAAGGAATCGTAAAAGCTGATCCCATTGCTCCGCCACCAATTACTAATATTTTTGCCATAACAAAATTATGCTAAAGTTTTTTTAATTGCTTGTTGCCAACCTTGCAATAACTTATTTCTGTAACTTTTATTGAATTTTGGTTTAAAGTCTCTATCTTTTTTCCAATTTTGTTTAATATCACTGAGGGATCTATAAATACCATTTTGATAACCAGCCATATAAGCAGCTCCTAAAGCAGTAGTTTCATTAATTTTTGATCTGGTAATCTTAATTTTTAAAATTTCCGATAGAAATTGAACAAACCAATTATTTGAAACCATACCGCCATCAACCTTAACACTTTTAGGGTTTAAACCATCTTTTCTCATTGATACGAATAAATCAGAAGTTTGATAAGCAACAGACTCAATTGTTGCTCTTACTAAATCTCTCCAATCACTATCCCTTGTAAGACCCGTGATTAAACCTCTTGATTTGGAATTCCAGTATGGAGCTCCTAGACCTGTGAAGGCTGGCACAACATAAACACCTTTACTATTTTTTTTTGATTTCGCGATCTTTTCGGTCTCATAAGCATTATCTATTAGCCTAATTTTATCTCTAAGCCATTGCACACCAGCACCTGCAATAAATATAGATCCTTCTAAAGCGTATGTAGTTTTATTACTTATTCTGTAACAAATTGTAGTTATTAATTTATTTTTTGACATGATTTTTTTTTCACCAGTATTCATTAATAAGAAGGCTCCTGTACCGTAGGTACTTTTCACTGAACCTTTTTCAAAACATGCTTGACCTATTGCTGCTGCTTGCTGGTCGCCCAATACAGCAGAAATTTTTATTTTTTGTCCAACAATTTTCTCGCTTGTAAAACCAAAATCATCAGCAGAATTTTTAACAGTTGGAAGAATTTTTTCGTTTAGTTTGAATATTTTTAAAATATCTTTATCCCATTTGTTACTTGTAATATTAAAAAGCATTGTTCTTGAAGCATTTGTAGCATCTGTTGCATGAATTTTACCATTGGTTAATTTCCAGATCAAAAAACTATCAATTGTGCCAAACAGCAACTCATTTTTTTTAAATAATTTTTTAGCTTTTGGAACGTTGTCTATTATCCATTTAATTTTTGTTGCAGAAAAATATGGGTCTAAAAATAAACCAGTTTTCTTTCTAATTAATTTTTCTTTTTTTTAATTTTTTTGCAGTAGTTTTCTGTTCTTCTGTCTTGCCAAACAATTGCATTATAAACTGGTTCACCTGTTTTTTTATCCCAGCATACAGTTGTCTCTCTTTGATTGGTAATACCTAATGTTTTAATATTTATTTTTAACTTCTTTGATTTTAACAAAACATTTTTTGTGACTTTGATTGTTGTCGACCAAATTTCGTTGGGATTATGTTCTACCCATCCGTTTTTTGGAAAAAATTGCTCAAACTCTAATTGAGATGAAATTAATTTTTTGCCACTTTTTGAAAAAATTATGGCTCTAGATGATGTGGTTCCTTGATCAATGGCAAGTATCCCATTCACAAAATACTAATCCTGCCCTAACAATTTCTTTTGTTTTTCAGCCCAAGTACGTATTAAATTATCTACCGCAAGTCCAATAAATGCTACACATAATCCCAACATCAAACCATTGCCGGTTCCTTGTCTGTCAGATAATGCTTTAAGTATATATTGTCCAAGATCGGTTGTCCCAATCATTGCTCCAATAATTACCATAAACAATGCAAATACGACTGTTTGATTTATTCCAAGCATCATGTGTGGAAAGGCTAAGGGTAGTTCTATTCTCATCCACCTTTGAAGTTTGTTAACTCCTGACATTGAGCCTGCATCATGTAATGCTGATGGAACACTTCTTAATCCCTCTATTGTGTATCTGGTTGCAGGTATTGTTGCATAAATTACAACTGCGATTAAAACAGAAGTGTCTGTTACCCCAAATAACATAATTACAGGTATTAGGTAAATAAAAGACGGAAATGTTTGAAGTGTGTCGCACACCGCCAATGTAATTTTAGTGCTCGTTTTACTTTGTGCACTTAAAGTTCCAATTATTATACCTAAAAAACCTGAAACAATTACGCCGAATGTTG
>CACFYN010000015.1 GCA_902570525.1 uncultured Pelagibacteraceae bacterium
GAACTATTGCTTCGGCATCTATTTTTTTAATATAAATATCTTGATGAAAACGCCACTCTGAAGATGGATTTATAGTTTTGTCTGAAATTTTTTTTAGATTGTTTATTTCGTTTAATTCAAGAAAAACTATACTTTCAGCTACTAAATCTTCATATTTAATACCCGAAGGTGTAATGAAGAAACCATCTACTCCATTATTAGTTCCTCTGATTGAAATATTACCAGATCTCAAAGGCGAAAGTTTTTCAGTGTTAAGTTTTTTTGCATACTTAATTACCTCTTTCTTTTTTTCTAACATTATTTTTTAAGTTTTTTGTTAATTTCTCTTTCACAAAAAGATTTGATATCATCAATATTTTTGCTCTTATCTAATTTTTTTTGAGCAATAATGCATGCTTTCATTGATTTATCTAAACTATGGGATCCGTATTCAATTCTCGATATATAAAGCATAATAAACGCTATAATCAAAAAAAGTATAAAATATAAATTTTTTTTCATATGAATAAATTTTTAAGTCCCTCAGTTGATGCATCGCAAACCCCTTTTTCAGTTATCAAACCTGTTACATATTTAGCTGGAGTTACATCAAAAGCTAGGTTCATTGCTTTGCTTTTTTTAGGATAAATTTGTAATTTTTTAATATTCCCTTTATCGTCTAATCCTTCAATATATGATAATTCCTCAGAATTTCTCTCTTCTATAGGAATATCTTTATGATCTTTGGTATTCCAGTCAATTGTAGAACTAGGTAGTGCTACATAAAAAGGAATATTATTATCTTTTGCCGCCAAAGCTTTTAGATAAGTGCCAATTTTATTGCATACATCTCCGTTTGCTAAAGTTCTGTCTGTTCCAACAATACAAATATCAACTTTTCCTCTTTGCATTAATAATCCTCCTGTATTATCTGCGATTACTGTATTTGGTACATGTTCCTCATTAAGCTCAAATGATGTAAGATTTGCTCCTTGATTTCTTGGTCTTGTTTCATCCACCCATACATGCAGGGGAATTCCTCTCTTGTGTGCGTGATATATAGGAGAGGTAGCTGTTCCCCAATTTATTGTAGCAAGCCAACCAGCATTACAATGTGTTAAAATATTTACAGTATCTTTTTTTATATTATGAATTTCCTCAATTATTTTAAGACCATTTAATCCAATGTTTTCACAAAATTTTACATCTTCCTCACAAATTTCTTTTGCTTCATTTAAAGCAATTTCAAACATTTTATCACTATTCACCCCTGATATTTTTTTCATCATTCTATCAACAGCCCATTTTAAATTTATTGCTGTAGGTCTTGATTTGATTAAGTCATTTGCTGACTTTTTTAAAAAAGATAGATCTTTATTCTCTAAAATAGATAATACAAGTCCATATGCAGCTGTTGCACCTATTAATGGTGCTCCTCTCACCTCCATTATTTTAATTGCATTAACTGCATCCTTTATAGTTTTAAGATCCTTAATTACAAATCTATGTGGTAGTTTTGTTTGATCAATTATTTTTACAATATTATTTTCGAACCATATTGTACGATATTCCTTTTGCTCAATTTTCATTTTAAATTCTATCTAAACTTTTTTTTTGGCCAAATTTTATCTCTGTCATAATATTTATCATAACAAATTTTTTTATTACTTATTTCTATCCATGGATCTTTGTCTTTTACAAAAATATGAGCTTGAGGTGTAATCGGATTTTCTAAAGTTTGAGTTCTGATAGCAATTCTGCCTTCAGAAATGTTATATTTACAGTAAACATAAACACCACAAATAATACAAAAATACGCATTCACACCCTTTCCACTTCCTGTTGGTAATTCTATAGAGGCTACATCCCCTTTGACTTCTAAATCTTTATCTAAGACCATAGTGTGAATTACGAAGGATGATCCTGTAGAAATTTTACAATCTTTACAATGACAGGCTTGAGTAAATAACGGTTCATCTTTGATAGTGTACTTTACATTTCCACACCCACATTGACCCTTAAATTCTTTTTTTTTTGTCATTTACCCAAAACTCTTCCTGCTATAAATTTAAGTTTATTTTTAGTTTTTTCGGTTCTTTTTTCTGGAGCGGTTATGATTGCAACATCTAGACAATTATTAGCCGGATCATTGGGCTCTATGCTCTTTTCATAACAATCTATTAAATTTTTAATCATGTCCTTTGCCTTAGCTGCGTTTTCTAAGAGGACTTTAATCACTTTCTGAACATTTACATTTTCATGATCCGGATGCCAACAATCATAATCTGTAACCATTGACACTGATGCATATCTTATTTCTGCTTCTCTAGCTAATTTTGCTTCAGGCATGTTAGTCATTCCAATAACATCAGCTTTCCAGTTTCTATATAAATTTGACTCAGCAAGTGTTGAAAATTGCGGTCCTTCCATTACAAGGTATGTTCCTCCTCTTTGGTAATCAATATCAGATTTTTTAATAGACTCCTCGCATGCATTCATAAGACCATTTGAAGTAGGATGAGCCATTGAAACATGAGCAACAATTTCTTCATCAAAAAAAGTCTTATTTCTAGCAAATGTCCAATCTATAAATTGATCTACAATTACAAATTTTCCTGGTGGCAAATTTTCTTTTAGAGATCCTACAGCAGAAATTGATACAATATCTGATACACCGAGTTGTTTTAGGGCATCAATGTTTGCTCTAAAATTTATTTTTGATGGTGAAATGTAATGTCCTCTACCATGTCTGGGTAAGAAATAAACCTCTTTATCATTATATTTAGTTTTTAATATTTTATCAGATGTACTTCCCCAAGAGGTTTTTATATCTAAAAATTCTCTATCTTTAAATTCTTCTACATCATACAAACCACTTCCACCGATAATTGCTAATTTATTTGTCATATTATTTAAAATGCTTTAATTATTTATAACTTAAAAATTTATGGATTTAAAAGATTATATCAGGTCAATCCCCGATTATCCAAAAAAGGGAATTTTATTTAGAGATATCACTACCTTAATTGAAGATGAAAAAGCATTTGCACATTGTATAAATTTAATATTTCAAAAATCTCAAAGTTTTAGTTTTAATAAAATTGCAGCAATAGAGTCTAGAGGATTTGTATTTGCTTCTGCTGTATCATATTTAGCCAAGAAACCTTTTGTAATGTTAAGAAAAAAAAACAAGCTACCTTCTGAAACACACTCTGTTGATTTTGAGCTGGAATATGGAAAAGCAACCATTGAAGTGCATAAAGACTCCATAAAAAAAAATGACAAAGTATTAATTATCGATGATTTGATTGCAACTGGTGGAACTGCTGAGGCAGCGGCAAAACTTGTAAATATATCTGATGGAAATGTTGCAGGATTTATTTTTGTAATAAATTTATTTGATTTAGGTGGATGTGATAAATTGAAGAAACATACTTACAAAGTTGAAAATTTAATCGAATTTCCTGGACACTAATTATTCACTCTAAAGCTAGATTTTTTTCCAAATACTGATGCAATTATTCCACAAAGTCTCATTTTGTAAATTTGTTTTTTATGAGAGTTGAAAAGAAAAAAATAAATTAAATATTTAAAACACGCAGCACTAAAATTTATAGAAATTTTTACAATAGCATTTAAGAAACCATAATGTTTTTTATTAAAATAAAACTTTGACCACATCCAATGCCAATTTCTTAAATATTCAAATTGTTCATTCTTATTAATGCCACCTTTATGATTAATAAGGGAGTCTGTTACAACGTAAATGTATTCATTTTTTTTTTTAATTCTTAAGCAGATATCGTCATTTTCAAGATACAAAAAAAAGTTTTCATCAAAAAAAATTTGATCTTTAAACTTCCGAAGATTAAACAACATCGAAAATCCATCAATGCTTTCAACTGATAAAATATTCTTATTTATGTTTATAAAGGAGATTGGTTTTTTATAGTTTGGAAAATCTTTATTATCATTTAAAGGTGAAGCTAATGTAAATTCAGAAACGCTGTCTAATGCCCTTATAAAACTGCTAAGTGTTTCACTGTATAATTTTGTATCTGGATTTAACACAACAGCGTAATTAGTTTTACAAGCTTTAAGACCTAAATTATTCCCCGCACCCATTCCTATGTTATTAGACATAATTACCTCAATATTGTCATATTTTGATTTTAAATCTTTTTCTAATTTATTGTTATTTGAGTTTTCAATAATTATCTTTTTGGAGTTTTTTGGAAGTGAATTTAAACAATTTTGAATAATATTTTCACTTTTATAAGTTACAATTATAAATGTTATATCGTCTAAATTTAATTTCATTAGGATTAAAAAAGTATACTTAAATTAACAATTGTTGTAAAAAAAATTATGAAAAAAGTTATAGTTACTGGAGGCCTGGGCTTTATAGGAAGTAATTTAATTAAAATTCTCATAAAAAAAAAATATTTTGTCATTAATATAGACAAAGCCACTTATTCTTCAAATTTTTATAACGTTAAAGAAATATCTAAAAATAAAAATTATAAATTTATTCGATTAGATATCAATAACCGTAAAAAAATTCTTCAAGTCTTAAAAAAATATAAGCCGACTGCAATTTTTAATCTTGCAGCTGAAACGCATGTGGATAGGTCTATTGATGGTCCCGAAAATTTTATTAAAAGTAACATTTTAGGTGTATTTAACTTATTGCAGGCTTTTAGAAAATTTAATGAAATTAATAAAAATTCTAAGTTGATTCATATTTCTACTGATGAAGTTTATGGAGATGTTTTAAAAGGAAGATCGAAAGAAGATGATGCATATAAACCAAGCTCACCTTATGCTGCTTCAAAAGCTTCTTCTGACCATTTGGTAAGTTCTTACATAAGAACTTTTAAAATCCCAGCAATTATCACAAACTGTTCAAATAATTATGGGCCAAGGCAACATCCAGAAAAACTTATACCAAAATTAATCTATAATATTTTAAATAATAAAAATTTACCACTATATGGCAGAGGGTTGAATTCAAGAGAATGGATTTATGTTGATGATCATTGTGAGGCCTTGATCAAAATTTTTGAGAAAGGAAAAATTGGTAATTTTTATAATATCGGATCCAATTTAAATGTTAATAATATTAAAATTTCAAAACTTCTAATCAAAATTGCAAAATCAAGGTTAAGTTTGGGGAAAAATGTTAAAATTAAATTTGTAAAAGATAGGCCAGGACATGATATTAGATATGCTTTAAATAGTGATAAACTTATTAGAAATCTAAGTTGGAAACCAAAAATGAATATCTTAAAAGGTTTAAATAAAACTTTTGATTGGTATTTAAAAAATCCCGGATATTTTTTCAAACATTAAAAAAAGAGATATAATTAATAGATTAGGAAATAAATTAAAATGATTAAAAAAGGAATTATATTATCAGGTGGTATGGGAACAAGAATGAGCCCACTAACTAAGGCAGTAAATAAACAATTGCTTCCTATATACGACAAACCTTTGATTTTTTATCCATTGTCGATTTTGATGTTGGCAAAAATCAAAGATATATTGATTATTGTTAATAAAGGTCAACTTAACCAATATAAAAAAATTATTCCTAACGGAAGTAACTTTGGTATAAATATCACTTATAAAGAACAATCCTCACCAAGAGGTTTGCCAGATGCATTCTTACTTGGTGAAAAATTTATTGGTAACGATAATGTTGCATTAATACTTGGTGATAATTTTTTTTATGGACAAAATTTAACAAAACAACTTTTAAATTCTGTAAAATTAAAAAAAGGTGCAAAAATTATCTTACATAAAGTAAGTAAACCAGAACTTTACGGCGTAGCAAAAATAGATAAGAAAAATAAAGTAATTACTATTAAAGAAAAGCCAAAAAAATTTTTATCAGACTTGGCCATAACAGGTTTATACTTCTTTGATAATAATGTTGTAAAATATGCAAAACAGCTCAAACCCTCAAAAAGAAAAGAGCTTGAAATTGTTGATCTGATAAATAAATATAAAAAAAGTAAAAAGTTAACTGCTGACTTAATTGGAAGAGGTGGGGCATGGTTGGACTCAGGGTCAATTGAAGACTTTTACAAAACTAGTTCTTTTGTATCAGCCATAGAAAATAGACAAGGATTTAAGATTGCGTGCTTAGAGGAAATAGCCTTAAATAATGGCTGGATAGGTAAATCAAAATTAAAAGATGCAATAAAATTTTATGGTAGTTGTGAGTATTCAAATTATCTTAAAAAACTATAAAGATAGATTTATTTATATTGGTAGCGGGAAGTGGGATCGAACCACTGACCTCGGGCTTATGAGTCCCGCGCTCTAACCAACTGAGCTACCCCGCCATTAAATTTACGTTGATATATACTACTTATTTTTTTTCTTTTAAAGAATAAATATTAGAGATTAATATTAAATTTAGATGGTTTCCAATCTTTTGGTGCTAACTCCAAATCTTCGAACTCAAATGCTGGAGCAACAGTGCATCCAATTAAACTAAATGTACCTGAAGGTTTCATCGCGAACCATGTATTTTTCTCAATATTTAATATAAAATTGTTTTTTGCCCCAATTTCATTAGTCTGAAATTCATCTCCATCTTTAGAAGTATATATAATTAATGGACTGCCTAAATAGAAATGCAATGTTTCATTTTTAGTTATCCTGTGCCAGTGAGAATGTTGATGACCCTCTAATAAAAAATAAATTTGACTTGCTTCCTTAGTTTTAAATACCTCTGCATAATATCCTCCCTCAGGATGTGGTTTCAATTTATGTTGATAAATAAGAGATTTAATAATACTCATTTTGTAATTATTTTATTTTAAAGACTAAGCTTTACAACAAAAAATTCCATTTGGTCCAATTTTTTCAATTAATGTGTATTTGTATTTTTCTAAAAAATCTCTAAATTTTGTTTCTTTCAAATCTAATTTTGCATCATAAAGCTCAATACATATTATTTTTGGCTTAAATTTATTAAGATTAAAACCCTCTAAAACCTCAAAATCATGTGCCTCTGCATCAATATTTAGAAAATCAATATTAGGAATTTTTAAATTGAATTTTTCTATTATTTTCTCAAAAGTATATTTTTGAATATTTTTTTTGATATATTTATTTCTTGAAATATTTTTATAACTAAATTCAGAAAATTCCTTGCTCAATGTATTCACTGGACTTAATAAATGGTCAAAGTAAAATTCAGTTAGTCCATTATTATTAGATATTGCAGCACAAATGTTTTTATCTCTTTTCCTCGCTATATTAAATAAATCAATTGATGTTTGGTTTATGTCTATGTTTATTCCAGACCAACCTTTATTGTAAATTAATGCAGTATTACTGTATTTTACAGGGTGGTAACATCCAATATCTATATAGAAGCCGTTAGATTTATCTTTAAAAAAATCATTTATGAACAAATCCTCCTGAAATTGAGAATAAGTTGACCTTTTATTTTGAATTTTATGACGAATGAATAAATTATAATACAAATATGGTTTATAAAATAACTTCAGCATTTTATCTAATTTATTTTTTTAATTTCATATTTCCTAAATAAAAAAGAAGAAAACAGTATTGCAATAGCGCATAAATTGTTATTGGAATTAGATATTCAATCTCAGAAAAAATTAGAGCACCAACTACAAACCCCATAGCTCCATTTTGCAATAATGTCTCAATTCTAATTGCTCTTTTTGAGGGAACATCATCGACAAATATTTGAGTAAAAATAAATGATGAAATAAAAATTAATACTAAAATTAAACTCATAATAACACCTACATCATCAAAATAGTTTACTAAGCTATTCTTTTCAGTGTAAATAGCTATGAAAACTATAATTAAAAAAATTGCAAATGCTAATCTATCAAGAGTAAATGTATACTTTTTAAAAAAACTAGTAAATTTATATCTACAATAAATTCCAATAAAAACAGGTAGCGTTATAAATAAAAAAGTTTTTATTGAAAATGCAAATAATTGTAAATTAAAACTTTGGTTGTATAAAAAATTTGAAAATAAATTTAAGTATATTGGAACTGTGATAAATGAAACCAAAGCACATATTGAAGTTAAACATATTGACAAAGGCACATTTCCATCGGCAATCCTTGTTGCGTAATTAGACATTGCTGCTGAAGGCATAATTAGTAATAGAAATATACCAATTTGAAACTCTTTACTCATAGGTAAGAAACTAATAACTAACAAACCGATAATGGGGAGGGCCACTATTTGACAAAGTATTCCAACAATAAAATTTTTAGGTTTACTAAATACTCTCAGCAAAAGTTTAACACTCAAATTAAGACCTAATGCAAACATTATAAAAAAGACACCAAAAGGACCTACTAATTTTACAAATTCCATAAATTATTTTACTTATTTTATTTTTATTACTAAGTTAAATATTTGTAAAAATAAAAATGTCAAAGGAAAATAGATTAAAATTCTCAACTGAGGTCAGTGTACATGAGGTTTATAACGTACTTACTAAAAATTACATTGAGGTCATAACTGATTATTTTGAACTTCAAAGAATTTGGTTAAATAATGCATATGTAACCTTTAAAGATTTAGATAAATATTTTATTTTAATGAGTCTTGTTAGTAAAACTTTTGATAGTTATGCAGAGTATTTTGTAAAATACGATTTTGATCAATTTTACAATGTCGACCA
>CACFYN010000016.1 GCA_902570525.1 uncultured Pelagibacteraceae bacterium
GGACACGGAATTAAAATGGGTATTATTTTAGGTTTCACTGGTCCAATTGAATCACTTACGCCTGCGATGGCAGCATCTGCTGAGCTTGCATTTAAAGAAGCTTCCGACTCTGGCTCATTGCTTGGTGGTAAAAAAATTTCAGTAACTAGAGCTGACTCGACTTGCGTAGACTCTGCTGCAGCTGTTACAGCCGCTGAGGGATTAGTTTCCGGTGGAGCTGTTGCAATTATGGGAGCGGATTGTTCAGGAGTTACTGGAGCAATTGCAGAAAAAGTTGCTGTACCAAATGGAGTTGTTATGATTTCACCATCAGCTACATCTCCAGGACTAACTGATATTAATGATAGAGGTTATTTTTTTAGAACTGCCCCATCAGATGCAAGAGGAGGACAAATTCTTGCGGATATAACTAAAGATAGAGGAGTTAAAAGCGTTGCAATAACTTATACAAATAACGACTATGGAAAAGGACTTGCAGATGTATATTCAGCTGCAGTAAAAGCTCATGGTATTAAAGTAACAACAGTTGCGGCTCACGAAGATGGTAAAGCAGATTATTCATCTGAAGTAGCAACATTAGCTTCTGCAGGTGGAGACGCTGTTGCAGTTATTGGATATCTTGATCAAGGTGGAAAAGGTATTATTCAAGGATCTTTAGATTCAGGCGCATTTGATAAATTTATTTTATCTGATGGTATGATTGGAGACTCTCTTACAGACTCTTTTGGTAAAGCTTTAAATAAATCATTTGGATCTATACCTGGATCAACAGGAAAAGGTGCTGGAGTATTTGCCAAAGTAGCTAAATCTGCTGGCATTGACTCATCAGGACCATATACTGGAGAATCTTATGATGCAGCTGCATTAATCACACTTGCTATGCAAGCTGGTGGTAAAGCAGACAGAAATACTATTCAAAAAAATGTAATGTCTGTTGCGAATGCACCTGGAACAAAAATTTACCCAGGCCAACTTAAAAAGGCTCTTGATTTGCTAGCTAAAGGAAAAGCTGTAAATTATGAAGGAGCAACAGGAGTAGAATTTACTGATGTTGGTGAAGCTTTTGGTTCTTTCTTAGAGAAAGAAATTAAAGGCGGTAAGTTTAAAACTAAAAAACAAAGATAATTTTTATTTTAAACACCCTAGCGTTTTATTACGCTAGGGTGTTTTTATTTGAAATATCAGCTCTTATACTCGCTAAAATAATTAAAATCATAAAAGGAATACAAATTAAATTCATTATCTTCCAGCTTGTTAAAGCAATAAACACTCCTGCTGATAAACTGCCTAATGCATGAACTGAGTAAACAATAAAATCATTTAAGCCCTGAGCTTTATATTTTTCTTTCTCTTCGTATGTAAGCACAAGTAAACTTGTTCCTGATATAAATAAAAAATTCCAACCTATACCTAAAAAAATAAGGGCAAACATATAATTAAAAAAAGTTTGATCAAAAATACTTATAAACAAGGTAATACTGTAAAAAAATATACCCATGTAGATCACATTACTATGGCCAATTTTTTTAATTAGATGTCCTGTTACAAGCGATGGCAAAAACATAGAAGCAACATGAAATTGAATTACAATACCTGTTTTACTTAAACTCATTTTTTCCATAACATGCATACTTATAGGAGTTGCTGTCATTAAAAAAGTCATTATTGCATATCCAAATGCTGATGCTGCTAACGCTTGAATAAATCTTGGTTGAGAAATTAATTCTAAATAACTTCTTCCAGTATAATTAATATTTTCCTTATTAATTGATTTACTTTCATAAAACAAAAAAAGAATTGTGGGTATGAATGTTAAAACTGCTAAAGATAAATATGATCCTACGTACAAATTCTCGCTAACTAAATCTTTTGAATAATTGGCCAAACTTGGCCCTAAAAAAGCTGAAATGATACCTCCAAACAATAGTATCGAAACTGCTTTTGGAGCCATTTTTTTTTCAACACTTTCTGCAGCAGCAAAACGATATTGATGAGTAAAGGCCATTCCAATACCTATAAAAAAGTTAGCAAAACAAAAAATATAAAAATTCTGATTAAATATTGAATAAGCTGCCAAAATTGAAAATAATGTATTGCCAATTGATGCATAAATAAAACCAAGTTTTCTTCCTACTAAGCTCATAGTTTTTGTAGCTACAATTGCGCCAATAGCTATTCCAACAACAGAGATTGACATAGGTAAAGTCGCTAATGATTTCATAGGGCTAATTTGAGATCCTATTATTCCACTCAAAAATACAGTTACTGGTGCCGCCGTAAAACTAAAAATTTGACTTAGGGTTAATAAAATAAGATTTTTATTCATTAAAATATGTATTTATCAGATAAATACATTGCAAAAGCTAAAGCCATTCCTAATAAAATATACTTCATATTTTTTTAATATTTATTTTCTCTGGTATTATGCCTTTTGGACGATATCTCATTATTATTAATAATCCAATCCCAACTAGTAAAAATCTAAAATATGCAGCACTTTGAATTAAATGCGCTTTTAAGGCATTAGTTTCTTCTAAGTGAGATGTAAAGAAGTTGATAAAAAATAGAGCGATTGGTGCAGCTTCAACCCATAGAAACCAAACGACAAATCCACCTAATATTGCACCAAAATTATTTCCTGTCCCACCAACAATTACCATTACCCATATTACAAATGTGTATCTCATAGGTCTATAACTGCCTGGTGTAAATAAGCCGTCATTTGTCACCATCATAGCACCCGCAATCCCGACAATTGCAGAACCCAAAATAAATATTAATAAATGTTCTTTAACAACATTTTTTCCCATTGCATTTGCTGCCACTTCATTGTCTCTTATGGCTCTCATTTTTCTTCCCCAAGGCGAGTACAACGCTTTTTGAGTAAGAATTAATAAAATTATTACAACAGTCAAAAATAGACCTGCTAGGCACAATTTTACATAAACTGAAGATGCATCAATTACTAATTGATTTAGAACATCTTGCCTTTCAGATAAGGAAGTAATTAAATCCAATTTTTTTGAATGGAATTTTTCTACTAGATCTATAAACCATGTCGAACCTTGTAAATCGACTTCGTAAGGAACTGGTCTTTTTAAACCAATAACATTTTTTACACCTCTAGCTAACCAATCTTCATGCTTAATTATTGATACTATAATTTCTGCTATAAGTAACGTAGCTATCGCCAAATAGTCTGCTCTTAGTCCAAGTGCAATTTTACCGACTATGAAAGCTATACCTGCAGCAAATAAACCACCAACTATCCATGAGAAAATTATTGGTAAACCTAATCCACCAAGAAACCCTGTTTTGGCTGGGTCAACAGCTTCTATATTTTCAATTGCTGGACCAGAAATATATCTTATGATTACAAAACCTATAATAATAATTGCAGCAACTATATAATTTTTTTTTTTTGAATTTTCAAATTTTCTCAGAACTGTACGGATTATATAAACACCAGATATTATAAGAATTAGAGAAACAACCATACCCAATCCCCCAGCTTTCCAAGCTTCTTTTACAGGTGGTACATTTACTAAAACTGCCGCTAAACCTCCTAGCGCTGTATAGCCCATAATTCCAAAATTAATTAGACCAGCATAACCCCATTGTATATTTGCACCTATTGTCATTACAGCGGATATTAAACAATAGTTTAAGATTGTAAGAGCTATAGTCCAAGATTGGAGTATTCCAACTGCAATAATCAATAATATCATTATTGAATAAGCAGCTATAATATTTTTGTGTTGCATCATAAAGTTTTACCCTTGAATATTCCTGATGGTCTAAAAAGTAGTACAATCACTAAAATAGAAAATGATACTGCAAATTTATAGTCTGTTGATAATAACTGCATCAGGGAATCTGGTTCCATGAATTCTGGCAATAAATATGTGAAAAATTTTTTATAAGCATAAGTAACTAAAATTTCTGCAAATGCAATTACATAACCTCCAAGAAAAGCTCCGAATGGATTTCCAATTCCACCCACAATCGCAGCTGCAAAAATTGGAAGCATATTATTAAAATAAACAAAAGGTCTGTAGCTCTTGTCTAAACCGTAGAGCACTCCACCGATTGTGGCTAATATACCAGCAATAATCCAAGTAATTAAAACAACTTTTTTAGGATCAATTCCTGATAATAAAGCTAAATCCTCGTTATCAGAATAAGCTCTCATACTTGTTCCAGTTTTAGTTCTATTTAAAAACCAAAACATTATTGAAACTACAATTACCGTAACAAAAATTGTTATTGCTTGAGTAGATTTAATTGCTAAACCTTCATTCAGCCCAGTCATTTCCTTAAATTCCTTAGCTTTTAAAATAAATTTTTCCCCGTCAAAAAACCTTCTATCAAATGGTCCTATAATTATTCTTATTATTGCTTGTGTAACGAACATTACACCAACGCTAACCATTGCTAGCTGAACGGGTGGGCTTTTTTTAATTCTATAATAACTAAATACAAACTTATCAATAAATAACATGTAAAAAATCATCGCTAAAATTGCGGGTGGTATTGTTAGTAAAGCAGTAGGCAAAAAACCAAAACTAATTCCTAAAGATTGAAAATAAAATGTTAAAAGAACAGCAACCATTGTTCCAAACGACATCATGTCTCCAGTAGCAAAATTAGCAAATCTTAAAATACCGTAGACTAAAGTTACAAAAATTGCACCTAAGGCTAGTTGTGATCCATAAGTAAGTGCTGGGATTACAGTGTAATTTAAAAGTAATATAATTGCGTTTATAAAATCCATTTAAGCTCCTAAAAAAGATCTTCTAACTTCTGGATCGTTTAAAAGTTCATTACCTGATCCCTCAAATTTATTTTGACCTGTAACTAAAACATAACCTCTATCAGATACACTTAGAGCCTGCTTAGCATTTTGTTCTACCATTATTATTGCAACATTAGTTTCTTTTACTTTAATTATATGTTCAAATAACTCGTCCATCACAATTGGTGAGACACCAGCGGTAGGCTCGTCCAACATTAATACAGAAGGCTTGATCATTAGAGCGCGTCCAAGTGCAACTTGTTGTCTTTGACCTCCCGATAATTCTCCAACTATTTGCGATTGTTTATCTTTTAAAATAGGAAACAAGTCATAAATATCATTAAGGATTTTATCTAAGTTATCATTTCTTAAAAAAGCACCCACTTCTAGATTTTCTTTTACAGTCAACTCAGCAAAAACATTTTTACTTTGAGGAACAAAAGATATTCCTCTTTTGACTCTGTCTTGCGGTGATAAATTTGTTATGTCTTCACCATCAATTAAAACACTGCCAGATTTTAAATTGAGTAATCCAAGCATAGTTTTCATTGCTGTGGACTTGCCTGCACCATTGGGGCCTAGAATTGCTACAATTTCTCCTTTATCAACATTTATTGTGCATGAGCTAATTATATCTGGACCATCTCCATATCCAGCAGTCATTTTACTTCCCTCAAAAAATGCCATTTATTTTTTTCCTCTTCCTAAGTAACTATCAATTACTTTCTCATTGTTTTTCACCTCATCTGATGTACCCTCGAATAATACTGAGCCTTCAGACATAACAATAACAGGATCACACATTCGGCTTATAAAATCCATATCATGTTCAATCATACAAAAGGTATATCCTCTTTCTTTATTTAATCTGAGTATTGCAGTTCCTAAATCTTTCAATAATGTCCTATTCACTCCTGCACCAACTTCATCCAATAAAACTAAATTAGCATCCACCATCATAGTTCTACCAAGTTCTAAAAGTTTTTTTTGTCCTCCCGATAAGTTGCCTGCTAACTCATTTGACAAATGCTTCAAATTCAAAAATTCAGCAACCTCTAATGCTTTGTTTTTGATTTCTTCTTCTTCTGATTTTATAATTTTGGAACTCATTAAAACATTTATTAATTTTTCTCCAGTTTGATTTCCAGGTACCATCATCAAATTTTCCAATACAGTAAGATTCGTAAATTCATGAGCTATTTGAAATGTTCTTAATATGCCTTTTGAAAAAAGCTCATAAGCAGGAACCCCAGTAATATCATCATTATTAAATAAAACTTTGCCTTGATTTGGTTTTAAATTGCCCGCAATTAAATTAAATAATGTGGTCTTACCTGAGCCATTAGGCCCAATTATTCCTGTAATAGAACCTTTTTTAATATTCAGTGTACAATTTGATACAGCTGCTAAACCTCCAAAATATTTTGAAAGTCCGTCAACTTGCAAAATGTTTATGGTTTGCTGCATAAATTAAGATTTATTTAATCTTTTTAACAAATTGTCTAGTGAACCTTGTAATAATTTATAGTAGCCCGCTTTTCTTAATTGGTTTACTCCTTGCCAATTTAATCCTCCAGGTGTTTGGGAATCAGAAACAAATTTTTTCATATTTTTATCAGAATTTTCCAATGCTAAACCAGCTAAAGCAAAATAAAGAGAGGTAATATATTCTTGCGCTTTTTTTCTGTTGGTTTTCTTTTTTACCAACCAATCAGATAAATTTTTTAAAGTTTCGTAAAATGCTGCCATTGTTCCTGAAATAGCCCAAAAATTATTAGATAATTTTTCGTTTTTTATTTCAATACTTGCTCCAAGTTTATTGAAAAAATTCTTTACTTTTTTATTTGGTGGAAACATTATAACTGGACCTAGTCCAAGTGATATCGGCGGCATAGGTATTGCTCTTACTAAATTTACTTTACAATTAATTTTTTTTTTTAAGTTCGATAAATTTAAAGTTGCAACAAAGCTTACAACAGTTTGATTTTTTCTGAAATTTAAATTAGGTAAAATTTGATTAGCAACCTTAGGTAGAACTCCAATAAATACCCAATTAGATTTATTTAAAACTTCTTGATTGTTTTTTGCAATAATTACTCTCTTAAATTTATTTTTAAGTTGCTTTGCTTTTTTTTTATTTCGAGGTGATATTATTATTTGTTTAAATTTTAAATCAGATTTACAAATACCTGTGATCACGTCTGATGTGATATTTCCTGTACCTATAAAACCTAGTTTCATAAAAAATAGATAATATTATTATTACACCAAAAATTTCCAATTAGTAAAAAAATGGGATGTTTAACTATAGTGATTGTGGATAGCCCTATAAAACCGGGAGCTAAAGATGGCTAGATAGGACTATCTTCAACCAATATAACATATGGTATAAATATTTCATTAATGATTTTATCAAATTTATTAAAAAACTTATGAAAAAAAGTCACAGACCTCAAACTAAAGTTAAAAATCCAGAGCCAAAACTAGAGAGTCCAGATTGGGTTATATGGGCAGCCTGGGCAGACAGAATCACTTTTGAGGAGATTAAAAGCAAAACTGGAAAATCTGAAAATGAGGTAATTAAAATTATGCGAAAGTCTCTTAAACCATCATCCTTCAGACTATGGAGAAAACGTGTCCATTCAAAAAGTATAAAACACAGAAAAAAATTTGAAGCAAGCAGAAAAAACATCAGAATTAAAATAAATAAAAACGAATTTCAAACCTAGTAATAAGGTATTAACTTGTTATATATAAATTATGAAAAATATAATCATGTACACTGGACCCATGTGTGCATTCTGTGATGCAGCAAAAAGACTTTTTAAAAGAAACAATGCATCTTTTAAAGAGATTGACATAGGAAATGATATTAAAATTAGAGAAGAAATGATCAAAAAAAGTAATGGTAGAAGAACTGTGCCGCAAATATTTATTGAAGATAATCATATAGGTGGATACGAAGATCTCAGAGCTTTAGAAAAAAGTGGAGAGCTAAAAAATATTTTAGGAGATTAATCTATCTTAAAACTTTAAAAGGGTTTGTTAAACAATCAATATTATCTAATGTCTCAAAAAATATTTCGGAAAGAGTAAATGTTTGACATTTTTTAACTTCAGCTTGATCATTTTCTAAAGTTTGATCATTTGCTAACGAAATTATATATTCAGATGGAGATTGACCTAATGCTTGTTTAATTCCGTATGATGTTGCTGCAGACGATCCTGTTTGAATAATACTTCCAGTTTTAACCAATGTATAAGTCGGGCCCATCATAGATGTTGTCTGCGCGCATCCATTTAAAAATAAGAAAGCTAATGTTATAGCAAATAGTTTTTTCATGTTTCCCTAACGATCTATTAATAATATATACAAAAGATTTTTTAAAGAAAAATTTTTATAAACCAATTTGAGTTTTATCCTATGTTTTGCTTTCTTCTTTGTTTTCAACCTTTTTTTTCTTAATTTGTTTTATTAATTCTATATTTTTAAGATCTAAGGCTAAGCAGGTTATGTCATCTCTTAATTTTTCAGCTCCCCAATTTAGTTTCTCTGCAATGCTATCCACAATAATTTTTGGTGTGATGTTAGTTAAGCCTTTTACAATTTTTTGAACGCCTTCTGCTCCAAGT
>CACFYN010000017.1 GCA_902570525.1 uncultured Pelagibacteraceae bacterium
CTAAAAATCTCTTTTTCCTCTAAAACTATTGATGACTGTAAAATTGTATATATCCAATAGCTATTTAAGTCTGTTTGAGTTTTGTCATCAAAAAGTGGTTTTGATCTTTTAGACCTTGTTTCTAAAAGGTTGTTCTCTAGCTCTTTAATAGCTTTTAATTCATTTTCATTGATTATATAATCTGATTTTTCAATTAGAATATTGGATCCTTCAAAATTGCCTGCTTCAGATATTTCATATTTTTTATTGAATAATTCAAACTTGTCTTTTAAAATATTTTTTAAGTCTTGGTGCTTCCATACATAGTACTTACCCTCAACACCTTCACTATCAGCATCATATGCAGAACCTAACAAATTATCTTTGTTATTGAATTCCTGATTTATGAAATTTATACTTTGGACTAATTTAGATCTAAAATACTTATCCTTAGTGTTTTCTACATAAAAATTCAAAAGCCTTACAAACAAAATATTGTCGTATAGCATCTTCTCAAAATGAGGAACTATCCATTTATCATCGACTGTATATCTTGAAATACCACCTCCCAATTGATCATAAATTCCTTTAGAACATATATTTTTTAAAAGTTTCTCAGTTACTTCGTAAAAGTTTTTATTTTTATTTTTTAAATAGAAATAAAATATTGTATCAAAGACATAAAACTGAGGAAATTTAGGTGCACCTTGAAATCCACCATTAGTGCTGTCCATATATTGTAGAATTTTTTCTGCTAGAGGTTCCAGATCCTGACGGAGTACAGCATTTTTGGAATTCATTTCTTTAAAGATCATTTTCATTTGCTCAACTTGAGAAATAATTTTTTCTCTATTTTCCTCGTAAACTTTTGAAACATTTTCTAAAACTTTTATAAAACTTGGTCTTCCATGCATCTCTTTTGGGGGGAAATATGTGCCCCCAGTGAAAGGTACTGCGTTTTCATCTAAGAACATTGATAAAGGCCAACCACCTTGTGTACCTGTAAGTATACCTAAACTTCTTTGAAAAATATAATCTAAGTCAGGTCTTTCTTCTCTATCAACTTTAATATTTATAAATTTATTATTAAGTATTTTGGCTGTAGCTTCATCCTCAAAACTTTCATGTGCCATTACATGACACCAGTGACAACTCGCGTACCCAATACTTAAAAATATTGGTTTTTTTTTGTCTTTAGCCAATTTAAGTGTTTCCTTGTTCCAAGGCATCCAACTGACAGGATTGTTTTCATGCTGTTTTAAATAAGGGCTTTTTTCGTTTTTAAGTTGATTAACCAAAGTTTAATCCTTGGAGCAGCTATAAGGTTTTCTAGAGAAAATTCTTTTTACCATAGGTTCAAATTCACTCAATGGTAAGGATTTATAGTCTGGGTCAAAGGATGCTTGATCATATTTTTCACAAAAGTTAACACAAGCTTGATAGTACTTATGATCTTTGTATTTATCTCTTTTATTTCTGTCACCTCCAAAGTGATGTGCGTAGTAGTATGTTTGAAATTCGCCATGCTTTTCAATAATCCAATGAGTTTTTTCAGACACATAAGGCTTAAGCACTGAAGCCGCATATTCTGAATGATTCATAGGAGCAAGCTCGTCTCCTATATCATGAAGCAAAGTAGCAACAATCATTTCTTCACTTTCTCCAGCTTTTAAAGCTCTCGTAGCACTTTGCAGGGAATGCTCTAGTCTTGAAATTTTATATCCTTCTAAAGTATCAGTTAATCCCGACATAAACTTTAAAATTCTATCAGCAGTTTTGCTAGCATAATCTTTTTCGTGTTTATCTAATAAAAGATAATCATCTTTAGTTCCCTTCTTCATCTCTGTGAAACTAACTTTTTTCATTAGTTATTAGATCCTGTACTCAACAACGATAATTGTGTAACTTTATCTTCACCTAATTCATCAATTATTTTAACAGGATAGTCTCCTGTAAAATAATGGTCGGTTAATTGAGGATAGTTTTCATTTCGTTTTTCATACCCCATTGCCTTGTATAATCCATCGATACTCAAGAATTTTAATGATTTTGCAGAAATAATATCTCTAATTTCATCTACTGTTTTGTTTGCAGCTAATAGCTCTTTTTTAGTTGGCATATCAACTCCATAGAAATCTGGAAATTTAATTTCAGGACTTGCTATTCTCAGATGAACTTCTTTTGCTCCTGCATCATAGAGCATTTTTACTATTTTTGAGGACGTTGTACCTCTTACAAGAGAGTCATCAACTAAAATAATTTTTTTATCTTTTATTACGGAGTGATTTGCATTTAATTTTAATTTTACACCTAAACTTCTGATTTTTTGTGATGGTTCGATAAATGTTCTACCTACATAGTGATTTCTAATTAAGCCTAGATCAAAGTTAATTTTTTTTTGTTGTGCATAACCTAGTGCTGCTGCATTACCTGAGTCAGGTACTGGCACAACTAGATTTGCATCAATCTTTTCTTCTTTTGCTAATTCTGCACCAAAATTTTTTCTATATTCATAAGCAGTTTTACCGTTTAAGATACTATCTGGTCTTGAAAAATAAATGTATTCAAATACACATGGTCTAATTTTTTTTTGAGGAAAAGGTTTAATACTTTGTAATTTACCATCTTCAATACATACTATTTCTCCGTTCTCAACATCTCTAATATATTTTGCTCCAATAATATCTAGAGCACAAGTTTCAGATGCTAAAACATAAGAGCTTTTTAATTTACCTATAACCAAAGGTCTAATTCCAAACGGATCCCTTGCTCCTATTAAAATATTTTGTGTTAATACAACTAAAGCATACCCTCCTTGTATTTGAAACAACGCATCAATTACTCTATCAACAGTTTTTGATCTTTTTGATCGTGCAATAAGTTTTACAATTGTTTCAGTATCAGATGTTGTGTAAAAAATTGAACCTTCTTCAACCATTTTTGTTCTTAATTTAATTGCATTTGTAAGATTTCCATTATGTGAAACACCAATACCACCTGCATTAGTGTCTGCAAAGAAAGGTTGTATATTTCTTAATGTTGTTCCTCCTGTAGTGGAATATCTATTATGACCAATTGCAAATCTTCCAGGTAACGTTTTAATAACTTTTTCTTTACTAAAATTATCACCTACTAAACCAAATCGTTTTTCTGAATGATATTTTTCACCATCAAAAGATACTATCCCACACCCCTCTTGTCCTCTGTGTTGTAGCGCATGTAATCCTAAAGCTGTAAGAGTTGAGGCATCTGAATTATCACTAATTCCAAAAACTGCACATTCCTCTTTTAATTTTGGATCATATGTCTGAAACTTTTTCTTTAGCATCTTCATATTCTTTTTTGCTTGGAAATTCTTTTATTAGATAATTACTACCTTTTTCAACATATGAAAAGGTAAATGATTTCTTAATATCTAGTGGCCATTTTTCAGAATTATACACAATATCTGTAGTAGCAAATAAACAAACACAAACAATATACGCTTTAACGAATCCAAATAAAAAACCAAAAAAAGTATCAACTTTCCCCATGCCTGTATACTTAACAGTTCTTTTGATACCTTTATTGATTAAAAGAATAAAAAAAATAATTATGACGAATAAAGATATTCCCAAAAGAATATCTAATACATATTCATTGTCTATAATGCCTTTAACATAAGGTTTGGCATTTGGGAATATTATTAAAGTTAAAACATAAGCTAAAAGCCACTTTGCAGCAGAAAGTAAACTTAATACAAATCCTTTAATAGAACAGCGAATTAAATAGAGAATTGTAATAATAATATATATTAAATCAAAAACCGATATTTCATTAAAAATATTCTTAATAAATTCCATTAAATAAATTATTTATCATCAAATGGTTTTGTGACTAAAATTAATGATGGTAAAAGCGTAAGGACTGAAATCATAGCCAAAAGCATTGCAATCCCAGTAAATACTCCAAAATAGATTGTGGGAATAAAATTTGAGAACACAAGTATCGAGAAACCAAAGACTATAGTAATCGAGGTATTTAAAATTGCGACACCTACCGTAGAGTGGCAAAGTTTTATTGTTTTTTTATAATCTTTTAATTCAGCATATTCTTCTTTAAATCTATAGATATAGTGGATACTGTTATCTACCGCTATTCCAATTGTAATTGCCGCAATAGTAATAGTCATCATATCAAGTGGAATACCCATTATTCCAATGATACCTAAAATAAAAAAAGCAGCAATAAAATTTGGAACAACACCCAGAATAGAAATTTTTAAATTTCTAAATAAAATTAAAAACATCGCAAAAATTCCAATCATTACAAAACCAAGTGTTAAAATTTGAGATTTAAATAAACTTTGAAGTAAATTATTAAAAAGTATTAATACACCAGCTAATTTGAATTCTTCTTCTTTTAAATTAAGTTTATTTTGTAGATCAAATTTTATCTGATTAATTAAATCATTTCTTCTCAAATCAGGTAAAGAGTCCTTAACTCTTAGGCTTATTCTTGCTTCATTATCTTTAATAGATATGTAAGGATCAACAATCTCTTTTTTAATAGTTTCTGGGATTTTGGTATATAAAACTCCCATTTCAAGTGTACCTAAAGGCTTGTTATTATTTAATTGAGTGGCAACTTCGATAATAGATGCAAAAGATAAAACCTTTCCAACAGCAGGTAGACTATCTAAATAATCATGAATTTTTTCTATTTTATCTATTTTATCTCTCGTGAACCAATACTTCTCCACATTTTGGTTATCATCACCCCAGTCCTCAAAATCATCTTCATCATTATCATTTGATTTTTCCGTCTCACCAAATTTCACTATTACATCTAAGGGAGTTGTCCCTCCAAGCTTGTCATCTATTAATTTCATTCCTTTGTAAATTTCTGTTTTTTTATTAAAATAATTAATAAAACTATTTTCTACTTCCAATCTTGATATACCAAAGAGACTAAGGAAGATTATTACAACTGTTGTTGAGAAAATTATTTTTTTTTTATTTATAGCTATATCTCCTAAAATAGAGGTTACTTTAGAATCTTTTTGATCTTTTAATTCCACTTTATTTTCAGAAATAAAATTAAGTAATGTAGGTAGAAGAGTAAATGTTATAATAAAAGATGTTACTAAACCTAAAGTCATCATCCAACCAAAGTCAATAATTGGTTTTATTTCACTAAAAACTAAAGATAAAAAAGCGCATATAGTTGTTAAAACCGTATAAAGTATTGGCCAAAACATTTTTCCAGTTGTTTTGTTTAAAATTTCGAAATTATTAAAATTAGGAAATTTTTTTTTAATTTGAAGAAATCTAGTACTCATATGAATATTCATAGCCATAGTTAAAATAAGCATGAGAGCAATAAAGTTAGAAGATATTACAGTCACTTTCCAATTTAGTATACCCAGTAGACCAGTCATAATTAAAACTGAAAAAAAACAGCTACTAATTGGAACAATTATCCAAATGAGCTTTCTAAATACAAACCATAAAGTTGCGATAATAAAAAGCAATACACCAACTCCAAAAACCACAATATCATTTTTGATAAAAGTCATCATGTCATCAGCTATCATAGGTATTCCACCTAGAAAAATATTTGCATCTTGTTTGTAATTTTGAATTATTTTTCTTATTTCAATTATATTTTGATGATTTTGTTTTTTTAGTTTTTCTTTATAATTTTCTATGGCTTTTTTATCTTTTAATTTACTTAATACTTCGTCTTTTTTAATATTTACAATGATACCAGTTGTTTTTCCATCTTCACTAATTACAAAGTTTCTAAAAACAGGACTATTCAAAATTTCATTAAAACCTCTTATCTTATCAACATCATCATCTTTTAGTGTAATAAAATTATTTAACCTATCTTTTAATGGCTTATCTGAATTATTTAATAATGGAACATCTAGGACAGTAATTACACTATGGACCCAGCTTAAACTTTGTAACTTAAATTTTAAACTAAGAAGGTTATTTATAGATCTATTTTGTGTGAGAGGCTCTTTTGGGGTGTATGTTAAAACTAAAAAATCTTTAGCACCATATCTTTCTGTTACCTCACGTAAATATTCTAAATCTGGATCTCCTTCAATTAACAGTGTATCTGATGAAGCATCAAGTTTAAATTCTTTTGAAAAATAACCAAAGCTAATTAACGTAATTACTAATAATAACAATATAGATTTTGGATTAGTTAGAACTATATTTTTATATAACTTTGAAAACATTTGTAAGTTATATATATTTTAATTTAACTATTTTGAGTATCTCTAAATTTGGTGAACATTGCCTCAAATTCTAAAGGCACACTGCCCGTTGGTCCATGTCTTTGCTTACTAATTATAACCTCTGCTAGATTCGAAACATCATTCATTTTAGCTTGCCATTCAGCATGTTCCACAGTTGCCGGTCTTGGTTCTTTTCTTTCTAAATAATAGGCTTCTCTATATACAAACATTACTACATCCGCATCTTGCTCAATTGAACCAGATTCCCTTAAATCTGATAGCAAAGGTTTTTTATCGTCTCGTTGTTCCACAGCTCTTGAAAGTTGTGATAAAGCTAGCACTGGCACCGATAATTCCTTCGCAAGCGCCTTAAGACCTTGAGTAATTTCAGAAATTTCCTGAACTCTTCCATCCTTGGTATTTACTGCTCTCATCAACTGGATATAATCAATCACAACCAAGTCTAATCCATATATTCTTTTTATTCTTCTAGCTCTATTACTAAGAGCAGCTATACTAATAGCTGGGGTTTCATCAATAAATAAAGGTAGCTCAGAAATATTTTTTGATGTTTCTATAAATTTATCGAATTGTTCTTCAGAAATTCTGCCTCTTCTAATATCATTCGATTTTATTCTAGATTGTTCAGCAAGAATTCTTGTTGATAATTGTTCTGATGACATTTCCAGAGAAAAGAATGCCACAGATGATTTTTTTCCGTTTTGTTGAAGTTTACTCGCTGCATTAAAGGCAATATTTGTTGCAAGAGCAGTTTTACCCATTGAAGGTCTTCCAGCGATTATTATTAAATCCGATTGGTGTAATCCTCCAAGTTTTTCATCAATATCTCTTAAACCTGTTGGAACTCCAACAATACCCTCTTCATTTTTATAAGCGTTTGATGCCATCTCTATTGTTAGTTTCATAGCTTCATCAAACTTCACTAATGAAGAGTTAAACGAACCTTTTTCTGCTAGGTCGAATAATAGTTTTTCGGAATTTTCAATAATGCTTTGTCCAGTGTTATTTAGGTCATTT
>CACFYN010000018.1 GCA_902570525.1 uncultured Pelagibacteraceae bacterium
TCTATCTTTAATTTCGAATTTTCAAAATAAAGATGTTTTATCTATGTCTATTAAGACAAAAAATCAGCAAAAAGTTACAACCTTTAATTCTGAACAGGCCAAGCCATTTGTAAAAAAATATAAGTTTATAAAAGGTTTTGAGGGAGGAAAATTAGATTTTTACTCAGTTAAAAAAAATAAAGTATCCCAATCGCAATTAAAGATTTATAATTTTAATCTTAAGGAACTTCCTGCATTAACAAAGATACTTACCTTGGCATCTCTCCAAGGTATTGCAGATATACTCTCAGGAGAAGGCGTTAGTTTTGAGGAATTAGAAATTAAGTTTACGAATAAAAAAAATTTGATGGAAATCGATGAACTTTATGCGATTGGACCTGCAATTTCAATTTTAATGGATGGCTATGTTCAAAAAAACGAATTAGTAAGTTTGAGGGGAACACTAGTACCCGCTACGACTATAAATAAATTTGTAGGATCTATACCAATATTAGGAGATATTCTAGTGGGAAAAAAAAACAGGAGAAGGCGTCTTTGGCGTAAGTTTTAAATTGAAGGGACCACCAAAAAATATTAAAACAACAGTAAATCCAATTAAAACTTTAACCCCAAGGTTTATAACAAGAACTTTGGAAAAAATTAATAAAAAAAATTAACCCATTTTTATTATCACATGTTTTTTTTTACCAAGCGATAATTTTATAAAATTTTGATTTTTAAAGTCTTTTAATAATATTTGTAAATTTTGATCTTCAATTATTTCGTTATTAATTTTTATACCTCTATTTTTTATTGTTCTTCGAACTTCACTTTTTGATACTAAAAGTTTTGATAACACAACAAGATCTATGATATTCACTCCATTTTCAATTACCTTTTTGCCAATTCTGAGAGTAGGCAAATCTTCACCTATCAACCCAGATACAAAAGTTTTTCTAGCAGTCTGTTCAGCTTTTTCTGCTGCCGATTTTCCATGTAACATTGAGGTAGCTTCGTTTGCTAGGGTAATTTTTAAATCATTCACATTTTTACTTTTTATTTCGTTGATTTTTTTAATACTTAAATCAGTGAACATTTTAAGAAATTTTATTACATCTCTATCATCTGTGTTTCTCCAAAACTGCCAATATTCGTAAGGAGATAATAAAGCTTTGTCTAACCATACAGCTCCTTTTTCTGTTTTACCCATTTTTGCTCCAGAGGCTAAGGTTATCAACGGAGTTGTTAAGCCGAATGACTGCTTACTTGAATATCTTTTTATTAATTCGACACCATTAACAATGTTACCCCATTGGTCTGACCCACCTATTTGCATAATACAGTTTTTATTTTTATTAAGTTCTAAGAAATCATATGCTTGTAAAATCATATAATTAAATTCCATGTAACTGAGAGATTGTTCGCGATCTAATCTTAATTTAACACTATCAAAACTTAACATTTTATTGATTGTAAAATGTTTTCCTATCTCTCTTAAAAATTTTATATAATTTAGTTTACCCAGCCATTTGTAGTTATTTACGTAAATTGGTTTTGTTTTTGTATTATTACTTTTTAGAAAAATATTAAATACTTTTTGAATATTTTTAATATTAGATTCAATCTCTTTGTCAGATAATATCTTTCTAGTTTCCTCTTTGCCGGATGGATCACCAATTCTTGTTGTTCCACCTCCTAATAAAACTATTGGCTGATGCCCGTATTTTTGAAGCATTCTCAAACACATGATTTGCAAAAGACTTCCAACGTGCAAACTTTTTGCAGTACAATCAAAACCTATATAAGCTCTTATAGATTTTGAGTTCATTAAATTGTTTAGACTATCAAAATCAGTACATTGATTATAATATTCTCTTTGTTTGAATTCCTCTAAGAACGATATCTCCATTTTTTATAAAAAAAGTGTAAATTTAATATACTTTATATTTAATATAATTAAAAAATATTTATGGACAAAAAATTTTATAGCTTAGGTTTAATGAGCGGAACCTCAATGGATGGCATCGATGCATCAATTATATACTCTAATGGAGTAGATATTTTAGAGGTTGTACAAAATAAATACTTTAAATATGACGATAATTTTATTAACAAACTATCAGATCTTAAAAATAAAATAAATACATCATCCGACTTAAAATTATGTTTAGCTGATTTAAATAATTTAGAGAGAGAACTAACTATCTTACATGCCAAATTTGCTGGTGATATTTTAAAAGATTTTGAAAAAGATATTGATTTAGTAGGTTTTCATGGACAAACAATATATCACAATCCAGATGAAAAAATATCTAAACAACTAGGAGATGGAAAACTTTTATCACAATTAATTAAAAAAAAAATAGTTTTTAATTTTAGAAAAAATGATATTGAAAATAATGGTAACGGGGCGCCATTAGCACCTATTTATCACTCTGCAATAACTAAAAAAATTAATAAAAAAAATATTATTTATTTAAATATTGGTGGTATTGCTAATGAGACTTTTATTGATAAAAATTTTAATATTAGTGCAAAGGATCTAGGACCTGGTAATTGCTTGATTGATTTATGGATAAGACAAAATACTGAAAAAAAATATGATGAAGATGGCAATATAGCAAAATCAGGCAAAATAAGTAAAATAATATTAGAGCAATCTTTAGATATTTATTTTAACAATAAGATAAGTCAAAAAAGAAGTTATGATATTAATGATTTCGACATTTCTTTCTTCAGAGGTTTGACACTTGAGGATGGAGCAGCAACAATTATTGAATTTACTATAGAAATAATCGCGAGTAAATTATCATCAAAAGATATTATTTGTTGTGGAGGCGGAAGAAAAAATAAATATTTAATTGAAAGATTAGAAAAAAAAATAAATAAGAAAATATTAAATATTGATGAATTTGAGATAGATGGTGATTTTATAGAGTCACAAGCATTTGCTTTTCTTGCAATCAGGTCATTTCTTAATTTACCTATATCCTTTCCTATGACTACAGGATGTAATAAAGATACAATAGGCGGCGAAATTATTTAAAACTAAAAAATTGTTGTTTCTTTTTTTATATATTTATCTAAAGCTTTAATTAAATCTTTTTCTGATTTTGAAAAAAAATGATTTGCCTCAGATATAGATTGAAAATCAACCTTGATACCTTTTTGAGCGCTTAGTCTTTTATCTAGTTCGTTAATAAATTCTACAGGCACCAATTCATCTTTTTTTCCATAAACCATCAAACCTGATGTTGGGCATGGTGATAAAAAAGAAAAGTCATATACATTTGGTTGAGGGGAAATTGCAATAAATCTATTTATCTCCGGTCTTCTCATGAGTAATTGCATGGCTATTAAAGCACCAAATGAAAATCCTGATACCCAACACTGTGAATTATCTAGATTTTCTCTTTCTAACCAATCCAACGCTGCCGCTGCATCTGCTAATTCACCTTGACCATTATCAAAATCTCCATCACTTCTTCCTACACCTCTAAAATTTACTCTACATACGGAGAAATTATTTTCTAAAAAGGTATGAAATGTATCCACCACAACTTTATTATTCATTGTGCCTCCATACTGAGGGTGTGGTTGAAGAACTAATGCAATTGGAGATGTATTTTTTTTACTTTTATAATATTTTGCTTCAAGTCTTCCGGCAGGACCAGGAATAAATATTTCTAAAATTTTATTATCCATAAATGTTAATGCGAACTATTCTCACAAAAAAAACTTTGTTTAACACATACCAATGACAATTTGCGAGTCTTTTTAATTTTTTGAATACTTGACTATTTTAGTCGGGTATATATATAAACCGCATAATCATTAGCTTTATGAAGTTAAATACTAAATCTAGATATGCTGTTATGGCTTTGGCCGATATGTCAAAATTTCCAATAAATAATCCTGTTAGTTTAAGAGATATATCTTTAAGACAAAGTATTTCCTTACTTTACTTAGAACAGATTTTTTTAAAATTAAAAAAAAATGATATTGTTAAAAGTGTACGTGGAACTAATGGCGGTTATGTTTTAAAACGAGATCCCAAAAATATTAAATTATCAGAAATTTTTCAGGCTTTAGATCAAAAAGTAAAAACAGTTGGATGTAAAAAAGATTCAAAAAAGGGATGTAATGGTAAATCAGCAAAGTGTATTACTCATGAACTATGGGATGAGCTTGAAATTTATATTAATAATTTCTTTGAAAATAAAAAGCTAAGCGATCTTTCCTTAACTAAAGGAGATATTTAATGGATGAAAAAAATTTAAATATAATAAAAGATTACAAATATGGTTTTTCTACAGATATTGAAAACGTTAAGGCACCAAAAGGACTTAGCGAAGATGTCATTAAGTTCATTTCAAATATAAAAAAAGAACCAAAATGGTTATTAGACTGGAGACTTAAAGCTTACAAAAGATTGAAAGTTTTAAAGGAGCCTGATTGGCAAAAACCAAAGTATCCTAAAATTAATTACCAAGATTTATATTATTACTCTGCTCCAAAAAATTTTAGTGAAAAACCAAAAAAATTGGAAGATTTAGATCCTAAATTATTGGATACTTATAAAAAACTAGGTATACCACTTGATGAGCAGAAAAGATTAAATGGTATTGCTGTGGATGCAGTTTTCGATTCAGTCTCTGTTGCAACAACTTTTAAAGATACATTGACTAAGCATGGGATTATTTTTTGCTCGATATCTGAGGCTGTTCAAAAATATCCAGATCTAGTCAGAAAATACCTAGGTACAGTTATTCCAATAACAGATCATTATTTTGCCACTTTAAACTCCGCAGTATTTACTGATGGGTCATTTGTTTATGTTCCAGAAGGCGTAAGGTGCCCAATGGAATTATCTACTTATTTTAGAATTAATGCTTCAGATACGGGACAATTTGAAAGAACTTTAATAATTGCAGACAAAGGAAGTTATGTTAGTTACCTAGAGGGCTGCACAGCTCCCATGAGAGACGAAAACCAACTTCATGCAGCTAATGTTGAACTAATTGCATTAGATGATGCAGAAATAAAATATTCCACAGTTCAAAATTGGTACCCAGGAGATAAAGATGGAAAGGGCGGTATTTATAATTTTGTTACCAAAAGAGGTTTATGCAAAGGAAATAATTCAAAAATATCGTGGACACAAGTTGAGACTGGATCAGCAATTACTTGGAAATATCCAAGTTGCATACTTAAAGGTGATAATTCAATTGGTGAATTTTACTCAATAGCAATAACAAACAATCATCAAAAAGCAGATACTGGTACAAAAATGATTCATTTAGGAAAAAACACAAAAAGTAAAATTATATCCAAAGGAATTAGTGCGGGATTATCTGATATGACCTACAGAGGTTTGGTTGACATATCTCCTAATGCAGAAAACTCAAATAACTATACTCAGTGTGATTCTCTTTTAATGGGAAATAAATGTGGAGCTCACACAATACCTTACATAAAAAATAAAAACTCAAACTCAAACATTGCTCACGAAGCAACAACCTCAAAGATTAGTGAAGATCAACTTCATTACTGTCAACAGAGAGGCCTAAACCCAGAGGAAGCTGTTGGATTAATTGTAAATGGATTTTGTAAGGAAGTACTCCAACAATTACCAATGGAGTTTGCGGTAGAGGCTCAGAAATTGGTTGGTATCAGTTTAGAGGGAAGTGTAGGATAATGTTAAAAATCAACAATTTAAAGGCAAACGTAGATAAAAAGAGTATTTTAAACGGTTTCAATCTGGAGATCAAAGCCGGCGAGGTTCATGCAATTATGGGCCCAAATGGATCAGGAAAAAGTACACTATCTAATATTCTATCTGGCAAAAAAGGTTATGATGTAACAGGTGAAATTTTATTTGAAAATAAAAACCTTTTTGAGCTTGAAACAGAGGAAAGGGCACACAAAGGTATATTTTTAGCATTTCAGTATCCACTCGAAATTCCTGGTGTAAATACAAATATCTTTCTTAAAACATCCTTAAATGCAATCAGAAAAGCTAGAGGTGAAAAAGAATTAGATGCAATTGAGTTTCTCAAAATTGTGAAAGAAAAATCAAAAGAATTAAAATTTGATGAAGAAAAATTAGGTAGACAATTAAATGTAGGATTTTCTGGTGGAGAAAAAAAGAAAAATGAAATTTTGCAAATGTCTATTCTTAACCCTAAATTGTCAATTCTAGATGAAACTGACTCAGGGCTAGATATTGATGCACTTAAAATAGTAGCTAGTGGTGTTAATTCTTTAAGAAAGAAAAGCAATGCTTTTTTAATTATCACTCATTACCAAAGATTGCTTGACTATATAAAACCTGATTTTGTCCATGTTTTAATTGATGGAAAAATAAAAAAATCGGGTGGTCCCGAATTAGCATTAGAACTTGAAAGCAAAGGTTACGAAAATATTAATTAATGGAAGATAAAATTAAAATAGATTTTGATAAAGCATTTAAAAATTATTCATCTAATGATGAATTAAATTTTAAAAAAAACAACTTAGAATATTTTATAAAAAATGGTTTTCCTGGTAGAAAATTAGAAAGCTGGAAATTTTCAGATCTGAACCAGATTA
>CACFYN010000019.1 GCA_902570525.1 uncultured Pelagibacteraceae bacterium
CACAAAAATTCAACTTGGAATCTAATATAAGTTTAATCGAAGTCTATGACAATAGTCACATGCAAGGTACGAATAGTGTTGGTGCATTAATTACTTATGGAGAAGACGGTTTTATAAAAAAAAGATATAGAAAATTTAATATTAAAGTTCAAAAAAATAAGCAGGACGATTACGGAATGATCAAAGAAGTTTTGACCAGAAGATTTAAAAGGGCAATGCAAGAAAAAGATAATTATCTATCATTCCCTGATTTAGTTTTAATTGATGGAGGAAAAGGTCAGTATTCTAGCGCGAGGGAGACACTGAATGAATTAGGATTATATGACATTCCAATTGTCGCGATAGCAAAAGGTAAATTTAGAAATAGTGGAAATGAGACTTTTTTTCACAATGGAAAGAAATTCAAGTTCGAAAAAAATGAACCAACCTTATTTTTTTTTACAGAGAATAAGAGATGAAGCACATAGATTTGCCGTAAGCGCCCATAGAGTCAGAAGAAAAAAAGGTTTAAGCAAATCCCTTTTAGATCAAATAGAGGGAATTGGATCAATAAGAAAAAGAGCGTTATTGAACCATTTTGGCTCAGCTAGAGCAGTAGAATCTGCAAGTCTTGATGAGATTAAATCTGTGGATGGTGTTGAAGAAAAAGTTGCAACAAAAATATATAATTTTTTTCACGAATGAAAATAAAAATTCCAAATTATTTGACTATTGGAAGAATAATCATTGTTCCTGTTTTTGTTTTTACCTTTTATCTTCCTGGTTTTTATGGTGATGTTTTACCATTTGCATTATTTGTAATAGCATCATTTACAGACTTTTTAGACGGTTTACTTGCTAGAATGTTTAAAGAAGAATCAAAACTTGGAGAGTTATTAGATCCAATAGCAGATAAGATAATTGTTGCAACGGCTTTAATTCTTCTAGTAATGAATGAAACTATTAAAAATTATGAAGTGATAGCGGCAATTATTATTTTAACTAGAGAGATTTTGATATCAGGTTTAAGAGAGTTTTTGGCAAAAGGTAAAATTAATTTACCTGTCTCGAATTTATCTAAATATAAAACATTTTTACAGATGCTTTCAATCTCACTTCTCCTAACTGGTGAAACAGGAAATAAAATTATAAATTTTCAGGACTATAATGCTCAAACGATTGGTATTATTTTGCTTTGGCTATCAGCATTTATTACTTTGTATACAGCCTATGACTATTTAAGAAAAGGTATTGATCACGCAATTTCTGAGGATAGTAAAAATTAAGCAGCTTTTCTTTTTCTTACAAAAGAATCGTAACTTGAGGATAATTCTAAAATTGTTTCACAAACTTTATAATTATTTTTATCTATCTGAGACACTGGTGTTACCTCAGCCGCAGTTCCTGTCAAAAAACAACCTCCAAAGTCTGAAAGTTCATTCGGAGATATTTTTCTTTCGTGTACTTTAATATTTTTTGATTTTGCAATTTCAATTACTGTACGTCTAGTTATTCCGTCAAGAAAAGAGTCTGGAATTGGGGTATGAAATTCATTATTTTTATCTTTAAAAAAAATATTTGCACCAGTAGCCTCTGCAATATTTCCCTCATGATCTAACATCAGTGAATCTGTAAACCCTAGTCTTTCTGCTTCGTGTTTAGATAGAGTACATATCATATATAACCCTGATGCTTTAGTATCCCAAGGAACCGAATTTGGAGCTGGTCTTTTCCATTTTGAAATGTTTAATTTTATTCCCTCAGTTTTTAATTTTGGATCAAAATAAGTTCCCCATTCCCAACTCGCAATTGCAACATGAATTTTTGTTTTTTGAGCTGATATCGCCATCATCTCACTACCTCTCCATGCAAATGGTCTTATGTATCCATTTTGAACTTTCTGAGCTGCAACAGTTTTTTTAGTTGCAATATTTATTTCCTCTTGCGTGTAAGGAAGCTCCATTCCCATTCTTTTTGCTGAATAAAAAAATCTTTCAGTATGGTCTTCTAGTTTAAAAATTTCACCGTCATAAACTCTGAGCCCTTCAAATATACAACTGGCATAATGTAATCCGTGGCTTAAAACATGGAGTTTTACATTTTGCCATTCAATAAGCTCATTATTGTACCAAATTTTTCCTTCTCTTTTATCAAACGGTATCATTAGAATTTATTTTCCAAAAAAATATCTTTGTATATATAATATGTCAATATAACTTACCAATATGAAAGATCTTTTGTACTTAAAAGACGAACAATTAAAAGAATTTATTGAGGAACTATTCATAAGTTATAGAGAATCCTTTGGAGATGCCAAAAAGACGCTTGAAAAGTATTCCCTAGGAATTGCTCACCATAAAGTCATTCATATTATTTCGATTCATGATGGAATTACGATATCTAATCTATTGAAAAAATTAAAAGTAACAAAACAAAGCTTAAATAGAATTCTTAATGATTTAATAAAGTTCGATATGATTTCATTTGTAAAAGACGATAAAGACTCAAGAATGAAGCATGTACATCTTACAAAAAAAGGAAATGATGTCTTTGATGAAATATTTAATTCTCAAAAGATGAGAATTTATAATGCTCTTATGAACTCAACTTCTTCCGAAGTAAATAATTTCAAAAGTGTTTTAAAAAAGATTATAAATGAGTAATTTTGATGCCCATATACTTGTTGTTGACGATGATGATGGAATTAGAAATTTAGTAAAAAAATATTTGAATGAAAATAATTACTTAATCACAACTGCAAAAGATGCAAAAGATGCAGATGAAAAAATAAAAATTATAAAATTTGATCTTATTATATTAGATATAATGATGCCTGGACAAACTGGTTTAGAGTTTTTGAAAATAAATAAGAAAATAATTAATACTCCAGTAATTTTACTTACAGCTAAAGGGGAACCTAAGGAGAGAATTGAGGGTTTGGAAATCGGAGCTGATGATTATCTGCCAAAACCGTTTGAACCGAAAGAATTGGTTTTAAGAATAAAAAATATTTTAGAAAAAACTAAAAGCAGTAATACTAAAAGAGTTATTGAATTTGATAATATTAAAATCGACCTTAATAAATTAATGATACATAAAAATGAAGAGGAATTTAAAATAAATAATACTGAAAAAATAATTTTAGAAAAAATGATTAATTCGCCTGGAAAGTCTTTTTCGAGGGATTACATAGGGAATTTAATAGATATTGATAAAGAAAGATCCATTGATGTGATAATAACAAGACTAAGAAAAAAAATTGAATTAAATCCTAAAAAACCAAAATATCTTCAAACTTTAAGAGGAACAGGTTATGTCTTATGGATTGAATAAAATTTTAAAAAATATTCTTCCCAAACAATTATTTTATAGAGCTCTATTAATTGTAGCCGCCCCTATAATCATTCTTCAAATAACTATATCCGTAGTTTTTTTTGATAGTTTATGGATCAAAACTAATAAAGGTATGACAAGAGCCCTAATAGGCGAAATAAAATTTTTTATAGAAGCTTATGATAATGAACAATATAACAAAGATTCATTAACTAAATTATTTTCAGATACACAAAATATTAAAGCATTTTATGTTCCACATAAAATTCTTCCAAAAGATGATCTGGAAAGATGGTTTAGTCCAATGGACAGAACATTAAGAAGAGAACTTAAATCAAAATTCTCTCAATATTGGTTTGATACAACTTCTTTTAAAGAAACAATAGATTTAAAAATAAAATATCTTAATGGATATTTCCAATTTGAAGTACCGAAATCAAGAGTAACAAATTCATCTGCAAGAACATTTGCCTTATGGATCACTTTGCCAGCATTTCTTCTAATAACCATTTCATTAATTTTTTTAAAAAATCAAACAAGACCAATTATAAACTTAGCAAGAGCATCAGAAAAATTTGGAAGAGGTGAAGATGTTGGTGAATACAGACCATCTGGTGCTTTAGAAATTAGACAAGCGGGATATGAGTTTGAAAGAATGAGAAAAAGAATAATTCGACATCTTAACCAAAGATCTGAAATGCTTTCAGGTATCAGTCATGACTTAAGAACACCACTTACAAGAATAAAACTGCAATTAACTTTCATAAAAGATAAAGATTTATCAGATAAATTATCAGAAGATGTAATAGAAATGGAGAAAATGCTAAATGAGTACTTACAATTTTCTAAAAATAGATCTAACGAAAAAGGTAAAAAGTTTAATTTATCAATTCTTCTATCTGAAATAATAAAAAAATATGACAATAATAATATTTATTCTGAATTAACCTCAAATATTAATTTATTTGGAAAAAAAGATCTTATAAAAAGATGTATAACTAATTTTATTGACAATGCTTTAAAATATGGGAGACAAATCACTATAAAATTAAAACAAAGCAACAACAATATCATAATATTAATTGATGATGATGGACCTGGCATACCAAAAAACGAGTATGAGAACGTTTTTAAACCTTTTTATAAAATTGACAAAAGTAGAGGAGAAACAAAATCAAGTGTTGGCTTAGGGATGTCAATAGCATCAGATATTATTCAGTCACATGGAGGAAATATTAAATTAGATAAATCTAAATTAAATGGGTTACAGGTAAGAATTACTTTACCGTTTTGATTTATTTTTTTTTGTTTTTTTTTAGATTTTGTTTTTTTTCTAAGTTTTCTACTCTTTTCTTTAACACATCAAACTCTTCTTTAGAGGGAATTTCAAGTTTATTGATAATTTCTTCTTTTTTTGATTTTAATATATTTATAATTTCATCACTCAAATCATTATACGTGACTAGACCTTGCTCAAATATTTTTGCAATTTTGTTTATAACAAATTTTGATTTTGACATATAAAGCTTATTTAAAATAATATATTCTTACTATTATTTTTTAAAAATGTTTACTAATAATTTTGACCCAGTAGCTTTTACATTATTTGCAATAGAAATTAGATGGTATTCTTTAGCTTATATTTTTGGTATTTTATTTGGCTGGTTTTACTGTAAAAAATTTTTAATAAGAGATAAAATAATTTCATCACTATTTGACGACCTAATAACATATTTGATTATAGGAATAATTATTGGGGGTCGGCTTGGTTATGTATTAATTTATAACATAAAATATTATTTAAATAATGTCATAGAAATCCTTTTCATTTGGGAAGGAGGCATGTCATTCCATGGGGGTTTAATTGGTATTTTTTTTGCGACTTATTTATTCAGTCGAAAACATAAAATTAATAAATATATTTTTTTAGATTTAATATCTGTATCTGCACCAATTGGAATCTTTTTTGGGAGAATAGCAAACTTTATCAATGGTGAACTTATTGGAAAAGCTACAAACGGCTTTTGGGGTGTCATTTTTCCAAAAATTGACAGTATCCCAAGACATCCATCACAATTATATGAAAGTTTCTTAGAGGGAATTATTTTATTCATTATATTAAATATTATTTTTTTTAAAAAAGAATATAAAACTGGTTCAGTATCTTTTGGATTTCTAATTTTTTATGGGATATTTAGATTTATATCCGAATTTTTTCGAGAACCGGATATTCAAATCGGCTACATAATAGGATCATTAAGCATGGGAATGGCGTTAAGTTTATTAATGATTTTTTTTGGTATAATTCTATACAAAATCAATGGAACAAAAACTTAAAAATTTTCGAATTAAATTTAACAAAAAAATTCCTGTAGACGAGTTATTGGAAAGAGCTTTATATGATCCCAATTCTGGATATTATAATAACAGGATACCATTCGGTAAAAAAGGCGACTTTATAACTTCACCGACTATATCAAACTTATTTTCTGAGATTCTGGGAATTTGGATTGTGTCAACATGGGAAAAACTAGAAAAGCCAAAAATATTTAATGTAGTAGAACTTGGGCCCGGGGATGGTAGTCTAACTAAGGTCTTGATTGACACATTCAAAAAATTTCCTGAATTTAATAAGTCCGCAAAATTGTTTTTATATGAAAAGAGTAGTTTGTTGAAAAAAGTCCAAAAAAAAAAAATTAGCGATAAAAAAATCAAATGGATAAAAAGTTTTGATCAAATTAAGGACGGTCCAATAATTTTTTTTGGAAATGAATTTTTTGATGCAATTCCAATTAAACAATTTTCACAAGATAACAATCAATTTTTAGAAAAATGTTTTATCGTAAATAAAGAAGGTTTAAAAGAAACATATAAAAAAGCCTCAGATATAGATGTCTCTTATTTAAAATCATTTAATGTTCTCAAAGGACAAAAATTTATAGAATATCCAAAATTAGGCTTCTTTGAGCT
>CACFYN010000020.1 GCA_902570525.1 uncultured Pelagibacteraceae bacterium
TACAGCTTATTTTTTATCAAAAGAGGGAAGAAAAGTTAAGGTAATTGAAAGAGATCCAACATATAAGAAAGCATCCTTCCCATTATCACTTGGTGGATTTAGAAGGCAGTTCTTTCAAAAGGAAAACATATTACTTGGAAAGTTTGCAAGAGATTTTATAAATCAAATACCAGAATTATTAAAAACTAAAAAAAATCCAAAACCTACTGCAAGTATGGTACCAAATGGCTATTTGCTTATGTTTGGACCAGAGCATGCTGAAGAGCAATATAAAGCCCTCGAAAACCACAAAGCTTGCGATGCAGGCACTAAAAATATTAAAGGGACTGAATTAAATAAGATCTTTCCTTATATAAATTCAGACGGAATAGAAACCGCCACTTATACTGATAATAAAAGCGAAGGATGGATAGATCCTTTTATGTTTCATGGTGCTCTCAAAGGCAAGGCAATGGAACTTGGTGCAGAATTTATTAAAGGAGATGTAAAAAGCTTAAATGAAATAAAAGCTAAGACTATAATATCAGCAGCGGGATGTTGGACAAAAGAATTATTAGATGACATTCCTGTAGTTCCTCAAAAGCATACAGTTTTTAGAGTAAAATGTCCTAAACATATTTCAGAAATGCCATTAACAGGAGATTTAACAACTGGGGTATACTGGAGACCAGAAGGAAAAGAGTATTTAGCAGGATCACCTATATCAACTTTTGACTCAAAAGATTTAGACCCTGCATGGAATGATTTTGAAGAATTAGTCTGGCCTGCACTTGCAAAAAAGAGTTCCAATTTTCGAAGAGTTAAAGCTTACTGGAGGTTGGGCAGGTTTTTATGATTGTAATAAATTAGATAATAATGCTGTAGTAGGAAAGCACCCTAAATATGAAAATGTATACATGGCCAGTGGTTTTACCGGTAGAGGTTTAATGCAAGCTCCAGGAATTGGTAGAGCATTAACAGAATTAATTACAACAGGATCTTATCAAACAATCGACATAAGTGTTTTTGGTGTTGAGCGTATTTTTAAGGAAAATGCAAGACCTGAACCTTACGTTTTATAATTTTTTAACTACAGTACCCAAGTAACCATTAAAAAAAGATACACAAATAATGAGCAGTTGTCCTTTAAAAGAATAAAAATCAAAAGAAGGATAAAAACTTATTGCAACACTAAAAAATATATAAGTTACAATAAATGGTCTTATAAACTTCTTTAAAAAAATATTATTTCTTTTTATATTTTGCAGCCTCCTCAGAACCACTAGTAGCCGACCCTTTACTATAAGAGTGAGCTCCCATACCAGCTAATTGACCGTCCTTTACAATAAGGTACTGGTTTCTGATTTCTCTTTTTTCAAAGAAACATTCTAAGATTTCTCTTACTCCATCTGCATATCTGGCTTGTGCAGTCAACGATGTACCAGATGTGTGTGGCGTCATCCCATGATTTGGCATAGTTCTCCATACATGGTCATTTGGAGCAGGTTGAGGAAACCAGACATCTCCTGCATATCCACTTAGTTGACCACTCTTAAGTGCTTTTGCAATTGCATCTCTATTACAAATTTTACCTCTAGCAGTATTAACTATGTAAGCACCTTTTTTCATTTTACTTATCATAGCATCATCGAACAAGTTTTCTGTTTCAGGGTGAAGAGGACAATTTATTGTAACTACATCACAAACTTTTACCATTGATTCTACTGACTCATGAAAAGTTAAATTAAGTTCTTTTTCAACACTATCAGGTAATTTATGTCTATCAAAATAATGTAGATGGACATCAAATGGTTTCATTTTTCTTAAAGCATCTAATCCAATTCTACCAGCAGCTACTGTTCCAATGTGCATGCCTTCAACGTCGTATGATCTTTGTACTGCATCAGCAATATTCCATCCACCTTCATTAACAATTCTGTGTTGATTATGGTAATCTCTAACCATTGAAACAATCATCATCACTATGTGTTCAGCAACTGATCTTGAATTACAAAAAGTTACTTCTACAACATCAATCTTATTGTCCATTGCAGCTTGAAGGTCTACGTGATCAGATCCAATTCCAGCAGTAATAGCCATTTTAAGATTTTTTGCTTTAGCAATTCTTTCTTTAGTTAAATAATATGGGAAAAACGGTTGAGAAATAACGATATCTGCGTCAACAATGTGTTTATCAGCTTCACATCCATCACCATCTTTACTGTTTGTAACTATCAATTCATGTCCGTTGCTTTCTAAAAATTTTCTTAAACCAAGCTCACCTGATACACACCCTAATAGTTGACCAGGTTTATAATCCCTACCTTTTGGAGATGGTAAAGTCATACCATCTGGATATTTTTCTAATTTTGGAAGCTCCGAAAGGGGATATGATTTTGGCATTCCTCCTTTTGGATCATCATACAATATACACAATACTTTCATTTTGTCTCCTAATCTAAATTTAAATCATTAATGATTATTTATATCCAAAAGCCTACCATAAAAAGAGATATGCTAGCAATCAAATTATGTCTACTTTGGGTATTCCTTTTTAAATATAAATTTATTAATTATAACACCAAACATAACCACAATGATTGATCCAATAAGGACTGGTGTTAATAAATAGTCAAATGAAACAGATCCTATAATTACAATTATTGGATTACCGCCTGCAGGGGGGTGTGTAACTTTTAATAAGATCATAAACATAACTCCAAAACCAACAGCCAATGGGATATTAAGAAAAATTGGCAAAGGAACAAAATTTAAAAAAATAATGCCTATAAGAGCAGTTAAGAAGTGTCCAAAGATAATATTTTTTGGTTGTGCAAAGGGGCTTTCTGGATAACCGTAAAGAAGAACCATGGTAGAACCAAAAGAGGCTATCAAAAAAATTCCATAAGACGTCTTATATGTTAAAACTGTTAGTACACCTATTGTGATTATTGAAAAAATCCCAGCTAAGCTTGATTGTATTATTAATTTTTTTTCAATCATATCTGTTTATAATTTTCTTTAAAGCATTTACTGGCAATAATAAACAATCTTTTCTTTGGAAGTTGTCTTTTTTAAAAATTGAATTAAAAGATTTCCAGTATTTCGGAGTTGATTTATGCTCATCTTGGAATAAATCCTTCGCAATTTCCAAAAATTTATTTACTTCATAAATTTTTTTATTTTTTGAAATACGCGATAGAAGACTAGCTGATGCTTGGCAATATATACATGACTTAGTTTGGTATCCGAAATCAATAATTTTTCTATCTTTTATCTTGAGTGTAATTTCTATTTCATCACCACAAATTGTGTTTTTATGCTTATATTTATGAGAGAAATTTTTTATATGTTTGTAGTTTGTAGTATTTTCTGCGATCTTTATAACCTCTAAATCCATTATTAAATTTTTTTGATTTTTTTATTAGTTAAAAATTATATTGTAGTATCCTCAAATTACTATTAAAAATTCTTAATGTTTAAATTAAAAAATGAAGGAGTTGCAATTCCAGTAGTGTTAATTGCTGGGATACTATGGTCATTTGGACCTTTAGTTGTTCGTTATATGAATCAACCAGAATTAGTCCCTTGGCAGTATTTATTTGCTAGAGGAATTACCATTTTCATTTTATTGAATATTTACCTCTTTTTTGAGGAAGGTTTAGATTTTTATAAAAATTATTTAAAAATAGGATTATCAGGTTTAGTTGGTGGAATGGGTTTGGGAACTGCTATGATTACTTTTATCTGGTCTATAACACACACAACTGCTGCAATTACATTATTATGTTTGTCAGCAATGCCATTTATAACTGCTTTATTAGGTTTTCTTTTTTTAAAAGAAAAAATTTCTACTAATGTTTGGGTTGCAATTATAATTGCCACTATCGGGATTTTTATTATGGCAATTGGTGATTTTGAAAAAGGATCGTTATTTGGCTTAACATTTGGTTTAATTTCAGCTATTGGATTTTCAGTATTCTCTGTGAGCTTAAGATGGAGAAAGGAAACGCCTAAATTTACAACAGTTGCTATTGCAGGAATATTTTGTGCCTTAATTTCCTCAGTTGTAATTATTGAAACTCAATCAAACTTTTTATCCTCAAGCCTTAACCAAGGTTTATTTTCAGTTCATGGAACCCTCGTCTGCTTAGGTTTAATCCTTTATTCAATAGGTTCAAAAAATATACCAGCTGCAGAATTAACACTCTTATCTTTAACAGAAGTTATAGGGGGAATATTTTGGGTTTGGCTACCCATACTTGGGATAAACGAAATACCTTCTAATACAACAGTTATAGGTGGTTTCTTAATTTTTTTAGCAATTATTTATTATAGCTTGATGATTAAAAATAACAGGAGATTTATAGCTCTTAATTAAATTTTTATGAATTCTTCTAAAACAATTGTTAACAGTTGGAATGAATGGGATCCTTTAAAGCATGTGATAGTTGGAAAAGCTGATGGCTGTTGTATTCCTGCCCCAGAGCCCGCTTTAGACGCAAAGGTTCCTGAGGACTCTGATATGAAAGGGCAGCACGGACCTAGAACAAAAGATACAGTCGATAAAGCAAATGAGCTATTAGATAATTTTGCGAACCTTTTACAAAAAAGAGGAATAAAGGTAGATAGACCATTACCACTTAAACATAACCAAAAAATATCAACCCCAGACTGGGAAGTTGAAACAATGTTTGGATGTATGCCAGCAAGAGATATAATTTTGACAGTTGGTAACGAAATGCTCGAAGCAACAATGAGCTATAGATGTAGATGGTTTGAATATTTAAATTACCGACCACTATTACAAAAATACTTTGAAGAAGATCCTAATATGAGACATGAAGTTGCTCCAAAACCAAGACTAACAGATGCAGATTATAGAAAAGATTATTTATCTGATAAGATTGGTATTCAAAAGAGACTAAAATGGACAGAGGATAAATTTTTTGTAACTACCGAAGAAGAACCATTATTTGATGCAGCTGATATTTTGAGATTTGGAAAAGATTTAGTTGTTCAACATGGATTTACCACTAATTTAAAGGGGATTAATTGGTTAAGAAGACATTTTAAAGATCACAGAGTTCACTCTGTAAACTTTCCTGGTGATCCATATCCAATTCATATTGATGCAACGTTTACACCAATTAGAGAAGGTTTGATAATTAATAATCCTCAAAGAAGATTGCCAAAAGATCAAAGAAAACTATTTGAAAAAAATGGATGGGAAATAATAGATGCAGCACAACCAGCACACAATTCGCCACCAACTTTATGTTATTCATCTGTGTGGCTTTCTATGAATGTTTTAATTTTAGACCCTAAGACTGTATGTGTGGAAAAAAGTGAGATTTATCAAGCAGAACAACTTGATAAACTTGGAATGGAGGTAATTCAAGTTGAATTAAGAGATGCCTATGCATTTGGTGGAGGACTTCATTGCTGCACGGCTGATGTTTACAGGGAAGGAAATCTAAAAGATTACTTTCCAAATCAATAAAAAATGAAAAAAAGTGTTTATTATTGGTCTCCTTTTATTTCAAAAGTTGGAACCGTAAAATCAACTTTAAATTCAGCATGTTCACTTGCTAAATATTCACAAAATTACGACGTAAAAATTATAAATGTATTTGGTGAGTGGTCAAAATATCAAAATAAAATTGAGGAGAATGGTGTAAAATTAGAAAATTTAACTTTTAATTACTCATCCATACTTCCTTACAAAGGTTTTTTAAAAAGTAGGTTTACTTATAT
>CACFYN010000021.1 GCA_902570525.1 uncultured Pelagibacteraceae bacterium
ATGGGAATTATTGAAAGAGCGAAAATACTCGAAAAGAATATGAATAATAAGGAAAAATGTAATATGTTTTTAACTCTGAAAAGACTTTTAGATAAAAAATTTATGGGAGAATTATTTAAAGTGATTTTTGCCTTTAGAAGTAAAACAGATAATTATTTAGGTTTCAATTAATGTTTTATTCAAAAAAATTAAAAAAAGAAATAAATATTAGCCACTGTTTTTTTAATAGACTAGGAGGAAAATCAAAAGGTATCTATAAAAGCTTAAATTGTGGAAGAGGATCAAAAGATAAAAAAAAATATATAAGTAAAAATTTAAATATTGTAAGTAAAAAAATCAGTAATTCTTATAAAAACTTAATTTTATTAAATCAAATTCATAGTAATAAGTTTTTTTTTGTAAATGATTATAAATTAAAAAAAAAAAGACTAGTTGGAGATGCATTATTAACAAATAGAAGAAAATTAATAATAGGTGTATTGACGGCTGATTGTGTGCCTGTATTGCTTTACGACAAAAAATTAAAAATAATTTCAGCAATTCATGCTGGATGGAAGGGGGCTTATAAAGGAATAATTAAAAAAGTAGTTAGACACTTAAAAAAAAGAGGTAGCGAGTCGAAAAATATTATTGCAGCAATTGGTCCATGTATTTGCCAAAAAAATTATGAAGTAAAGAGTGATTTTAAATCGAAATTTATAAAGCAAAGTCGAAATAACAAATTTTTTTTCAAATTCGTAAAAAATAAAACATATTTTAGCCTTAATAAATATGTTAAATATCAATTAATTAGTCTTGGAATTAAAAAAATAGATATAATTAATAAAGATACTTATAACAAAAAAAACAATTTCTTTAGTGCTAGAAGATCTATACATAATAAAGAAAATGATTATGGTAGAAATATATCATTAATTATGATTAATTAGGTTATCTCAATGAAATTATTAACTGGAAACAGTAACAAAAATTTAAGTAAAAAGATTTCAACATATCTTAAAACAAAACTGGTTAATTCAAATATTAAAAAATTTTCAGATGGAGAAATTTATGTTGAAATAAATGAAAATATAAGAGGAAATAATATTTTTATCATCCAATCTATATCTTCTCCAGCGAATGATAATTTGTTAGAGATGCTTTTGAGTATCGATGCACTTAAGAGATCATCTGCAAAAAATATTACTGCGGTTATACCTTACTTTGGATACGCAAGACAGGATAGAAAAGTCGTACCGAGAACTTCAATATCTGCAAAATTGATTTCAAATTTAATTACAAAAGCGGGAGCAGATAGAGTAGTTACTGTTGATTTACATGCAGGTCAGATTCAAGGTTTCTTTGATATTCCTGTTGATAATCTTTATGCAACACCAATTTTTTATAGACACATAAAAAAAAATCTTAAAATGAATAATTTAGTCTGTGTCTCACCAGATGTTGGTGGGGTAGCAAGAACAAGAGGTTTAAGTAAATTGCTGAATGTCAATCTCGCAATTGTAGATAAAAGAAGACCCGCTCCTGGAAAATCGGAGGTTATGAATATTATTGGGGATATAAAAAATAAAATTTGTATAATTGTGGATGATATTATCGACTCTGGGGGGGACAATAGTAAATGCTGCTAAAATGTTAAAATCTAGAGGTGCAAAAGAAATACACGTTTATATAACTCATGGAGTATTGAGTGGAGATGCAGTTAAAAAAATTAAAAACTCTCCCATCAAAAACTTAGTAATCACAGACACGATTGATAATTCCAAAAAAATAGGTAACGCAAAGAATATTCAAATTTTAAGTATTTCCAATCTTCTTGGTGAAGCTCTTAAAAGAATATCTAATTCAACATCAGTCTCAGATTTATTCAAATAATTTTCTTGTTTTATAGATAAAGTTGGGTTAAAAAACCTATCTTTTATGAATACTTTAGAAGCCAGCATAAGAAGTACAAAAACTAAAGGTGAATTAAACACTTTAAGATCTCAAGGTAATGTTCCAGCAGTAGTTTATGGTGGGGAAGACAAAAACCAAAACATATCTGTTTCAAAAAAAACTTTAATCAACTTGTTAGAAAGAGATAATTTTCTATCTAATATAATTAAATTAAAAATTGATGGTAAGGATCAAAATGTTTTGCCGAGAGATGTTAAATTTGACATATTGTCAGACGAACCAACACATGTTGATTTTTTAAGAATTGTAAAAGGTGGTAAAGTAATTTTACAAATACCAGTTAAATTTATTAATAGCGATAAATCGCCAGGATTGAAAAGAGGCGGTGTATTAAATATCGTAAGAAGAAAAGTTGAACTAAAATGTCCAACAGAAAATATTCCTAATGAACTTATAGTGGATTTAGATGGAGTTGATATCGGTCAAAGTTTTAAAATATCGGCTATTAAACTTCCAGAAAATGTCCATCCAACAATCCAAGGAAGAGATTTTGTTGTTGCAACTCTAGCAGCACCTACAGTTATTAAAGAACCAGAAAAACCGGCAGAAGCTGCGGAAGGTGCTGAAGCAACAGGCGAAGAAGGTGCAACTCAAGCAACTGAAGGAGCTGAGGGAGATGGAAAAGCACCTCCGGCAGATGCAGCTAAATCTGAAAAGAAAGATGATGCAAAAAAAGGAGATGATAAAAAATCTCAACCAGAAAAAAAATAAATAAGCTGAAAAACTTTAAATAAAATAATAATGTTACTTTTTGTAGGTCTTGGTAATCCTTCCCCTAATAGTGAGAATAACCGTCACAATATCGGATTTAAAATTATAGATGCAATAAATCAAAAATTTGGCTTATCAAAACAAAAACCAAAATTTAAAGGATTACTAACAACTGGAACAATTAATGGAAGAAAGGTTTATGCAATTAAACCACTTACATTTATGAACAACTCTGGGATTTGTATTAGAGAATTAATTGAATATTTCAAAATTGAAGCAGAAAATGTAATAGTATTTCACGACGATCTAGATATAGATTTCGGAAAGATAAAAACAAAGTTTGGTGGATCTAGTGCAGGGCATAATGGTATAGAATCTATAGATAAATTTATTGGAAAAGATTATTCAAGAGTAAGAATTGGCATTGGTCATCCAAAAAATAATATAGAAGTATCAGATCATGTTTTGCAAGATTTTAATGAAGATGAAAAAATAGAGCTTTCCTCGATGACTGAAAATATTACAAAATCTTTACCAATTCTTATTGATAAAAAATTGGATTTGTTTTCAAGTACAGTAAATAATAAATAGATGGGTTTCAAATGCGGTATAGTAGGATTACCAAATGTTGGTAAATCAACCCTATTTAACGCTTTGACAAATTCTTCCAAAGCTCAAGCTGAAAATTTTCCTTTCTGTACTATCGATCCAAATATTGGAATAGTGCCAGTTCCAGACGAAAGAATAGATAGACTTTCAGAAATTTCTGGTTCTAAAAAAAAAATCTATACTACAATCTCATTCGTCGATATTGCTGGTTTAGTCAAAGGCGCCTCAAAAGGAGAAGGATTAGGAAATAAATTTCTTTCTCATATTAGAGAAGTTGATGCAATTGTTCATATGATAAGATGTTTTGACTCTGAAGATATCCAAAATGTTAATACTAGTGTTGATCCAATAAGAGATTTGGAAATTATTGAAACTGAAATGATGTTAGCAGATATAGAGTCTTTACAAAAAAGATTGGACAAGAAAAACAAAAAAAATCTAGATGAAAAGTTACTAGAAATTTTAGAGAATGCATTTGAAGCACTAAATAATGGTAAAGACTTATCGATATTTGCAGATGAATATGATGATAAGATCATGAATCAAACTGGTCTGTTATCAATAAAACCAAAGATTTATGTATGTAACGTAGACGAAGAAAGTATTAAAAATGGAAATAGTTATACAAATAACTTTATTAAAAAATTTGGCTCCCAGAATACTATTATTATTTCGGCTGATATCGAAAATCAAATTAATCAATTTGACAAAGAAGAAAAAAAGAACTTTATGAATATGATAGATATTAATGACACTGGACTTAATAAATTAATTAGTAAAGGTTATAATATTTTGAAATTAGAAACTTTCTTTACATCTGGGCTAGAGGAAACTAGAGCATGGACTATTAAAAAAAATTGTACAGCACCAACTGCTGCTGGTGAAATACATACAGACTTTGAAAAAGGCTTTATTAGAGCTGAAACTGTATCTTATAAGGATTTTATTGAAAACAACGGATGGTCTAACTCAAGGAGTAATGGAAAGATGAGATTAGAAGGTAAAGATTATATTGTTAAAGATGGAGATGTTTTAAACTTCAGATTCAACACGTGACCAAATTTTTTTCATGCTAAAATAAACTAAGATTGTAATTATAATCAAATATATTATTGCCCTAAATCCAATTTTATGTCGTTCCTCTAAATGTGGTTCTGCAGCCCATGAAAGAAATGTTGTAACATCTCGTGCCATCTGATCTTCTGTAGCGTTAGTTCCATCTGCATATTCAACTATACCTTCAGATAAGGGATTTGACATTTTAATTTTATTACCTGCCATGTATTTATTGTAATAAACTCCATCATCTAAAGAAATACCCTCGGGTGGTTCCTCATAACCAAGTAGTAAAGAATAAATATAGTCCGCTCCACCCTTTCTGGCTTTAACCAATACCGACATATCGGGTGGGTATGCTCCTCCGTTTGCAGCAGTTGCTTCTTTATCATTTGCATAGGGGCTTACAAAGTTATCTGATGGTCTTGCTGGTCTATCAAACATTTCACCATCATCATTTGGTCCATCTCTTACTTCAAATTGCGAAGCTATTATTTTAACTTGTTCCTCACTAAATTCTGGACCGCCAGGCTGGGATAGATTTCTATAACTTAAATGTTTCATTGAGTGGCATGATGCACAAACTTCGGTATATACCTGGTAACCTCTTTGTAGTGATGCTCTGTCAAAAGTTCCAAAAAAACCTTTAAAACTCCAGCTAGGACTCATGGGTTCCGCAGCTTTTTCTGCAGAAAAAGAAATTGTGCTATTTGAAAATAATGTAGTTAAAAAAAAAAAGAAAATTATAAATTTTTTCATAATTTATCTTTTCTTTCCCGTACAACTGACGCACTAACTGATCCACCTAGGACGGGTTCTGTAATACTCAGCGGTACATCTAAAACTTTCTCCTTCTTACTTAAGATAGGAAGAATTATTAAAAAATGAGCAAAATAATATGCAGTAGCTACTCTTGCAACTAATAAATAAATTCCTTCGGCTGGCATTGCTCCAACGTAACCTAATATTAAAACGTCAGCTACTAAGAACCAATAAAATTGTTTATATAATGGTCTAAAAACTGCTGATCTCGTTTTTGAAGTATCAAGCCAAGGAAGTATTACTAGTATAAACAAAGCACCAAACATTGCAATAACGCCTAAAAGTTTATCAGGAACAGATCTTAAAATTGCATAGAAAGGAAGTAAATACCACTCAGGAACAATATGAGCAGGCGTTACCATTGGATTCGCTTCAATATAGTTATCAGCATGACCAAGAATGTTTGGAGAATAAAATACAAAAAAGGCAAAAACTATTAAAAAAAT
>CACFYN010000022.1 GCA_902570525.1 uncultured Pelagibacteraceae bacterium
AATTTTAACTGAATATCTTATTATTTATGTGGAAAAAAAGGTTATAAGTAGTTAATAAAAATTAATCACCAAGATTAACATGACTATATACTAAATATATCAAAGATTTATAATTTATTTATTATGACACCTATACAAAAAGTTATTTATAAAAAGGATAGAGAAATCAGACCAATTTGGCTTATGAGGCAGGCCGGAAGATATTTACCAGAGTTTAGAAAAATTAGAAAAATTAATACTAATTTCATCGATCTTTGTTTGAATAAGAAAAAAGTTAAAGAAATAACTTTACAACCACTTAAGAGATTCGATCTAGACGCTGCAATTATTTTTTCCGACATTTTGATGGTACCCTACGGACTTGATCAAGATGTTAATTTTAAGAAAAATTGTGGCCCAATCCTCGGTGATCTCAAATTGCAAAATGTACATAAGGTTTCGTATAGAGACTTTACTAACAAATTAAATCCTGTCTATGAGTCACTCAAAACAACAAAGAAAGACAAACTTCTTAAAAATAAGGATTTGATAGGATTTGTTGGTGGGCCATGGACAATACTAGTTTATATGTTAAATAAAAGGTCACCTAAAGAAAAATTGAATAAATTAGTTAGAGATAAAAAACTAACCAGCGATCTTTTAGAAATAATAACAGATTTTTTGTGTGTCCATATAAAAAATCAAGTGATATCAGGGGCGAGTGTTATTCAGATTTTTGATAGTTGGGCAGGGTTAGTAAAAAACAGAGATCTAGAAAGAGATATATATAATCCAACCAAAAAGGTTGTAAAATTTATACGTTCATTAAAAATTCCTACTATCTGTTTCCCGAGAAATATAGATAATTACAAAGAATTTACTGATGAAACAAAACCAGATGTTATTAACATAGATTATAAAGTTGACCCAATCAAAATAATTAACAATATAAAAATTCCAGTTCAAGGAGGACTAGATCCTAAAATATTATTAACAAATAAAAAAAAAGTTAAGATAGAAGCTCAAAGATACTTAGATATATTTAAAAACCATCCTTACATATTTAATTTGGGACATGGAGTTCTTCCACAAACCAATCCTGATATGGTAGAATATTTAATAAATTTAGTTAAAAACGTTAAATGAAAGATCACCCAAAAATAAATTTCGGAAAAACTGGTATATTACTTGTAAACCTAGGAACCCCAGACTCTACTAGCTGGCTTGACATAAGAAAGTATCTGAAAGAATTTTTATCTGATAGAAGAGTAATCGAAGTAAATCCTATCGTTTGGCAAATAATTCTTAATTTATTTATTTTGACTTTTAGACCCTCAAAAACCGCAAAGGCATATAAAGAAATTTGGATGAAAAAAGAGAATATGTCACCCTTGAGATACTACACTCAAAAACAAACACAAAAGTTAAGGGAAATCATTACCAATCCAAACACAGAGATAGATTTTGCAATGAGATATGGAAATCCTAGTATCCAGTCTGTTATGAATAAATTACAAACTAATGGATGCGAAAGGCTAATAGTTTTACCGTTATACCCACAATACGCAGCAGCAACAACCGCAACAGTTTGTGATGAAGTTTATAGATGTCTCATGAAAATGCGATGGCAGCCAAGTCTTCAAATTATACCTCATTATGAGTCAAATCCATTGTATATAAGCGCATTAACAAACAGTATTGAAAAAAAAATTTCTGAAATTAATTGGCAACCAGATCTAATTATTGCTTCGTATCACGGTATTCCAAAAAAATATTTCGAAAAAGGAGATCCTTATCATTGCTACTGTCACAAGACTACTAGACTAATGAGAGAAAAATTTGATAAAGTACCAATCGAAACAACATTTCAATCACGATTTGGTCCTCAAGAATGGTTACAACCTTACACAGACAAAACCTTAGAAGATCTTCCAAAAACAGGTAAGAAAAACATACTAGTTATTTGTCCAGGATTTTCCTCAGATTGTGTTGAGACACTAGAGGAAATATCAATTCAAGGAAAAGAAAGTTTTTTAAATTCAGGAGGCTTAAACTTTGATGTAATCCCATGTCTTAATGATAATGAAGACCACATTAAATTGATAAATAATTTAGTTCAGAGACATATTTCATAAAATGAACCTATACTTAATACTTAAATCTCTTCATTTAATATCAGTAATATCTTGGATGGCTGGATTGTTATACTTGCCTAGAATATTTGTTTATCATTCCGAAAACAAAAACGAAGTGAAGGTCTGTGAAGTTTTTAAAACTATGGAGTTTAAGCTTTACAATTATATAATGATGCCAGCAATGATTTTATCTTGGTTGTTCGGACTAGTATTAATATCCGTTATTGGTTTTGACCAGCTTGCAAATACTTGGCTCAAATTAAAATTTTTTTTAGTCATTATTCTGACCGGATATCACTTTTTTTTAGGTAATTGTTTGAACAAATTTAAAATTGGCGAAAACAATTATTCCTCAAGATTTTTTAGAATATTTAATGAAGTACCTACAATTTTACTGATTTTGATAGTATTTATTGTAATTTTAAAGCCCATCTAGGTATTGAAAAAAAATAAAAGATATATATATTAATCGTATCTAATAAATTTCCCCTTAATAATATTATGAATATACAAGAGCTCAAAACTAAATCTTCTGAAAACCTTATATCTCAAGCTGAAGAATTGGGTATTGAAAATGCTAGTACTTTAAGAAAACAGGAAATTCTTTTTTCAATTCTAAAAAAATTAGCCGAAAAAGGAGAAGAGATAACAGGAGGAGGTGTTCTACAACTTTTGCAAGATGGCTTTGGCTTCCTAAGAGCAATGGAATCCAATTATCTGCCTGGTCCTGATGATATTTATATAAGCCCAAGTCAAATAAGGAGATTTGGATTAAGAACTGGTGATACAGTCGAAGGCCCTGTGAGGGCCCCTAGAGATGGGGAAAGATATTTTGCTTTACTTCAGGTAACAAAAATAAATTTAGAGGATGCAGAAAAATCTAGACACAAGATTGCTTTTGATAACCTTACCCCACTTTATCCAAATAAGCAGCTGGTAATGGAGGTGGAAAGTGCCAAAGTAGAAAAAAAACCAGACTTAACTCCTAGACTTATTGATTTAGTAAGTCCAATTGGAAAAGGACAAAGATCCTTGATTATTTCTCCACCAAAAGCCGGAAAAACAATGATACTTCAAAGTATTGCAAATTCTATAACAGCAAATCATCCTGAATGTTATTTAATGGTATTACTAATTGACGAAAGACCAGAAGAGGTAACCGATATGCAGAGAACGGTAAAAGGAGAGGTTATAAGCTCGACATTTGACGAGCCTGCTCAAAGGCACGTCGCTGTTGCAGAGATGGTAATAGAAAAAGCTAAAAGGTTAACAGAACACAAAAAAGATGTTGTAATTTTATTAGACTCAATCACTAGACTTGGAAGAGCCTATAATGCTGTTGTTCCTAGCTCTGGTAAAGTTTTAACCGGTGGTGTTGATGCGAATGCTTTACAAAGGCCAAAAAGATTCTTTGGTGCTGCCAGAAACATCGAGGAGGGTGGATCTTTAACAATTATTGCAACTGCCTTAATTGATACCGGAAGTAGAATGGATGAAGTAATTTTTGAGGAATTTAAGGGAACAGGAAACAGTGAAACTATACTGGATAGAAAGATTTCAGAGAAAAGGATCTTTCCTGCTATTGATATAACAAAATCAGGAACAAGAAGAGAAGAATTAATTTTTGATAAGAGCGATCTTCAAAAAATGAATGTGCTGAGAAGGATAATCGCACCAATGGGTTCAATGGATGCAATAGAGTTTATTAATTCAAAATTAAAAAATACTAAAAATAATTCTGAATTTTTTAATTCAATGAATAAACCTAGCTAATTAGATATAGCCTAATTCTATCATCTCTCTTTTAAATTTACTCTCTATTCTATTTGATAACTCCGGTTTTAAGTTTGATTTCCAGTCTCCAATTATACCTTTTCTAAAAAACTCCTTACTCATTCCTTGTTCTGCAAATCCTTCATCATCTTCAATTTTTTTTAGATTTTTGAAAGAGGTTATATCTATTGATTTTTTAATTTTGTTATTATTCAATTCAAATGATATGAAATTTTTTAAATAAGTTAAAACTTTATGAAAGTTTTCATATGGATTTTTAACTAAATCCTCATATTTCAAAAAAAGCAATTCTCTACCTTTATAAGATTTCCAAGATAAATAATGATTTGACCATGAACCCAGCAATGATCTTTTGTAGCCTTCTTTCAAATCAGGGTCATTTTCATCTAATTCAAAGTGATCCATTGAAATCATTTTTCCAAACACATCTTCATGGCTTAATTTTAGATGATTAGAGAATGACAACAGTACGTCTCTAGGGTCTCTTACCAAGTAAATACCGCCAATCGTATTTTGGGTATTCGTAAAAGGATAATTATTTACCGTGTAGTTACCGTTATGCGTTTTAAGAAAGTTAATTTTTCCATTTAAATTCAAATAGTCTTGAAGATTTATCCAATTTTTAACAATATTTTCAAATTTTGAGTGGTCAACTTTTGAGGATTTTAAAAGCTTAACATTTGGAAAGGTTGTACTTTCAAAATTTTGGTTTCCTTTAGAGTTTATTGAAAACTTATCTCCCTCAGGAAGAAAGTAGGCTCTTAAAAACATTCTTAACCATGTATTTCCACTCTTAGGGTATGATGCTAGCCAAATTATCATTTAATAAATTTATCGATATATATTGGCATTTTTCAAGTTATAATATTTTTATGACAATTTATGCTCTATCATCTGGCCCAGGTATATCAGGGTTGCTGTAATAAGAGTTTCGGGTGAAAAGACTAAAGAGGTTATTAAAAAAATTACAGGTAGAAAATTACCAAAACCCAGAATGGCGTGTTTAAATAAAATAATAGAAATAAAAACTAAAGAATTAATAGATGAAGGTATCGTAATTTGGTTTCCAGGACCTAATAGTTATACTGGTGAAGATATGGCGGAGATACATGTTCACGGAAGTAGAGCAGTAATAAAGTCAATTTTAGACAATATATCAAAAATAAATAGTTGTAGACTTGCTGAGCCAGGTGAATTTACAAAAATAGCATTTCAAAATGAAAAAATAAATCTTCTTAAAGCAGAAAGTATAGGTGATCTTATTGCCTCTGAAACCGACATTCAAAGAAGACAAGCATTAAAAATAATGAGTGGAAAAAGTTCAGATAAATTCAATTCTTGGCGAAATACACTATTAAAAATTTTGTCAAATTTAGAGGCAAAAATTGATTTTCCTGACGAAGATCTACCAGATGATATATTGAATAATATCAAAATGGATTCTGAAAAAGTAAAATCTGAAATAGAAAAAATTTTGAATGATAGTAATGTGGGAGAAAGAATTAGAGAAGGATTCAAGATAGCAATATTGGGCCCAACCAATGTGGGAAAATCTAGCTTACTT
>CACFYN010000023.1 GCA_902570525.1 uncultured Pelagibacteraceae bacterium
AAACTGAAAAAAAAACGTATCAAAAAACTTAACTGGATTTTCCTTTTTATTTTCCGTCTGATTTTTTGAAAACGCTATTTTGTAAGCCAAATAAATAAGAAATAGTGATCCAGAAATTTTAAGTATTTCTTGTAATAAGGGATAAATTTTAAAAACATTTATTAAACCAAAATTCAGAACACAAACCATTGTAGTAAAACCAAAAATGACACCCAACATATGTGGAAATGTTTTAATTACACCAAAGTTAAACCCTGAGTAAGATGCAACTATATTATTTGGGCCTGGTGAACAACTTGTACCTAACATAAATAATGACAATGACAGTAATTCTGGATGCATATTTTATGCTATTGGCAGTCCGTTTTCAGCTTTTTGAGATGGATGAACTAAAGTTACTTTTCCCTCTTTATCAATGGATCCCAAAATTAATACTTGTGAAATTACTCCTGCAATATTTTTTTCTGGAAAATTACACACTCCTATAACTTGTTTTCCAATTAGGTTATCTTTGTTATAAAAATGTGTTATTTGTGCTGAAGACTGTTTAATTCCAATTTCACTTCCAAAATCAACTTTTAGAACTAATGAAGGTTTTCTTGCTTTTTCATTTTTTTCAACAGATATTACTGTTCCTAAACGAATGTCTATCTTTTGAAAATCATCATAGGTTATTTGTTCTTTCATAATAATAATATATAATTAGTTGTAATGAAAATAGATAACATATTATTTGAAAAATCAATAAAGATTCTTAAAGATTTAATATCTTTTAAAACAATTTCAGGTGAAAATAATTCTTCTTTAATTAATTATTGCGAAGATATACTTACAAAATGTGGTGCTTCATCTTTTAAGGTTTTTGACGATGAAAAAAAAAGAGTAAATCTTTTTGCCACTTTAAAAGCAAAAAAACCGAATGGAAAAGAGCCTATAATACTTTCAGGACACACAGATGTAGTACCCGTATCTAAAGGGTGGTCCACAGATCCTTTCATTGCAGAAATAAAAGATGAAAAATTATATGGAAGAGGTTCTTGCGACATGAAGGGATTTTTAGCTTGTTCATTAGCTTTTGCAGAAATATTTTCAAAATCAAATCTTTCAAGAGATATACACTTTTCTCTCACATTTGATGAGGAAACTGCATGCATCGGAGCTCCTTTATTGATTAAAGAACTAAAAAAAAGAAAAATTACAAATGGAATTTGTATCGTAGGTGAACCAACCGAAATGAAAATTATAGACTCTCACAAAGCATGTTATGAGTATACAACTTTTTTTGAAGGGTTAGCTGGTCATAGTTCTAAACCTGATGAAGGAGTGAATGCTGCTGAATACGCATCAAAGTATGTAAATAAATTAATGTCATTAAGAAGTGATTTAATTAATAGAAAACCAAAAGACTCTATATTTACTCCTTCCTATTCAACATTATCGATTGGTGGAATATTTGGAGGAATTGCACATAATGTAATAGCTGACAAATGTCATGTAAATTGGGAAACCAGACCTGTTAATAAAGAGGACGGTATATTTTTAAATAGTGAAATTGATAAATATGCTGAAAAGCTTTTATCAGAAATGAAAAAAAAATATCCTGATGCATCAATTAAAAAAAAAATAATTGGAGAAATAATTGGATTTAATAGAGTAAATGACTCGAAAGCTTGTGAATTTGTATCTAGTATTACAGGAGACAATTCTAGAGAAGTCGTATCTTTTGGAACAGAGGCAGGATTATTTCAAGAAATTGGAATAAGCACTGTAGTTTGTGGACCTGGATCGATAGAACAAGCTCATAAAATTGACGAATTTATTGAACTAAGTGAAATTAAAAAATGTTTAACTTTTTTAGAAGGCGTAAAAGAAAAATCGGTGATTAATTAACTCCACCCACCAATAGATTTTACTTCCAAGAATTCTAGTAGGCCATCTTTTCCAGCTTCTCTTCCAATACCTGAATGTTTAAATCCACCAAATGGTGCATCAACCGCAATACCTGCGCCGTTTACATCAACCATTCCTGATCTAAGTTTTCTTGCTACCCTATGTACTTTATTTTGATCTTGAGTTTGGATGTAGTTTGTTAATCCGTACGTCGTATCATTTGCAATTTTAATTGCTTCCTCTTCGCTTTCAAAAGGAATAACAGATAAAACAGGTCCAAAAATTTCTGTTTGTGCTATTTCCATTTGATTATTTACGTCCGCAAAAACTGTTGGTTTTACATAATAACCTTTTGTTAAACCATCAGGTTTACCAAGTCCTCCTGCAACTAATTTTGCTCCTTCGTCTATACCCTTCTTAATCAATCCTTGTATCTTATTATATTGAGTTTCAGATATTACAGGACCAATATGGTCTCCTTCTTTGTTTGGGTTATCTACTTTAAAATCATTTGCAAATTTAATTAGTCTATCTACTGTTTCTTTATAGATTGATTTTTCGACTAACATTCTGGTTGGAGCATTACATGATTGACCAGAATTTCTAAAACATCTTGTGGCACCTCTTTCAACAGCTTCAGGATCCGCATCTTTGAAAACAATATTTGCACCCTTGCCACCCAATTCTAGGCTAACTCTTTTAAAATCATTTGCTGCATTTTTAGATATTAAAGCACCTGCTCTAGTTGACCCAGTAAAAGAAACCATGTTAACGTCTGGATGACTAGTTAGTGCATTTCCAGTCGTTTCACCATCGCCATTAACTAAATTAAATACACCTGCTGGAAATTTAGTTTCATCAATTATTTCTGCGAGTATCATTGACGATAAAGGAGCTAATTCTGATGGCTTTAAAATCATTGTACATCCAGTAGCTAATGCTGGCATAACCTTTAAGCAAACTTGGTTCATAGGCCAATTCCACGGAGTTATTAATGCGCAAACTCCTTTTGGTTCATAAATTAATCTTTGATTAGGCGCATGATCACCCAAAGGTTTTTCAAATTCAAATTCTTTTAAATATCTTATAAAAGATTTCATATGACTTGCTCCAGTACCGGCTTGAAGTTTGGTTGCAAAATCTTTTGGAGCACCCATTTCAATAGTTATAGCGTTTGCAAAATCTGCCCATCTTTTTTTATAATTAGCATAAAGTGTTTCTAGAAGTTTTAATCTTTCTTCTTTTGATGTAAATGCCCAGCTTTCAAAAGCATTTTTTGCTGCTTGAACTGCTGCATCAATATCTGCTTTACTACCTATGGATATAACAGCACAATTTTCTTCCGTTGATGGATCAATAACGTAACAATCTTTTTCTTTTATAGGATCGGTCCATTTTCCATTAATATAGAATTTTTTCTTATTTAGCATACTTAAAAATTAACCTATCTTTTTGCTTTTGCAAACAAGTTTGTAAGTTCATATACAATCGTTGCTGCGGCTAATGAAGTAACTTCTGCATGATCATACGCCGGTGCAACTTCTACTACGTCTGCCGATATAATTTTCATTCCAGATAATCCTCTAATAACATTAACCATTTCTCTAGAAGTCATTCCTGCAATTTCTGGAGTACCTGTTCCAGGTGCATGAGCCGGATCTAAAACATCTATATCGATTGACAAGTATAAAGGATTATTACCAACTCTATTTCTGATTCTTTCGACAATTTTATCAACACCTTGTGACTGAAATTCATCACAATGAATTATTTTAAAACCAAAGCTTTCATCATTTTTTAAATCCTCCTTGCTATAAAGCGGTCCCCGAATACCAACATGCATTGATGAATCATCTAAAAATAAATTTTCCTCTCTTGCTCTTCTAAAAGGTGTTCCGTGTGTATAAGGAGCACCAAAATATGTATCCCAAGTATCTAAATGTGCATCAAAATGGACTAGGGCAACAGGTCCTTTGTTAAATTTATTCATTGCTCTTAATAAAGGAAATGCAATTGTATGATCTCCACCCAAACTTATTATACCTTTGGTTTTTTTTAATAAATCTAAAGCCCCGGCTTCAATTTGTTTTATTGCTTCATCAATATTAAAGGGATTGCAAGTAATATCTCCTGCATCAGCAACTTGTTGAACTTTAAATGGTTCGACATCATAATTTGGATGATAATTTGTTCTCAAATGTCTTGATGCCTGTCGTATACTTTGTGGACCAAATCTTGCACCAGGTCTGTAGCTAGTTCCAGCATCAAAAGGAATACCGACTATTGCAACATCGCAACTTCCTACATCCCTTAATTCTGGTAATCTTGCAAAAGTACTTGGGCCTGCAAATCGAGGAACTTTTGTTCCGCTAATCGGTTGTACTGGTTCTTTTTTTTTTGTCATTAATTTTATTTATAAAATTAAATGTACCACAACTAAATTAAATGGAATATCATTTATGTTTTCAAAATGAGAATTCTTATAATTATTTTTATATTTTTTTCCTATTATTCCTCACTTAATGCAAATGAAATATTTAATCTTATTAAAATTCCAAATTTAGAAGTTTTTAATCTAGATAGCGAAAATAAAATCAAATATTTAAGTTTAAAAGAAAGTTTTACAATCGGAACAACTAAAAATATTACTTGTGATAAAGCAAATGAAAGCAATCTCAAAAAAAAATATGAAATAGTTAAAAAAAACTTGGATATTTATAATTATCAATTTTTAAAAAAAAATAATGTCCGATTTGTTGTATTGTGTGAAAATTTATCTATATCAGGTATTGGTACAGCAGGTATCCCTGATATACAAAAAAGAACTTTAATATTAAATATAAACTTTAATCCAAAATATTTTGAAAGAGTTATACACCACGAAGTTTTTCATATGATATATGATAGCCATCCTATTTTATTTGATGATAATTTATGGAAAAAGTTCAATGATAAATCGTTTCAGTACGCAGGATGTTCTATATGTTCTGATAGTATTGGTTTAGACGAATATAAAGAAACTGATGGTTTTATTAATGAATATTCAAAAACAATTCCCTCTGAAGATATGGCTGAAATATATAGTTTTATTATCAAAAAGGAAAATATTCTAACAAAGCTTTCTGAAAATGATGAAAAACTAAAAAAA
>CACFYN010000024.1 GCA_902570525.1 uncultured Pelagibacteraceae bacterium
AAAAATTTTTACAAAATTACTATCCCACAAAATTATTCAATGAATAAACCATTAATAATTTATCATGTTTCAACTGATAATTTAAGCTCAACAACATTAAATTCTCAATTAAATTTTATTTTAGAGGAAAATAGTTCTCTAAAAATAGTTGATATTTATGATGATAAAAGTGAAAAAAATTTCATTAATACATTTTATAATTTTATATTAAAAGAAAATGCAATTTTAAAAAATTATAAAATCGATAAATCGCAAAATAGTAATATAAAGTATTCCTATAATAATATTGATCAATCAAAGGATAGCATTTCAGAAACATTTATTTTATCTAATGGTTCAAAATTTTTAAAAAATGAAATCAATTGTAATCTAAAAGGCCAATATTCATCTGCATTTATTAATGGAGTATTTTCATTAGATTCAGATAAACATCATGAAATTAGGACATCAATTAATCACTTAGTTGAAAATACAAAAAGTTATCAGCTAATTAAAAGTGTACTTGATGATAAATCTAAGTCTGTATATCAGGGTAAAATTTATGTTAGCCCAGATGCACAGAAAACCGATGGATACCAATTAAGTAAATGTATTTTATTAGATAAAAACACTGAGTTTAACGCAAAACCAGAACTTGAGATATATGCTGATGATGTGAAATGCTCACATGGCTCTGCATCTGGTAGTCTTAATGAAAATTCAATATTTTATTTAAGATCTAGGGGACTAAATTACAAACAAGCTAAAAAACTTTTAATAAGTGGTTTTTTTCTCGACGTGATTGAAAAGATTACTGATGAAGAAATTAAAAATTTTATTAAAAAAATTATGGAATTAAATCAATGAACATAAATAATATAAAAAAACAGTTTCCTATATTTAATAATAAAGTTCATAATAATGACCTAGTATATCTTGATAGTGCCAACTCATCACAGAAACCGCAAATGGTTGTAGATAGGATCTATGATTTTTATACAAAAGAGTTTTCTAATGTAGGAAGAAGTGTGCATTATTTAGCTGTCGCAGCAACAAATTTGTATGAAAACACCAGAATAATGATGCAAAAGTACATAAACGCTAAAGATCCTAATGAAATTGTATTTACTAAAGGTGCAACTGAAGCAATTAATTTAGTAGCAAACACCTTTGGACAAAAGTTTTTAAGAGAAGGAGATGAGATACTTCTTACAGAATTAGAACATCACTCAAATTATGTTCCATGGCATTACTTAAGAAAATTAAAGGGAGTTAAAATTAACTTTGCAGAAATAAATAATGATGGTGAAATAACTATAGAAAGTATTGAAAAAAGTATAACACCCAAAACTAAAATGATTGCGATCACACATCTATCAAATGTTACTGGAGCAATTTTGCCCATTAAAGAAATTACATCTTTGGCTCACTCAAAAAATATACCTATATTGATAGACGGCTGTCAGGGAGCTCCTCATTTAAAATTAGACATGCAAGATATAGATTGCGATTTCTATGCAATTTCATGTCATAAAATGTATGGACCAACTGGTCTAGGCGTTCTTTATGCAAAAAAAAAATGGCTTGATACTTTACCACCATATCAAGGTGGAGGCGGCATGATTAGAGAAGTAAAAAAAGAAGGTATATCTTTTGGGGATCTTCCAAACAAATACGAAGCCGGCACTATGGCAACAGCCCAAGTAATTGCATTTGGAGAATCTATAAAGTTTTTAAATCAAATAGGCATTGAAAATATTGAGAAGCATGAAAGTGAACTTACAAAATATGGAGAGGAAGTATTGAGAAAAAATAACTCAGTCAAACTTGTTGGTAACCCAAAAAATAAAGGGTCTGTATTATCGTTTACTTTAGATGGAATACATGCTCATGATATCGCAACTATTCTAGATGAGGATGGAGTGGCCATTCGAGCAGGTCATCATTGTTGTCAAATATTACATGATAAACTTGGATTATCAGCTACTGCCCGAGCATCACTGGGCGTATATAATACTAAAGATGATTTAGATAAATTAAATGAATCAATTAATAAATGTAAAAAAATATTTGATCGATAATGGACTTAAAAGAATTATATCAGGAAATAATTTTAGAACATGGCAAGAATCCAAAGAATCTTGGGAAGTTTGAAAACTTTAATAAAGATGCCAAAGGAAACAATCCATTGTGTGGTGACAAAGTTCACATCTACTTAAAAACTGATGAAAATAAAAAAATTTCAGATATTAAATTTGAAGGAGAAGGTTGTGCGATTACTATGGCATCTACTTCAATAATGACAGAATTGATGAAAGAAAAAAGTGAAACTGAAGTTAAGGAATTAATTGATGATTTTTTAAATATGATAAAAGAAAATTCTGAGCTTAAATCAAAAAATATCAATGAAGATGATAAAATTAAGCTGATGTCATTATCAGGTGTGAAAAAATACCCAATGCGAGTAAAATGTGCAACCTTACCATGGCATACTCTTATTTCTGCAATGTCAAATAAACCAGGAGAAGTGAATACAGAGAAAGAAGAATAAATGCACTTAAAAGAGAAAATAATCAACGAAATAAAGAAAATTTACGACCCAGAAATTCCAGTCAACATATATGAGCTGGGGTTAATTTATGATATAAATGTTGAAAAAGATAATATGGTAAAAATTAAAATGACCCTTACTACACCAAATTGTCCAGTTGCTGAGAGTTTGCCTAAGGAAGTAAAAGACAGTGTTAAAGAAATTAAAGAAGTTAAAGATGTTGATTTGGAGCTAGTTTGGGACCCGCCATGGGATAAGTCAATGATGTCAGAGGCAGCAAAATTAGAGTTAAATTTATGACACAAATAATATCTCTTAGCGATAGAGCGGCAGAAAGAATTAAAGAAATAATGTCAAAAGACCAAAAATCTCTAGGTGTACGAGTAGGTGTTAAAAGTGGTGGTTGTGCTGGAATGGCCTATATCATGGAATATGCGAAAGAAAAAAAACCTAACGATGAAATGATAGAGGACAAAGGTGTGAAAGTATTTATTGATCCTGCAGCTGTTATGTATTTGTTAGGTACACAAATGGATTATAAAAAAGATAAATTTTCATCATCATTCGTATTTAATAACCCGAACGAAACTGAAAGATGTGGGTGCGGAGAGTCCTTTAAAATATAGTATCCATTTTGAGCATATCTGCTTTGCATAAAATGCATATCTATTATATAAACAATTTATGAACGTTTTTGAATTTAGAAATTTGCTTAAATCAGAGGATAAGAGAGAGAGAAGAATGTCTTTTTTTCGATCACTTATAAAATCTGTAGATGTTGGAGCAAATGGAACACAGGATTACGTTGTTAAAAAAGGGTCTGGTAAAAACAAAATTGCTTCTACCAGACAGTAATTTTATTTAACAACTATAGTACATATCAAATTCGATAGGGTGAGGAGTGTGTTCAAAGTTGTGAATTTCCTCAAACTTCAAAGCAATATATGCATCGATCTGGTCATCAGTAAATACATTTCCTTGTTTTAAGAAATCTCTATCTTTATCCAGACTTTCCATTGCTTCTCTCAGAGATCCACAAACAGTTGGAATTTTTTTAACTTCAGATTCTGACAACGCGTATAAATCTTTATCAAAAGATTTTCCTGGATCTATTTTATTTTTAATCCCATCTAGTCCAGCCATTAACATAGCTGCAAAAGTTAAATAAGGGTTTCCAGCAGCATCACCAAATCTTACTTCACATCTTGCTGCTTTCTTACTTAAAGTAATAGGTATTCTGCAAGATGCAGATCTGTTTCTAGCTGAATACGCTAAAAGGACAGGTGCTTCAAAACCAGGTATTAACCTTTTGTAACTGTTTGTTGTTGCATTAGAAAATGCATTGATTGCTTTTGCGTGTTTTAAAATACCACCAATGTAATTTAATGCTATATCTGATAATCCAGCATATTTATCACCAGAAAATAATGCTTTATCACCTTTCCATATTGATTGGTGAACATGCATCCCTGATCCATTATCGCCTTTTACGGGCTTAGGCATAAAGGTAGCTGTTTTACCAAAAGAATGAGAAACCATATGAACAGCATATTTATATAATTGTAAGTTATCTGCTTGGTCTACCAAAGTTCCGAAATACATTCCAAGCTCATGTTGACTTGGTGCTACCTCGTGGTGATGTTTTTCAACTTTAATTCCCATATCTTTCATAGCTTTTAAATATTCACTTCGCATATCTTGCGCGCTGTCGACTGGAGGGACAGGGAAATAACCACCTTTTACCCCAGGTCTATGACCCATGTTTCCATTTGGATAATCTTTTCCAGTATTATAAGGACCTTCAGTACTGTCTATTTTAAATCCTGTTTCATTCATGTCATTTTTATATTTTACATCATCAAACACAAAGAATTCTGCCTCAGGACCAAAGTAAACTTTTTACTATTGCACCAACCTCACAACCAAGAGCTAAAGATGCATCTTGCGCAGTTCTTGCAGTCTTTTTTAAAACCTTAACATTTAATGAATTATCAAATCTTTTAAGAGCTTCTTGGGCTCTTTTAACTGGTTCATTATTTAATAAGTCATTCATACAACTAATAATTGTTTGTAAAATATTAATAACTTTGGTTAAAATCCATGCACAAATTGCATAGGAGATATCAATATAATAAGCGATATTAATATACTTTTATTTGCTAGAAAACGTAAAAATTGAAAGGGTAAATATGAGCGCTAATAAAGTATTAAAACAGATGAAGGATAAAGACATTGAATATGTCGATTTAAGATTTACAGATCCGAGAGGTAAACTTCAACATGTCACAATGGATTCAAAGGTAGTAGATGAAGAAATGCTTGATGAAGGTATTTTTTTTGATGGATCGTCTATAGCTGGATGGAAAGCTATAAATGAATCTGACATGATTTTAAAGCCTGACTTATCAAG
>CACFYN010000025.1 GCA_902570525.1 uncultured Pelagibacteraceae bacterium
CTATATTTAAATCTCTTTGAATATTTTCAATAACTTTTGCAGTTTCAGCATCTTCAATTGAATTTGATAGAACAAGTTTATTTGTAATACAACTATAAACATCTTTAATTATTTTTATTATTTTTTTATTTTTTGTATCAATTGCTAATATTTTTTTAGTATTTTCAATTTGATGCTTTTTATCTCCAGGATTAATTCTTTCAGGACTATAACCAATAAAAAAATCTTTATTTATTTTTAAATTCCTAATTTTTTGTATGTACTCAGTCGCCATTGTACGTGTCACACTTGGATAAACTGTAGATTCTACAATTAATATAGCTCCTTTTTTAATATATTTAGAAATTTCAATAAATGCTATTTTTAGAGCACTTAGATCTGGAAGAGTCTTTTTAATTAAAGGTGTTGGAACAGTTATAATAAAAAAATTTGAATCTTTTAAGTCTTTTGCACTATTCGTAAATTTAGATTGATTAAGTAGTTTTAAGTCTAATACCTTAAATTCGTTGTTGAGATCTTTTTTTGCTTTTAGGTACTTAATTCTTAAAGGATTTTTATCATATCCAATAGTTTTATACTTTTTTTTTAGTCTTATGAAAACAGGCAAACCCACATAACCTAATCCGATTACCGATGGCTTTATTTTGTTCATTTTAAATAAATTATTTATTTGATAGACAGTTTAATTAATACTTTATACTAATGATAAAATTAAACAATGACAATTTTGGTAACAGGAGCTGCAGGTTTTATTGGAAACAATTTTTGTCAAAAATTAGCTAATAATAAAAAATTTAAATTAATAGGTATTGACTCTTTTAATAATTATTATTCTGTAAAAATAAAAAGACTTAGAATTAAAAGATTATTGAAAAAAAAGAATTTTAAATTTTACCAAATAAATCTTAAGGATAAAAATAAACTAAAAAATCTTTTCAAAAGATATAAATTTAAAGAAGTTTATAATTTTGCAGCACAAGCTGGTGTAAGATACTCTGAGATAAATCCAATAGCGTATATAGATTCAAATGTTACTGGATTCATAAATTTAATTAAACTTTCAAAAGATTTTAATGTTAAAAAATTCTTTTATGCATCTTCGAGTTCTGTTTATGGAGAGTCAAATAATTTTCCTTTGAAAGAAACAGAAAAGTTAAGTCCTAAGAACCTTTATGGTATGACTAAAAAATTAAATGAGGATATTGCTAAAAATTATTTTGAAAATTATAAATTTAAAAGTGTCGGTCTTAGATTTTTTACTATTTATGGAGAGTGGGGAAGGCCAGATATGTTCATCTTTAAATATCTAGCTGCTGCATATCATAAAAAAATATTTTATTTAAATAATTATGGTGATCATGTAAGGGATTTTACCTATATAGATGATGCAACAAATATTTTAATAGAACTAAGAAAGAAAAATATTCAGAAAAATGACATTTATAATGTTTGTTCTAATAATCCAATAGGGTTAAAAAAAATATTGAATTTTTTTCAAAAAATAAGTCCAAAAACAAAAATAATTAAAAGGGAATTCCAAAAATCAGATGTTTACAAAACTCATGGTTCTAACAAGTCTATTATTGAAAAAACAAAATATAAACAATTCGAAAATGTAAATAAAGCACTACAAAAAACACATGATTGGTATTTGAAAAATAAGAAATTTTACAAATAAAATTTTTATTAAATAAGATACCCAAGGTTATGAGAAAAATATAATTAGACTAAAAAAAAATTAAAAATATAACAGGGTTTATGCTAGAGGCATCTATAGAAGCTAAACAATAAAGAAAAAGATTATTCCGATATCATTAAATTAATGAAAAAAATGGGTTTTAGTGTATGCTCTGTTGAAAGAGGTTTCTCTAGTAAAAAAACTGGTCAGGTATTACAGATTGATATTATCTTTATAAATGATAATGAGAAGTAAATTTTTCTTAAATACTAATTTTCAAATATTCTCAATCTCTTTAATTTTATTTTTAATAAAGTGGTCACTATCATTTTATTTTTATGGTCTAGAAACTTTAAGTTTAAAAGTAATATTTAATCCATCTGGTGATTATTCTTACTATCCTTTTGTGGTTCAATTATCAAAATTTAAATTTAATGAGGGATATAGTTTAATATTTAATGATCTAAATTTAATTGGTTTTCCATTTTTAGTTAGTCTTTTTCACGCATTCTTTTTTAAAATTTTTGGTATAATTGGATTTATACTTCTTGAATTAGTCTGTATTTTTATTTTTATAAAAATTTTTTTTCATATTTTTAAAGAACTTAAATTTTCAAATATAAGCTGTATCTTCTTAGGACTATTTTTTTTTACTATTCCGAATTTAGCTGAAATTTTAAATTATTTTCAAATTCCTTATAGTTTAAACATAAAGTCGTTATACGCAGGATTTTATAGTCTCAGATTTCCAAGACCACTTATAACAAACTTATTTTTTTTTGGATTTATACTTTTTCTATTAAAATTTTATTTAAATAATAAACCTGAAGCTAAAAAAAAAAACTTAATATTATCTTTTGTTTTTATAGGATTACTTTTTAATAGCTTCTTTTTCTTTTTTATAATTTGTTCATTACTTACTTTTTTAATTATAATCATTCACTTCAAAAAAAAAATAATAGAAAAAGAAAATTTAAATGTTTTATTAAAAAGTTGTGCAGTATTATTTATCCTTTGTATTCCATTCTTATCTCAAATTTTTTTGATCGAGAACGATTATTACTCTCGTATAGGAACATTTTATTTAACAAATGAAACTAAAATTTTTTTAATACATCATCTTATTAATGGTCTCAAAAAATTGGAATTTATTGTAATTTTGTTCACCAATATAATATTTTACTTTATAAATATAAGATCTAATTCACATACAAAAAAATTCCTTGAATTCTTTTGGCTACTTTTTTTATCTTCAATTTTAGCTCCTTTTATTTATCTTTTTTTAATGAACCAGATAACTTTTTTTGGAAACTTCACCTTCATTATTGCATTAACATCAATGATTTTATTAAAAATAAATTTTATAATTTTTATATTTTCAAATTTTTTATCAAATACAAAAATAATTAATTCTATTATATCATTAGCATTTTTTGCACTGCTCTCATTTAATTCAATATATTTTATTAAAACTTCCAAAGTAAACTTACTTAGCGCGGGTGTTCATTTTAATGCAAAAAATATCGAAAAATTTAGATCAGATTTTAAAAATGTAATAAATTTTTTGAAAAAAAATTCACAAAAAAATGATTTATTATTAACCAATGATGTCCATACACAAATCTGGTGGATATTATCAGAAAGAAATTATTTTTATTTTCCATATGTTTTTTTTGTTGCTTTAAATGACAATATGATCGAGAAACAATTAATTAACTCATTTAAATATCTAAAATTAGATAAAAATGATTTCATAAATTATTTTAATGAAAATAAAATTTCTAATTGGAGAGTCGTTAATACCAATAATTATTTTTTTTTAGGACATTTAAAATATCAAACAAATTTTTTGACGAAAATGTCCAAAATTGATTATTATCCAGAAGAAACGAAAAAATTTATAAATAAAAAATCTATTCATCATACAAATCAAGTAATTTTATCTAATTTAGATCTTGAAAGATTAAGAATAAAATTTGACGAAACTATTTTAGATACAAAATTGGAGCCTAATATCATTGTATTATTTAAAGATGAAAGATTAACAAAAAATTTAGATAAAATTAAAAATTTTCCAACTGTCCTTGAAAATTCAAATTTCCTAATACTTAAGAATAATGCTAATAATTAATTTTACTTCTAAAGAAGAAAAATATTTTTTTTAAAAAAGAAATTTTTAAAAGATAAAAATAAATAATTTTAAATATCAAAAGGAAGCTAATGAAAAAAATATTTTGATTATTTTTTTTTCGAATTTTAAACTCTTCAATGTAGTATCTAATTCTACTCTCTTTGCTTGATTTTCCATAAATATTAAATTTTCCTGTTACATCTTCTCTGTCCATTGCGATACCTCTCATTTTTGATTTACAAACCAATCTATAAATTAAATCATAATCTGCATGTAATTCAAATCTCTCATCGTACAATCCAACTTTCAATTGAGCATTTTTGGATATAAAAAATCCCGATGAATGTCCTGGATAAATATTAAATTTCCATTTAATTTTCTCTCTTCTAAAACCAGAAAGCAATCTTTCTTTTATAATTGAGCCAAAAACAAAATCTACATTTTCAAAATTTTCAAAATATTTTTTAACAAGTGATAAAGCATCATTTGTATAAGTATCATCAGAATTCAAGATGCCTATGATATCTCCAGAGCTCATTTTTAGACCTTTATTAATTGCGTTAAAAATTCCACTATCATTTTCTGATACCCACAAATCTATTGAACTCTCATACTTTTCAATAATTTTAAGAGTATCATCTTTTGAACTTCCATCTATTATGATGTACTCAATATTGTCATACGTTTGATAAAGTACACTTTTAATAGTTTCTTCAATCGTTTTTTCTGAATTATAACACACTGTAATTATACTAATTAATGGCTTACCAGGATGTGAAGATTTAAATAATCCATTATTTCTTAAACCGCCAAACCTTGTAAACTTGTTATGATTTAAATTATTAGCATCACCTAATTTTTCTTGTAAAAAAATTGGTTTATCTTGTTTTAAATTTTTTAGTGTTGAATAAGTGATTTTTAAATTCATCAGATTTACTTTGATTAATTTTATGTAAATTATATATTATCAGTTATTATTATACATTAATTTATATCTTAATTAATAAAAATTTTAATTACTGTATCCTGTGAGTTTATTGGTTTTCATTTACCAAAGTACTTTTTATAAAAAATAACTTTTTTTATAGGAATAGAT
>CACFYN010000026.1 GCA_902570525.1 uncultured Pelagibacteraceae bacterium
TGGTTGTGTTGGAACATCTTCACAAGGAATATTTGGGACTGGTGTAAGTATAGCAATCGATCCTAGATCACTAGGTACACAAATAGATGATAATATTATGCAAAAAAATTTGGCAGCAAGATTATTATTGAAGGATAAAAAATATATTATATCAATAACAACTAAAGTATTGGACGGTCGGATATTTATAACTGGCAAAGTTGATGATCCTGAGGAAAAATTAAAAATAACAAAAATGGCCTGGGAAACGAAAGGTGTCAGATCTGTAAGAAATAACTTAATTATAAAAGATGAATTTAATTTTAAACAGTCTGCGGTAGATCTATTAATTACTTCACAATTAAGAACAGCTTTGATACTTAATAAAAAAATTAAATCAACAAATTACAACATAGATACATATAAAAAAAAAATATATGTATATGGAATTGCTCAAAGCAAAGATGAACAAATAGAGGTAATCAAAGAGGGCAAAGAAATCCCAGACGTTGAAAGGGTAATAGCGAGTATTTTGTTGGTAGAAGATCTTCGGATACAGAAAGATTAAGTCAATATTATTAAAAGAAATTTACTAATAAAAGACATAAAAATAATAAAAATTGAAAAAAAAGTCCAATACATAAATGTAACTGCTTTGTTTCTTTTTCTTCTTAATTTAACAAACTCTTCATCATCTAAATTTGATATATCTCTTTTGCCTTTTACAGGGTAGTCGTAACTCCATTTCCAAACTGAATTACCCAACCTTTCATCAAGTTTATTGAAATACTTTATCCATTCAGTAGACCAAACAAAAATAAAACCTAAAATCATTAAAAGTAAAATTTCAGTTAACATAAATTTAATTTACTTTTCCATAATTAATTACACCAGCAGAGTAAGCAGCTACTGATGCAAGATTTAAAATTTCAGAAGTTGATGATCTTAAAGGGATAATTTCTATTGCTCGGCCTAGTCCTATTAAAAGCGGTCCAATTACTTTTGCTCCTCCAAGTGTTTTCATCATTTTATATGATATAGCAGCACTATGTTGTCCTGGCATAACTAAAACATTAGCTTTTCCTACTATGCTAGAAAATGGGTATAAATCTTTATATTCCTCACTCAAAGCAACATCTGGCTGCATATCTCCATCAAAATTAAAATCTACATTCATAGACTTTAGAATATCGACCGCATCCCTGATATGTTTTGTTCTACTTGTTATCGGTTGCCCAAAAGTTGAGTGAGATAAAAAGGCGACTTTTGGATCGAACCCAAATAGTCTTACAACTCTTGCAGCAGAAATTGCAATTTCTGCCATCTGTTTAGAGGTTGGATATTCATGAACTGTAGTATCTGCTAAAAAAACAGTTTTACCTTTATTTATAATCATGTTGAGACCAAACATTATTTCTCCTGGTCTAGCATCAACAACTTTTACAACTTTTTTAAGGGATGAAGAATATCTTCTAGTATTTCCAGTAACCATTGCGTCGGCATCACCACATTCAACCATACATGATGCCCAAATTACTCTATCGTTTCTTACAAGTTTATCACAATCTCTTTCTAGCAATCCTTCTTTTCTATGTAACTTTTCAAATAAAAATTTTACATATTTATCTTTAAGAGATTTATTTTTCGAATTGATGATTTCTATGTTTAAGTTCTCACTGTATCCAATCTCTTTTAATTTTTTTTTGACAATTTCTTCTTTAGCTATAATTAATGGAATACCTAATCCGCCCTTTTTAAAGGCTATGGCTGCTTTTAATGTATCCTCATCTTCACCATCTGCGAAAACTACTCTCTTTTGGTTTTTTTTTATTTGATTATTAATACCTTGCATAATAGTTACCGATGGATCAAGTCTTTGCTTTAATTGTTCTGCGTAGGCATCAAGATTTTCGATTTTTTTTCTTGCTACCCCAGTTTTAATTGCTGCTTTCGCAACAGCTACTGGAATAACGCTCATTAATCTAGGATCAAACGTTGAGGGAATAATATAATCTCGTCCATAAGTTGGTCTCTCGCCACCCATTGCAGCTACAACTTCGTCAGGAACTCTTTCTCTAGCAAGAGATGCAATAGCATTTGCGGCAGCTATTTTCATTTCCTCATTTATAGTCCTTGCTCTTACATCTAGTGCGCCTCTAAATATATATGGAAATCCAATCAAGTTATTTACTTGATTTGGATAGTCAGATCTTCCAGTTGCTACAATCGCATCTTTTCTAACTTCTTCAACTTCTTCAGGGGTAATCTCTGGATCAGGATTAGCACAGGCAAAAATTATAGGATTTTTGGACATACTTTTTACCATTTTTTTTGACAAAATACTTTTAGATGACAAACCCAAAAAAACATCTGCACCTACAATAACCTCCTCTAATCTTCTTTTTTTTGTAATAATTGCGTGTTCTGATTTCCATTTATTCAAATTATCTCTGCCTTTATATAAAACACCTTTACTATCTAGCATCACAATATTTTTGTATGGCACGCCTATTTTTTTAAATAAATTTGTGCAAGCGATAGCAGATGCTCCTGCTCCGTTTACAACTACTTTAATTTTTTTTATAGATTTTTTTGAAATATCTAGTGCATTTAAAAGTGCTGCTGTTGTTATTATTGCAGTGCCATGTTGATCGTCGTGGAAAACAGGAATATCAAGTATTTTTTTTAATTTTTCCTCAATTATAAAACAATCTGGTGCAGCTATGTCCTCTAAATTTATTCCACCAAAACTACCAGATATACTTTTAATACTTTTTATTATCTCTTCAGGATCAGATGAGTCAATTTCTATATCAATTGAATTGATGTCAGCAAAACGTTTAAATAGTACTGCCTTACCCTCCATAACTGGCTTTGAAGCGAGAGATCCAAGATTGCCCATTCCTAAAATAGCTGATCCATTACTAATTACAGCAACTAAATTTCCTTTACTTGTATAATCATAAGCAGCATCTGGATTTTTTGATATTGCTTTTACGGGTGCAGCCACTCCAGGAGAATATGCTAACGCTAAATCTCTTTTTGTTGTCATGGGCTTAGATGAAATTATCTCAATCTTGCCAGATTTCTCATTATGATGAAAATCCAAAGCTTCTTTATCTGAGTAATGTTCAATTTTATTTTTTTTCATTGTTTATTAAATAGATATACAAATAGAACTAATTTATAAGATTAATATGATTTATGAATCTGATCAAGTCAACAGGCACATTTAGTTTCTTCGTTCTCATAAGCAGAATATTAGGTTATTTAAGAGACGTTTTAATTGCAATTTATCTTGGGTCTGGATCAATAGCGGATGCCTTTTTTGTAGCATTTAGAATACCAAATACATTTAGAAGACTCTTCTCAGAGGGAACGTTTAACTCTGCATTTGTCCCTAGTTATATGAAGGAGCTAAATAGTGGAAAAAAAAGAGCCAAAATATTTGCAGGTAACATTTTTAATTTTCTAACTTTAGTGATTTTATTTTTTGTTTTAGTTGTTGAAATATTTATGCCTTGGTTTGTCTTTTTGATAGCACCAGGTTTTACAGAAAATTCAGATAAGTTAGATATGACAATTAATTTAACCAGAATTACCTTCCCCTTTCTTTTATTCGTAAGTTTATCGTCTTTTTTTGGGGCAATTTTAAATTCGCATAATAAATTCGCTGCCGCATCAGCGGCACCTATAATTTTAAATATTTTTTTAATAATCACACTTTTTTTTGCAAATTATTTAAAAGATGATTTAGTTATATTTTTATCATATGCTGTTACTATCTCTGGGTTAGTACAGCTGATTTTTTTAATATTCTATTCAAGAAAAATTTATTTTCCCGCTGTATCTTTCAAAATTAATTACAATAGTAAACTTAAATTTTTTTTCAGAAAATTAATTCCAAGTATTTTTTCTTCTGGAGTTACACAAATAAATATTTTAGTGGGTACAATAATTGCCTCTTTCCAAGCTAGTGCTGTTTCCTATTTATATTATGCTGACAGGATCTACCAAATAAATTTAGCTATTGCTGGTATAGCAATTGGGACAGTATTACTCCCGAGCTTGAGTAAATATGTTGAGAAGCAAAACGAAAAAAAAATAAAATTTATTCAAAACAAATCTTTGGAACTATGTCTTTTTTTAAGTATACCAGCAACCTTTGCATTGTTGATATCAGCTGAAGAAATTACTTCTGCACTATTTGGATATGGTTCATTTAATCAAACAAGTGTTAAAAATTCTGCTTTCGCGTTATATTTATTTTCATTTGGTTTACCAGCATTTGCTTTAATTAAAGTATTTTCAAGTTATATTTTTGCTCGGCAAAATACGAAAACACCGTTTATTTTTTCAATTTATTCAGTAGTAATTAATATTTCTTTAAGCAT
>CACFYN010000027.1 GCA_902570525.1 uncultured Pelagibacteraceae bacterium
TAAACTTTGTCTAGGTATCTCACTGTTGCTTCCTTTTATAAATGATTCTAAGTAACCCTTTTCAATTTTTTTTAACTTAAGGGGGTGAGGTTCCTCTATGGATGAAATTGATACCAATGAATCATATTTTTTATACTTTTTACAAAGAAGCTTAATTGCATTATCTATATGAAAACTTTTCCTTAAAGGAGAAGTGGGTTGCAATAAAATCACAAGATCGAGTTCAAGATTTTTAAGCCTTTTAATGACATCTATTACTACATCAATACTTTTCGAAGAGTTAGTAGAAAGATTTTTTTTTCTTTTAATAATATAATAAATTTTATATTTTTTAATATGACTTATAATTCTATCATCATCGGTTGATACAGCAATTTTAGATATATACTTTGATTTTTTTGACTCCATAATAGTGTAGTCAATTAATCTCTTTTTATTTTTTATTATTTTAAAATTCTTATTGGGTACCCCTTTGGAACCTTTTCTAGCTGTAATAATACCTAAAGTCTTTATCTTTTTTATATTCAATTTAATATGTTATTTGTTTTTTAATTGATGGTTTAATTTTTTCTAGAATTTTTGCTATAAATTTTCCTGATGATCCCTTTCCATATATATTTTGTTTTTTATATTTTTTTTTATTAATTTGAAATTGAATTTTTTTAATTATATTATTAGGATTGTAATCCCCATAAATAACATTTTCTCCAACCTCCCTCTTATTTTGTCTATTACCTAATAACAAAGCTGGTTTACCAAGTTGTGAACCTTCTCGAATAAAAGAGCTACTGTTTCCTACTAAACAACTCGCATTAGACATTAGAATCGCATAATCCTCAGGTGAGGCATTTATTATAAATGTAAAATCATCTTTTTTATATTTTTCTTTAAATATTCTCATCTGTGATGAGATAATATCGTTATGAGCGTCAGGATTTGGCCAAAACATTATTTTATGAAAATTCATTTTTGATAAAGTTTTTAGAAGAATATTTATATTGAATAAATTTTTTTTTTTACTTTCGGTACTAACCGGATGGTTTATGACTAAAATGAATTTTTTATCAAATAAAAATTTTTTACCTGTGTAGCTTAGATTTTCAAGAAATTTCTTATTAATATTTTTGTTTTTTACATATTCTAATAAATCCATACCTGGGCAACCTGAAAAGAAAACTCTTTTTTTTTCTTCTCCTAGCTTTATAACTCTCTCTGAACTTTTTTTTGTAGTCGTAAAATGGTAAGAAGCTAACTTAGTAATAGAATGTCTAACCATTTCGTCTAAATTTCCACTTACCTCACCTCCTTGAAGATGAGCAAGAGGAATATTCAAATATGCTGAAGAAATAGCAGTTGCAATTGTCTCAAAACGATCACCGACAGTAACTACAACATCAGGTTTAATTTTAGAAAATATTGTTGCAAATTCACTTATAGCCAAACTTGTAGATTTTGCTTGAGAAATTGGATCGCCTCCTTCAATTAAAAAATAGCTTTTTGCGGTAGCTAATAACTTATTTTTCTTTAATTCTTTTTCTAATTGGCCAAATTTATGAGAAAGAGCAGAGCCTGATAATATTATTTGTAAATTTAATTTCCTAGATTTTTTTACCTCTATTAAAAGAGATTTCATTCTTGCAAAATTTGCTCTATTAGTAATTACTATACAAATATTTTTTTTCATATTAAGTCTGATGATTTTAAAAAACTGTTTCTTTTCAAATTTTTATTTATTTTTCTTCCTAATACTTTCTTATAATTCTCAGCACTAACTCCTAAATTTCCAGGTTTTTTTGTTTCAAGATCGTCTACCATCAACTTATGTCCTTTAAATAAATCCTTATTTACCGCTAGTGTTTTAGAAAATAATTTTTTAATTTTTTTATTAATGCGATTGGTAGATTTATTCACTGGATTAAATATACATTTTTTAATGTAATTGATACCATCAATTAATTCTTTTACCTCGGAGACCACGATAGAAGATTTACTATCTGGTCCATAACTATTTTTGTCAAAAGTAACATGAAACTCTATCAATTCTGCACCAAGTGCTGTAGCGGCTAAAAGGGTATTTTTATTTCCAGAATGATCGGATAATCCAGCAGGCACTCTGTACCTTCTTCTTATTTCATCAATAACATTCAAACCAATATTTTCAACTTTTGATGGATATTCTGTTGTAGACTGTACAACTGATAGATTAATATTTTTTTTTTTTATTCTTTTAACACATTTGTCAAGTTCACCAAAATTGGATAGGCCGCTTGATAATATAATTTCTTTTTTTAATTTTGTAATTTTATCAATCATTAAATAATTATTGACTTCTCCCGAAGCAATTTTAAACGTTTTGCAGCCAATTTTTTTTAGTAGTTCTACCGCTTTAATTGAGAATGGTGAAGCTACAAATCTTAAATTATTTTTTTTGCAATGTTGAAATAAACTGGACCATTGTTGTTCCGTAAATTCAATTCTTTTCCAATAATCGTATCTAGTTTTATCAACTAAAGAAAATTTTTTTCTAAATTTTTCATGTTTACTGCTTTCAGCATCAGCTATATGAACTTGAAATTTAATATCTGTAATTCCACTATTTTTGAGAGAATCTATGTAAGAATGAGCTAAACCAAAGCTACCGTCATGAGCTTGGCCAATCTCGGCAATAATTCTTAAATTTCTCATTTTTGGATTATATTGATATTTGTTTCTAATACTCATATTATCGCTTATATCATTTAAAATTTTATTACAAAGTATATTTATGTGTGGTTTTTCTGGTTGTTTTTTTTTAAACAAAAATTCTTCTATTACACGTTTTAAACCAATATCTCTCAGTCATAGAGGTCCGGATGACTTTAGACTCTTTAAAAATAACTTTTTAAATCTAAATTTTTTTAGATTAAAAATTTTGGGTGGAGCTAGCGGCAAACAACCAATGATATCAGAAAATAAAAAATTTATGTTAGTTTTTAATGGAGAAATTTACAATTATATTGAATTAGCACATAAGATTAAAAGACCTGATCTTATTAAAAGAGGGGATACAAGGGTTCTTTTAGAATACATCTCTCTAAATGGTTTAAAAGCAATTAAGGATTTAAATGGAATGTTTTCAATTGTTTTTTTTGATCTAAAAAAAAAGAAAATTTTTTTTATTAGAGATAGATTTGGAATTAAACCTTTATATTATAGAATTGAAAAAAAATATCATTTTCTTTGCATCGGAAATTAAGTCTTTACCTTTAAAAAAAAACAATGATGTAAAGTATGATGTTTTAAATGAATATTTAGAGTCAGAGCTTTACCCAAATAAACAAAAAACTTTTTATGAAAATGTTTTTGAAATAACGCCCGGAACTGTTAATCAATTTATTGATAACAAAATTAAATCTAAAAAATATTATTCTCTTGAAAAAAATTTAAGAAAACTTGAAAAAAATAAAATAAAATTTGAAGACTTTGAAAAAGCTTTAGAAAGATCAATTAAGTTTAGATTAAGATCTGATGTTCCAATAAGTATGCATTTCTCTGGTGGAATTGATAGTACGGCTCTTTTATGCAAACTAAAAGAAATGTTTGGTAAAAAAATTCCAGTAAATCTTTATTTTTTAAAGTTTAAAAAAAAGGATGATTACGATTTCAATAGAGCCAAAAAAATTTGTAAAAAACTTAAACAAAAACTTAATGTAGTTTATTTTAACGAAAAAAAATTCGTTACCTCTGCAAAAGATACACAATATTTTATGGATGAACCATTTGGTGGAGTTCCAACAATTGGAATGAGCCAATTAAATAAATTCCAAAAAAAAAAATTTCCTGTATCTCTTGAAGGCCAAGGTTCTGATGAAATTTTATCGGGTTATTTTACACATGTTATAATGGCAGCTAGAGATATGATAAAAAACAAAAAAGATAGAAAAATTTTATTAAAGATAAAAAAAAATTACAATTTATCAAATAAAAAAATTTTTGATATTTCAAATAAACTTTTAAAAAATAATTTCGGTGGCTCAACAGATGAAACTACGTCTGTTGCTTCTAAAACAAAAATAAAAAAGAAAAAAACATATTTAAGAACAATTGAATATTTTAATTTATTTACAAATAAACTACCAAGAGTATTAAGATTTCATGATCGAATTAGTGCTGGGTATTCAAGAGAATTAAGATTTCCCTTTTTAGATCATAACGTAATTGAAATTGCATTATCTCTTAGTAACGATGAAAAGTT
>CACFYN010000028.1 GCA_902570525.1 uncultured Pelagibacteraceae bacterium
TGTTCAAAATGAAGTATTTCCAAACCTTGAGAAAATTTTGATAAGGACTCTCACAGATTCAGGATTTCCTGGTGTAAAGTTTGAGAAAAGGGTTGATTTTACAAAACTATTTAATGAAAAGTTTAATTAAAATAATTTTTCTTTTGACTACTTTTTAAAAATTGCTTGTGAAGCTTTAAATCATTTTCTGAGGGTTTGACTACTTTTTTACAATAAACATTTTCCATTAGATCTTTTTTTTCAAGAGTACTTATGTAATCATTTTCAAATTTAAGTAGAGGTTCTTTTTGCCCAGTTAAATTAACATAAACTTTTGATAAAAGTTCACAGTCTACCAGAGCTGTATGCTTCACTCTTTTTGAATTATCTATTTTGTATCTTTTACAAAGAGCATCTAAACTATTTTGGGAGCCTGGATATTTATTTCTTGCTAGTTCTAAGGTGTCAATAACATTTGACTTTACAATTTTATCTTTACCTAAAATTGCAAGTTCGTTATTTAAGTGTGATAGGTCAAAACCAGCGTTATGAATAATCAATTTTTTATCTTTAATAAATTCCAAAAATTCATCGACAATATCAGAAAATTTTTTTTGTTTTGATAGAAACTCATCTGTATAACCATGTATTTTGAGAGCTTTCTCCGAAACTTTTCTTTGTGGATTTAAATAACAATGGAACTTTTTTGATGTTAGAACAAAATCATCTAGCTCTAAGCAACCAATTTCAACAATTCTATGTCCATCTTTCACATCTAAACCGGTAGTCTCGGTATCAAGAATTATCTCTTTCATTTTCTTAAAATTTCTTTTTTTAAAATTTTAACTTTTTTTTCCATATTTTCACTTTTAAAATCGTTTTTAATAACATGATCAGATCTTCTTTTTTTTAAGTTTTTGGAGATTTGTAAAATACCTAATTTTTTTAAGAGCTTGGTATTAGTCCTTTGTCTTTTTTTAAGAGCTTTATCTATTCTTTTTTTGGGGGCTTCTATAAATATTACAACATCATCATTTTTATTAATTTTATTTTCAAAATATAAAGGGATATCCAAAATAACCGCTCTTTTTTTTTTATTTTTTCTTAAAAAAAAATTCATCCTCTGTCTAACAAGTGGGTGTACAATTTTCGTTATGATTTTTAAGTTTTTAATATTTTTATTCACTGCATTAGATAATTCATTTTTCTTTATCGGAAATGAACTAATAAATTTTGGGAGTTTTTTTCTTAATTTCTTATACGCGACTCTATTTTTATTATATATTTTGTTTACTTCATTATCAGCATCAAATGTTGGAAGACCGAATAGTTTTGCGGCAAAACTTTTTCCAGATCCAATTTCACCTACTATAGCAATTCTTTTCATTTATCTAATAACTCAATTACTTTTTCATCGATTTTTGGAAAAACTTTATGCCAAATAGAAAACGCTTGGTGTGCTTGGTAAATAAACATCATTTTTCCATTTTCAGTATTATTTCCAAATATTTTGGCTTGTTTCAAAAAATTTGTTTGTGGAGGATTGTATATAATATCATAGTAAAACTTATTTGATCCTATTTTTTCATAATCCAAATCAATTTTATCATGCTCATTAATTCCGAGACTTGTTGCATTTATTATCATGTCAATATGTTCAGGAATTTCTTTATTTTCTAGAATTTTAATGTAATTAAACTTATCTTTAAGAGCTTCGGCTTTCTCTATAGTTCTGTTGTAAAGAAATATATTTAAAGCTTTCATTTTTTTTAAAGCAACAATTATGGAAGGAACAACTCCACCTGCTCCAAGTATAAAAATATTTTTTTTTTCAATATTGTATCCGCATGATCTTATTCCTAGCTCAAAACCGGCAATATCAGTATTATGTCCAATTGTTTTCCCTTTTTCAAAGTAAATAGTATTAATAGATTTAGTTTGATCTGCCTCCTTTGTTAAAATGTCAACAAAGGGAACAATTTTATTTTTAAATGGAACTGTTACATTAATTCCAGTAATTTCCTCAGACTTAATTTTTGAAATAATATTTCCAATATCATTTTCTGATATTAATTTTTTTTCATAAGAAGCATTTATATTATTTTGTTTTATCCAATAATTATGGAGTTTTGGAGATAAAGAGTGTTCTATTGGATTTCCTATAACTAAATATTTTTTCATTAAAATAATTTTTTAAGTTTATTCTTTAATTTATCCTTAACTTTATCCTCTAACTTATTTGAATCAAAATTTTCAAGTTTTTCTAAAAAATTTTCATTAAATATTTTTTGTTTTACGATTTCGCTTGTATCTTTGAATATATCTTTTAATATATCTTTATAGTCCTTACTTTCATTAGTATTCCCAACATTATTAAAATTCATATCATTTAATCTTATAGTTTTTTCGATATTTAAATTTGGCGAAGATGCAGATAAAGAAATATTTTTGGCATCTAAATTTTTTATATTAAAATATTTATTGGATTGAGAGTATGTATTTTTATTTTCAAGATCTTCTTTTAAGTATCGTACATTGTCAGAAATTATTTGTTCAGAAAAATTAAAATAATAATTTACCTTTATATTTTCTAATAAAACATTATTAATGATAATATCATTAGAGAAAATTGAAAATGTATCTAGGTCTACCACTATAAAATCAATTTTTAATAAATATCCATCAAATTTTTTATTTAATAGGCTGATATTTTTTCCCTTAGCTTCTCCTCTTAGGTAATTAATGTTCAATGTTTCAATTGATACATCTCTATTTAACGCACTAGAAATATTTTCTTGTAATATATTCTTAATTAATCTATCTCCAATAAATTCTACTAAAAAATATATAGAAAAAACAATTATCAGTAATGAGATTAAAGACTTTTTCATTTAATTAAATATTCTTTAATTTTTTTGATTGGTAACCCCATAATTGTATCTTCATCTCCTTCAATCTTTGAAAATAATTTCCTTCCCTCTCCCTCGATTTGATAAACATTATATGCATATAAATCTTCATCAGAAATTTTAGATAAATAGTCTTTTAAAGATTTTTCAGACATTTTTTTCATTGTAAGAATTGCTTTATCTGTATAATTCCACACCATAGATCCATTTTTTGATATACAAACAGAACTTATTAGGAAGTGATCCTTTCCGTTTAACCTTTTTAGTATATTTAAAGCCTCATTTCTATTTTCTGGTTTTGAAATCAACATACCCTCAAGATCTATAACACTATCTGCTCCCAGCACTAAATTATCATTATTTTTTTGGCTAACTTTATTTGCTTTTAATTCAGCTAAATTTTTAGAAATTATTTCTGGTGTAGCGCCCTCTTTTATAAGACTTTCTTTAACAGGGTCTTCATCTACATTTGAAGGTTCAACAATACATAAAATATTGTTTTTTTCTAAAATATCTTTTCTCACTTTGCTTTTTGAGGCTAAGATTATATTAACCATTTTTTTTATTTATCTCGTAAATTTTAATAACCGATGCAGCCGTCTCCTCAACTGATTTTCTACTAACATCTATAGTTGGCCATTTAAATTTTTGGAATGTTTTTTTTGAACTTTCGACTTCATTTTGAATTTTCTGAATATCTATATATTTTTTGTTGCCAGTTTCATTTAGACTATTCATTCTGTTTCTTCTTATTTCGGCTAATCTCTTGGGCTCAGCTATTAAACCTATAATACATTTTCTTTTAATATTTTTTTTTATGTCTTCTGGAATCGAATTCTTATTTACTATGGGAATATTTGACACTTTATAACCTTTGTTAGCTAAATATATTGATGTTGGTGTTTTACTAGTTCTGCTTACGCCAAGTAATATTATGTCAGATTTTTGTATATCATCCAATGAATTACCATCGTCATGGTTCATTGTAAATTGAATAGCATCTATTTTTCGATAATAATCATCATTCATTATGTGTTGCCTACTAGGAACATGCAAAGCATTTTGATTAAGTATCTTTGAAAAACTCTGTATTAAATCACCCAAAACACCAAAGCAAGGAATACTTTTTTTTTTACTTTCATTTATTAAAAAATCACTCAGTTTATTATCAACAATTGTATAAAGAATAATTATTTTTTTTTTCTTATTAATTTTTTCAAATATTTTTTTTATTTGATTTTCAGTTCTTGTAAATGAGAAGTGATTTGTATCGTAATCAAAATCTTTAAATTGAGCTTTTAAAGCTAGAAAAATTC
>CACFYN010000029.1 GCA_902570525.1 uncultured Pelagibacteraceae bacterium
ATAGATATAATAGTATAAATAAAAATTTTGAAAAAACGCTTTAAAAAATTAAATGCTTAAAAATAAATCAATTATAGTAACAGGAGTAGGCAAAGGTTTAGGTTTTGATATTTTGTCAAAAAATAATAGACGAAGAAGGTTTTGTTTATGGAATTACAAGATCAAAATCTGACTTAAAAAAGTTTAAAAACTTTAAAAATTGTAAAATTTTTGTTGGAGACGTCTCAGATCCTAAAATATTAATAAAAGTAATTAATCAATCTAAAAAGGATAAAAAAACTTTAACAGGTTTAGTTAATAATGCAGGAGTTAGACAGAGATTAAAATTTGATAAAATATCAAAAAAAAAATTAATGCGCTTATTTGAAATAAATTTTTTTTCTATTTTTCGTAACATGCAACTTTTTTCAAAATACTTAAAAGGAAAAAAGGGAGGATCAGTGGTAAATATTGGTTCAATAGTAGGAAATAACGGATTTAATGAACTTTCAGGTTACGCATCATCTAAAACTGCACTTATAGGCCTCACCAAATCATTTGCAGTAGAAATGGCATCATTAAATATAAGAGCAAATATAATAAGCCCTGGTTTTATTAAAACATCATATTTTGATAAATTTAAAAAAAAGAGAAAATTATATAATTGGACTTTATCAAGAATACCTCAAAATAAATGGGGTGAAGCAAAAGATGTTAGTAACTTGGTTTGTTTTTTATTGTCTGACGAGTCTAGATATATTACTGGTACAAGCATAAATATAGATGGAGGATGGACAGCAGCCTAATCATGAAAGTTTTAGGATTAATACCTTCAAGAATTGGATCAAAAAGATTACCTGCTAAAGCATTATTGCCTATAAGTGGAATACCACTGGTTATTCACACTTATAAAAGATCTATCTTGTCTAAAACTTTAGATAAAGTTATGATATGCACTGATAGTAGAAAGATTTCTTCCGTAGCAAAAAAATTTAAGGCTCAATCTATTTTAACATCACCACATCATTTAAATGGAACTGAGAGAATAGCCGAAGTATTAGTAAGACAAAATATTAAGTATGATCTGATTGTTGATATACAAGGAGATGAGCCACTAATAAGCCCTTATCATATTGATAAAGTTGTAAATTTTCATAAAAAAAATATGGATGTGGATATTGTTTTACCAACGTTAAAAATAAAGTTTCCAGATAATCCCAACATAATAAAAGTTGTTGTAAATAAAAAAAAAGAAGTGCTCTATATGTCTAGAAATAAAATACCATTTGAAGCTAAATCTAAAAGTAAATCTTTTTTAAAGCATTTATCAATTATTTCTTTTAAACCAGAAGCCTTGATTAAATTTGCAAAATCAAAAAAATCTAATTTAGAGAAAATCGAGGATATAGAATTATTAAGAGCAATTGAATTAGGCCTAAAAATAAAAACAATTGAATTAGAGGGTGATAGTTTTTCTGTAGATGTAATTGAAGATTATTCAAGAGCCAAAGATAGAATGCTTAAAGATAAATATTTAAAAATTTATAAATAATCATTAATGTCAAAGTCCGTCATATCATATAAAATAGAGGATGAACAAAATAAGATTAGATATTTAAAAAAAATAAATAATGAATTTAATCGAGATATACTTTCACTCAAATCAGATCAAAAAATATTATTTATTTATGATAAAAATATAGCAAAATCCATTATTGGGGATTTAAAACTCAATCTAAAATTAACCGGCAATAAAGTATTCTTTAAAGAGATAGAAGGAAAGAAAACTAATAAAAACATCAAAAATTTGCTAAATTTATTTGATTTACTGATTGAAAAAAAATTTACAAAAAATTCAATAATAATTTCTTGCGGAGGTGGCGTTATAGGAGACATGTGTGGATTATTAAGTTCATTATATCTCAGGGGAGCTATTTACCTTCATATTCCAACAACTATGACCGCTATAGTGGATAGCTGCATAGGAGGAAAAACAGGCATAAATTATAAAAATTTAATTAATTCTATGGGAAATTATTATCACCCAAAGAGAGTTTATATTTTAGAAAATTTAATTCAATCAATACCACATAGAGAGTATTACTCTGGTTTTTCTGAAATAATAAAATGTGGCCTCATTGGAAATAAAAAAATAATAAATCTTTTGAAGAAAAAACAAATATTAAAGAAGAGAGAGAATAATCAAATTCTATCTAAAATTATTTTAGAGACACTCAAAACAAAAATTAAATTTTTTAAGAACGATGTTAAAGAGAGAAATGAGAGATTATATTTAAATTTTGGCCACACTTTTGCTCACGCTATAGAAATGAGCACAGAAAGTATAATTAAGAAAGATTATTTTAGACATGGAGAGGCGGTTGGAATAGGCATGTTGTGTGAAATACTTTTTAGTAATAATGGAAAAAAAAAATAAATTATATTTTTTAACTGAAAGCTTGCTTAAAAAATTTAATTTACCAACGGAAATTAATATAAAACCAACATATATTAATAAAATACATAAAGGTATCTATGATGGAGTTTTTCTAGATAAAAAAAAAATTAAAAAAAATCCAAGATATATATATTTACAGAATATTTTTAAACCACAAATCAGAGAAATAAGAAATTATGGTTTATTAAATGACGTCATCTTTAAAATTATCAAAAGAAAGTAAAATTGAAAAAATTAGTTATCTTAGATTTATCAAAAGATTATAAGTTCCTCGTAAATGATGCACATATTTTTCAACTATCGTTTGGATTACCTAAATTAAAAAAAGTAAAATTTATCGAAAAAAATTTTTTTTCGGAGAGAAAATTTAAGAAATTTAGATTAGACATAAATAGAAAATTAAATGAATTATTAAACAGAATAAATAAATATCAGGATCAAGATCTGGTTCTTTTAGAAATTTTTAATTCGAGAAATGATAAGATTCAAATGTATAATAAGATTTTCTATCTACAAGAGATAATTCGCTATA
>CACFYN010000030.1 GCA_902570525.1 uncultured Pelagibacteraceae bacterium
AAATATGTGGACCACAATTAGTTTGTCCCGTTTCAAATGCAAGATTTTTATTAAATGCTGCTAATGCAAGATGGGTGAGCTTATATGATAGCCTTTATGGTGCTGACATAATTCCAGAAACAAAAGGGGCAGTTAAAGGTAATACATACAACCCTATTAGAGGTAAAGAGGTAATTAAATATGCAAGAAATATTCTGGATAAATATATTCCATTAAAAAAACAAAGCTGGAAAAATTTAAAAGAAATTCCAAATATAAATAAAAATAAATTAAATCTTATACTTTTAAATCCTAATCAGTTTATCGGTTATTCAAAAAAAAATGGCAAGGTTTCATCCTTATTATTTAAAAATAACAATTTACATATTGATATATTATTTGACTTAAGTGGCAAAATGGAAGTTAACAATCCAGATGGAAATCAAGACAAACTTAAAATTCATGATATTTATTTGGAGTCTGCTATTACTACAATTTGTGATCATGAAGATAGCGTTGCGGCTGTTGATGCAGAGGATAAGGTATTGGGTTATAAAAACTGGCTAAGCTTGATGAAAGCAGATTTGAAATCCTCTTTCACAAAAAATAGAAAAAAAGTTTTAAGAAAGTTAAATAGTGATAGATATTACATTTCAAAAAATGGTTCTAAAATAAAATTACATGGAAGATCGTTGCTTTTAAATAGAAATGTTGGACATCTTATGACTAACCCATGTATTTTACTTAAAGATGGTTCAGAGTGTCCAGAAGGCATATTGGATGCTTTTATAACATCAGCGGCATGTAAACATGATTTTAGTAAGAAAAAAAATTCAAGAAAAGATAGTATATATATTGTGAAACCAAAAATGCATGGACCAGAGGAATGTAACTTTACAAATATTATTTTTGAAAATGTGGAAAGGATTTTAAAGTTAAAAAAATATACAGTAAAAATTGGTATTATGGATGAGGAAAGAAGAACAACTTTAAACTTAAAAGAGTGTGTGAGAACTCTTAAAAAAAGGGTTTGTTTTATAAATACCGGCTTTTTGGATAGAACCGGTGACGAAATTCATACATCAATGGAAATGGGACCAATGGTTTTAAAGAACGATATGAAATCAACTAAATGGTTGTTGGCTTATGAGAATAATAATGTAGATGTTGGCTTATCTTGTGGTTTTTCAGGTAAGGCACAAATAGGAAAGGGTATGTGGGCAATGCCGGATCTATTAAAAAATATGATGCATCAAAAAATTTTACATCCTAAGTCTGGTGCAAATTGTGCTTGGGTGCCTTCACCAACAGCTGCCGGATTACACGTACTTCATTATCATGAGATTGATGTATTTTCTAAGCATAAAGAACTTAAAAAAAGAAAGCATGCGAAATTAGAGGATTTACTTGAAATACCTATAAAATTTAAAAACAATTGGTCTAAAGACCAAATATCAAAAGAACTTAGAAATAATGCCCAAGGCATACTTGGTTATGTAGTTAGATGGATTGATCAATCTGTTGGTTGTTCAAAAGTTCCTGATATAAATGGTATCGGGCTAATGGAAGACAGGGCAACTTGTAGAATTAGCAGTCAGCATATTGCAAACTGGTTACATCACGGGATTTGCAGTAAAAAACAAGTTCTCGAAATAATGAAAAAAATGGCAAAAGTAGTAGATAATCAAAATTTGAAAGATAAAAGCATGCAAGGGCAAGCACCTTATCAACAAATGGCAAGCAATTACTATCAATCAATAGCTTTTAAAACATCATGTGATTTAATTTTTCACGGAAAAAATCAACCATCTGGCTATACAGAGCCTTTGCTTCACTTTAATAGAATAATGAAAAAATCAATCTGAGTCTGTTCCCAATTCAGATCTGTTTTTAAAAGCAGTGTATAAAGTTCCATCGTCCGAATTTTCGATCTCTCCACCAATTGGTAATCCTTGTCCTAGTTTAGAAATTTTTACATCTAAGTCTTTCAAACAATCTTTTATATAATACGCCGTTGTCTGACCCTCCACAGTAGCACTCGTAGCAATTATAACTTCCTCGATCTTTTCTTTTTCAACTCTTTTTATTAAAGAATTAATAAGTAAACTGTCTCTACCATTAGATCCAGACTCCAGAGTTCCACCCAAAATATGAAAATATCCATCAAAAATATTTGAAGACTCTATGCTCCATTGATCAGCTATATCCTCTACAATACAAATACTTTTTCTTTTACTATTTGATGACTTGCAGTTTTGACATTCATTTTTAGATTTTAAAGTTCCACATATATTACATCTCGAAACATTCTTATAAATATCTACCAACACTTTAGCCATTGGTTTTACTAATTCTTCTCTATTATTTATTAACTTTAGTATAATACGTTTTGCTGATTTTGGTCCTAGACCAGGAAGTTTTGATATAATTTTAATTAATTCCTCTATTTCGTTTAAATTTTGCATTTATGTTAATGGCCATTTAAAACCTGGTATTCCAAAACCTCCCGTTGCTTTTGAGATTTCTTCAGTTGTTTTGCTTTTTAATTTTTCTTTTGCATTATTATGGGCTGCCAAAATTAGATCCTCTAAAATTGATTTATCTTCTTTAAGAATTTCGTCAGAAATCAAAATCTTAATCATTTCCCCTTCCCCATTTAAAGTTACTTTAACCGAGTTAGATCCAGAAGATCCCTCGGCTGAAATATTTTTTATTCTCTCTTGGCTTTCTCTCATTTTCTCCTCAAGTTCTTTAGCCTTATCAATGATTTTAGAAAAATCAGTCATCTTTTTTCACCTCTATTAATTCTGCATCCGGAAATTTATTAATTAATTTTTTATATGTTTCTGTTTTTTTCACATTTTCAAATATATT
>CACFYN010000031.1 GCA_902570525.1 uncultured Pelagibacteraceae bacterium
ATTTTTTGAACTTTTTCTGAGTATGGTTCATCAATATGTTCTGTTACAGGGTTTAGTTCCATTCCTAAAGGAGTAATAGTTTGGGGCATCGGAGTAAACTGAGAGTCTGGATTATCAACAACTGCTCTCACTTTCATTCTGTAAACTCCAAAAATTCCTATAGATGCGTGAAAAATTATTAAATATATAAAAAAACCGTTAGGACCAACAAAATCCATAAAAAATGAGCATAAAAATGGACCTATCATTGCTCCTAAACCAAAAGCAAACTGTAAACCAGCTCCAGCAGCAACAAATTTTTCCTTAGGAATAAAGTCGTTTGTGTGTGCAAATATCAAAGCAAACATTGGAAGACTGCAAAATGAAAATAATATTACAAAAAAGTAAAACCAATATTTTGGAGTTGCTAAACCTTCAGGCATATATATTTGAGATGAGGCGAATATTGCACAAAAAGCAAAAAAAGATGATCCAAATGTGCAATAAATAATTACCAATCTTCTGTCCAACGCATCAGATAGTTTACCTATTGGCCATTGCGAAATTGCACCAGATATTGCAACCAAGAAGGTTACAATAGATATTTCAAAAATACTAAAATTCATTGATGCTGCATAAACTGCTAGCATTGAAAATAAAGCTGAATGTGTAGACCCAATTAATAATGAGCTTACCATTCCAAAAGGAGAAGTATCAAATAGGTCTCTAAGTTTCATTCCCAAAATTCTTTTGAAAGTAGGAGGTTTTCTTTTTGTAAGCAATATAGGTATTAGAGATAGCGACATAATAAGAGATACTAGAATAAATGGTTGAAAGTTTTCAGGCTTACTAAAATTAATAAAAAACATTCCTAGAGCCATCGATCCATAAAGGACAATCATATAAATAGAAAGAACACTTCCTCTATTTTTGTTACTAGATCTGTCGTTTAACCAACTTTCAGCAACTGTGTATAAAGAAACCATACTGAAACCAGTGACTATTCTTAAAATAAACCAGGTAAAAGGGTTTACTATTATTGAATGAAGAAGAATTACAACTGATGCAACAGATGCAAAGGCTGCAAATACTCTTATATGGCCAACACGTGAAACTAAATTAGATATAGTTTTTGCGCCCACAAAATAGCCAATATAATATCCCGATAACATAAAACCAGTTGATATTAAGCTAAAATCCTCTCTTACTGCTCTGATACCTAGCAAAGAACCTTGATAACCGTGAGCAAGCATTATTAAGCCCATTCCTAAAAATAGTGCCCAAGAATTATTTATAATTTTGTTCATTTAAGCGTGAGTATTCTTTTTAATTTAAAAAGCAAGTAGTTAATTTTAGTTTATGTTTTTTTTATGACTAGGAAAGAGTGTGTTGCGATTGTGATAATTATTATTATACCACCAATTATAGTCTCTGTGCTTGGCCTTTCATTTACAACCATCCAAACCCATATTGGACCAATTATTACTTCTAATAAGAAAAATAAATTAACTTCAGCAGCTGTAATATATCTTGGGGCTATTGTTACTAGAACAAATGGTATAGCAACACATAAAACACACATTAATGGAACTATTATAATATCAGTATTAATTAGGTTAAAACTTTTTACAAAAACAAATGCAAAAGCTGCTGTGCCTAGTTTTCCAATTACAGCCGCAGGAACTAAATCTCTATCTTTGGCAAATCTTGCAAGATTTGCGTTTATTGCTAATCCAAGAGCTGTAATGAAGCCAAATATATCACCCACAATATTTCCCAACTTTACCGAGTCATAAAAGATAAATGTTACAGATAAAAAAGTTATTATAATAGCAAACCATGTTTCTTTATTTGGAGTTTCTTTTAAAAAAAAAGCTCCAAGAAAAGCCGATAACATAGGTGCCATAGCTACCATTATAAGAGTATTGGCTACACTTGTATTTTGAATTGAAATAATAAAGGTAACGTTGCATACAGAAAAACTTATTGCATAAAATATTCCTGTATATCCAATGTTTATTAAAGCTTTAAAAAAATTTGTTTTATAAAATAAAATTAAACCAAATAGCACTACAATGAATGGAATAAAACCTCTGTAAAATAATAATCCCCATGTTTCTATATTACTTAATCTTATTAAAAGAGAGTCAGGAGTGATGAACAAAACACCAATAAAGGCTAATAATGAACCCTTTTTTTGATTAGATAGACTTTGCATTTATGTATTCTTTCACTTGTTCTAATGATTTAAGTTTTTCCGAGCAGGTTTGATTTTTACAAATTAGAATGAAACTTTCATCACTATCTTTATGAATAAATGTACCTTTTTCAAAGTACTTTTTAAGCAAAGTATTATGTATTGTCTCAAAATTCTTATCTTTTCCATAAAAAGTAAATGTAATGTTGTCATTACAAATATCTAAAATTTTAATATAGCTAAACATTTGTGAGTAGGCATTATTGATTGATGAATGATATGATTTTTTTAGAATATCAATTTTATTTTTCCATGATATTTTCTCTGTAATATTAAACAGTTTATTGCAAACTAATAAAAATATACTATTTCCGTTTGGAATGTTGTTATCAATAAGATCAATGGGCTCAACAAATAAATCATTAGAATTTTTGATATTTTTTTGTAATGCTTGATTTTCTT
>CACFYN010000032.1 GCA_902570525.1 uncultured Pelagibacteraceae bacterium
TTCAACATTATCTGAAGGGTTCACACCATCCTCAATTCCTAACACAGAGATTAACTCGGATCCAATTAAACCAATTTTTTTTCTATCAATTCCGTTAATAAATTGTAAAGGAAGTATACCCATGCCTATTAAGTTTGATCTATGGATTCTTTCAAAACTTTCAGCAATCACCGCTTTGATGCCTAAAAGTTTTGTTCCTTTTGCCGCCCAATCTCTTGATGAGCCTGTACCATATTCTTTACCACCAACTACTATTAAATCTGTGCCTCTTTTTTTATACTCTACGACTGCATCATATATAGGCATGACTTTACCCTCGGGATATAGTTTTGTAAAACCACCTTCAGTCCCTGGAGCCATCTCATTTCTTATTCTTATATTTGCAAAAGTTCCTCTCATCATTACTTCATGGTTTCCTCTTCTTGATCCATATGAGTTATAATCTTTAGGTAAAACTTGATGCTTCATGAAATATTCACCTGTTGGACTATCTTTCTGAATAGATCCAGCTGGTGAAATGTGGTCTGTTGTAACCATGTCTCCTAAAATTAATAATGGTCTCGCATCTTTAATTTCTTTGAACCCTTCAGGCTTATCTGAAAGAGAGTCGAAGAAAGGTGGTCTTTTGACATATGTAGAACTTTCATCCCAGTTATAAATACTCGTTTTGTCTGTTTTAATTTTTTGCCATTGTGTGGGACCCAATGATACATTTGAATATCTTTTAATAAACATGTCAGGATTCAAAGATTTATTAAGGGTGTCCTCAATTTCTTTATTTGTAGGCCAAATGTCTTTGAGAAAAATATCTTTTCCATCTTTGTTTTTTCCTAAAGAGTCTTTGTAAAGATCAACTTCCATATGCCCAGCCAAAGCATATGCAACAACTAGAGGTGGTGATGCTAAATAATTCGCTTTAATATGTGGTGATATTCTTCCTTCAAAGTTTCTATTTCCTGATAAAACAGAAACTGCGTATAAATTTTTACTTTCTATCGCTTTAACAATATTTTCATTTAAAGGACCTGAGTTCCCAATGCATGTTGTGCAACCATATCCAACTAAGTTAAAACCAAGTATATCTAAGTATTTGTTTAATCCAGCTTTTTCTAAGTAGTCTGTTACAACTTGCGAACCTGGAGCTAGCGAAGTTTTTACCCATGGTTTTGTTTTGAGACCGAGTTCAACGGCTTTTTTAGCAAGTAACCCTGCACCAATTAAAACATTTGGATTAGATGTATTCGTACATGATGTAATTGCAGCGATTAATATTGACCCATCTTCAATTTTGAAATCTGTGTTTTCAACTTTTGAACTACTTTTTTCATTTCGACCTGTTGCGTCTTTAAAAACTTTTTTAAAGCTTTCTGAAGCTTCATTTAATAAAACTTTATCTTGAGGTCTTTTTGGTCCAGAAATAGTTGGAACCACTTTTGACATATCAAGTGATATTGTATCAGTAAATTCTATATCTTCGCTCGCCCAGAGACCTTGTGCTTTTGCATATTCTTCAACTATTTTAACTTCATTTTCATCTCTTCCTGAAAATTTTAAATATTTCAAGGTTTCGTTATCAACTGGAAAAAACCCACAAGTGGCTCCGTATTCTGGTGCCATGTTAGCTATGGTTGCACGGTCTGCGAGTGATAAATTTTTTAATCCATCACCAAAAAACTCAACAAATTTTCCAACTACTCCTTTATCTCTTAACATCTTAACAACAGTCAAAACTAGGTCAGTCGCTGTGGTTCCCTCTGGTAATTTATTTTTTACCTCAAATCCAATCACTTCAGGTATCAACATTGAAATTGGTTGACCAAGCATTCCCGCTTCTGCTTCAATACCTCCGACACCCCATCCGAGAACTGACAAACCATTAACCATTGTTGTATGACTATCTGTTCCAACTAGAGTATCCGGAAATAAGTAATCATCATTTTTGTAAGATTCTTTCCAAACAACTTTTGATAGATATTCTAGATTTACTTGATGACAAATGCCTGTCCCGGGAGGAACAATTCTAAAATTATTGAATGCTTGCTGTCCCCATTTTAAAAAAGAATATCTTTCACCATTTCTCTCAAATTCAATATCTACATTTTTTTCAAAAGAATCTGATTTAGCCGATTGATCTACTTGAACTGAATGGTCTATAACTAAATCGACTGAGGATAGTGGATTTATTTTTTTTGGATCTTTATTTTTTTCTTTTACGGCCTCTCTCATTGCAGCTAAATCTGCAACTGCAGGTATACCTGTGTAGTCTTGTAATAAAACTCTTGCAGGTCTATATGCTATTTCTGTATTAGATTTTTTTTCTCTAAGCCAATTTTTAACTGAATCAATTTGTTTTCGTGTTACTGATAAATCATCCTCGAATCTTAGTAAATTTTCTAGAAGTACTTTTAGTGATTTTGGAAGTCTTGATATGCCTAATAAACCATTTTTTTCAGCTTCAGTAAGTGAATAATATTTATAATCTTTAGAATTAATTTT
>CACFYN010000033.1 GCA_902570525.1 uncultured Pelagibacteraceae bacterium
TATTTCCTCTTCAGGTTTAATATCACTATCACTGTAAAAATTTTTATTATATTCTATTGCAGCTCTTAAACAGTCATTTTCATATTGGTAAACAAGATTATAGAATTCTGTCATATTCAATTCTCTATTTCTCCTTGTAGCAAAACTTAAGCTATTATTGTCATCAAAAGAATATTTTGTTTGATTACTAATAAAACTTTTGTTTCCGACCTCACCATCCTCCTCTAAATACTGAAATGTGGTAATAAAATTATTCACAGTTAAACTAGTATCAATTGAATTATAATTCAATTTATCTAAGTTGTTATCAACCATGAAGTCATACTCAAAATTTAAGTTATCAAATAGATCAAATTTTATGTTTCCAATAATATCCGAATATTTATTATTTAAAGTGCTATTTTTTGGTAAATCTGAATTTGCTTTATCTCTTAAGACTTGACTTAAATTTAGGGAAATTTTTTCTTCTCCAGTTTTATCTCTTAATGAATATTCTAATCCAGTTGTTATTGATTGACCACCTTCAACTCCATCGCTTATTCCTAGTCTGTTAATTGAGCTTATGTTACTAATATCAAGTCTTCTATCTTCGTTTGACAAATTTTTTGTGTTATTCGGACTGTATCTTAAAGATAATTTCGGTTTTAAAAAACTATTGTAAAACTCACTTTCTTTCTTTAACGGATAACTCATAGTATACATTAATTTTGTGAGTAATTTTGTGTTTGTGCTTGACTGGTTTTTTGAGCCAGTTTTTTCTCTTATATTCGGGTTTTTAAATAATAATTTAAAATCACTACTTAATCCTCTATCATTAAAACTCGTATCTGATGTATAGATAATATCTGTAATTAAACTTTGTTTGGTTTTATTTGTATCGAACTGTTTCTGAAACAAACTAGAATTTAAGCTTATAGATCCCGGCAAATTAGTTTCCCCAAATTCTTTGTTAAATTCAACATTAGGGTAAATATATTCATATCTATCACTACTATTTTTGGTTAAGTCCTCGTAACTTTCCACTGATACTTCTAATGAAGAATTTTGCTCACTTCCATAATATCTAAAAAATGAATGCATCAAATTTTCACTTTCTATCAAGCTAGACTTAGGTTTAAACTTTTTAAGATACGTATCGTTTGTAACTTGTTCTATATTTATTTCTAAATCAGATGTTTCAAAAAAAGTGCTGTCGAAGTCTATTACAGTATTTGAAAAAAAATGAGATTTAGATGACTCTTCGTTATTATTTAACATTGATGTAAAGATACCAACATCCATTATATGGTTTAAATTTTTTTCAACTTGCCTGTATTCACTTTGCAACATTAAATTGTTATTCGTAAATATTCTTGGTTGAATAGTTAAATCTTTATTAATATCCAGTACTTTAAAATATGGTAAATTTAATGAAGCACCTGTATTACCAGAATCATTTAAACTTGGAATTAAAAAACCAGATTGTCTTTTTACACTCGGGTCTGGGTGAAAAAACTTAGGAAAGTATACTACTGGTCTATCATAAATTTCAAGCCAAGCTTTTTTATAATTAATTATTTTTTTGTTTTTATCATGTTCGACTTCTTCTGCCCTTATTTTCCAAGGAGGACATTTCTCTCTCCTTTTACATGTTGTAAATATTCCTTTAGAAATTTTTGAAAAATTCTTATCAGAACTAATTTTATTACCATATAATCTAGGCTCATTTTCTGGATTATCAAACATGCTTTGGTTAAATTTTAATTTTAAGTCTTTTCCATGAAACTCCTCATTTTTTAAATCTCCAAAGAAATTATTTAATTTTGAAATATTTCCTTGATTATCTACCAGCTCAACATTTTTTGCTTTTAGAACCTCGTCTCTTATAAAAAACATAAATTCTTCAGTTTTAAATTCATTTTGATATTTATCTTTTATGGTAGTATTTTTTGATGAACTTAATGTTCCTTCTTTTTTTAATATCACAGCATCTTTAGTATCTATTATGTAATTATTATCTATATTTATCTGTGTATAACCATAAGTAATAATCTTTCCTAAAGTTTTGAAATATTTAATTTCATCTGATCTAATTAAAGTTTTATCATTTGAATTTTCAATCAATATATTTCCCTTTAAAAGCAACTCATTTTTAACTTTGTCATATTCAAATTCATCTGCAATTATTTCAGTTTTATCATCAGTTGTTATCTTCACACCTTTTTTTGAAACCAGCTTTTTTCCTTCATTAAGAATTTCTATTTCTTCTCCCTCAAAAATAAATTCTTCTGAAATTCCTTGATAGCTGGTGCTTATGATGGTGAATAAAACTAAAATCGATAATTTTAAATAATTTTTCATTTTATTTTTCATTAATTCTAACTAAACCAATTGAGCAAAATAATGATATTATTAATAAAGGTAACCAAATTGAAAAAGTCTCCGGCAACCTCTCATTTTGTCCGAGCAAGCTCGAAAAATAATTCATGTAGTAAATTAAAACTGAAA
>CACFYN010000034.1 GCA_902570525.1 uncultured Pelagibacteraceae bacterium
GACGCGAAAATTTCAATTTATGACTCTGCTTTAATGTTTGGTGACATGGTTTTTGAAATGACCAGGTCTTTCAATCATAAGCAATTTTTACTTGAAGATCATATCGATCGTTTGCTAACTGGATTAAAAATATTAAGAATACCAGTAAAATATAACAAAAAACAAATATTAAAAATTTGTGAAAATACAATAAAAAAAAATTCTAAATATTTTAAAAAAGACGATGAGCATAGACTGATGATTGATGTTTCAAGAGGGTTATTAGATATATATAAGGGAATTAAAAATATTCATAAAGATACAAATTTTATTGTTGCTGATTTTCCACTCAGATGGACAGTTAGAGGCATGGGAAAACTTTTTAATACAGGAATTAATGCTGTTATAACTTCCCAAAGAGCTATCCCATCCATGTATATGGATCCAAAAATAAAAAATAGGAGCAGAATATTTTACTTAAACGCAAATATAGAGGCGTCTTTATTCAAAGGCAAAAATAACTGGGCATTACTACTAGATGATAGAGGTTTTATTGCCGAAGGTTCAGGAGATAATTTTTTTATTATAAAAGATAAAAAAGTCATAACTCCGAGAGGTGTTCATATTTTAAGAGGTATTTCGCGAGACTATGTTTTAGAGCAATTGTGTGACCAATTAAACTTAGAAAAAGAGGAGAAAGATATAGAACCCTATGACGTTTATTCTGCTGATGAAGCTTTTATGACTGGAACACCTTTTTTGTATGTTGCCGGTTACTACTTTAAATAATATTAAAATTGGAAAAGGTAAAAGAGGTAAAGTTTTTAATATGCTTTTATCGACCTGGTCAAAAAATGTAGGTGTTGATATTGAAAAACAAATTAAGAAATGGAACAGTATTGATAAAAAGAAAAATGGTAAAAAACTTGTCACTCCATATAACTTTAAATAAAAATCATGATCAAAAAACCTTATTTAATTGCTGAAATTGGTATTAACCATAATGGGGATTTAAAGATTGCAAAAAAATTAATAAAAAATGCAAAAGATACTGGTTTTGATGCAGTAAAATTCCAAAAAAGAGATATTTATAAAGTCTACTCTAAAGAAATATTAAATACACCTAGAGAAAGTCCTTGGGGGAAAACTACAGAGGCTCAAAAAAAGGGATTAGAATTTGATTTAAAAGATTACAAAATAATTGATGAATATTGTAAAGATTTAGAAATTGAATGGTTTGGATCTGCTTGGGATCTAAATAGTTTAGCTTTTTTTGATAAATTTCAAATCAAATACAATAAGATTGCTTCTGCCATGATTGTTGACCAAGCTTTTTTGGAGGAAGTTGCAATGAAGGGAAAACATACATTTATATCAACAGGAATGTCTACCATTCAAGACATGGATAAGGCAGTTGAAATCTTTACAAAACATAATTGTAGCTTTGAACTAATGCATTGTGTCTCCACATATCCTATGAAACCGAATGATGCTAATCTTTTAACAATTAATTCATTAAAAAATAGATATAAATGCGATATTGGTTATAGTGGTCACGAAAATGGTATTGCAATTTCTTTAGCCGCAGTATGCCTTGGAATTTCATCTTTAGAGAGACACATTACTTTGGATAGAACAATGTACGGTTCTGACCAATCAGCATCTCTAGAATTAAGTGGTATGAGAGATTTAACACAATCTTTGGATAAAATTTTAGTTTCACTTGGAGAAGAAAAACTAGGATTTGTCAATGAGGAAGAAAAGATAATAGCAAAAAAATTAAGGGCTCATTTGATAAATGAAAAATTATAAAAAATCTCAATTTATTGATTTTAAAGATACTATTAACCAATCAATAAAATTAAAAAATAATTTAGAAATTTTACAAGATGATTTGTATAGATCAACACAAATAATATATAAAGCTTTGAAGAAAAAAAAAAAAATTTTTTTTTGTGGAAATGGTGGATCAGCCGCAGATGCACAACATTTAGCAGCAGAGCTTTTAATTAGACTGAGGCCTCATATCAACAGAATATCTTTGCCAGCAATATCTCTTTCTCTAGATAGTTCAACTTTAACAGCGTGTGCAAATGATTATAATTTTAAACAAATATTTTCAAGACCTTTGGAAAGCTTGGGAAATGCAGGAGATGTTTTAGTCGCAATTTCAACTTCAGGAAATTCGGAAAATGTAATTAATGCAGTTAAGATTGCAAAAAAAAAAAAAATTAAAACAATAGGTTTTTTAGGTAAAAAAGGAGGATTGCAAAAAAAATTTTGTGATATTAACCTAATTGTCCCAAGCAATGTGACAGCAAGAA
>CACFYN010000035.1 GCA_902570525.1 uncultured Pelagibacteraceae bacterium
AGTCAATTCTATCATCGTTTTTCTTTAAATTAATATTATTCAAAATAATTTTTTTGTTTTTTGTTTCACCTTTCACTTTTATATTTGCAATTTCATTTTCATTTTTAGAAAAATTTATTAAATCTATTTTGAAAGGAATTTGATTAATTCTAAAATTTAAATCAAATTTAGTATTGTTCTTTGCAATCTCAAATTTATAATTAATTTCATCTTTTTTTCCGCCTGTTTGAAAATTTCCAGATCCTTCAAATAGTGTTTTATTATTATAGTTAATGTCTATATTTTGATCTAAAAAGATAATTTTTTTATCGAAATCAGGAATGTATTTTTTGATTGATGAGTTATCAATTTCATATTCAGCTTTTGCTAAGTTTAGGATAGAATTAAATTTTAAATCAGATATTTTAAATTTATTTGAAATAGTAAAATTAAAATTATTTTTTGAAGATAAAACAACATTTGTAAAATTATTATTTTTTAGAACCATTTTTATTAAAGACGACGAGATGGTGCTTTCTTTGTTATTTAAACTGCCCTCAACAAAATAATCTTTATTTTTTTTATTAATTAAAATTTTATCTGAATAAATTGGTATTTCTTGAAGATGAGATTTGAAATTAATAATTTCAATTCTGTTTTGCAAATATTTAATATTAGCTGAAACTTTTTCTATCTTTTGTTTATTAAATAATTCTATTGATAGATTGCTTATATTTGCAAGTATTTCATATTTATCATTCAATAACTTACCGTTCTTATCAAAATTTAATTTTATAGAAATATTAGTATTACCACTTTGAATTAGTTTATCCGCTATAAGTAGTTGTGCGCTGTCTTTGTAAGATCTTAAGAGTTTTACTATTTCTTTGATCTCATTTTTTTCGCTGTCCAAATACAAATTTTTTATTGCAAACTCTCTTCTAAAAAAAGATTTAAGATCATAAGTAGTTGAGATTTTTTTTAATTTTATTTTTTCTTTTCCTGATAAAATTAAAGGTTTATCAGTTTTGATATCTACTGAAATTTTTGAAATATTAAGTAAAATTTTAATATCATTTAGTTTTATTTTTATCCCGGGGTAATTCTCTTCAAATTTTTTTTCAATTCTTTGATTAAATTTATCGGTATTGATTCCAAAAAAACTAATATATAAAATTGAACTTAAGAATAAAATTAAAAATCCGGATAAAATTTTTTTAATCATTTAATTATATAATGAACTTTCTAAAAAAGAATCGATGTCTCCTTCTAATACTTTATCAGGATCTGAACTTTCAAAATTTGTCCTATTATCTTTAACAAGTCTGTACGGATGTAAAACATATGATCTGATCTGATGCCCCCAGCCAATATCTGTTTTCTCACTTTCTAAACTTTCAGCTTCTTTTTCTTTTTTTTTCAATTCGAAATCATATAATCTTGCTTTTAACATCCTCATACACGTTTCTTTGTTTTTATGCTGGGATCTTTCATTTTGACATTGAACTACAATTTTAGTTGGTAAATGAGTAATTCTGACAGCGCTATCAGTGGTATTAACGTGTTGTCCTCCTGCACCGCTTGATCTATATGTATCAATTCTCAAATCTTTTTCTTTAATGTCAATCTCAATACTGTCGTCTATAATTGGGTATACCCAAACACTTGCAAAACTTGTATGACGTCTAGCACCGGAGTCAAACGGTGAGACTCTTACTAATCTATGAATACCAGACTCAGATTTAAGCCACCCATATAAATATTCCCCATGAATTTGAAATGTTGTTGATTTTATACCTGCTTCGTCTCCTTTATGTTCACTTATTATTAAAGATTTATATTTTTTGTTTTGTGCCCACTTTAAATACATTCTTTTTAACATCTCAGCCCAATCTTGGCTTTCAGTCCCACCTGCACCAGCATGAATTTCAATATAACAATCTAAAATATCACTCTCGTTTGATAAGAAACATTTAATTTCATTTTTTTTAGATTTTATTTGTAATTCATTACAATTTTTTACTAGTTCTTTAATTATAGTTTGATTATTTTCATCTATCGCAAGATCATATAAATCGCTCAAATCTTTAATTTCTTTTTTTGAATTTTCGAAAGATTTAACTAAATCTTCATGAAAATTTTTTTCTTTAATTACATTTTGAGCTAATGTCTTATCTTTCCAAAAGTTTGGATCAAGAATTTTTTGATTATT
>CACFYN010000036.1 GCA_902570525.1 uncultured Pelagibacteraceae bacterium
TACTCACAAAATAGAAACTATAGGTGAAATGTCATGTAATCCTGCAATAGGTGGACTTGGTAAAGGTCATTTGGTTAGAGAGATAGACGCCCTAGATGGTGTAATGGGTGACGTAGCGGATAAGTCCGGAATACAGTTTAAACTATTAAATAGAAGTAGAGGGCCAGCTGTTAGAGGTCCAAGAACTCAAAGTGATAGATCTTTATACAAAAAATACATGCAAAAAAAACTTCTAAACTATTGTAATTTAAGCGTTTTTTCTGATCCTGTAATTAAGTTTTTATTTGCAAAAAACTCTGTAAATGGTTTTGTTACGCAGTCTGGAAAGAAAATTTCTTGTAGCAAGCTTATACTTACCACTGGTACATTTTTAAATGGTCTAATACACATTGGTGAAGAGAAGACACCAGCTGGTAGATTTAATGAAAAACCCACGACGGGCTTAAGTGAACAATTAGAAAAATTTAATTTTGCAATAGGAAGACTTAAAACAGGAACGCCTCCAAGACTAGATAGTAGAACAATAAATTTTGAGAATTTGGAGGAACAGCATGCTGACTCTGAACCATATTTTTTTTCATTTTTAACTAAAAACAACATTAATGAACAAGTTTCTTGCAAGATGACTTACACTAACGAAAAGGTGCATAAAATCATTTCTAAAAATATTAAATTAAGTGCAATGTACTCTGGCAGTATAAAAGGAATTGGCCCAAGGTACTGTCCATCCATAGAGGATAAAGTCTACAAGTTCTCTGAAAAAAAACGGCACCAAATCTTTCTTGAACCTGAAGGACTAAACGATAACACAATTTACCCAAATGGAATCTCAACCTCACTTCCATCTGAAATTCAAGCTGAAATATGCAGTAATATCAATGGTTTAGAAGATGTCAAAATTCTAAGACCGGGGTACGCAATTGAGTACGATTATGTTGATCCAAGAGAACTTTTTTTAACTTTGGAAACAAAAAAAATTAAAAACCTTTACTTAGCCGGACAGATAAACGGTACTACAGGATATGAGGAGGCAGCTGCACAAGGTCTTATAGCTGGAATAAACGCAGCTCAATCTATAAAAAAGTTGGAGCCATTCATTTTGGATAGATCGGATGCTTACATAGGCGTTATGATAGATGATCTAGTTACGAAAGGTGTGGCTGAACCTTACAGAATGTTTACATCAAGGGCAGAGTATAGATTAAGTCTTAGAGCTGATAACGCTGACTTGAGGCTTACTCAAAAGGGTATAAATATAGGTCTAATAACGAACCAGAGAGCTGAAATCTACAACGAAAAATTCAAAGATTTAAATAAATTAACGAAATTGATGGAAAATTTAAATATTTCTCCCTCAAAAGTTGCTAAATTTGGGGTTAATATTGCTAAAGATGGAATTAAGAGGAGTGCAGAGCAAATACTTAGTCAAAAAGACGTAAAAATGAGTAAAATAAGAGAAATCTGGCCTGATATACCTTATAAATCAAAGGAAATTGATGAACAGTTAGAGATTAAGGCTCATTATAGGGGTTATTTAACTAAACAATCTGCAGACATATTAGCCTTTAAGAAAGATGAGAACCTTAAAATTCCTGAAAGTGTTAATTATGACATTTTGAGCGGTTTATCTAATGAAGTTAAGTCTAAATTTAAGAAAATTAGACCAAAAACAATGGGTCAAGCCTTAAGAATAGATGGGATAACTCCAGCCGCAGCATATATTTTGTTGTCTCATGTTAAAAGAAAGTCTATTAAGAACATAGCTTGATTGATTCGAATATATTAGAATATAAAAATCTTGAGCCTCTAAATGTTTCACGTGAAACATTTCCAGAGTTTGAGGCTTACTGTGATTTATTAAAGAGAGGAAACAGTAAAATTAACCTTATTAGTAAATCTACAGAAAAAGATATAAGAAAAAGGCATATAGTAGACTGTGCACAAATCATTGATTTTATTGATGAAAATTACGATATATGCACAGATATAGGGTCTGGATCTGGGTTACCTGGTATAGTTCTAGCAATAATTATGAAGATTAAAAAACCAAATATGAAATTCAATCTTTACGAAAAGAGCTTTAGAAAATGTGAATTTCTATCTGA
>CACFYN010000037.1 GCA_902570525.1 uncultured Pelagibacteraceae bacterium
GTTTAAGTCCAGAAGAAAAAGAAAGAATTTTTTTAATCCTTTCAAAATTAAAAGTATTTGAAATATGTAAAGAATATCTTGGAAAAAATTTAATAACATATAGCAATGTTTATAATTATTTAGGAAAAAAAATATCAAATGATAGCTCATGGCAGCCTCACCATGACAGCAAAATGAATAGACTTAAGATTTATATTTGGATGTCAAAAAAAAATCATGAAACTCATCCATTATACTATTCTAAGGGTAGCCATAAAAAAATAAAAACCTGGAAGAATTATCAGGAAACTCGTTTTCCAAAAAGCAAACTGAAATTTGAAAAAATATTTGGTGATACAGGTGACATTATTATATTTGATACACATGGTATTCACTCAAATTTTAAAACTTCTCAGATTCCAAGAGAGTGTTTAATTATAACTTTGGAGTCTTACGGTTTTTTAAGCAGAATTAACATAAAAACAGAAAAAGGTATTCAAGAATTAAAAAGAATAGATGGTGAAGTTTTTAATCATTAAATAAAAGATTAAATTACTAATGTTTAAAGATATGACAAAACCACTTATAACAAAAAAAATATCTACGCCTAAGTACCCGCCCTGAAAAAATGAATAATCTAAATGATAGGCAAAAACAAGGATAATTGCTAATGCTCTTAAACCTTGAATATTCTCAAAATAATTTTTTTCTCTTTTAATTTTTTTTATCAAATTCTTAATCTTCTATTAAATGTTATCTTAAGTTGTAAATTTAATTTTTAAGTTGATTTAAATGCTTATTTATAGTCTCTGAAATTTCAAAATAGCCTTTGCTAGATAAGTGACCATAACCTGGTAAACTTAATGGAAACAATTCATCATTTAAAAAATTATCTTTTTCGAATATATCATTTCTTAAGTCTACATAGCTAATATTTTCTTTTTTTAAAATTCTAATAACTGTATCATGAATATAGTTTAGCTTATTTAATTTTAAACTAGATGCTTTATTATAATTCACTCCATATCTTTGTACGGATGGCATATAAACTAATATTAGCTCAGAATTTTTTTTTTGCACTTCGTAATTTAAAATTTTGATAAACTTGTAAAATAATTTTTTTTTTGTTGCATTGTTAGTAAATAATCTAATTTCAACTAACGAAGGAAATCTATCTATTAAAAGCTCAGATAATAATGATCTGATTGTATTTAATTTGAGCACATTATTTAAAGAAAAATAACTCAAGAGATTTTTATTTTTTTTGTTGTTTGAAATGTTTGAATTTTCTGCTTCTTTTTCTTTGATTGAAATATAATTTTTAAGATGTTTATCTACTAAATTTTGTTTTTGAGGCAAATTTAAAGAGAAATTTTGATCGTTTAAATATTTAAACAGTGGCTCATTTTGCGATCGTTTTAAATTTAATGACTCAAAATCATTTCCTTCATAAAATACTAATATAAAAAATTTTGGAAATAAATTTTTTGCATACTCTCTAAATATTGCAAGTTGATCCAGTGGACCTGATCCTGATATCCCTAGATTTATTACATTATAATCATGATTTTTTATTAAATTCCCAGCAATATTTTGATGTGTTTTAACACATGCGCCTGCTGTATAAGAATCTCCTAGAAAAACCATATCTAGATTGTTTTGTTCCCAAAAAATATTATCATTTCTAAATCCAAATTTATCACTTTTGAAAATATCGTAAGTTCCTGTTTCATTACAATGAATAATGTTTGAATTAGAAATATTCGATAAATTTATAAGGTTATCAAATTTTATCGAAGATCTTACACTTGGAAAATAACTTTTTTTATTTTTTAAGCTTTGATATATTTCGAATTTGGTTCTTGTATCAAATAAAATATTATTTTTTTTTAGGTATTCTAAAAGGACCTTTTGATAAGTAATTTGATAAATATCTTTCTTGTAAGAAAGGAATGCTGATAATAAAAATTCTATCAAAAGTAAAGATAGTATCGTTGAAAATAGCAATAATAGAAGATTTATGATATTTGTTTTTTGTAAAAAAAGTTTCATGTTACTTTAAATTTATCTAAAATTGGCACATTCAATTAATTTCTTT
>CACFYN010000038.1 GCA_902570525.1 uncultured Pelagibacteraceae bacterium
TTGATAGATATGAGTTTAAATTCAGAAAAATAAATTTTTAACTTAATATCTTACATTAAAAAAATTAATTTTAAATATTGGAAATATAATCTCCTAATCTAGTTGAAATTTGAGTTATAGTTAAAGTGGGATAAGCGTGACCCGCAGTTGTAAAAACAGAACTTCCTGCAACAAATAGGTTTTTTGTATCATGTATTTTACAATTTTTGTCTACAACAGAATCATTTTTATTTAATCCCATACGCGTTCCCCCAAGATGATGATAACCATTTTTATGTTCGTAAGTTTGATTATTGTATAAAAATTCATCAACAGCAATCCTACCAATATCATTTGATACTAAAAAATTAGCAAAATTTTCTATGATTATTTTTGACGATTTTCTCACATTTTCTGATCTTGTCCAATGCAGTATAGGTTTAGGTATACCAAGTTCATCTTTAACATTACTAAGCGAGATTGAATTGTTTTCAGAAGGTTTTTGTTCTTTTAGAAGACTTATATTGAATTCATAATTTTTTGATGATTCGTTAAATAACAGTTTTTTTTTTATTATATTTGGTGCCATACATTTTAACTTATAGAGAAAATCTTTTTTATAATTTTTATCTAATTGTTTTATTCCAATATTTATTGATGTATTTAATAGGTCGAATTTTTTCAAAAAATTTTTATTTGGAGATAAAAAAAATGAATTCTCACAATTAGTATCAAAAAATTTTTCAATTTCTGATTTTTTCAAATAATTATGAAATTTCTCATTAAAAAGAATACCATTAGCAACAGAGTGATATGGATGATCCATCCAAAATTTTCCAATAGGCAATTTGTTGTCTAATAAATTTTCATTTTGTTTTCTGATCCATAATAGTAATCTAGAATTTTCTATACCACCCGCTGCTAAAATAAAATATTTTGCTTTAATCTTTCTCTTGTTCTTTTTTTTTACAGTAGCATACTCTACTACACCATCTTTTCCACTCAGCATCAAAAGTGGACAATTCAGAATGAGCGTTATTTTTTTTGAGTCCTTAATTTTTTGATAGTATTTATCTTTAAATCTTACATTTGACCAATTAAGGTTAAATACATCTAAATCTTCGTTGAAACTTTTTTTGTAAAAATTTCCCTTTATATTTAATATATCGTAAGCGGTTTTTTTGTACGGCTCCAGATCAATTTTTTTTATAGGCCACCTTTCAAAATCATAATTATCCATCTCTACACAATTTCCACCCCAATGACCCGATGTTCCACCAAATTGTCTTAACCTTGAAATTTTAAGATCAGGGTAACTTTCTCCGATAATAGTTCCATCATACAAAGATTGAGATTTTTCTTTAAAATCAATATCTCCAGCCTCAATTATTACAGAACTTATTCCTTTTTTTTCAAGTTGTAGAGCAACAGAGATACCCGCAGGGCCACTGCCTATAATAACTACATAATTATTTTGCTTTAAATCCTCTAAATCATTTAAAATCATCTATATGTAGGAACCAAATTTTTGAATATTTTTTTTTCTTTATTATTTTTTTTTCTAAATATCTTTTATGAGAGAAAACTGGTGATAAATATACTATTCCTAATAATGAAATTATGGTTTTTAAAAAATTTCTTTTATTCATCATTATTAATAATCTAAAGTAACATTTATAATAAGGACATGCTATATAAATTTCTTAAAATTCTTATAAACACTATTTTATCTCTTTTAACTTAAGCTTTAAGTGGCTATTCTTAGTCAATGTAATTAGTCCAAAAAAACTTTTTTTCTTGGTTTAAACTAAAATCAATAAAAATTGTTATTATGAATAAAAATTAAATGGATCGTAAATCTTAATATTTTTTGCTTTTATTTTTTTATGTAGATGTTTGTTTGTTTTATGATTGACTAAAAATACTACTAGGTCATATTTAATATCCCCACTTAACTTTTGAATTATATTATATTTTTTACAATTAAAATAATCACAAAATTCGTCATAAGCATAAATATTGTTGAATTTTTTTTTTAA